>NZ_JCAUAW010000035.1:0-56277 GCF_059692155.1 Paenibacillus sp. JT22N1
TGTGGCTCGATTCTGGCGTTCTATTTCTGGCATTTTCCTGGCTTATCAAGGCTTTATTGCGATTTTGTCAGGAGTTTGTTTGTTATATCAAAGGTTTATTTGTTTGCTACATAGTAGGGTTAAGGGGACAGGCATAGCTACACGCAAGTATACTGTTAATAATTGTAATGTCATGTTATTATTTGCTTATATGTTTTACGGGGGGATTAATATGGCATTTACAAGAGCATTATATTACCCTTGGATTGAAATCCAAGATGAGAGCTGGTTAAAGAACTCTCTTTTATATTGGGACTCGATACAAACAATTGTCCCCTATTCGATCTCTGATCCATATACAACTAAGACCTCAAACTATTTATATAACGAAGGGATTTTAATTCCACATTTTGTTGATTCTTCCTCTAAAGAAATTCGCTCTTTAAAAAAGCAAGTCATGGAGTATCTTAATTCCGATGAAGGATCTAGGTTATTGCTAACTGATCAAATAACTGAAACGGATGTTATTCATGCCGAAAAATTACCCTATGATTTTGAAGATTTGGTAAGAATACATCCTGAAAAATTACCTTATGCTCTTCAAGATAAAGCAAGGTTTCAACGCACTAAAGATGGTTTTATTCCTGTAGACCGCAGATTTTCGAATTATTATATGACACTGTTAGCTACAAAGATCTCTGAATCTTTAGGTCTTGGTTTGCTCTGCGAAGAAACATTAAACGATCAGCTTGCTACTTCGGTTAAATTAGACGCTAAAGTAAAAGTGATGAAACAAAGAATGAATATACATCGTGCAAGAGCCTTAAATGCAATAGATAGAAATAGAGATAAATATAGTTATAATGAACGACCTGAATACGTCTCTAAACAGCTTGCTCAAGGAGTTTTAGCAGATTTAATAATAGAGTCTGTAAAGGTTTCCCCAGACACAGATGTCAGTAAAATCATCGAATTCAGAAAAAATCATGCTGATGAGCTTGGACTTTTTCGGCAGAAAGTTGAAGAACTAACAAAGTCAGTTAACAACGATATGCCCTTAAATCATTTACGTCAACACATAAGTGATGTCTATATTAATGAGGTACAACCAGCAATTAATATACAAAAAAGAGCCTTGGATCAAAGTGGTATTAAATGGGCTGTAGAATCAACCCTAAAAGTATCTTTGCTATCTTTTGGTGCTACATCGTTTATGTCAACAATGTTTGGACTCTCAGTTCCACAAGCAATATTTACTGCATCTGGAATATCCCTTATCGCAAATAATGTTCTTTATAATATAGAGAAACAGTCATCATTGAGGAACAATCCGTACTCTTACGTAATGAAGGCAAATAGTATCTTCTAACTGCAAGGATGATTTATTTTTCACCTAAAGTTGAAACGTATACATATCGTTGTCATCGCTCCTACTATTTCTTTTTCTATACGATTCTCGTATATTACCCTTTTTTATATTATGAAATACATTTGAGGTGTTTTCATGTATCACGCTATTTATGAGGGGAAGCTCTTCAATATAGAACAGCATCTTCAATTACTAAGCATAGATCGTAATAAAGAAATTGATAGCCTAAAAAAAAGAGCTGATAAAGGTGCATTTAATTGTCCTCACTGCGATGAGAGCTTAATTGTCAAAGCTGGCGTTATTCGTGGTGTCTTTTTCTCACACAGTTCTGGGAAATCGTGTCTACTTACGGAATCATCTGAAGCATATAAGACGCAAGTAAAACGTGAGTCTAAAAATCATTCGGTAATTCGAGAGATCATACATGAAGTTCTAAAAAACCAAGAAAAGATCCGCCCCGAACTTCAGGTCGAGTATGGTTATATTGCTAAAGCTAAAGAGAAGTGGTCCCAATTCCCAGATATTATTCTAAAAAATCAAGGCAAAGAATTGGCTATCTCCATTTTAACTAATGTCGATCGATCAAGAGACAACAAACTTTCAAAACAAATAAAGAAAAGAAACGACTACTTTAGGGAGCACAACCTACAAACAATTTGGTTCATAGAAGAACCTGAACTTTCTTTAGATATTGAGAATCACGTTATCCATTTATGGGAATCTGAAATAGACCTTGCAGTAAAATCAACAGAGGATCTAAAATGGGATGAATTCTTAATAGGACTCAGTGATGACGCATTTGAACTTTTCCGAACTTTTGGTTTCTGGAGTAAAAATAGAGGCATTTCATTGGACACTCGTAGTCTATACTACGTGTACTCGACCCAACAAGGCATTGATTTTTCCGTTCATCGATTTATAATCGATGAGAATCAATTTCCTTTTCGTGCTTTTGCTCTAAGCGAAGGATATAGAATGAGCATATCTACAGCTCTTTCTTTTGATGGAAAACTTGCATTAAGTGACCCTAAACAAGAGATAACAGACCGCCAAAGATTTCATGAGGAATTTAATCAAAGAAACACCACTGCAGAGTATCAGCAAGAGGTTGATTCAAACCAAAGTATACTTGCAACGACCATTAGAAGCGGTCCCACACCAGAATCTTCTCTTCAAAATAGTACATTATCCTATACTGAATTAAAAAGTAAACTATATCACAAACTTGGAATGACCCAAAAGGAACAAGTAAGATTATGGCATACTTACGTGTTGAAATATGGGATAAGACAATTCGACGAGATCTGGCTTCTTGCTGAGCAACTTGAAACATTTGAACAGTTGGAGCTAGCTCTTTTAGAATACCTAGCATAATCAAGTAATAGACCAGTATTGAGGGGCTAACTCATTGCTGGTCTTATATTTTTCCAAGTCTTTTTTTTCGTCTTTTATCCCTCTACTACTAAACCGTTTCATTAATACTAACCAAAAAATCTTAAAAAAATAATTGTTGCTCGATAAAGTCTGCTGGCTCTATGGCCCCCATTTCTATAATTGTCTGAATGAGCAGGACTTTTACACCTGTTTGAAACCCAATGTAGATGCTTTCAGCATTTACTTTTAAGATTTTCCCGTGACCAAACACACGATGTTTAACGAACTCTCCTATTCTTAAATCTTTTTTATCCCTAATAGCTTTTGGATTAAAATGTGCTATCGGTTTCTCTGATTTCTGTTCACCTTTATCCGTTGGTGATACTTCCTTTGGTTCTGGTTTTGGTGGATTTAATATTCCACGAATTTCGGAGACAAACTGGGATTCTACTACTTTCTCACCGTCCCGCATCCTGTACGTGATTAACTC
The DNA here is from genome assembly GCF_059692155.1 of Paenibacillus sp. JT22N1. Lineage (NCBI taxonomy): Bacteria > Bacillati > Bacillota > Bacilli > Caryophanales > Paenibacillaceae > Paenibacillus > Paenibacillus sp. JT22N1. The sequence continues at coordinate 3,213 of NZ_JCAUAW010000035.1, forward strand.
CAGGTCTTTTTCCGCTCTAGTCATCCCGACATAAAATAATCGAGCGGCTTCTTCTATGAACGCCTGGTCTCCTCCAGCACCTTTCTGGACGTCATCGTTCGAAGGTAGGATGCCATCTATCAAGTCAATCATATAGACTCGCTTAAACTCCAATCCCTTTGAGCTATGTAAGGTAGAGAATGTCACTACATTTTGATCTTTATTCGATTTCGAGTTTTTCATAATAGATTCTAGATGATGTAACCGATTCGCAAAATGCTCCATCGTATTCAAAGTATTTGCAATCTCTTCGAGAGTATTTAGGATACCGATCAAATATTCCTTGCTAAATCCAAGTTGCTCACACATTTTTTCAATCTTCTTTTCATAGCCCATTTGGTTTCGAATCACTCGAATTGCATCCAGCGGCGGAATGCCTCTCATTTGCCGAAATTTCGTTTTATAATCCAAAATTTGTTTTCGTTGAATTCCCGGAAATTCAATGTGATTTAGCAAATTGTCGAAGACAGATTCGTTATTTTCAATTTCACTTAATATTTCTATATGCTGTTTGGAAATAAATACGTTAAGTTTTGTTCGAATACTTTCCAGAATATCAAGACGCTTATCAGTAAAGGACATACGCATAAAGTTAAGTATATCTTTCACTATCCAATGAGAAAAAAAACGATTATCTGCATCTTTCATATAAAAAGGAATCTCAGCTCGATCAAATTCATTAATCAAGCTAATAGAGGACGAATTGTTACGGTAGAGAATCGCTACATCTCTAAGATTTTCTGCTTTTTTTATCTCTTGTACCAAGTATCTCGCCTGATATTGATAATCAGCAAAACTCTTGATTTTAATAGGTCTATGTGGTGGGTTTTTGGTAAACATGTTCTTTTCATATCTATTTTTATTTCGCTTAATGAATTGATTGCTTACATTTACAATTTCCATGGATGACCTATAGTTTTGCTCCATGAACAAGTCAAGTGCTTGAGGGTATGCTTGCTTAAAGTTAAGTAAATAAGATGGCTCTGCACCCCGCCAGGAATAAATCGACTGGTCGTCATCGGCGACAACACAAAGATTCCCATGTTCTCGAACCAATTTTTCGATAATTTTATGTTGAACCAAAGAGGTATCTTGGCTCTCGTCCGTAAGGACGTAATCATACCTCTTTTGATACTTCTGACGCAGTTCCCTATCACTCTCTAGAACCTGCTCTCCTATCGTTAGCATATCGTCGTAATCAACCAGTAACATTCGATTTCCCGTCTTCTTAAATGCTTCATATTCTTGTAGGATCTGCTCGGCTTTGGGAACCTCTACCTTAACGAACGACCACTTTTCTTGTGGGATCATTTTATTTTTTATGAAACTGATATAGGTGGTCAACTCGTCCATTTGATCGTCGGTAATTTTTTCACCAACAATTAATTTAAACAACCTCCGCAATATGATTTTCTTGTGTCGCGGAAAATTATCTGAGTCGATTACCTCCTGCTCCTCCATATCCAAATTTCCCTCAATGAATTGGAAGTCTGTCCTCGTTTTTTGGAAATACTCTTTAACAACTTCAAATGCTAAACTATGAATTGTTGAGAAATCAACAGGCTGAAGATCAGGAAAAAAACGTTTGAACCGCTCCTTCATATCACTTGCTGATACACGACCGAATGTAACTGCCTTAATTCGAGAAGGAACGATCCCCTTCTCTACGATGAGGTAGCCAATCCGCATGATAATGGTTGTCGTCTTACCTGACCCTGGTGATGCCAAAAGAAGCAGTGCACCTTCAGTCTGAAGAACTGCTTGCTTCTGGACTTCACTCAATGAAACTCCTATTTGATATTTCTTACGTTCAAAAAAATCTTCATTTGCAAGCATGCCCTAATACCCCACTACCACTAGTAATTTAAAAACATTATATCATTAGTTATAGTAAAAAGTGGAAAAACAGAGAGATAGGGATAAGGTTTATTATTTTAAATTTGCTCACCAGGACACAGTAACCAATATTCGGTAAAATAGGTTTCAATGTTGTATTAGTTTCATAATTTCTTGATAAAAGAACAGGGTAATTACTTTAAATCAGTTTGTAAAATATCATTTATTACTTTTATAATACCCATTCTCCCTCCTGCTCCTCCAAAGCCTGCGTGTAACTGAATTTTATAAGGTGTAATTTTCCTTCCTTGCTTCTCTAAATCATCTATAGCCCATTTAATCTTTCTAATCCGATAATCTCCAATATCTTCTGTTATTTCAGTTAGATACTGCCTTGTTTTTATCAGCTTTTCATGAAAAATTTTCCTCTTTTGACCCAAAAATCTTCTAATATTTGCAGGTGTAATTCTTATTGGTTTGCCGTCAACAATCATCAGGTTTTTCACTGCATGTTTCACTTGTAGTAAGAATTCCTCATCTCTTTGAAGCCAGTCTATTGTTTCTCTTCTTTTCTTTCTTTCTTTTACTCTCGGTGTCACTTGATCATACCATTCCCTGTCATTAAGATAGACCCATTGGTGAGCACCCTTACCTATATTCTTTAGTTCAAGCCGATTAGCATTGGGATTATTTTTTATTATGTTCAACCAGTCAGCCCTTTTTTTATTAAAATCCAAAGTAGGATTAATTTTTCTAACCACTTCTATCTTTCCTATAACCTTATTACAATTAAACATATCATCTAAATTTATTTCCAAGAATTGAATCAATAGAAGATGTCTTAAAACATTTCTAGTACTGCCCCTAGCATCCTTCCTAACAAAAAGTCTTAACCAATTTGTTCCATTTTCAATTTCAAAATTGCTTTGCATAAGTTCTAAATAGTCTATTGGATAAAAATCCAAAAAAGCCTTTAATAATTCTTTAATACACACTTGACCACTTTTTGTGGCGAAGCCTTTTTCTCTCAATCTATCAATGTAATAGTCAATAATAAATGTCGGCTTCTTTCTTTTCTGATTTTCATCCAATAGATAAGAAGCATTTTGAAGATACTTTAAATTAAGTCTTTTTGTTTTTATAGAATAGGGATCATTTAATACTTTTTGATTACAAGCACCTACGTCAGCACACGAATAATTTATCAGATTATGAGAACTAGCAACATTACTATTCGCCAAAGTAACCTCATGTTGTAAGCAGTAAAAAGCCCCAACTATTTGGTGTGACCTTCTCCAGTAACTTTCTCCCAACTTTTCAATATCATCTCTATAACATAGAGGACAGAATTTCAAAAAGTTATTAAGATTCACTTTAGACCCAGCAAGACCGATTTGATTTTCAAAACTAGTGCCAATACCCTCTACCATACCATTGTAAATATTCTCAGCATGATCTTCAGCCAGAAATGCTGTATAGAAGGGGAACAGTGTATGTTTAAGAATAAGCTCATCCATACTTAACTTTGAGTTATATGGCAAATTGCTCATAAAAAATTTTAGATATTGAGGGAACAATACAGACTTAAACAAGGTTTTCCCATTGAATAAGTCCTTACTTAAAGCCGCTTTGCTTATCATGCCACACTTTTGTTTATATCGTGATATGACACTATAAAGCAGTTCATCTTTGTAAACTAAAGGAAGAAAGTTCATCATAGGTCATCTTCCTCCTCTTTCCAATCACTCATCTCATCTATATAACCGCCTTCTAAAAGAAGTTCATAGGGGGATATTTCTACTTTGGAAGCTTGATTAAATAATGATCTAATATCATTCTTCAAGTAGTCTATCACTTTTTTTGTCTTTGTTTCGGGTAGAGTTGTAATTATATTCTTAGTTTGGTTTTGGCTTACATCCATTTGCTGTTCAATTATTTTGTCTTGCTGATCAAGAAGCTCAACTTTCTTTGTTATTGAGGTTACTTCTATTTTCCTTAAGTCTTCATACTGGGAAATTTTAAAAGGATTTCCTGATCGTAATGCATCAAGCATGGGCTTCATTAGTTTAAAGTTTTCCTTCACCGTTCTTTTGATAATTCCAGTAGTGAGCTCCTCTTTTCCGCTGATTATCGCTAAATGCTGGGCATTTATAAATAATTTAACAATTAAATCTGATACACCTTGAGTTTCTTCATAGAATAGTTGTATTAATTCCTCGGTTAATGGAGTAAATTTACGATTCCATTGGAATTTCCACATTGACTCCAGAAAGAATCGAAATTCTTGTTTATTTTCTAAATTATTCCATACAATCTCACCACTACCTGTAACTCTTCTAGCTAGTCTAAACTCGGTTTGGAAAATCGCATAGGAAGCTGGTGTACCAATAAAGACAACAGGAACACCGAACGAGTTCATCAGGGTTACAAAATAATTCATCATCTGATGCATACCACGATTCTGTATATGCTGTATCTCGTCAATCACTAACAGACCTAACCCTATGTTATTAGCAACAATTCCAATTAATGGGAGCATAGCATCTACAGATAAGTTTCGTGAAACATATTTTTTATAGTTATTTGTTCCCAGTAATTCATCTATCTTCATAAAAAATTGCAGGGATAATGCCTTGAGACTTGAATTATGCGGAGTTTGCAGTGTTAAATGTGCCAATTGTGTGTGATTGAAGTGTTGCTCGTTGTACGTATTATGAATGATAACCTGTGGAATACTCCTGAGAATCCTATTTATAGTTGTTGTTTTTCCCATACCTGAGAAACCAATTAGGAGCCCACTGCTGGCAGTAGTTCTAAAATCAATCCTATTATTAATATCATAAGTTCTATTTATTATTTGTTTACCCGTTGAATTAACATATTTATTGTATTCTTTATCAAATGGGTTTCTTGCTAAATACCCTTGATAAATTAGCGAAAAAATCATGTTCCAGATGTCAATATGTATAGGTAAAACCTGAAAAATCTTATACAGCCGTTGAATAATATGAATTCTGTAAGCACTATCCAATTCTCGTTCTTCTTCTTTAAAAGATGGATTCATTTTCAACTTCTGAATAATTGTCTTTTTATCAATTAAAGGTGGCAATGCCTGGATAAAAGGATTGCAGTTATATTCTTCAATAGGAAATTCGCTGTAATAAGCTTCGTATGCTTCCATTCCATTAGGAAGTTGAATTATTTTATTCATGATTCTCCTGTTCATCATTTTGAAGTTGTCTGAATAACTGTAATTCGTCAAGTTCTTCAGCATGAGGGTATGTGTCTTCGGTAATAGATATTTTTTTATTTATATTTCCTCGATGCAACAATCGCTCGTTTCGTTGATTCTCTTTAATACCTGCTAGACGCTTACTCTTACTTTTACTATAATCTCTTTCGGAGTCTGTTTTTCTTTTTGCATCTTTAACAATTTGCTCGATCTCGGTGAAAAGCTTTACTTTTTCTTGCAACTCCCTATCTTTGCTCTTCTCATCCATACTTTGTTCATATTCAGCCATCCGTTCTATTTCTTCTATTCCTTTATTTGCATATTTCGTTAGATGATCCAATAGGGTCAACTTTTGCAATCCCTGATTATTTTCATCAATTACATAGATATTTGTTAAATCTCGCGGGTCATAGCAGATTTTCACTTTCCAACTGCCCTTTATTCTTGATTTTTGAAACCATTCATTTTTAAGAGTGTATTCGGAAGCGTATAGCATCTTCTTATAAGAAACCCCTCTTGAAGTCACTGAAGCTGTGTCAGTTGGAAATAGGTGCGTTTTAATCATCTCTTCTGGGAGAGTTCTCAATTGTCCTTTCCTATGCCTTAAACCATGATTCCAAATTTCGATTGGTATCTTTTCTACTTTTTCTTCCAACATTAATTCATCTAATATGTAATCTTTTAGAACATGGCTTTTGTTGTGAAACAACACGCACTTCAATATTATCTCTGTAAATTCCTCAATCGTTAAATTAGCCTTCAATCTATATTCAGTTTCTCCGCGTCCCTTATTGCCCTTTCCATTTATAACAACACCATCGGCAAAGGGCTTAATCCTCGAATTCATCACCGAGAAGGCAACCTCTATAATTCCTTTGTAATCAGCATGGTACGGTGGGCTATTTTGTATCGTTATCCCCAAGCTTTCTATTGCATTTTCAATCTGTTTCCCCACGAGTTCACCTCTATCTGCCATCACACGAATCGGCACGCAATAGGGCCATTCATCATCTTCAATTTTGATGCCATATTTCGAAGCAAACTCTTTTTTTGAAGTCATACTGTTTGCGAGGGCGACCATTGCTCCACTATAAGAATTTAAAGATTCATAGCTAATGTTAACCCCCATAATGAGGCGGGAGTACACATCTATCGTTAAAAAGACAATTGGGCGACCAACAATTAAATCCCTCGAAACGCTTGATACAAGGTAAATATCAAATAATGTGCTATCAATTTGCCAAAGCGAACCACATGCTCCACCTGCATCTTGGGTCGAATCCCCGATAATTGTTCTGAAATTTTGTTGGTATACTCTGGTTCCACTCCTTTTAGATATCTCTACTTTGCTGTTATTCAATTTCTTAAACCAATACAAAAACTGTTGATACGTCGGTAGTAGAGAACTGTCGGAAAGTACGGGAATTTTTATTCCGTTTTGTTCAACATGCTCTTTAGCGAAAAAATCTCTGAGCATCAATTCATACGTTATTTTTAACGAGTTTTTCCGTTCGGAGTAGAAATAACGATTGAGTGCCACCTTAAAAATCTTCTTCATATTTTCATCAACATTCACACCCACTCCTTTTTCTCCATATCGCGGTTTTCCACGCTTTTTATCACTATTTTTTCTTTCCTTTTGTCTTGCACCACATCTATAGTAGCTAGGCAACAGACTGTTCTTTGTTTTGGCACCCTGCCAATAGCGGACAAGTAAGTTTTTCACTCCGTTATAACTCACCTTAAAGATCTGCATTGCTTCTTTTATTGCCTTTTCTCTATATTTACTGATATAAATTAGTTCCTCGGTCTCTAGATTGTTTAGTATGTGTCTTACAACCTCCCAGGCATGTTTTCTTTTAGTCTTTTCTGCTTCGCTCAAATCCTCTTCAAATGCAATCCGGCAGTAAGCATCTTCTTCCATTATCAGTAATTTCGATTGCTCTTGCAGTACTTCAAGTTCCTCAAGTTTCAAAGGATATGACAACCTGTTACTCCCCATGTCAATCACATATATAATAGAAGTAACTCGATTTATATACAGAACTCTAATTACTTTTCCGTCTCCGTATTTAAGCAACATGTTCTCTACATATCTCATTGCAATCCCCCTTTTTCAAATCATCATGTCTTTAACTCTTAATGACAAATCGATTTTGTTTCTCATATCAATCTTGATCTCTTTCTTAGCAATTAAGAATCTAAACAAGTACAACCCAGTACCTTTAGATGCCCCCTCCCTTTTATCGAAATCCTTTAAAATATTACTTAAAATAAAGTCGTGATTATTCAATAGATGATTTAATAAGGTAACGGAAAGCTGGTCTTTGTCTACTTCATTTGATTCTGTCACCAACATTGTCTCTCTAACCCATTCAATGTTCTTAGCAAATTGCCTCAGTAATTGTTTATCCGTCGTTATTTTCCACTCAATTCCTTTTGCTCGCCAATATCGATTTTCGATTTCCATTTTTTCAAAAGTGATCTTTCTACTAAGCTCAGACGAATCTTTAATAGACCTAGCAATATATCTTTCTTTACCATTTGGGTCTCTTATTGTTAACAAGAAATTTGTCGTTAGCACTAATGGTTCTCCCGACTCTTTATCACAAAATTTATCTAACCTTAGATCCTCTTTATTATCAATTACCTCCATAACATCCAGTAAAGGGAAACATTCTCTTATATCAATCACGTCGTCATTCCATTCATACATAAGAAATGCACGTAACTGAACGTCCGAGTGGAGATGGTGTATGCGATTAGTTTTAATACCAAATATTCTTGTAGCTCTGCCTTTCGAGGAGAAATCGTGGGTTTTGGTCCATGGAATGTAATTCTTCCCAACTCCAGCACCTCTTCCTTCTTTTATATATCTGCTTCTTTTATCTTTAGTCCAGATACTCATCGTGACCTCCTAAAGTTTTCGGTTCCTTTTACTATCAATTCAATTACATTGTTTCTAGTCAAAATTTAAGAGCCATAATCACATAGGCAATTTCAACCGTTTTTTTTAACGGTAACCTACGTGATCATGGCTCTTATCATTTTTTATAAATTTACTTGAATATAGATGTCATCCAAATCATCTTGAAGTAATCCTAGGTAACGCTTCGTCTCTGCAATACTCCGATGGTTTAAGGCAATTGATATGTAGTCCAATGATATTCCTTGCTTGAAGGCAAAAAAGCCCCAGACCTTTCTCATGCCGTGCGTGCCGAATGGCTCAGGTATTGAACACATGTCACATGCATGATCCAGAATGGAATGAGCTTGCTGGCGGCTAATTGGCCTATTCTCACCCTTCCTGCTTCGGAACAAGTACAATTCCGGATTGTTAACCTCATATTCCAGTGCATATTCTTTTATCGCTTTTGCTAGATTCGGCGTGATAGGAAATCTTTTATATTTCCCCGTCTTTTTTTCGTTTATCTCAATGTACTCGGTTGGCTTCTTATTCTTCCATATATGCTTTACTTGAAGTTGTAAGATATCGGATATTCGGAGAGCTGATGATATCCCCACTTGAAACATCAAGTAATCCCTCACACTTTTTGATTTCAGATAGCTCTTAACAACTTCTACTTGTTTTTTCTCTCGGATTGGGTAAACCATCTTCATTCTGCTACCTCTCCCGCTCTAACCTCTTTTTTCTCAATTGTTCTTCTCTTTGATTATACTGTTTGACTACTTCGCGATCCTCGTATAGATGCTTTAACTTTTCCGCCGCCTTTGCAATCAGTGGATCCATCTGATAAATTTGCTCCAGAAGTTTTTCATGCTCAGTCATTTCTTCCTTTTTATCATCATTCTCCACTATAATCACCATTTTTCCACTAAAATCCACCAAACTTACAAAAATAGTATATCAGGACCATTTAGTAAGATACAAGATAAAACAGAAAAATATGAAATTGACCCTTTTTCAGAAATCCCACACCTAAAGGATTCTTAGGTTGACTTAATCAGGTTGTGTCAATTTCAATTATATCCCAAAATATGGTATACTCCTTTAATATAAACGCGGAAATTCTGAGGGGGATCATTTTTTGGAAAGAGATTTTAAGTATTTTAGAGATAAATACGGGACAGCTGGGGCAAGACAAAAATTCGAATCATCTTGTTTATACCTGTTAAGAAAGAAACATGGTGAAGAGGTTCAAACAATTGAGCCAAACCCCGGTGATGATGGTATAGACATCATGATCGGCGACTTCTCACAACCTATTGAAATATACCAATGCAAATATTTTATTGATAAATTTGATGATAGCCAAATTTCACAAATAAGTAGTTCCTTTAAATCCGCACTTAACTCCGAAAAATTCACTTTCAATAAATGGACCTTATGTGTACCAATTGATTTCGATACAATTCAAATGGCACGTTGGTCAAAATTGAAAGCAGAATTAAAAGATAAACATAATACAATCGAAATTGCATTGTTAACACAAAGTACACTTATTATTGATATGAAAGACCAGGGAATTTACAACTCCCTTTTTGATGTAGAGTTAGAAAATAAACTTAATACTATGCTTGAAATTATGAATAAAGAAAAAAGGACTCAAGAGACTCAAGAGAAGAACTTTAATTATATCTGTAGAAAGATCTTTGCTATGCTATTGGACAGAATAAATATTTTATTGGAGATATCCTCCGCCGCCCCTTCAATGCATGGTTTTGGAAGTGAAAATACTGATGAAAAGTTGAAAGAAGCATTCAGAAAGCTATTAACTCTAGATAGTGACTACCGTGAAAAACTATCAAAAAAGGTTAATGACTTAAAGTTAATTAGCATAAGTCTATTTGAATTAGTTGATTTATGCCAGGAATATTTAAATAGTGAGTCAAAACAAGTGGATGAAATAATTAGGTTTGCGTTCCTTAGTCCAGCTGAAGTCTATGAAAACAAAAATGTTACATTTCAGGTATTAATACTGAACACTATAGAATACCTTGTCGAACAAAGTAATATGTTAAAAGATAAAATGTCCTTATCTGACCTACAAAGTCATGATTACAGTAGAAAAAATCGGATTTATCATTTTAATAATACCCTTAGTAAGGACGTTCAAATAAAATCATATGTAGAGGAAATTATAACCACTACAAGTGAAATTGATAGTTCTGTTGTTTATCATGATTATCCGAGCGGTCTTTGGATTTCAGATCAAAATACAGAAATAATAATTACTGAGTATTCATCCTCCAATGAAGGAATTATTAATCATATAACCAACGGGCATACGGGAATACTTGATGGAAATCTACACAGTGTATTCCCATATCCCGTACATATCTTTTTAGCTACACGCTTAACAAAAGATGAAGTATCTAAATTAGTTTACTTAAAAAACACAGCAAATGTCATATACCATTTTATGATTGATGAAAATGATGCTCCGTGGGATTATCTTTTTTAACCAAAAGTACGGGCTTATTGCCGTACTTTTTCTTTTATAACATAATCTCTTGTCATAATCATTCGTTATGCAGACATCTTTGCATTTTTGTATGAACAATACTACAGTTAAATGCTAAAAGATCAAAGCATGATACTGGATCTCATCTTAAAAGAAGAATTACTTAGCAATCCTCAACAATGATTCCTCCCCATTTTCCGCTTGATAGTTAAGCTGTTCAACAAAAATATACCACAATTTCTATGATTAGTTTTGATACATGTTTTGATTATATTCCAATGTTAGGCACACAAAAATCGGGTCTCTTTAATCTGCGTCAAAATGCACACATTTTGATACTCATCATATATCATCAACGGTGGTCTTCCCCCCTTATTCTCCAAATTATTTTATGGTATAATTTTACTGGAGGTGTAATAAGTATGAGTTCTTTTTATAAGGTAGAGATCATCGCACGGACGGGTGATCATAAGGGAAAGGACGAACATTTGATCAGTAGAATTGCACACATATATGAGGAGTCTAGCGAGGGAAATTTAAAGGGGAACTTGATTAACGATTTGACTGGACAAGAGCAGAAATCATATATTACTTTATATAAAGATGAAGTCAAAAGGCTATAATAACTGGGGGAATCATGATGCGAAAGGAACAAAAACACCATTCCGAGCCAAGTGCTTACCAAGAAGGCAAAACACATCTATCACCGGCACAAGTAGACCTACTTCAAGATATAGCTTGGATTGTTTATCGTGATCGTGAACATTTTGATAATCTTTCACTTAACTACGCACCAACAGGTCTTATCGGAATTTTACGTTCTCAAGCGGATGTGAGATTCACAAATGAAAGTATTTCTAATGAAGAAAAAGACCGTTCAATAATTCTAATTGATCAACTCTCAAAAATGATTACAGAATAAAAATACGTTTAAATATTTAAAAGCGACCTGTATTCTGGGGTCGCTTTTTAACATAATGATCAGTTATGTAGAGGGTTCCTTCAAACATGGAATTAATGGAACCTTTAATACATTTCTCTATCTTCAAAGAATCTCTTATTATGAAAAAGCAAAAAAAGATAGGTAGGATCCCTATCTTCATTTTATCTATATAACCCTGGCAAGATATTCGGTACACTCAGTACCGAATGTCTCTGCACCTCGCTTCCCCATGTAATGTATTGGGGGGACCCAGGGAGTTGCCATGTTTAGTGCCGCCTTAAATAATCCGGTTGACTAGCGGCTTTTTCAATTCTTTTCATTGTATATCCATCACACAATTCAAACAGGTCATTTCTCCATCCAATACTATCATAATTCCTTAAATTGTCAATATCTGCCCCAAATAAATATCTCTTATTGTCCTTAATAATTCCATATTTAATTGATGCAGTACCTGGCTTGCTTATCAAGCCTACAAGTTGCGGTGGACCTCCAACGGTATAATCATTAGTATTAAAGATTGTATCACAGAAACAATGAAACACATTTCTGGAAGTATTCCTGTTGTTACTGTCACCTGCCTGATATCTGTTTGTATAATTTCGCTGAAATTCACGAGTACCGGATCCACTAACAAATAAAACATCTGAATTAGTAGGTAAGTCCATTTGCTCAGACGTCCAGTCTTTTCCACGCCGCCATTTTAAGAGTTGACCTTGAAAATGGCGACAATGCTCGTAATCCCTTGAAATATGAATGATTTCTACGACTTCAATTATTCCTGCTATACTGGTAGGATATGTTTTAAGTATCTCAATTAGTTTTTCTTTTACAGCTGAGAATTTCTCCTCGCAGGAAGCCCTTGGTCCAAATAATAAACCACAATCAGCCATTTCTACTATTTGAGCTAGAACCATTGATGGGAATAGAGCATCACCACAGTATGCCAAAATGTCGGGATGGTTATTGCACGCAAATACTTTCTTACCATAATTGAATTCGCCAATCTTCCCCCATGTAATCTTACTATCACTTGCTATATAAGCTGATGTTGGTCCTCGAGAATCAACACCTATCCAAGATACTAGTAGCGTCATGTTTCCTCCATTATTTATATGTTTGCATCACATAGTTCTTCTCTTGCCTCTATTTATGAAAACTTCGATAAATTATTAACTTATGGAAGACTACCTCAATAAAGTTATCTAAGATTTTCTCGCTCACAATTAATCAATCATCAAGACTAAATTTCTTTTACCAATATGCACATGTATCAATTCCTATTATATATTACTTAGTGCAATATTGGGAATATTATCCTCAACCATTTCTTTAAGTCCATATCTTTCTTAGAATCAGTATATTCCCCAAAACTCGGAACAGCACACCTCATGATATTAATCACATATCTCTCTCGCGAATTGCTATTTTCAACTGCTATTAGTGATGACTCCAATTCCCCCCTAATGTTCATTTGTTTTTTTACATAATCATTAGTTATGAAGACAGTTTTCCGTTGATCAGTCCTGTGCTGATTCAATTCAGTTCAAAGGAATCTTTTATTCCCATCATCAAACTATTTTTAGGGTAATTTATTTTCAATTAGTACAACGACATTTTTAAACCAGTGAACAATTTCAGACCCATCTTGACCAATAAAATCGAATAAAGGCTTTCTAATGACTAATCTACATTCGTCTTTCTTTTTCCGATCGTAATAATCAACCTCTCCCAGTTCGCTCAATGCAGACTTAGATTCTTTATGTACCTGTAATATTGCTTCATTTTTACTCTTCTGCTCCTGGTCATTCCAAGTATCTTTTATATAAACAATACATTCCGGAGTCATATCACCTTCGGAGCTTTTTAACATAGGGGTACGGTAATACCAATCTGTTCCAAATCGAAAACCAATAAAAATATCAAAATTACGTATAGTTCTACGAAATAATTTATAATTACTATTCAAAGTTTCGATTTTGGGATCAGTATCACTTCTCATTTCATTCAATACAAGATCGAGCTTCTGCAGTATACTGCTGTAATAAAAAAGTGACTTGATTTCTTTTTCATGAAATGGTTTCATTTCCATCACCTCAAAGTATTCGATACAGTATTGTAAATAATTAGATTCGAATTCATTGTTGCAACTCGATTGTCTTATTTTATCTATAATTTCCTTATATGTTATTTCCACTAGATCTTGTGGTTTATCATTGTCATTCAATCGATATATTGATGGAGATAAAAAAATCAGTTTACTCTGAGATCTCATTTTTTTCAAGGCAATACTATAATTCTGCAATTGGTTGTCTTGAAGTCCCGCCCATTTTTTATTCTCAATTCCAACTAACATCCCGTCATCATATTCAATTAAAATATCAATTCGACCAAATCCTTCAGGTAGCACACTTTCAGTTTCAGCTTTCATAATATGTGCAGAACTTTCAATTCTGCATTTTTGTTCAAAGAATTCCCGAAATATCGGGGATATTCCAATCGCTTGAGCAATCACTGAAGAATAAGACGTTTCCTTTGTGCCCCAAATATCTGCAAAAAAATTTTCAATCATCAACATCCCCCAATTTCTTTCAATCCTTTCTAACGAAGAAACCACATCTTTTTTCGCAAACCCAAGCATAAAAGGCATCCATGATGTAGTCCTCATTTTCCGTCTCATGTATAAGATCCCATGCATCATCAATCAAATCACTTTGACACAGCGGGCACTTTGATATGGCATCCGAATACCCACATTGATCAGCACAAACACAATTAACAGTTGACAGAAATTTATCTTCATCAAGATATCGAACCACATATTCGACTTTTCTACGACAGTTCGGACACAATTCCATCTGCCCCCCTTAACTAAATGAACAAGTTTACTTTTTTTAAAAATGATTTACTCTATTGACAATTTTATCAAAACCATTTGAATTATTACTATTTTATATCATGGTTTAAAATACCGCTTTCCTTTCTCGACTCCTTATCTTAATCATTTTTTAATGATATGAATAACTTGAACCATTTTTACCTTTATCCACTAAAATATATCCAACGAATAAAACGAACGTATATTCCCATACTGTTACCAAGAGAACATTATCCTTTGGAAAGTAGGTGACTGACTGAAAATAAATATAAACTAAGGCAAGCGAGTTCGTATTATTGAGCTGGAGTCTGATTATCGTGTTTACATTATTGATGAAGCTTGTAACAGCCAACTGTGCAGAGTTCATGCTGATAATAAAACAGCTTATCTCGATGAGTTCTTTTATGACTAAGAAACACTTGATTAACCAATCCTTAGCATTTCGTCACCGACCAACACGTCAATAACTACCTCTTAAGTCATATATAATTATGTATACCATGGAATCTAATCGATTTCCATGGCCATCCATAGCTTCAATTTCATACTATAGAAATTACCTTTTATAACTACGGATTAACTTTAATAATTAGGCGATTCTATCGATTCTTTCGTTAAGCTTATCGAACTCCTCTACACCCATAATTTCCTTAAGAGCCGCCTTCTTCCTCTCCAACTGCTCCTCATACCATCCTTCAAATTCTGGTACTGGAGCCACTGGACTCAATACTTTTCGAAACCGGCATCTACTCTCCATCACTGTAATACTCCATTGATCTTTCTCGTCCGCACCCTGGCAATTTACCACGCCGTTTAGTGAGTAACCTCTCGGAGTCAAAATTCGGTCAATCAGATATATAATCCATTTGTCCGCTTCATAAAATCTTCCGTTAGAATCCCATATAATATGTCTTCGATCATCGGTCGGAATCCATTGAAGCCAGAGTCCCGGTTGAGTGCTAGGCGGATGATCATTTTCAATAATAGATGGGCATTCACGATTCCCATCACTTTCGTTTGGTTCAATGAAGAATCCCCCCTCCGTTCCGAATTTCTCGGCTTTTCCATGCCCTAGCTCCTCAATTCTTCATATTATAGTGCGGATCACATCCCCTGATAACTCATTTACTATCGGAGTATGTTCGACATTTTTGTTTTATCCTCAAGCACCTTTCTTCTCCGTAATCTCCATCTTTATACGCTTTATCATCGCGACCAACATCTTCCTAATCTCTATTGCTTGCTCATCCAGCCTTTCAAATACGTCTTAGCCAATCAGTCCGGCATTTCGGGCTTCCTCCAACCAAAATTGTGTCTCTCCAGCGGACCCAAGTGCTATATTTATGAAGTTGATCTCCTTTTGCATATATAAGTTCGCGTTTCCTTCGACCAGATTGGCGATTGTGGAAGTAGAGGATCGCATCACCTGGTTTCCAATTACCTGACGATCCTCCCACTTCCACCCCTTTACTATCTCTCTGATCTCACTAATCCATTTCATTCCTTTTTCGTAAACGTTTAGTTTTCGAAAGTCACGGACTTGTGGCTCCCTCATATGTTCCATTTCATGATCCCCCTAAAAATTCTGAGTAACTATTACGCAACCTCAACTATCCTTACAAAACCTTGCCCATATTCACTGCACCACGTTTAATATTTTATCCCTTTTCTTTTGATGAACGGATACTCCCTTCAATGATTTTAGAAATCGAATAGATAGGTATTTGATAATAGTTATTAAAGTCACAACCCAATGTTAATCCTAAATCCGATTTCTCGATTACTACTTCGTTTAACGATTTCGATACTAGTACAAATTCATCTGCCATTTCGTCTTCGATTTTTCCCCACGTTTCTACTCTGATCATTTCTTGGATGCTTTTATACTTCATTCATCCAAATCTCCTTATCATGTAGCAAAGTAGCAATTTCTGCTTATATTTATATTTTATTTATATGCAAGCGTCTGAATATGCTTTATCGGTCGAACCTGGTTTAACCCCTTAAATGATTGAAATATGCGAGAAATCTCTTTTGATACACCATGAATAGTGTAGTAATCCTCTCTTTGTTTCTTAATCAAAAAGGAAGATAACTTATGTCATCGTCTTCCGCAGAAGCGTAAATTGGCTTGTTCCGTACTTCCTCTACTTTTTTTACATGGCATTTAGATACATACACTTCATGAACCTTCTCTTCCCCGAAGATCTTTAGTACGGATTCTTCGGTAATTCGCCGTTCATTTCTCATTCCAGCTTGCTTCATAACTTTTGCTATATTTTCTGCCTTTTCAAATATCGTTGTATTTGAATATTGTGGAATACGGTAAAATGAAATATAGCTGTACTTACCAACGCCGTCTCTCGTATTCGAAATTCTTCGTGAATATATTTTTGTTGCTACTTCACGCAACTCCCGTGGGAGTGTGGAATGGTCAATTTTCACTACTAATCCGAGTAAAGCGAACAGATTCATTAGCCGCGATACCTCCGGTTGATCATATTCCATGTGTTCTGGTACATAGGTTGTAGCGACACAAAAAACATGATCGCCATGAAAATAAAACTGTCTGCTTACACGAGCCTCTCCATAGCTAATAAGAAATTTCAAAAGTGAAACATGCTTCCGTAGATACTCGTACAAGGTAGGATATCTTGTCCCGATTAATTCTTCTGCTCGTGAGAGAAACTCCAAGTTATCTCGATATCCTTTTATCCGTTCAAGTACCCATGCATCCTTAAGCTCCTCAAGATCCAGAAGTTTAGCCAACTCTTTACACGCATAGCTAAATCCTTCTTTCTTTCCGATGACCACACCATCCACAATTTCAATCAAATCGAAAATGCTGAGACCTATTGTCTTGTTACCTTTTTTAGAAAAATAGCGAAACACTCCGCTATCTGGATCCTTTGAAATCCAGCCGATAGCATTCTCCTGAATTTCACAGGGAAATTTCTCATCAGTTTGTTTGTTTTGCAAATTTTTAAAGATCAATTCGAACATATTAAAATGTAATGCATAGTCAACAAACTTTTGTTTCGTTTGTATAAACATGTACAGTTGGGAACGATGTTGAATTTTAACGAATTTTTCAAGTCTGCCTGATTCAATTAATGTCTGCCGAATCTTTCGTTTTTCGGCGACACCAGGTTTTACATAAATAGATTGATTATTCTCCCTGGACTGTTCCATCATGATTCTGTAAGCGGTATTTCTTAATTCCGTTCCAGTTGCCCCACTTTCTCTAGCATCTTCAACTTCTCTTCGGATCCGGTTAACCCTTTCATATTCCATCTTCTTGCTTTTCGCTTCAATAGTTCCCATTTCAACGACCTCCTCATGATTATTTGTTTCACCATGAGGATACGTAAAAAAACAATCACTTAAAACAAGTTATGTGTCGAGTCAGGTTGAACAACATTTCTATTGACATGAAGACTTAATCACATAGACATTGTTTTTATGGGATTACTTTCGGTAGGCAACAGTATTGGTCTTTAGTAACAAGGGTTTTCGGTTGCCAAAACAATAAGTAAAGCTTAGATCCAGCAATCTGTTTAAAGGTTTTTTGAAGGAGAAGACTTACGATGTTTTGGGAAATGAGGGAACAGTTTTTCGAAGCACTTTAATACCATGTTTACAAAAGAATACTCAGTAGCATGTATCCGAAAAGATGTGATAATGCTTTCTGAGTTTTATGTAAAATATTGGATGCATAGATATGTTACTTTAATTTTGTTCTTCAAAACCTCTGTTTCTCTCATCATAAATTTTGTGTATCCGCGACACACCATCATGATGCTTGACTTTGCAGAAATCAATCATGGGCGGCTTCATATAAGCCTTATATGCGTTTCCTTTATAATATAATCACTCTATTGAGATAAGCGGATGTTCTTCTGCAACAACCACTCCGGTCGCTCATCGTAAAAGAATTGACTGTACTAATCGCCTTCGCGAAAGGACTAAAAAACATAAACAATCTGCTTATAAGAGACATATTCTTCGATGTACCGCTTCAATCTACAGTTATCCGTAAAAGTAAAGAAAAACCACATTTTTATTGCAAAAATATCATTGTTGCATCAAGCCATTTGGATACTTCTGAAATAACAGCACCTCAACACATTACCAGTTTAGAGAGCGATAACGATTTTCATGTCTTTCGCATATCTTTTGAGTACAACCCCGCCCATAGGGGCGATATCAACAGATAGGTTCTGGTACCGCAGAAACGTTTTACCGGAGACACGATATTCGATAAGAAGCGAATTAATAAAAAGTCACTTTATTCGAGTAAAGCGACTTTTTTTCGTATATATAGGTAATATGTATGCTGAAAGTTACGTTTACGAAAACTGCTTCTATATTATTATGTATTCTGAAAGTTGATTACCTTTTCTTAAAACCAATACACAGATTACGTAATCCTTTCGCCGCGGCATACAAAATACTCTTTTTTACTCCGACAACTTTACTACAATATTTTGCATACTCAATGAATAACTGTGCGAATGAATAAGTATAGTTTCTTTGCAATGATACCGGAGAAGAGGGTAAAGGAAGTTATCCTCCATTTCCAGTCGATTCCTTGCATTCTCGAGGTAGTAAAGTTGGTACATAAAAATATAGAACCGTCTTAACATGCATTTTTATCTATGATCACATTAATATGTATGACTACCTCATAATAAACAACAAAAAAACCGCTCTATCGGCGGCTAAATAATACATTATGACCATAAAAGATAGTCAGCAATTTTTTCTTCATTATTTTGCAATGCTCGTTCATCATAGACTTCTTCAAGCATTAGTTCAGCAATGTATGGATTTACTCCAGGCAATCTAAGATACTCCCTAAAATCCAATCCTTCCACTTCACCGTCTTCCTTCAAATCTCCTTTTTCATCTTCCTCATCTGATTGAATATCCACTTCTTCTTGCCCATATAAAAACGGACTGAAATACGATATCAATTTGGAAAGAATCTCACCTACACGAGAAATGGTCACATCCAGGTCAGGATCAGGTCTGAAATATACTCCGATCCTTCTGTTACCCATGACGATATCATTATGAACTGCTTCTTTTATTGCCATATCATTTCTCTTAAAACTTTCGAAAACAGAGGTTTGATTAGAAGCGAAAAACAACTCCGCAAACGCCGGACGAATCCTTCGACCTACTGAAATTCTGTAGGATGCTCCCGACCTGCCGGCTCCTAAACTAACAATCAAATTATGCTTGTTATGCTTCTTGGCTTTAAATAGATTTATGAACTCCGGTAGAGATACCCTTAACTGCTCCAACATATACTCATTCACATCTTCTGATCTCTCTAAATCTAAGAGCCGCTTACCAACAAATGCTTTACCAACATGCGTCTTCGGTATTTGCTCATATTTATAGACCAGTGATAGCGGTGGATCTTGAATCTCGTTAATCGACGATAAGTTTGGAACAATTTCGAGCTTATAAAGATTGTTCAACCTCTCAATTTGTTCTAATGTATGTTGATTAAATTCAATTGCGTAAAAGTTGATATATTTGTGGCGGCTTCGTTGTATATGTTGCTTTACAATTGCTAAATGTTCTTTACAAAAAGAGCTGGCAATCCAGATGATACAGCCTTCACATACATCATCTATTCGGGGCAAAATCTTTTCCATCAAGTGGCTCCGATCAGATGGCTTAATCTGATTTTCAATAAAAACCTCAACCCGACGATCCCCATCTACGCCTAACATATCTACTTTACTTCGCCCATGAGGCATCTCTAATACAATTTGGTCCAACTCGAACCCCAATACCTTTTCCAGAACCTCTTTATGTGTCATCAAAAACATACTTAGTATAAATTCCTTTTCGCTTCCACCAATACTCATTAAAGATCTACCTCTCTATTTGGAGAAAGGGGTGATCACTTTCATCACCCCTCCCCCGTTTTTACTTTAGTTGACTTGAGTAAGTTCTTTATAATGCTCAATTAATTCTCCAACTTGACACATCACTTGCCATTTTGATTTTTCATTCCAATCGCATTCTGCAATTGTTTCGAATATTTGCACCAAGATCTCCTTCACATCCTTACTAATTGCCCTCTGGTTAACAAAATAATCATTTTGAATAAGCACTTCCTGCAATGAAGCCGTAGTGTCCTGGGCAGACAAAGCCTCCTTAAATGCGGTTTCGAGCAATTTGTAATATGGAATCTCCAAAGCTTCAGCCAGGGCAAACACCTTCGGAAGTGAAGGAGCCTTACGATCCCCATTTTCCAATCGAAAAATATAACTGGCGGATACGTTGCTAATTTCTTCCAATTCCTTCAAGCTATAGCCCCTAAGCAATCGAAAAAATTTGAGTAGCATCCCAAAATTCTCAGACACCTCCAACAGTTCCTTTTTATTTTCATCTTGTAACACTCCATCCTGATTCATACCAATTCCTCCTGTTCAAATTTTCTTGCAAGAATCCATTTTCTTTCTTATTAACCTTGTATTATAGGCATTTCCTCGAACATCAATAACTGCATTTATAACTATTCCCAGCCAGGATATTTCCTTTCCACTCTATCCCCTCCTATGCATTGGACTTCCTTATCCCTTGTTCCGCCTTCATTCATCGAACTTCCGACTCCGGTCTTTAACTTTCCTCAAAGCTTTCTTCTTTTTCTCGATCCCAATAATTGTGATGAGTATTAATTGTCCATCTGCATGCATACAGACAACTTCTAAACCCTCCTCAAGTCTCCAGCATATAAATCCCTCGAATTTAGGCAGGCACATCAATCGCTCGCTGATCTCTCCTGGATCGATATTCTGTTGACGACATCGTATTAAAAAATGATTTGTATATTTGAGCCTCACAAAATGATGTCCTCCTCCCATCGCCTTTTATGACTGAGTTGCCTGCAGAACATTAATGGAAACAACAATAAAGGGCTTCCGCTCCATTTCTGTGGAGTAGTAGCCCTTATGGGTTTTTGCAACTTAACTTGCATATTATCTTTAATTCTCGAATTTCGCACTCTCTCGCCCCCTCAAAAACGAACATATATTCGTCATGAGTAGTATAATATCAGGACCAAGGATTAAAGACAATGCTTGCCTAAATGAAGTTTATATGAATCTTTGCCTATATGTAATGGAATCTTTATTGTCGATAAAAACAGGTTTGAGTCTAAACTTATTAACAGGTTTCTTGGGGTTTTTCCACATTGTGGTTTGTGGATTTGGAGATTAAACGAATAGTGGGCAGGGGTGACTGAGCGACTTAATTATAGAATCTTTAATTCCCTGCTGGCTTCATACAGTACACCGGTCAATATCTACCCCATTTGCCACCTTATATTTCCTGAACCCGAATCGATCTCTACGGACTGGAACATCAGAGTGTCATCACGAACGTCAGCAAGAAAACCAAGTACGTTTTCAAGAAAATCTCTGATATTTAAAATCAGGTACTCCTCGTTATCAAATATGAGTATCAACTCAAATTTATCCGTAGCTTCCGCCTAGGTTACCCTTCGCATCTGAACCCTCCACTTTGCAGATGTACAATTCATTTAGTATCTATGTAGCAACCCCAAATCTCTCTTCGATCCCATGACGACCATATGCTTCGGCATTTATTATTTACTTCATTGATCATCCCCTCCAACCTCAACTCTTTTCATCCTCCACAATTCGAAACTAGATAGATCCTTATCCATTTCTCTTACTTCCTGGAGTGAGGCTTCAGCCGTAATCATTTCGAGGGATACGCCGAGTAAACCAATGAATTGTTTCTTCAAATCTACATGCTTTTCATGCCGGAACAGAGTCGTCAGCACTTTATTAATAATCGCTTCAAGTTGGTATTCCGATTTCTTATCGAAAAGCTCTTCAAATGTACATCGGTCTTTGAGTAGGTATAACGATATAAAGCGACTGCTTCTATGGCTGTTATGATGAGACCATAGTATCTGATCGACCGGAGTCCCCTCAAAAAGATGTCTTTGCATCTCATCGACAAACCTGATAAAAATATTCTGATCCATCCCATCTCCCCCTTATTTAAACGTTCTCCGGAAGTCTCGAACTATGCCCTTCTTAATACATATCTTCTTCACTACTATAGACTTTCATCGATTATCCATCCGAGTAGTCAATACTTTCGATTCTCAAGTTCATACATGAGGTATGACTAATTAACCCTTAATTTTTCGTTAAGATAGATTTTTTCTTCCTCAAGATCAAGCCAGTCACAATAATCTAAAGCTATATTCATTCCATCCGCTTCCACCCTACCACTAATATGACCAAAAACTGATTGAAAATCACCTCCATACTTGATCTCAAAATCTTTTATACGGCAGTTAATCTCCTCTAGTTTTTGCGTCAGTGATCTCTCTCTTTTATCGTAATAATAACATTGCAATTTTAAGCAGAATTCCAGATCGCTTCCGAAGAGCTGTGCAAGCTCATAAATTCCTTTGTAATCGATTTTATCCATTTCCTCTTTTGATAATATTTCTTCACAATGATTCTCATAGCGTTCTTTTACTCTCTTCGCTATGTCGCGAATATCATCTTGATCCATAAGATTACCCCTTCCTATCCCACTCTATCCTGCATTTCCTGCCCTTACCTCAATCAATAAAAGCTCGAAATGCACCGGAAATAGACCACTCCTTTCCTACTTCTCTAACAAGACACTCAATAAATTGCAGGAAATCTGAATAGCTTTCCATAATTATTTTGCCTTCGACGAACACAACAAACATGCGTATATCAAAACATAACCGTTTCCAGGGTGTCACCGAAATTGTTTCATCGATTTGATTGTACTGAAAATTTGGTATACTCTTCTCCTTCGCCAACTCTACCAGCTCTTGAAACGAAGACGCGGCGGCTGATACCTTGTTAACAGCAATTTGAAATCCCTCGGCATCATCTTGAGGGTAAAGGGAAAATAGGAATTGTAAAAATCCATGCAACTCCTGCTTGATAATCGATTCTTTAAGGTGGAAACTGTAATGCTCATCCATATCGACACAATCATATAGCGATAAATCCACCTTCTCCTTCAATTCCGCTTTCATGTCATCGATAGCTAGACCATGTTTGCTCATTTCCTGTTTATTCAATTTAATTTGATAACAGATGCCCATCTGAAGATACTGTCCCATACTATTCCCCTTTCTTCAAGTACACCGATTTAACACTACTTGATCCAATGGTTTGGTGCTAACACGCCCAAGACCTTCAGCACACACTATCCCCACAACCAAGAACAATAGGCTTATCAATTAGTCCTCTAACTCTAACTAATTTATTGTCGTCAACTTAAACAGATAGCCCCTCAGAATCGTAGAATACCTACCTCGCTAACTGTCTACAACTCGCAATTTGGCACATTATATCCCCTAAACTTAAGTTCTCCAGAGGTTTTCTTAAATCCCTGCTCTCTACAATTGCAATCGCTTAGCAGGTATTTACTTGATACATCTTGTTCATGTCATAATCAAATTCCTCCAGATTTTGATACTAATAATTTGATTATGCCTTGTCGTAGGTTCCATAAAGTGAATCTTTCGTCTCATTACATAATCCACTCTCGATTCCTTCAAATGGCACTACTCAATTTTCTTTCTTCTCATACTTCTTATTACTTATCCACTACTTTTAGAATAATATAGTTCTGATGTAATATCCGATAATAAGTCCACTGAGCAACGTGATCGAGTCTGCAACCAATTCAGTAATAACATTTTGCAAAAATTGCTTTGAATTAATCCTAGCAAATATTCTAATCACCTCTTTCAAAGCAATGTCCCCAACTTTTGTTAAAATCAACTCATATGTCCTTACTTTTTACGTTAAAATGCGGCTAACTACTTATCTTTTACCGTTTTGATCAAGACTACTCCATCTCTCTTATGGATTCCTTTTCTTCCATAAGCTATAGAATATTTTCTTAATAAAGCTATAGTTCTGTTCCTCTTCCTTGAGGCTCTTAAGTATTCTCTCATTGGATTCGAGGAGCTTTCCTAACGATGAGTTACTATCAAAATTAATTTTGGTCTCCAGGTAGTCTTGCGTCTTTCTGCTTTTTCGAGTTCGCATACTTTCCTTTTCACCCCTTATTTATACTTTACATTTGTGGTACATCAATCGGATTTTTCGGTAAGTTGCCAATATACACAGATCCTCATTCGCCCCCCTTTTTCATTTAGATTATTTCTGTATAAGTTGCCGCTCTTCACGACCCTCCTCTCCCTTTTCTCGGATCCAGAAGTACCAGAAAACTTTCTTTACTAGGCGATAATTACGTACTCTTGCATCGAGGATTTGAACAGCCTTCTGGTTAGCCGCTCGGATTTGTTTAAATGTTGGGTCGTCTTCAAAATTGATCTGGGTGCTTTTGTAAATCTCAATCTGCTTTCCACGCTTTATCCGTGCCACTATTTTGCGTCCCACCCTCATCTTCTCATTTTTATCCAATTATGATTATTATTGCTGTGTAGGCTTAATATTTACTCATACATTAAACTCGCAACCTAACTCTACTTTCCTTATACTTTCCCTATATTAAAGAAACCTGCCTATTAATGAAAAATTGATTGCCCAGCCTGATCCCATGAAAGCACCTTTCCCCCTTAATAACTGCAAATTCTTCGCCATCCTGAATTTTCGCCATCTGCTTAAATACTGCTTCTTCAATTTCACGTTTTGTAGCATCCTCCAAATCGATGTTGAACTTTATCAGATGCTCAGCTTTGTTAGTATAATCAATTTCTGCAAACGAATTCTTAAAAGCAAAACTGATCAACTCAACCAATCCTTCAACTTCAACTGTCCCAAAAATGACCATTTCACAACTTGAGCACCGGAAATGCGGAACATGACAAACTCTAATTTTCCGCTCACCGATATTGAATTCCACAGTGTCGATCCTAAAATCAGCGTATCCACCACATCGACATGGTGTACATTGCCTCACATTGCCCACACTCCCTACAGCTCCATAATATTTAAAAGACGGAGATAATAACTGTTTTTCATCCACTTCTCTCTTTTGCTTAAAAGAGTAATGTTCTGATATAGTAGCCGACGACTAGACCACAAACTAGCATGATAGAGTCTGCAACTACTTCAATGACAATCTTTTGTACAAATCGCTTATCGCTGAATTTTGCAAGCATACAAAATCACCCCCTCTCATAGCAGTGTCACCAACTTTTTTGAAAATTCATAGCTAAGTACCTGACAATTGCAAAAAAACGTGACTATCTCCCTCATAATTACTTAAAATTCCATCCCAACTCCCACAACCTTATAACTTTGGTTCTTTCTCTACCCCATCCGTAACTTGGATCATTCCGATACTACTGACGGTTTCGCCAACTATATCCTCCCTTGTCTTACCGTTGCCTACAGAACGAAATAAAAAAAGCCCAAAGGAAAATTTTCCCTCAGACTTTAATTTTAAATTTATATATGGATAAACAGGTGAACTGTCGATTAATCATATTTATCTCATCCTTTTAATGACAATAAGATGCCTTCTTTTTTAAAAATAATAGCACCAAATCGAACAACCGTAAAGAAAATTATGGAATTCAACCTTCAAATTGTAATTGTTTTACCTAAGAAACTATATAGGAACTGCAAGATGCTGATACATCCATGAAATTACAGAATTCTGATCAGATATTCTACACGTCATCTATATCATATCTATATTTTTTCTATACATCATCCATATCTTATACATATAACATCTATATTTTATATATACAATTTCATGATACCTTCAATACTATGTATAGAACATTTCATTATATCGTATATATATTGTCATGACATCGACATTCAACAGCTAAATTTCCATAAATATTCGGTGCATGACGCTCCATCTTTTCTGGTCTTTTTTCATAACTACCAGTAATCTAAATCAAAGAAAACACAATAAGTTGACACCGTTTTCCATCATTCATCCGAATTTGGGGGTAAAAGAGAGCTAATACCTAGGACGCTAACTCTCGACAACTCATGAAAACCTGCTTTTCCTGCCTTTCCTGCCTTTCCTGCTATTCCTGTCTTTCCTCCATTTTCTTCAACTCAATCTTCATTCTCTCTCAGCCCTGATCCATCATTTTCCCCTGATAAATCTCAAAGCTTTCATTATCGAAGCATACAAATATGATTCTTTTTAAAGACGTATTTCCTGCAATCGCGGCAATATAGTTCTTCACCTCATCAAAGGCAATAGAAGCCGCAATATCTTTAGGGAACCGATATATCCCCGTGCTGATCCCAGGAAATGCAATACTTTCAACCCCATTTTCGCTGGCAAGGACCAACGAATTTTTATAACAGTTCCGAAGTTTGAACTCTTCGTCAGAATCTCCGCCATTCCAAACCGGACCGACTGTGTGTATGACATATTTAGCCTTCAACGATCCCGCTGGTGTAATGACAGCCTCCCCGACTTGGCATCCACCTTGACGATCCCGTATCTTCATACAAGCCTCTAAAATTGCTTTCCCCCCAGCTCAATGGATGCTTCCATCTACCCCGCCGCCACCCAGCAGACTTGTATTGGCGGCATTAACGATGACATCACTCTCAACCTTAGTAATATCACCAACGATTGCCTCTACCTCTATATTCGCAATGCTTCTTCTCATTATAGGTCTCCTCACTTTTAGCGATTTAGAGTACATTTACGATTCTCCGTACGCTATGGTTGGATTTCGCAAAATTCCTTGTTTAATGTTTTTCTCCATATAGTAGCCCTTAATATCACATTTTGACGACTATCTCCTACTAAATTTCACTTTTTCACACATATCTTGCCTCTTCTTTTAATACCACCTTGCCTTGCTTGGGTATTTTATACTAACCATCCCAGCAAGTCCCTGCATTCCATTATCATAGTTATTTATTGTGATACATCTTCTCCATATCATAATCATACTTCCATTGTGCGACCAAATCCCGCCACATCTCAATATTAATAATCTGGTTATGCCTATCAGCATAAATTTTATATTGCCTTTTGCGTCTCTTTAGGTACATCTCTCTAGTTTCCTTCAATTAGCTTTCGCCCTCCCCTGTAAACTCAATCATAAGGGGACCCTGAACTCCTTTCCACCCCTCAATTGACCTAACTCAATATTGACCTAACTCAATAATAAAGGAAATAAACTGGAAATAGACTTGATACTCAGACAACCTTAGCCCCAAATACGGTAGTTGACCAATAATTATTTTAATATGATAAAAGTAAAATTAACGCGAGGGGGATACAAATTGTGTACTGACATCAGTTTTTTCAAGCTTCAGTAGAGGAAAGAGTGAAATTTATTAATGGAGAGTTGAAAGTTGGTCGCTTTGATTCATTAGAGGATTTAGCCGAGGATATATTTATTAATATCGATGAAATGAAAGAAGAATTATTAATTGCTGGATATGTATTTGTTCATCAAATAAATCAATTCATCTGTTTTAAATAAAGACAAACACCACTCCTGACGGGTGGAGTAGTGTTTTGATGTAAAGGCTCTATTAAATGTGCTTTCAGTAATGCAGTTGTTGTTGGCAGTAATGTAAAATGAGCAGACATATCTGAGATCTGATTGAACTTAAATCTCAACATTAATCTCTATCTTAACTCAACACTACCACTACATCGTCAATTTCAGAATCTGTTAATAATCCCTTTGCCAGCTTGATCATAAGTGAACGCATAGCACCTTTCTTCTTATCATCACCTATGTGATCGAGGATTTGCACTGCTTCCTCTGCCCTCCTAGAACGTTCACCGCTTGTCCTCATGAAAGGCAAAATCATGAGCCTACACAAATCTTCATCTTTAAGCTCAATCTTCTGCTCAACCTTTTCCACTAGCTCTGCCAAAATCACATCGCCGTCTATTGTACCTAATTCTAGCACTTGAACTTCGTACCTTACTGCTCCAAAATCCGCTACCGAAAGTGCTTCACTCACATCTGGACCAAAAATAACAATGGTTCTAAACTGTTTCAATTGCTGTTCGTAGAGTAACAAATCGAATTCCAAAAACTTAACCAAACTGTCAAAGTTGGATTCTGCCTGAAATTCAAGATGTAATATGCTGTCATCGTCTAAGAGAAAAAGCTCCTCGGCTACATGCTTTTTCTCCCGTATTAATTCAATTTCAGTTGGAATATGCTCGATAATCTTCCCCTCAATTTGAATGCCCAATGCTGATAGAAAGCTACTCCCGAAAACCTTAACTGCTGATGTTACCTCCCCTTTTTGGAATGCCTTCCTGCTGTTTCCTTTGCTCATGATTCTATTCCTCCTGATTTTCTCTGAGAATCCTCAATCCTATTTTCTTGTAACCTCATATTGTATGCGAAAAATCAGGGATTAATAGATTTAAGGTGTTAGATGAAAAACTGGGAACCCTTACGTAATGCGAATTTCAGAGGGGTAACTGGACAAGTTTTGAGTATTATTTCTTTGACAAGAACAGAAATAAAAAGACAGCGGCAGTCACGGACTCAAAAAGTCCTAGACTGCCACTGCCTTAAATCAACTATCGTTCTGCGTTAGCGTAATAAATGTCTTCGCTTGATTTTTCCGATTTACCTTAATTGATTTCGCTTTTCTTGCGGTTTCTTCAACTAAAACACTGAGGAACGGCGACCAACTTGGTCGTCGTTTCAGTCGATTGTAATGAAAAATCTTTGCCAATTTCAATCTATAAACTTTATAGTTTAATCTTTTGCACCTTAAAACCGAACCGGTTACCATAAGCTAGCCTACTCTTTATTATTTTGGTTTTGAATGTATGGAAAAAATCGCACATTTGATGTCAAATTAATATCAGCGAAAGAAAAGCAAGTACGATGGCACATATAGACAAAATTATCGCTATTTTATTTAATAACGGTCTGTCATGCCACCCTTTCAAAATGATCCAATTTCTAACCTCATTTAACCGTTTCATATCGCTAAAATTCTTCCACACTCTGTTCTCAACAGTATAGTTTAAATTCCCCAATTCGGATTCATCTTTCACCCTTTCCCACTCATCTTTTAAATAACCCTGAAGTAGCTTTGTAATGATACTAATACAAATATGAATCAACACTTTATGATGAAATAAGAGGTTCTTCAATCTCTTCTCTTCTTGTTTATAATTTCTATCTTGAAAAAAATCTTCATCCCTATAATACTGTTCGACTTGTATATCCGTGTTGATCTTAACAATACTCATCTCACTCATGAAAATACCGTTGTTAATAAGAATCATTAACTCATCTTGAATGAGTTCAGAAACAAGAGCATCGCAGTTACTCAAATCAAGCAGATCTAAATAATCAGCATGCCGTGCTACATCAATTTCTTTTGCTTCTGGTAATATCAGATTTGCCACATATTGATTGGTCTGTGTAGATTTAATGGAATCAATAACTTGTGCCATTTTGTTAGCACTATTCTTAATTTGATCGACAAGAAAAGACAAACCCTTGTCCCTTGTACCTTTGTGGTTAAGTAACAATTTAATTTTTGCATTACCAGCTACTAACTTATCGTTTAATTCGAAAACATCTTTATCTTTAAATACTTTTCTGTCAATTTGATCAACAATTGAAAAATAAGCTGAAAACTCGTCCCTTAAAGAACTCATCCACTTAATTCTTTCAGATGTAATTGTTTCCACAAATCTCGACTTTCGGTTATTAAGGAATGAAAAAAGTGCATTATACGCTGAAATAATAAATGTTAAAAAAATACCTATTGCGTAAGCGGTGTCCCTATCCATTATATCAAGCCTTTCATTTCTTAATTGATAAACCACATATGTGTTCCGAAGATCATATGTCTTATTATTCAAACCTGTTTTAGTGGAGCAATCCTTCCATTTCGGATCTTCATATCCCTTTCTGCTTGCGGACATGAAGAAAGTGATCGTCTAGGGTCATCCGAGCGATTAAAAACCAACAAAAAATAGTCATCTACGGCGATTATGATCGTGAGGCTATCGTACTCCGATAGCGTAACAACTTTTTATGTTGTATCTCTTGTTCTTCAACATAATTGCGATACTTATTACCGCTGTAATAATCAATAATGTCTTGATTAATTTCTGGGTATAGCTGAATCGAATGCAACTCCGAAATCGGTATCCATTTAACATCTGTTTGTTTAGTATCTGGCTTTTGTGGAAGTTTGGGATATGACCCTAATTTTAATTCACATTCAAATGTAATCCCCACAGAATGGGTGTCACCATAAATATAATTGCTTTTAGTTGGTTGATATTCGTAAACAAAGGCAACAGGACCGACTTCCAAGTCAACACACGCCTCTTCTTTTGCTTCCTTTTCACAGCTTCGACAAAGGTTTCACCTAGCTCAACACCACCTGCGGGAAGATTGTAATGGACACCGTCACCATTATCATTCTCGTATTCGATAAGTAAAATGGCTCCATCCTTAATAATCAATGAACACGCACGAAGTCGTATTTTTTCCACCCAGTTCACATCCATTCTCATTATGTACCAACGTGGAATATTGTACCATTTTCGCTTGTCATTTAGGAGATTCATTGCATTAAACTGCCGTTACTTCAATGAAATCAAAAAAGGAGCTGTCTCAACGAAGCTCCCTCCACTCTCGTTTTCCGTTAGCCATCCATGCCCCTCGCAGGGAAACACTAACAAATGAATATTCAAATCTTATGCAAGCTCGAACATACTCGAACCGTTTTTGCCCCCCAAATGCTTGACGATTTCATATAATCATATTGTTAGTAACAATCGTGCACTACATTAATTAATGTACGACCACAAATCATAAATATCAGGAGGAAAAAACACATGATGAATTTACCAAAAGAGTTTCAACAAATCATTCGAATTGACGGGAAAGGAGTATTTTTAGAAGTGCTGAGCACAGCTTTTGAAATTGGAAAGGTTTTGATAAACTTTGTCGAGTATGATGACTCCAATCCAGTAGGTAGTCGGATGCAGTCCGAGATCCCCATCTACATCGATATTGACAAGTTTTTAGTTCTGAAGCACGACTTCATGAGTGGTAGAATGAGTGGGTTGGCGAAGAATGTTAAGGCACAAGCCTCGCGTGAACAAGAAAAATTAAATAAAGAGGGACATGGCAAAAAAGCTTACGCTAAACATATTTGGCTCGATCAAGGAGGCATTCCAGCTGATAAGCTGAAAGAACGCGGTAAAGCCCGTCCTGATGGCAAATCACTTGCACGTCAATTGAAGATCACTCCTGGTGAGAAAATGCCATGGATCCTATCTGCTGAAACAGGTGCAGGCGAGGAATCAGAAACAGGACTTATTGTACCAAAGTATAACCGACCAGAGGAGATTCTCCGTGTTCCTCTAACGAATGATGACATCAAAAGCCTTCTTTTGATTACGGAAGCACACATTAATGCCTTCATCTCGTCTCAATATTATGTTCGTGCGACATCGGTTATGCCCAGATTCGAGAGTCAAAGCAGGAAAACTGCGTAAAATTAGATAGTCAACCAAAAGAGAGACAAAACCTTCCTTACTTAGCAGGAACCGTGTGATTCAGTAATAATACCTGAGACTACACGGTTCTACTATCTTAATCCTTATCACGAGTAATATGGAGAAAATTCTTGTATTTATTTTTCCTGTATTCAACAGTATCGTATGAAGTCCAGTCTCTTTATTACCCAGATTTTACCTATATTATTATAGAAGCACCCATTCCAGAGGATCAGGTACAAATTTAGCCAATCATCTCCATATCACAACTAAGTTCCTTATTCCATTCATCAACCGCCTCAAGCTCACTAGCCATGATCTACTTCATCATATTTGAAATTTGAATTGTTTTGTAGGTTCCATTACTGATGGTATACTTGAATTATTCAAGCAAAAGAGGTGTTATTTATGGATATCAACCTATTCGAACAGCGAGATATTATGGGTTTGATCACATTTATTCGACTTAGAGGTTACTCCAGACTTTCTCTATCTAAGCTAACCGGAGTTCCAAGACACGTGATTGATCAATTGCTAAACCTTGAGAATCCTAACCCAATCTTATACCACGATCAAATCAGACAAATTACGGAAACCTTCAACCTACCAAGTGACTACTTTCTAACTTATAGATCAAATACTGAGCCTCCAAAAAATAACAACCTTCACGTAGATCAGCGTAGTCCGAAAGCAAAAGAATTACATGACGGCTTAAACAATGTGTTGGATATCTATTCATTGTATTTGGAATAATCAGACCTGCACTGAAAAGCCTCATAGAATTCGCACAACTCTGTAATGCCTCAAAGGGTCTTCACTATGTTCCAGATTAAAAAAGCCCTCTTATCCTTAAAAAGTCCATTCCCTTCTTCTTATACCATTTCATGAAATCCGTTGTCACATGATCGTGCTTAATGGTTCCCATGTAGTCAGTCCCCGCTTTCTTAGCACTATAATCCCCCTTGATCGCATAAAGAATGAAATACACCTCTTCCTCATTTTCACAGCATTCTATACTATCGAGTTTTTTTATTAATCCATCAAGCCCCATATATTCGAAACCTCTTGTTTCAACAATGTAAAAGGGGTATTCCAAATCAATGCTAAGCAACTGTTGGAATGGTTTCAGATCAGAAGGTATCTCCTCCATGTAGCTTTCGGCATCCCAAATATTCTTAAAAATACCGGATACCCATTTTCTTTTCCTATCAGTTGCCTCGATAATATGAATCATAGCTATCCCACCTCTTTCCTGTTAAGCCTGTAATTATCGCACAAGAAACTGTTCCCATTCTTCCTCTGTTAAATCCTTTGGGATAATCCCCCTCGAATCACAGTATTCAGCTAAAGCACGAACTTTTACCCGTGGCTCATTTGGATTTCTTGGTATGGCAAATACTCCAACTGGAAATGCATCGTCAAATCTTCAAGTTCTTTACTCATTTGTTTTCACTCACCCTTTATGCTTTAGACTCTGAATCGAACACATTCCAAATCAATACTCATTAATCTTGGTTATTAATAACTTCTCATACTTTGGAGAAAAGGAGCACAAACCGGTTGAATCGATAAGTTGTTCTTCTCTACTGTCTTGTAACCTTCCACAAACGCACTTTGCAATTTCCCGCCTGCTTTCTCAAGCTCTTAACTCCTACCTATTCCCATGTTCTACTTATTATTATTACCGTATCATGAAAATCATTTCCATAGCAATGATCCGTATCCCCTAACCCCTTATGATTTACCCCTGCCCTACAAACTGCTCTGGGAACTCCTCCCGAATTTTCTTATAACAACAGTCGCAAACCACAAAATTCTCATTGTCACCCATGTTAATGAACTTAGCCCTAAACCGATAGTTAACATCTTCCTTTATCTCAGCGGGTACAAAACTTCCATTACAAACCCCACATGATCCGTGAAAATGTAACACTCCATACAAAGTGAGCCGATTTTGTGGATCGGATGGTTTAATAGCATTTGGGCTTCATTCGAACAGAACGTACAACATTTCATCATTTTCATCCTCCATTTGTTTCAGAACGCAAAAAACCCGCAGATTCCCCATACAATGTAATGGGGGACCTGCGGTGCTTTCCGCTAAATCCGTTCGATATTCATTTAAATTCAAAATACTTTATAATCGGCATCAAGGCAAGAATTTTTGTAATTTGTCCGTGTTAAAGTTTAATATCAACTATCGAACACAAGGAAAACCGCCCAGAGATTAGTGGTTAATTGAACTATCGTTCTGCGTTAGCTCAATAGCAAATGAATTACAACTCGTTATTTCTCCCAAAGCTCGACCAGTCGACCTTCAGGATCTTCAATCCAAATAAACTTTCCAAATTCACTAATCTCTTTTTTCTTTGCAAGAGGTACACCAATATGTTCAAGATGCATAATAGTCTCGTTTAGATTATGTACTTGGAAATTTAACATCATTTGTTGTTCTGTTGGAAAATAACTGTCATTCTCGGTAAAGAAAGAAAAGATAGTCTCATTTCCTAATTGGGGTTTTATCACAGTCCCATTCCAATTTTCTATTTCAATCTTCAACACTTCACTGTACCATTTTTTTATAACTTCAAGATTTTTAGTTCTCCAAAATATTCCTCCAAAACCTTTTATCATCGTATCTAACTCCTGTCTGTCATCAAATTTTTAGCTATCCGATTACATTAGATATTCGAGATTTAAATTTAAGTTCCTTTTTCAACTATGTAGAGTGCCGATCTCTAAATTGTCAATGAAAAAAGCCGAGCGAAAACGCCTATCTCATTCTTCTTACGTACAAAAAATTCTTCTTTTACCTAATAACAATTTACCTTTCATTCGACCGTTCAATGCTATGTTCCTATTATATCATCATTAGATTGGATATGAGGTCAAATGGAAAAATGACAAGGGAAGAGCCTTGTCCCTTGTCAACCAATTTCGATCTTTATTGCTTCCTACGCAAACCATTATTTTTGGTCAAAACACGTAAACAAATCAATAACGTCCTTAAATCACTTAAGTGCCTTTAGGTATTTCTCTTGTATCAATATAGAAACTTCAAACGTAAGCCTTGAGTCTAATATTTTCCGACAATTCAGCATCGATTGCCATCAACATACTTAATACCGATTCACCAATACCCTTAGCAAGAAGAGGCGGGACTGCATTTCCGATCTGTCTGTATTGAGCGTTTCTCAATCCACCAAACCTGTACCCAAGGGGAAACGATTGTATCATTGCCGCCTCATAAGGAGTAAATGTTCTTGGTTGAACTGGATGAATAAACTTCAATCCATCTTTTTGCATATGCGATAGTATTGTATTTGAAGGCTTCTCCCAAGCATGCTTCACATACGTGTCTAAATGTTTTGTTCTATCATACGGATACAGACTGTCTAAAAACTCATCGTATACTGAAGAATCTTTTCTTATGAATTGAGCTGAACTTGTGCCCTGTTTCATACAACTGAATATTATCACATCACGAAAGTTATGAATACGTGAAGAATGAAAAGTCTCATATTTATCTTTGTACAGATTTACAAAAGCTTTCAGCTTTACATTGTAACCTTGGATGAACTCCTTAAGTTTCTTCTCTTTCGTATTCTTTCTTTTCTTTAGCTGACTTCCGGCTTCATTCACATAATGTACCAACTCAAAAAATTCTTCGCTTTTAACTTCATCGTGATCATAATAATAGTCTTTAAGTCCATTAATAGTTCCAATAAACATCTCTATACTCTTCTCAAAATTGGAAAAGATATGTTCGAATTTAAGAAGGTCCGTTTCAAGACTAATTTCTGGTAAGACAACTGGCAATCCGGAAATAGCCTCTCTAATCGATACGTGTTCACCTTCTGTCGTTTTCTCCGGCAAAACATTAGGTTTACCATGCTTATTTCCAATGATTATCACACGTTTACGCTGTTGCGGTACACCAAAATCCGCCGCGTTTAACACTTGATATCGCTCAGCAATACGGTCTTTAAGATATGTATGGTATCCTAACGACTCTAACTCATCACAAATTACCTCAATTGCAACCCGTTGCTTCTCGTTCAATTCGCTTTTAGGTTCGAATTCTTTGGAAATAATCCCTTCGACATTCTCAAAGACCACAAACCTTGGCTCAATAGCTTCAACCAATTCAAAAAAGTGTTTGTATAATGTGTTTCTTGGATCATTCTTAAGAGCTTCTCGCATTTCAGCCTTTCCAGATCTTGAAGGTCCTGCGAGAGAAAAGGTTTGACACGGTGGTCCTCCAATTATTACGTCAACGACCCCTTTACAATCTGAAATAATTTTTTGTTTAACTTCCGCTTTTGTGATATCACCCTTTATTACCTTGTCCTTCCCTAAGTGCATTTCAAGAGTTTCACACGCATTATCGTCAATTTCCACAGCTCTAACAATTTCGAATCCACTACCATTCATATTTACCATCTCAAAACCAGTGGAGAAACCGCCGCCACCAGCAAATAAGTCCAAGACTTTGTATAAAAACATAGAACATCGCACCTTCATTGAAAAATCTTATTATATTATTATAGCATTTTCTTAGAACGATTGTTCGACTAATTTCGCCCAACTGTTTGTCCTAGCAAGACTTGATGAAAACGAATTACTTTAATTTCTCCCCCGAGGCTAAACTTCGAGAGTTTGCAAAAGAATACTCCGGTTCTACAGCAAGATATGAAATCTCATTAGCTGAATTAAGGCACCGTTAATATTTCATTCCAGAAAAGCAGGAAATGCTAAGAAAGGAAAGACTGTTGTTTTAGATTAGGAGTTGCAAGATGCCTTGAAGTTGATCGTCCACAATATAGGAGTAAGGAAGAGCTTGGACATCATCCCTCCTTGAACTAATAGAACAATATCTATAAATAAAAATAAGAATCTAGCAGATTCAATAAAAAAACACCACAAATGAAGTGGTGTTAGCAACCGAACAATGTTCTATTGTACTCAAAGCTTATCTTTATAGACTTGGTTGTCAGGAAAAGCTTCTTCTATACTTTTCACCAATAACACTCCTCCACATTCACACAAAAACACAGTAATCCTCACCTCAGCCCGCAAATCCTTCCGAAACCATTCTTTCATTAATTCCTAATAATCGTAAGCTTTGTTTATCAGACGGCATAACACCGCTAATCATTTTGGTTGCAAGATTGATTAGTTTTTCTTCATCGCTTGTGACTAGTCTTTTTTGTTGTGCATAATCTTTCAGCTTATTCCAATACTCAGCACCAAGTTCAAGTATTTTCACCTGTGCCTCAATGCCATTATCTACTTTTTGCTGAATTCTCGAATTCTTCACACTCTTTTTTATTTCTGTAACATTGATGAGTGATTCTTCAAAACCATCAATAATATCAACCTTCGCTTGTTTTACTCTGTCCCAGCATTGTTCTTTCTTGCACCATTCGGGTATGATTTGTATTCCTTGTTCTGGACTCATTATTACATCGTGTGCCGCTTTTGAGACCATTACAAGCTGTTGCACCAAAACGTCCGGAAGGGACTGCCGGTTCCAGATTGAACGTAAGTCAAGAGACATGTCCACATAATTCTTCTCAATTATATGAGCTAGTAAGGCAATAGTATAGGTTGTAAAATTTTGACGATAGCTATTTCTGTACCAAGGCTGATTAGAAACAAGTGCTTCGGTGTTCTTAAACAATATAGCATATGCGATAGAGTTCTTGAAAAAATCCTCATTAAACTCTAAATCTGATTTTTCCCATCGCTCAGATATCCAATGGGCAAAGTGTCTGAAATTTTTTTGTGGTCCAAGACTGACTAGATGAGGGAACCCCATCCATGAATAATGATACTTACCCAAATCGGTCTTTGTGATAAGCTTATTTCGCGGATTTTGTAGAAGAAACTTTTTTTGTTCCGCATTTGTCATCTTAGATTGTTCATTAAGATACTGCCCCCTAGCTCTTTCATAGAACCAGTGTGTTTCATACTGTGCTCCAACCTCAGCAGGTGCCCAAAGTCGCCTAGATAAACCCTCTATTCTAACATGGAAAGGATGGTTCGAGAAAAAATCTGCTTCACTGATTTGATTTTGACTATTAGCATAGCGGGCGATTAACGGTATTAGATTATCCGCTGTTTCCGGCGAAACAACGGATAATTTCATTTGAATATATATGCTAGATAAATCTTTCTTGTCCTTTAACTTGGTCATGAGCAGAGATGCAGTTGTTTGACCACCGTTTACAATTTGTAAGTTGTTTGCCGATATTAGTTGCAGACCTTTTCCGGTTTTCCGAAATTCCGCTTCTGTCGCTGTTGCAGAAATTCCATTATTATACGCAAAAAACATCTCTGGTTCGTTTATAACTGTATTTCGTATACCCTTGTTTACACTACCCTTTGTACTTAAAAAGGAACGAACATTCCCTTCAAGTAACCGACTTCCAAACCGGTCGAATATCTGGGCCAACACTTCCCCTGGAATAATACAAAGGTAACCTTTATATTCCTCATGTTTTTGCCCTGCCTCAAGACATAGAACGTCTTTCTCACCATATTGCAAAAAATCTATAAATAAGAGATCCTTACCTGTTTGGGATTCAAATACTCTGTGTATTCTTGAAATATCCCACACATTGTATTCGACTGACTTCCCCATAATTTCATCCTCTGCAAGATCCTTTACTCTGCTACTCAGAATATTATCAGTTGCCAAGTAAAGCTTGTACCTTCGAATATCGTCCCGCCTTTTGTACAGCTCATATGCCAAACCGTAGCTAGGTGAACTTTCGTCAACTCTTATATGTAGAACCCCAGCTACAGCCTCATCGACAAAGGACTTTATACGCTCAAATATCTTTCCCAACTCAGACTGCGTTAAAGTACCTAATTCTTCTCTACCGTGATAATTGGCTATAAGTAGCTTAACTGAGTTATCGACATCATCAAAGGAATAGCCGTGGACCATCAGCTTCCTATTCCTTTTTCCACTTCCTTCATAGTAACATTGCTCAAAACTATCAAATTCTTCTGCTTCTATTAGCTTATCCGTGACATGTCTGACGAAAGCCGTTTCTTCAAAATCACCTTCAGCCGCGGCTAAAGACTTAACGGTTTCAATAAAATCCTTTCGATACTCATGAATTTCCATAGTTATTCCCCCAAAGGATTACACTTAAAGGGTAATAATGCAGATAAACTGATCTCATATTTCGCATTGTCAATACCAATATGCAGATCAGCCCTCTTAATTACTGGAAACCCTTCAATGACCTGAAAGCGATTTATTTCTCTCAAACAAAAATTATATTGGAGATATTCATCAAGTAAGAAAAAGCCGAAACTTTCAAGAATTGCATCGAAAAGCTCAAGTGCTTGTAAGTCACTAATTTTATCCCTTATTCTCTTTGCAAGATCAATGGGATTAAATGAATCAGGTTCACTAACACTTGCGTTATCAAGATGGATTACAACAAGCTCTCCGTTGTAAGAAGGTAAATCCAACTGCTCAACAGAAGATATTTTTATTTTATTTGTTCCAGGTCGGATGGTCTTTACTTCATACCATCGATCAGAGAATCGAAAATCTTGATCAGATCCCGATGGTCCTAACCATGCCTTAAGACTTACAGCCGCCCCGTAGATTTCAATTAACCTTTCGAGGAACAATAATTCTCCTACCAAGCCACGCAGTCGCGACTCATCTAAAATATCGGAGAAGCCCTTCTCTAACAGCCTTTTCCACCGCATATAACGTGTTAGAATAAAGGAAACTCCCACCGATTGGTCTAAACACTCTCTGCTTGACTCCACAATGTCATCGCAAAGATGGGAAAAGATCTTCTTTAATTCTTCGCTAACTAGTTTGAAAATAAATGACCATTTTCCGTCATTTCTTTTCAATTTGATTAATTGTATTGATTTACCTTGTGGAAGTGCGGGCGGCTCAACATCCGTAAGCAGAACCAACAACCGCTCACCTGTAATTTCACGACCAAGGTATAAATCTAGCGGATGTGATTCATCAACCCTCTTGAAGATAGATTCCCTGACAGGTCTAAGCCCTTCCCAAATGTCCTCAATCGATTTCGAACTCATTCCTCTGACTCCTCTCCTGACTCTTCTTCCTCATCATCATCATCCATTTCCGATTCAAAGAGTTCTCGCCATTTGATGACGTTAACCTTATAGATTACCTTTTTTTCATCGCTTGAATCATCAAATTTAGGAAAGCTCAGTCCTAGGGCAATCAAAGGTTCTTCGGTATTCACTGCTGGCTTTCCCTTACCTACTTCTGCAGTGATAAAGTGTAGGATAAGGAGAGGACGTTCTCTCAGTTTCCTATAAACTTTATCAGATGGGTTTTTCTTCATAAGTTTATACTTTTCGTCTATTGGGGTGACGATCTCAGGAGAGATACCTTCTTTCTCTACACCACGCGAGCCGACACGAGCACTTGAACCAGCGACAATAATATATTTGCCTTTTTGTTCAACGGTTCTTCTTTGAGATCGGTAAGAAATGCCACGGAATGGTTCAGTTTCCACACTACCATTTGGAAGAACAATATCCCAGGTCTCTAGGCTACTCTCATCCGTTTTCTCAAGAAACGAAGCTATACTATCAGCCTGAAAATTAAAATTGAGGGAATGGACTGTAAACTCACGTAACAAGTCAATGATAAGTTGCTTTCGAACACCTTTCCAGATATTGCTGTCGCTATGTTTGGATGGTTCATTATGAATATCCAAACTTTTCAAATTATTTATCAGCCGTTCCACCGCAATCGCATTTGCTTTAATTATAGCAGGGTCAGTATGAAGACGTGGTGTTTCAGGTCCTTGCTCACTGAAAGATA
Source organism: Paenibacillus sp. JT22N1 (assembly GCF_059692155.1). Classification (NCBI taxonomy): domain Bacteria; kingdom Bacillati; phylum Bacillota; class Bacilli; order Caryophanales; family Paenibacillaceae; genus Paenibacillus; species Paenibacillus sp. JT22N1. The sequence goes on from NZ_JCAUAW010000035.1 coordinate 43,938, forward strand.
CCAGCCATTCAACAAGCTTAGCTTTACGCGATTTATTACTCGCTGTGACGATAAGGTTTCTCAGCGATATTATAACGGCATCAGGATGGGCACGAACTTTTAATGCAAATTCTGCTGGCGTCAATCCGTCAGCTTTCATTTTCTTGATTTCATCTTTAACATCATCCGGAACATCAGGATGGGCACGAACTTTCAATCCAAATTCTGCTGGTGTTACTCCGTCAGCATCCATTTTCTTGATTTCATTTCGAAGCTCCATGGATGCTAATGTGATATGCCTGTACCAATGGATTGCTTCAGGCGTCATCCATACCCTGCATAGATCATCGTAACCCTCTCGATAGCCAAACCATCTGCCCATTTGCATCAAAGTATCGTACATTTGAGAGTTGCGGTAGAAGTAACTGATACATAATCCTTCCAAAGTCAAACCACGAGATAGGCTGTTTCCTCCAACAGCTATGACTCGTAGTCCTTCCTTTTTATGTGCTTTATAATCCAATGTTGCCTTCCCTTTTTTCCTTTTTTGGTTAACTGTTATGACCACAATCGGTAGAGCAGCTTTTAATAGAGCAAGTCTAACTTGCTCCCAGTCAAATTCGTTGTCCTTGTACTCCTCTTTCCAAACATAATAAAGAGATGTAATTGAAGCATTGGAACGTGCCTCTTGCTCCGGAAGTTGACTGTAGTGTCGTATATCCTGTTGAATTTTCCTTAACCGAACATCAATGATATCTGCTACGTCCTCTTGAACATCCGTGAACCGACTCACATTGACAAGCATCGACCTGTGAGAAGGACCTTCATTCCTAAGGTCTCGTATTGTGTTTGCTATTATAAATGAGAGTAACGCCGTTTCAAGGCTATCTGATAAACTCTCGACTTTTAGAGTCGATTTATGAGGCATTGGGATCCAATCATCAGCATCGTTAATCTCACGAAGAACATACGAAGTGGTGGCTTCCTCACCGAATATAGCGTTCGCCCCAATGTAGTGTGTGGGAGCATCTAAGGAATAGATAAAATCATTAGGAAACAAATCGTCCTCAACCATGTCATGTTTAGATTCAGGATCAATAAAAATATTGGCGAACGGAGTAGCAGTAAAGCCAACATATGTAGAACGAGTGAACAGTTTAAGAATTGAGCGAATTCCCTTATTGACTGCAGTGGGCTCCTGACCATTTCCGGTAGTGTTTACCGACGCGTTATCAGCCTCATCATCGATAAGTAATAACGGCGTATCGATCTTTCCATTTACATCAGCATTGTAATTCCGCAACCAAATCTCCAAATTCTCCAGAATTTTTTTATTCTTTTTCACAACAAGTAAGGTCGGTTCCATGTGGGCTTCCACTTTATAACCTAGTTGATTAACTAAATTACTTTTAAAATCATTTTTTATGGATGTAAAGACACCAGGATGGCGTCTGCTGTCAATCAAACCTGTTCCTATAAGTTTATTTTGTATTTTTTTTTGAGACAACAAACTAGAACTATCCAAACCAACAAACCCAGCATCCAATCTTTCCTGAGTTTGTCGACGTAAATTTTCAAGCGTACCGGTCAAAAGAATAATTAGCTTGTAACCACTATCAGCCGCTTTACAACTTAAAGCGGTGTAAGTGGAAGTCTTTCCTGATTGCACGTCCCCCATTATTAAACCTCTTCGTTTCCAAGCTCCGTCTTGTTTGGGGTTGCCCATAAAATCCATTATCTTATCAGTCACTCTGTCAAGTGTACCAGTTACCTTGGGAGTCCAGTCTTCTTCTTTAATCAAATATTTTTCAAACCGATCCCAGTAATAAGGCGTTATTTCAGGCTTCTTCGCGTAATACCATGACTCGTGGTCTTCCGCTACGACCGCTGAACCTACGTCCATAGTTATAGGTAATCGGTAGTGAAGTGTTCGGAGTACATAAACAAAGTCATTATCACTTACCGGGAAAATCGCCCTTAACTTCTCAGATAATGACTTAATTTCCTCTTCTGAAGCGAATCCATTCGAGGGTAACGTCACTAAAACCGTATCAATTATCTTCTTTGCGTTCTCACTTGCCACTTTTTAGCTCCTCCTTAAGTAAATCCGTGATCTCAGGATGGTTGCAGAATGGATCCAATATATGCAATTGGTCAATAATCCTTTGCTCACCACCATCCACCGACTCCACTGATTTGATTAATATCTCCGCCAATGATTTCAGGTGCTCATGAAGTTCTTCTTGGTCCGTTTGAACTCTTTGATCTGATGCCATATCCGCGTACAAGGAATCTACCGGATAATTTTCTTCAATTGATCTAAATAATTGTTCCAGTTCTGATCTACCCTCAGATCCGATTCTGCTTAATAAAGATTCAACAATCGGATGTTTTCGATTAATTTGATACCATATTCCTTCCCGTCCTTTGTACCGCTCCCACAATTTTATATAATTTGTATTATTATTCTTTCGCCCACGAAAGGTATATACTCTTTTACTGCCTTCTACTATTCTATCGACAATGCGTTTTAAGTTTTGCCTAACGGCTTCAGGCGGGGTAGCCATCGATTTCTTAATATCAAGCGTCCACAAATGATCCATTGAATTAGATATATCAATCCTTACCCGTGCCAATTTATGTAACTCACCTTGCTTGGCAAGTCTAAACCACGTCCCCCATGAAATTAATCTTTTATTCCGATATATGTAAAAACCCTGATTCCTTCTTAGTCCTTCCTCTCCTCCAGCCAACACAATTTCTTCGGGAGATAACTTACTTTTATGCGGTAGTATATAAGGTTTAATTTTTACGATATGGCCTTCTACAGACACCATCTCATCCGGCATAGCCTCAGTCGCAGGATGATACAGCAAAAACGGATCAAACGTCCTAATAGGTGTACTGTTTATTCCTATTTTGATTTTCTTCGTAACATTCTCGCCTGATATATAACGGTGAAAGACGTAGGATAAATGCTCTCTCACCCGATCCATTTTATTCCCCAGTGCCGTCTCTATTGAGGATTCCCCACTTATTACCCTATCAAGATCCTGCCAAATAACTAGGGTTCCCTTTCCTTGTTTCCGAAGCTCATTTATGAGTGGCAAATCTGTTAGTTCCTCTTCTTCATATTCCAGCAAAACCCAATCTTCCTCATCAATAATTACATCAAGATCCCACGACCTTGCTGAAAGCAAACCCTCAGTAAGGCTAGCAACGATTAGGCGACGGCATTGCGAAAGAGAAGCAGTTTTCAAACCTAACCCAAACCGCCCTAAATCATGAGCCTCTCTAATGTCTTGAGGATTTTTGCTCCCATGTCGCATTGCACTTGAAAGTTCATCAGGATTCATCCCTTCCCCGTCATCCAATATTGCAACGAAGGGTTGACCATATGGACTAAACTTAATAACTACATTAGTTGCACCTGCTGAGATACTATTATCGATTAGGTCAGCAATTGCTGTTTCCATCGAGTACCCTATAGCACGAATTGATTCAACTAATGAAGGTGCGTATGGTGGTAGTTTTGACCTTTTCATTGTTGTTTCCTCCGATACCTCTTAACAACTGTGTTGCCTATATAACTCTATTAATAATACCATACAATTTGTGGAAACTGGTCGAAACTGTAAGAAAATAATCATATCCAGGTATGGTCAGCTGGATCAAGTTACCTATACATCCATGAGGCAAAGGAATCAGAAATCCACCTACAATTTGTATTGATGTATGTATTTAAACCTAGTTGCATATAACCAGATTATGTTGCATGCAAAATCCAGAAAAAGAACCCTTTCCGCCGAGAACTGTATGAGAAATCCCTGACCTGTTAGCCGCGACAGATAAAAAACTGGAGAAACGCTTGGGGATTAGCCCTAGCATCTTCCAGTTTTTGGAATGACTTTTATACCTTGACACTTATTTAGGGGCGTGGACAGTCTCAAGAAATCCCATCCCATTTCATGTTAAGACTCATCTTCAATTCTTCAATACTAATCATAGGGATTCGATGGATCATACGATGACAGTTGGAGCAAAGCATGCCGATATCCTCGACTTTAGTTGTCTCACCTTCCGTCATCTCTGAAATCGGCTTTTTATGATGCCCCTCTATGAAGTCCTTCCCTCGTTCACCATAAACTTTTTCGAAATTGATTCCACACGCTTCGCAAAACAATTCCCCATTTATTTTCTTAAATCTCTTCTTGGCATCTTTGATGAGCTGTGGATCACGTTCTCGAAACTTATGTAATCTAAGTAACTCCTTCCCTTCTTCATACACCTCAATAGGTCTAAAATTAACCTCTTCTCTTTCATACTTTACTTCCTTTTCCGAAACCCCTGATTGAAGCTCCTTGTTGATTTTTGTAACTTTAATTTGCTTCATATACGATTTTAAATGTTTCAACGCTGTACTGTACATCCGATTTCCCTTAGAATCCTTCAGTTGGAACTCAGGATGCATTAGAATTCTATCTATTAACGTTGTATTTGAGATATTGAATATATTTGATCCCTCAAGTCCATAACCCCCTATTTCAGAAGAAATGGTGACAATCGCGTTCGCATATCTATTTGCTGAATATTCTTTGATGGTCCGATTACTTTTCAACCACTTAGCGAAATCTTCTTTGTTCATCATATCTAACTTCCCTCTTATCAGCTTATTTTGTTGTAACCTTATATTAGAAAACCAAAATAATTATCTTATCTATCCTGAAATCACTCATCAACCCCATGACTTTTCTCTTATGCACTTCGATCATTAGCAATTACAACAAAATCATATCATATAATTTCTCTGTACGGATTTAGCTAATTTATTGGCTGTAACCGATGTCCGAACACTTGATGAGTAAATACTGATTACATCAATAATCAAAACACAAAATGGAATATTGATCTGCTTCTCCTAGTCCAACATACCATCTTAATAATTATCAACAGAATCCGTAAAAAACCATTTTGAAATCCCTACCAAGTCACCATGCAAATAAGTTTGCCACTCCCACTCCACCCACCTCCACTCACTTCAAATCCACGCCCCACAAGGCTTCAATCCACTTTTTCACCCACATTTCCTCTCTAGCGAAAGCAAAATAAGTTTGAGCTGAGTGCAGGAAAAATCACTGGGTAAGAGTTGGGAATAGGTAAGTAGAAATAGGCGAGGAATGACGCGGTGAAAGATCTGAGAAGAGCATTAAAAAGCGAGGAGAAGAGCTGAGGTAAAGCCTGAGAATGCAAGCCTGGAGCGGAAAATCAGGGGTAAGGGGGACGGTGATGAGGGATCGAAAGCGAGAGAAAAGTCGAGAGGATACCACGATGAAGGGCGAGGCATGGCGGGAAGAAAAAGTGAGAGGAAAAGAAATAACCGAGAGAAAATCAGGGAAAATGCCTGAAGATCGGTCGGCTTGGTGGCGAACTTTAATTGCTCAGCGGGAAACTTTGTGGGACATAGGCAGACTAATTTTGCTGTCTACATAGTAGGAATAATAGTTCAAAAGAGGAGAAATAAATAAATCACTACTGTTGGTGCACTGAATCCATGCCGATAAATGAGTATATACACACATTAGGAGGTTAACACCCATGGTTAGTTCATTTATACATAAACTAAGAACTTTATTTAATAGTGATGACACTAACAAGAACACTGAGACAAATAAACTTGAAAAAGAAAAGCAGTTTTTATTTTCTGATTTTGAATGTAAGTTAGAAGGTTTTTATCCTGCCTATGAAACAAAAAACAATGTCTTTACTACTGATCTTCCAATAACATTTGGAATCGAATTAGAATTCAAATTAGATGAATCGAAAGTTGAAGAATTACTTGAATTTCTTGTAAATAATGAGCTTGGTTTTGAAAAAAAAGTAGTAGACAAACAAAAAGCACAAGAATGGAAACATTGGAAACTAAGCCACGAAACAAATGGGGGATATGAATTAATTTCTCCCGTACTTAAAGATTTAGAAACGCATTGGTCTCAAATTTCATTGATATGTACTAAATTAAAAAATATTGGAGCATATACAGATAAAACATGTGCTTTCCACGTACATATTGGGAGTATAGATTTATTCTCCTGTGGTAGACAATGGATCAATTTAAGAAACTTGTATCGTATTATGGAGCCAATCACCTATTTATTGTCTGCTGGTACAGAAGTAGCAGTTTCAGAAGAACGTATTGAACACTATGCAGTACCTTTGATTATCGCAGATAAATCATTATATTATAAGGGTACACCAATTGATCAGGCTTTAATATCGTTAGAGAAGGACGAGAATGTAAATTATGCTTATACAACCCTCTACGGTGCTAAATATGTTGGTCTTAATTTGTTGAACATAAACGAGGGTAAAATAAAAACAATTGAATTTCGAACATTTAACAGTACATTAAATCCAACACTCATTCAAACATATGTATTATATGCAGTTTCTATAGTCCAAAAGGCAGTTTCTCACCAATTCGAATTAATTAATTATACAAATGATAATTTATACCACAAAACAGAATCTGAAGAAAACCTTGTCCAGATAGACCTTACATATCTCATGAAAAGCTTAGATATGATCACAAAGGATAGTGTTCTACAAAAGAAAATGCTTTGGTATATGAATCATAATCGTTTTAAAATACCTAAATATGCCTACGATGTGCTTCGCGGAAAATTAAGTGAGGAAAAAAGAAACAAATTGAGGAGTATATAGAAAGTACTCTTGTGAAGTTTCCTCTCACTCCTTCCCCCTTATCACATTAATAACAGGATATTATATTGATTTGAAACAAGAGGAGTAGCATGACAAGGTTAGAGGTTCGAGAGAAAAACAACATAAATTCCCAAATAGACACGTTACCTCCATTTTCTTGCTTCGTTGAGAGGTTAAAGGGAAAAAGAAAAAGCCAAGTAAAACCAGTGGTGAGTACCTGGGTTCTCTTGGCTTTTAGGATGAAAAACCGATTTGAAGTAAAGGTTAATTGGTTGAAATTGTCCCGGATAACTCAATTCGATATGGATCTACATTAGAATAATACTTATTTCTGTATCCTACAAAATGAACTTCAGAAATAACACCATTTCTTATCTTGAAAGAAAGCTTCTCTATTCTCTCAACTATACCTGACAGAATTAAATTTCCTACGATTATTACTCGAGTTCTTGTAATTTTATATTTTTCAGTTTGTAATTTGAAGATTAAACTTGGAACCATTTCATTAAGGCTACTATTTGTGGGATGACTAAAATTAATCAGGTTAGACAGATATTCACCATGTGAATCTGTAAACATCTCTCCCAACAATATCCGTCTGGCCCTTAACGTTGCAATTTCATCGGCTGAGAACGTTTTTCCTTGACCTCCACCATATGCCATTTCCATCATAGAGGATTCATGCTTACCTTCGACTTTTATTAAATCAATTTCCAGCCTATCCCCAGAAGAACTTGATGAAATATATACGTTTGACACTTTGACAAGACTGGCTTGGTTTCTAACGGAAAAATTAATAGCATCCCGTTGTTCATTATATTTACGCATAATGTTTTCTACAGTTGAAGAGGGATTGTTGATAATTAACTTATACTCTCCAGCTCTAACCTCAGAAAAATTATCATATTCATCACATATATTCCCCAACCAGAAGCTTGTCCCCGAATTATCGATACTCTCTTCACTCACACTGGTTACGGAGTTATCTTCTTTACGATTTATTATCCTTTTAATTTCAACAGGCTGACCTGTTAAAGTAGATGTGGAAAGTACAGGAATTTGAGAACCATTCGCAAATTCTGAAGTCAACTTAGAAGTAATAAACGAATAAAGATTATATATATCAATGACACCTTCTTGATTTGCCGCTGAACCCGATAACCCTTGTATTAAGTAATCTGTAAACGCCCCATGACCATTCCGGTCATAAGCATATTGCTGAGGCTCACATGCGGCAATAATGACCTTACCGGAACCTGTTAATTCAAGCCCCCTTAATATTTCCTTATTTCTAGCAATAGAGCCACTATGACACGTGTCAATGAAACAAACAATCACCTTTGCTTTAGAATTATCGATCCAACATTTAAGATCGGTCATCCTTATCATCGAATTTTCAGCATCATTATGATCACCATCGAAAGGTACCAAATAACCCATGCCACTCTCCAAATGCCCATGCCCCGCCCAAAAGACAAAAAGGACATCATCATCAGTAGCAGTTTCGAAAAAGTCAAGTAAAGCGGAACTCACAATCCCTTTTCTTACAATATTACCCGAAAATCCCAAAATATTTATATCATGGAAATTCGAAGGTGATTCAATCAGCAAACGTTTGATTTCCCTTACATCATTTAATGTGTTGGGTAAATCTGCAAATGCTGGAGAGACATTTAAATTTGTAGCGACTAAAAATGCTTTGTGTGACAATGTAAATTACCTCGCTTGTCAAAAATGATGTTATAAAAAATCTGTGACAACAATTACGTTAGTTAAGAGAGATATTGATATTTTTCCAGATGAGTCCACTGTACTCTATAAAATCAGATATGCATATATCAAAATTACAAAAATTCACGATGCATTCTTGTGACACGGACTTAATCCTCCAGCAACACTATTATGCAACTAAAAATTAGCTTAAAGTTGAGCTATTATTGTTAGGTTCGAACATTTACTTACGTACTCCTGCCAATAGTTCACCTCATCACCTTCAATATCGTGTAGCCAGAAGTGCATCATCACCATTTCAAGGTATTGCTTTTTCCCTTTTAAAAAGGATTTATCTGCTACTCTCCTGTAAAGTAAATTTAAATTAAACAAGTTGTTTTTCTGTTTATAGTCATACTCATATTTTCTCCAACTTTCGGAACTCTTGGTTCTATGTTCTATGGGCCACTGATCTTTATTATCATAAAATCGATGTACCCAATCCGATGCAAATAACAATATATCAACCTTATACTTTTTTCGCGTTTTTTCGATCCATTGGTCCACTTCATCAGAGATCAATATTCTATTCGAACTGTCACTCAGTTGGCTTTGAACTTGATGATAATCCTTTGTAAACAAAAACAGCATTTCTGTCTGATCCTTCAAAAATGGATTCTTCTTTACTAACTGTGCGTAACAATCATATGAGGAGCTTCTAAATTCGCTATCAGTATTGTACAGAAAGAAAAGCTCGTCCTTTTTAAGTAAACTGATTACCGAGCGATTAAGTTGTTTGTCGTGTTCGTCATATATATTAACCAGCCACTCCTGAATTTCCAAATCGAATTAAGAAATTGTTTTCTTGTATTTTTCAAGCCGCTCATTATTTAACACAGTCTGTTCATCCATCTTGGTAATATCCAAGTATTGGTTAAAATACTCAAACACATAGTTTACACATGTCTTCATATTCTTCATTCGAGCTTCTAAACTAAACTCATTCAATAGATCTTCTTTTTTTCTTCGAGCGATGTACTCTTCTATTGATAACATGATTCACCATCCACTTAAGCAAATAATTTGCATATCGTCAAATAACAGCATACCGTATTTTCTCTTTCAAAAGCTATCTGAGAAGAACATTTGGAAAGGATAAAGTTTAGGGAAGTCCAGTCAATAAACAAGAGGAAGGATTGGGATGCATGATCATAACGATCGAGAAGGAGTCTCGGGAAAGAAAAAGCCGAGAGAAAATCAGGAGTGGATACTTAGGTTTCTCTCGGGTTGATGAATGGAAATTTGCATGTTCATCCCGAAGTCAAGCAACTTATTTCGAAGGAAGTCCATACTTTTCTGAAGAGTATTTGTACAAATGTCCTTTTGGTTAGTCTGTAAATAAACTCAGTTACTTGGATGGTAAGTCTCGATACGTTAAGACTTCATCAATACACATAATATTTCCAACAATTTCAACTTGATGTGAGAATCTGTCATTGATAAAAAGTGTCTTATGATAGGAACTGATAATTGAATCTTCTCGTCTTCGCAAAGCCAGCACCCCACATATTTTCTCTGAGTTTTCATCGTCGCAAAAATATCCATTAGGTTGACGATCCCATAGATTAGCACCCTCAGCCGAATGAAAGAAGAACTCTGTCCCAAACACTGCCTCACTTATATCAATATTTTGAAAGTGATCAGCTTCCATAGCTACGAGGTTCAGCATTGTATCGCTGTTGCCCCATGTAAAAACATCCGATGCTCGTTTCATGCAGTTAATAATCTGATTTGTATCTTCATTGCTGATGTTAATCATATTGAGATCGCCTGTTACCCCTACAGTAAGATTACTCAATACTTTTACGTTTGGAAGGAAGAATTTAATAACTGCTTTTGTGTTCGTTTTATTAGGGAAATGAAAAGACTTATTATCCTGACCTAATAAAATTTTGTGTTTTGAAAACTCAACAAATTCTTTTATATCACTATCATTAAAGTCCTCTCCAAATTTGATAGAACAGAATTTTCCTATTGGGATATTTGCGAAATTTTTCTTTATTATATCTATGACTTTTGATCTTCTGTTTTCTCTTTCATTGTTTGATAATCTTTTCATCTGTAAAAAGTAAGAAATTCCATCTCGTTGCACAACAAAATCTGTTTTATTGTATTGTTCTGGTTCATACTCAAGTAGAGCACTTGGTAGGTTAAACCTGGCTAAATCAACACCAAAGTTAGTTTCTGCTAAGAAGCTCAAAAAATTTCGAGAACTTCTTTTTGTATTACTTAGTAACACATTGTTCAATTCATTAAGTCCATAATTGTCCAATTCCTTTAATTGTCCAGCTAGTTTTTCTATTACTTCTGAAGAATCACGATATAGCGTTTTTTCTAAAACTTGCTTTGCAAGAAGTATATAGTTCGGTTCCACCTAACTCCCACCTATCAACTCGCTTATATAGTCCGTTTTAACGGTTATACTACATTAGCAGTCGTAAAATTGAAATATTCATTAGATTGGATCTTATACCTTATCATTCCATCGATTAATCCTAAACATTCCACGACCTAACTTTTCTACCAGATCACTTTTGTTCATATGATTCCAAACTGATTCAGCCTTGCTTTTATCGTTCACTCCACTAATAGTATAATGCTTCTCAATTTCATCTTTAACTTCTATGTAATGAGATTCTCTACCCAAACGTTTAAGTACTTCAATAGCGGCTTCACCAATTTCTATTCCTCTAAGGGGAACCTGTACCAAAGTTTCTTTAGTTCCAGTAAGTTTATCTAATTCATTCTTAAATGCATTGATTGTTAAATCAATCTGTTTTATATCAAATTGAATAACATCTAATTTGCCTTTTAATTCGTCTCTTTCTCGTGCCTTTTCTAAAAGCAATTTTTGTTCCTTATTCAAATGTAAAAATGCACCATTATAACATGATGAGAGTAACCAAAACTGATGAGTCTTTGACCGTTACCTATCCTCAAAAAAACTAATCCCTACTATATGCACCGAAAATTTAGTCGTATCGCTCCAACTCTATCCCCAACGCATCCCCCCAATCCCTTACCCCGCCTGCATTCCCCGGCTTCTCCTCTCACTTTTTAAAAAAAATAAGAGAATAAAGTCGTATCGAGGAATGGGTATAAATCAGGAAAACGAGATCGATTAATGGCTTGGGAAATGAAATAAAGTCGTATCAAAGCTAGGTAAAAGAATGGGTGAAAATATGAGAAATCTTTTTTTACATCATAACATACAGACACAATAATTTTGCAGATCCAGCATTAAAAAGAGTGGGTTAGAGTCGGAGAAAAAGCCATAAAGCATGAAAAGAAGCAGGAGATATTGGTTGGGGAAAAGCTTGTTAGAGAAAGGAATGAGATAGAAAGCGTGGGAAAAGAACTTGAAGCATGAGAAGAGCAATTGATTGGGTGAATGATTGGAGAAGTGCAGGCGTGGTAGGGGATTGGACGGTTGCGGCGGTTGGTTTTCGATCTAATAGAGAGTGCCGGAGTTGATCATTGGGTAAAAAAATAACATTCCCTGACTTAGCCAACTCATAGGTATGTAAATATAACAGTTCCTCTTTTCCTCCATAACCATACTTCGTCAATACTCACTTCTCCTCTTCCTTTTATACATAGTTTAGTAAAGTTTAATTCGATTTCATATACATTTGTCTAAGGATTGCCCCGATTACTCCTGTAACACTATGAGAAATTAGGTTCAAGCTCGGTTTTCCTGCTCCCCTTTTCCCAAAAGAAAAAAAGAAAAGAATCTTTTCTCCTTTTTTCTTCCCTACTATGTTCAAAATGAATAAACCCCTGCTAAAAAACACCCCCGCATGCACCGTTTCACCGTTCATTGCATAAATAAACTCTTGCTACAAATCAGTCATTTCCCCAATTTCTCACC
>NZ_JCAUAW010000036.1:0-55130 GCF_059692155.1 Paenibacillus sp. JT22N1
ATGATGGCGGAGGGGACCCACGCGTTCCCATCTCGAACACGACCGTTAAGCCCTCCAGCGTCGATGGTACTTGAACCGCAGGGTTCTGGGAGAGTAGAACGTTGCCAAGCAGTACCCGCAAGGGTATTAGTAAGAATGTAGGGATAACATTTATCTATGACGCGGGGTGGAGCAGCCCGGTAGCTCGTCGGGCTCATAACCCGAAGGCCGCAGGTTCAAATCCTGCCCCCGCAACCAATGATGCGAGTCATTAGCTCAGTTGGTAGAGCACCTGACTTTTAATCAGGGTGTCGTAGGTTCGAATCCTACATGACTCACCATTTTTTGCCTTATTTACAGCATGCGCGTATGGCGGAATTGGCAGACGCACTAGACTTAGGATCTAGCGGGCGACCGTGGGGGTTCAAGTCCCTCTACGCGCATCAATCATCCCCAAGTCGTACTATACGGCTTGGGGATCCCTATGCGGAAGTGGCTCAGCGGTAGAGCATCGCCTTGCCAAGGCGAGGGTCGCGGGTTCGATCCCCGTCTTCCGCTCCATTTATTAAGCGCCCTTAGCTCAGCTGGATAGAGTATTTGACTACGAATCAAAAGGTCGGGAGTTCGAATCTCTCAGGGCGCGCCATTTTTTTTTAGAAATACATATTACTTTCGGGACGTAGCTCAGCTTGGTAGAGCACCTGCTTTGGGAGCAGGGGGTCGCATGTTCAAATCGTGTCGTCCCGATCATAGCAAAGCATAATCTAGTAGTGATTTCACTGCTAGATTATGCTTTTTTGTGTTTTCCTACAGTTTTCTCGGATGTATCGGGAGCGGCTTTTTGTATTCAAATAAAGGGATTTGTCATATGGTGTCGAATATGCATGACAACATATATATCGCACTGAGGAGTGTAGTTTAAAATGAATGTAAATACGTAATAGCGGTTACGGTATCTGATAATCTGTAGTCAGATATTAATATGCGTTTCGGATATCCTACCTCTTCTGTCTTTGAACGACTATTCAACAGAGGAGCAAGTGAAAGCTGGATTAAAGTATAATTACTTTACAGGATATACAGCAATCGACATCGAGCAGATCCTACTAGTTCTCAACAATCCGTCCAACCCCTTCTCCCAAATTAGTAAAGAGGACACACAGCTCTTGTTATCACTTATTAAACCTATTATGTCAGGTAACTAGATCTTTATAACTAGAAAAGGTCAGCCTATTCATTAGAAAGGGGCAGGCCTTTTTGCTTTTGGTGCGGGATCTTTTCAGGTTATCTGACAGAAATCGAGAGAATAATCCAAGAAATTAACAAAAAGCGAGTAATTATATAGCGATATGAGTAAAAAAGTATTAAAATAATGGAAATTTTTATTTATAATAGAGGAGAATCTCCTTATTAAGAAGAACTAGTACTAATTAAATAGTTGGGGAAGTTTATTTGAGAAGAATAAGAGGTACATCTATGCAGAATTCATTGTTTTTTAAAAATGTGATAAATTCTGATTCCATCTTCGAATCGATCGGACAATTGAGTGATATCGCCAAGAAAACAATTGGCTGCGAACATATCTCTCTCTTTCTTATAGACGAGAAACATCAGAGCACCCCAGCATCTTATTCGGTTAATATTAGTACCGCAGTCATGGACCAGTTACAGCAAATAGTGCTCCAAACTCAGTTTTTTATCCGAAATCCCGATGGGATACGTTTATCTGTACATAAGGCAGAAAGTCATATAAAAAATTATCTTATAATGAGTAAATACGAATGTATATACGGTTTTCATATAAAGCATGGTCATTCTTACGGGGCTTTATTATTCTCATTTCCTTCTGATATCCAACTTACAGAGGATCAATTGCATCTGTGCAACCTCATTAAACTGCATATGGAGCAATTGATTAAAAAGATTCAATTCCGGAGACAAGTGCTGAAACAGAAAGCTTACGAGAATCTTTTTAATACATTGAGGGTTAAAGATAGCTTCACGGTCGATCACTGTTATAATGTCGCTTTCTACTCTACTTTACTTGGAGCAAAGGCGGGGGTAAGTGAGGCTGAACTGGAACGCCTGAAGTTAGGGGCTCTTTTGCATGACATTGGAAAAATAGCAATTCCCGATCATATTTTGATGAAACCTGGGCGGTTATCAGATGAAGAATTTAATGTTATTCGCCAGCATCCTGTAATTGGCTATGAGCTGCTAAAGGATTTGCCGGATGTTGAGCATCTTCTGCCGATTGTAAAATGGCATCATGAACGCATGGATGGGAGAGGATATCCAGACAATCTACAAGGTGAAGAGATTCCCTTGCTTGTCCGCATTGTAAGTATTGCAGATGCATTTGATGCTATGACTTCTACGAGAGTATACCGAGATTCGCTGCATGTGCATGAAGTCAGGGAACAACTTCTTATTCACGCAGGCAAACAGTTTGATGACGAATTAGTACGGATTTTCTTAAGTATCATCGATGAGCAAATGCAAATGAATGGATAATAAGTTATCAATATGTAACTATTTTAGTAATGAAAGCTGGGATAGATTAATGAAATGTCGCATTCTTATCGTCGATGACGAACCCCATAATTTAAATATACTGCGTATATTTTTAAATTCATTACATTATGAAATCATCACGGTTGAGGATGGTAAAGAAGCATTCTCCATGGTCAAAGAGACGGCACCTGATCTTATTTTACTTGATGTGATGATGCCTGAAGTGACTGGATTTGAAATATGCAAACAATTAATAGCCGATAGCGACTTTGATATCCCAATTATTTTCTTATCTGCAAATGCACAGAAGGAAGACATTTTACAAGGACTTCGTTTAGGAGCTATTGATTATTTGACCAAACCATTCGATCTGGATGTGCTGGAACGGAAGGTTGAAATTGCCCTCCACCAAAAAGCGAAGGTTAAAAATTTGAAGAAAGACAATAAACAATTAGCCAAATTGGTGTATGTGGATGCGCTAACTGGTTTATATAATCGAGCATACTTGGATATTACCATTCGGATGATCAAAGAGGGAACCAAGCAATTTCAAGCCGCTATGATGGTCGATATGGATTATTTTAAGGACATTAATGATAACTATGGTCATTTGGTTGGAGATCAAGTCTTGAGAGAAGTAGCAACGATCATAACGTCGAAAATCTCTTGCGAGCATGATCTAGCCTTTCGGTATGGCGGGGACGAGTTCTTGGTCTTACTCCAAAATGAAGTGAACTGTGTAGAGATTGCAGATAGTATCATTAAGGCTGTCGACGGCTTAAAGGTTAGCCTGGCAACGCATAAATCACAGGAATTTTCAGTGAGCATAGGGTTGACGAATAATTTCGACCCTACCTCGTTCGATCAAATCATTATGCAAGCTGATTCTGCACTTCTTGGGGCCAAGAATAATGGAAGACATCAAATAAAGATTCGCTAATAAAAGGGGAATAGGTGGGGCATGGTCATGGAATTGAAAAGTTTTCAAAAATTATTTCAAATGACGAAGGTCATTAATTCTCAGTTTGAAATGTCAGAAATCCTGCAAGTCTTCGTTGACGCGATAGCAGGAGAGATAACTCAAGCAGATCTTGTTGGTTTTTTCTTGAAACAGCCGGATGGTACTTTTCAAGGATATAAAGGCAATAAATTGCCCGTGGATATAACGGAGCTGCTCATTGATCCCAGAGAAGATGAGTTTGTCAGGGATATTTTGCGCAACCAAGCTAGCGACTATATCTCAGATACGAGTATTGACCTGAGATTGGATCAATCCAAGAGACAATTGTTAAAAATTAAATCGATCCTCGGAATTCCCGTCATTGTAGAAAATGACGTGTTTGGGCTTGTCTTCGTCCACGATTTCGGAAAACCGATGAATATTACTCAGGAGCAGATGGAAGTTACGGAAGCTTTTGTTAACATGGCAAGTGTGGCGATTCGCAACATCCGCATGTTCGAACAACGGCAGCTTCTGATGGAGAAACAGCAGCTTCTTCTTGACGCGACGAAAGCTTTATCGGAGTCATTGTCGGTCAAAGATGTTCTGAACACTTTTTTCCACTACATGCGTAAAGCCAGTGGGTCTAAGGATATCGGTATTCATCTGTATAATGAAAAAGAGCATACCATTGAGCCCTACCAATTGTCTTCTGAGAATGTAACGGTTGACGAATGGAAGGTTAAGCATAGAGAAGTCAAGTTAACTATTGAAAATGACCGCCTTTTGTATGAAGTCATTACTCAGAAGAAATCAGCGGCAATCGAGGATGTGTACGCGGATCCGCGGCCTAATCATAAAGCCTTCGTCTCTTTTGATATCCGGAGTATTATGGTGTTTCCGCTTGTGGCCAAAGGTTCCGTATACGGTGTCGTTGCGATTCCATCTATCGGGAAACCAAGGAAGTATGAAGCAAGCATATTGGAATTCTGCCAATCGATTTCTGATGCTACAGCTACCGCGCTTTCGAATGCCCAGCATACGGAGACATTGGATCACTCCGTCAATGAGCGTTCTATAGAGCTGCAGCATGCTAACTTCAAGCTAGAGGGTCTAGTACGAGAGCTAGAGCATCTGAATGAGTTGAAAAGCGATTTCATCGCGACACTTTCGCATGAGCTGCGTACGCCGATTACAGCGGTTAAAGGATCTGTAGACATACTAAGCAAAGGAATTCTTGGTGGTCTCAACGATTCGCAGAAGGATTTACTAGATATTGCGTCCAAGTCGATCGAGCGTTTGCTGGATCAAGTGAATGAATTGCTGGATTTCGCTAAAATGGAAAACGGTAAATTTGAATTGGTGTATACCGAAGCTGATTTCAAAGAAATCATCAAGGAATCCGTTCATATTGTACAGTCTTTAATCAATAAGAAGAAGCTGATTCTAGTTGTAGAATCGGACGCAGAAACGGATACGATTGTAAGCGTCGATAAACAACGCATTCTGCAGATTTTATTGAATTTACTTTCCAATGCGATTAAATTTACACCACCTATGGGTGTGATTACCATTAAAACGATTTTCGAAGAAACGGTACTTACGGTTGAAGTACATGATAGCGGTATCGGTATCCCTTATGAGAAGCAGAAAAACATTTTCACGAAATTCTATCAAGCCAATAATCAAATTAATGGGACAGGCCTAGGTCTTGCGATTTCAAAACAGCTTATCGAACTGCATGGCGGTCGGATTTGGTTCGAGAGCACCGAAGGTCAAGGTTCGGTATTCAAATTTACTTTACCTAAAGGAAGGGAGTAACCAATATGCGGGCGATTGAAGTAGGATTGAGATTTTTAGTGCAGCAAGGTGTGCGATATGTATTCGGTATTCCAGCAGGCTCAATCAATGCGATCTATGACGCCCTTTTGGACATTCCTGAGCTTAAGCCGATTGTAGCTAAGCATGAGAACAGCTCCGGCTACATGGCAGGTGCTTATACGAGAATTACAGGACTTCCGTCGATTTGCGTGGCATCTAGCGGACCGGGAGCGACGAACCTCGTGACTCCGGCTGCGAATGCTTGGAAGCAGAAGCTTCCTGTTATATTCATCACAGGCTCAGTGCCATCTGGTAAAATGGGCAAGGGGGGCGCGCAAGAGCTGTATGCGGAGCCGATCTTTGCATCGATTACGAAGATGAGCCGGACGGTTCTAGACCCTAATCAACTGCCAGAGATTCTGGCAGAGGCCTATTACACAGCGATTAGCGGCGTGCCAGGTCCTGTGCATTTGGCGATTCCTATTGATATTCAAATGACGGATATTGGCGAAAGAGAACTTCCGGTGTTACCACCAGTTCAGCAGCCCACGATGGATTTGGCAGCAGCTCAAGCGGCTGCTAAGCGAATCAAAGCAGCAGGTCTGCGTGGAGCGATTCTGCTGGGTAATGGCGCAAAAGCATCCTCTGACAGCATCGTACAGTTGGCTGAAACACTTGAGTGGAAAGTGGCAACAACACCACGCGGTAAAGGAGCCTTTCCCGAAAATCATCCGCTTTCCTTAGGGATATATGGCTTATCAGCGAATATCAAAGCGAGTGAGTACCTGAACGGTAACGATCATGAAGTACTGCTGATCATCGGTTCAAGCTTAGGCGAGCTGGCAACAAGCAACTGGGAACCGCAATTGGTTGCGGGTAGAGAGCTCATTCACATCGATTACGATCAAAGTGAATTAGGAAAGTGCTACGAAACCCAGTATCCTGTACATGGTGAAATCAAGCTTGTCATTGCGGAATTATTAGATCAGCTTTCGGCTGATACACAAGATAAATCATATGCAAGCGAGGCATTCCAAGGGCTAAGCGAAGCAGCTGCAGCTTCCGAACATGACGAAGAGAAATGGAATACGTTGTCGGCGATCCGTCGTCTCAGTGCAACAGCACCGAAGAATGCTCGATTCTTCCTAGATATCGGTGAATTCATGACCTATTCGATCCAAAACTTATTGATCGAGAGCGGACAAGAATTCGATATTGATATCAATTTCGGAGGCATGGGCTCTGGAATCGGAGGTTCATTAGGAGCACAATTAGCGGAACCGACTCGACCAACAATCTGTATTACAGGCGATGGCTGTTTCTTCATGCATGGTCTCGAAGTGCTAACCGCTAAGGAATACAACCTTCCGATCCTATTTGTCGTCATTAACAATGCCCGTCTCGGGATGGTTTATCATGGTCATATGCTGCAGTACAAAAGATGTCTGGAAGACTTTTCACAAGAGAGAGTTAGTATTGCAGGTGTTGCCCAATCGCTTGGCTTGCGTCATGCCGAGGTTAGATCTCTGGATCAACTACAGGGAGAGCATGTGCAAGAGTGGCTTTCTCATGGAGGTCCTGTGGTTGTTGAAGTTATTGTGGATGGCAACGAAATTCCGCCAATGGGTGAACGAGTTAAGTTCTTGCAAGGGGCAACGTATTAATTGGCATACATTGACGTATGAGTAAAAAGTTTTTGGATGTTTATATCCAAAAACTTTTTTGCATCTAGTTTCAGTGAAAAACTGTATTCTTGGCCAAGTAAATGATATGGTGGAGAAGAGTAAGAACAATAAGGAAGGAGCACTTCATTCATGTTGAAACGAACAATAGGTCGTTTGAATTACGAAAGCTCAGTCGTTATGTTTGGTGCAGCAAGTCTCGGGAATGTTACGCAAGAGGAAGCGGATGCATCCATCTCTTTTGCCTTGCAGCATGGGGTTAACCATTTTGATACAGCTGCCAGTTATGGGGATGCCGAAGTCCGTATGGGTCCTATGATCAGTCAAATTCGCAAGGATATTTTCCTAGCTACGAAAACAGGGCAAAGAACGAAGAAGGAAGCGAAAGAAGAAATTTATCGTTCTCTGGAACGGATGCGGGTTGATTCTGTAGACTTACTTCAACTGCATGCGGTAGGCTCTATGGAGGAGTTAGACCGCTGCACAGAAAAAGGCGGTGCTTTGGAGGCAGCCTTGGAAGCGCAAGCGGAAGGTATTGTTAAGGAGATTGGCATAACTGGACATGGGCATGATGCTCCGAGTGTACATTTGGAAGCGTTACATCGATTTCCTTTCGCAACCGTGCTCCTGCCTCTCAATTATTATATGTATAGTCTGCCGGAGTATCGGGAAGCTTTCGATGCACTCATGGAAGAAGCCAATAAGCAAAATGCAGCTATCAGGGTCATCAAAGCGATTGCTAAGGCTCCGTGGGGAGAAGGGGAGAAGCGCCCTTATGCGACATGGTATGAACCGTTTGACCAGCAGCAGATGATAGATGCTTGTGTGCATTTTGTGTTGTCTTTTCCTGGTGTGTGTGGATTCGCAAGCGCAGGAGACATTCATTTGTTCCCTAAAATCGTCGATGCCGTGGAACGATATGGTTCCATGAACGATGAGGAAGCGGAGCGTATCCTGGGCAGCATCAGCGGATACACCAGTATTTTCGGAGCACCGACCTCAATCGCTTAAAAATAATAAATTTTAAATTAGGGGCCCTTCAGTTGTTTTTATGTGCTGGGGGGCTTTATTCGTCGTTAAAATTGGTAAGAGTTCCTTTCCCTCGTGCGTCGCTAACTGCAGGAATCCTGCGAATATATATAAGCGTACGTAAGGAGGAAGGTAAGATGTTTAAAGCATTTTGGAAGAAAAAAAGGTTTTGGCAAATTTTCAGCGTTATTGTACTGATGGGTTGTGTGATTGTATTCGTGGCTTGTTATTCCTACATTCGTGGACTCGATGTATCGAAGTTAAGCCAGCCGCTGCCAGAGTCAACACTTGTGCTGGATAAGAACGGTAAACCAGCTTCGCAGTTATCTGCTTCAAAAATTGAGCCTGTCCAGTTTTCACAATTACCGAAGGTGTTGACGGATGCGGTTGTGGCTGTGGAAGATAAAAGATTCTATGAGCACACGGGGATTGATGTCAGATCTATCTTCCGTGCGGTTGCTCGCGATGTGTTGCGAGGAAGCTATTCGGAGGGAGCCAGTACGATTACGCAGCAGTTGGCCCGTAATCTGTTTCTCAATGCGGACAAAACACTGGGTCGAAAGCTGAGAGAAGCCGCTTATGCGATTAAAATAGATACAACCTACAGTAAAAATGAAATTCTGGAGATGTACTTAAACAGCATTTATTTCGGGGAAGGGAGCTGGGGGGTACAGGGAGCAGCTAGAACGTACTTTAACAAAAATGTGAAGGATCTAACCTTGCCAGAGGCAGCAGTTCTTGCCGCTCTTCCTAAGGCTCCTAGCAGGTACTCACCTTTTAAGGATGAAGGTCAGGCACTCGAGCGTAGGAATACTGTGCTTGTACTGATGCGCGATGAAGGTAAAATCACCGCGCAGGACTACGAGAAAGCCAAAGCTTCACCGCTAGGTGTCGTTAAATCCGATAAAGGCAATGAGTTGAAGGGACGCTATCCGGCCTATGTGGATGCGGTCATTAATGAAGCTGTTAATGAGTATGGTTTTACAGAAGAACAGTTGTTGACCGGCGGCTTGCGAATCACGACGGAGCTAGATCCTTCTGTGCAGAATGTAGTTGCGGATGTTTTTAAAGACGATAGTCTATTTCCGGAAAGCAAGCCAGATCAGCTCATTCAAAGCGGAGCTGCAATCGTAGATCAGCGAACCGGTGGGATTCGCGCCTTAGCTGGAGGACGAGGAGAAGGAGTCTTCCGTGGGTTTAGCCGTGCAACGCAGTTGAAGAGACAGCCTGGGTCATCTTTTAAGCCGATTGTTGTCTATGGACCCGCGATGGAGAATGGCTATAAGCCAAATTCGATCTTATATGATGGTCCATTGAACATCGAAGGTTACCAACCACAAGATTGGGATCACCGAACGAGAGGGCAGGTGACGATGCAAGAGGCTGTTGTTTCTTCTTGGAACGTGCCGGCCGTGTGGCTGCTTCACGAGATAGGGATTGATCGTGGACTCCAATTTGCTAAATCTCTGGGCATTACTTTACCAGCTCAGGATCGTCAGCTTGGCATCGCACTTGGCGGACTCTCAGAAGGGGTGTCACCGTTACAGATGGCGCAAGCATTCAGCGCCTTCGCCGACAAGGGGGTTCTGCATCAAGCGCATACCATCACGAAGATCGAGACGAGCAGCGGTCATATACTTGTTGGGGCAAGCACGAAGGGGGTTCCCGTGATGCAGCCGGAAACAGCCTATGCGATGACGTCAATGCTACAAGTGGCTGTTGCGCAGGGAACAGGTAAGAATGCCGCTATGAATCGCCCCGTTGCAGGTAAATCTGGTACAACGCAGCTGCCGCAGACGAAGGAATTCGAAGGCTTAGGCAGCGGAAGCGCTAAAGATGCGTGGTTCGTTGGTTACACACCGGAGCTAACGGCTGCGGTGTGGGTTGGTTATGATCGTACGGATAAAGAGCACTACTTAACGACATCCGGCGGAGCTGTTCCTGCTGTTTTATTTCGCGAGATAATGAATCGGGCCTTGGCCCAGGCACCTATTGTGCCTTTTGATATGCCGTTTGTGGGGGCAGAGGCTCAAACTGCTAAGGATTCGAACTCATCTGAAGAGTCAGACCAGGACGATAAGGAAAACAAAAAAGAAAGTCAGCACGGACATGGCAAGGGGAAGAAAAGATAAGCTGCAAAAAGCCGTCGACATCCTTATTGGATATCGGCGGCTTTTATTGTGATGGCGGGCCTTCTACGGTGTTAGAACCTGTAAAAAGTGCATCATTTTTGCACAAAAGTTCGGGACTTCTGTTTTATGAGTTAGTCATCATTGTGGTTGCTGCGATTCTGCTTTTCACTCTTTTTGTTATCATCGTTTTTTCCTGAATGTTCATTGTTACCGTGCGCTTTGGATTTAGTGTTGTTATTTTCTTTGTTGTTATTGCTGTTGCTTTTATCGTTATCTTTGTACTTGACTTTGTCGTCTTTGTCTTTATTTTTGTCTTTATCTTCATCTTCGTCATCATCTTTTTGCGCGCTCTCATCTTTTTGGGAATCCTGCTGCTTTACCGTATTGGGCGCTTGTTCTTGCTCCCATTTGGTTTTCATATGGATATTTAGTTTAGTTGCATCCAAGTTATAGTGCTCGGCAAGCAGCTGTGTTAATGCCTGCTCAGCATTGGAAGATTTGAGGTCGACGGAAGCAAGCAGCATTTTGATCCATACGGCGGCTTGGTCACCTTTGAGATGAATCGTACCGCTATTTTCAGGCTTAATATTCAGATCATACAAGATGCCATTCGCACCCTTGGTTTGTGTAATATGCAGTTTGAAATGCTTACCATCCACCTTCAGGTCGATGTCCTCCAAGTTAGGATAAACCTCATTATTTTGCTGGGAAGTTGGTTGTGTGTTGGATACTGGTCCATTGGGCACAACTGCTGCAGGTTGCTCGCTCGTTACCGATGAAGCTGGTGTCGACGTAGGCTCAGGGGTCACTGGTGTCGCTGGTACAGCTTCAGTCACGGGTGTTACAGCACTAGTTGAGGTCGCTTTCACATAGGCAGCCTGCTGCTTGCTATTAACGATTAGTTCGATCTGATCCCCAGGCTTTAAATCAGCCAGTTGAGCCTTTTGATCATTACGGTAAACCCATACGGATTTGGCTAATGGAATTGTTTGATCACCGGTATTTGTGTTTACAGTGACAGCATCCGAAGCGATGGATTTGAATGTCCCTAGGACGGAAGTCGAAGTCGATGTGTTAGGTGAAGTTGCCGCATAGGCCGTCCACCCACAAAGCATCAAAACGACTAGGGTAATAGATA
Source organism: Paenibacillus sp. JT22N1 (assembly GCF_059692155.1). Taxonomy (NCBI): domain Bacteria; kingdom Bacillati; phylum Bacillota; class Bacilli; order Caryophanales; family Paenibacillaceae; genus Paenibacillus; species Paenibacillus sp. JT22N1. The sequence continues at coordinate 11,236 of NZ_JCAUAW010000036.1, forward strand.
GTATCGTGATTGTTAATCTTTTGCGCATAAGAAGCACCTCCACTAACAGCTTTCGATACCAAATGATGTTTTAGGACGGTACCCGTAAGCTTCGAACTGTCAGCCATAGTATGGCTAGACCCTAAATCATGCATATGCTGGATGAACCTGGGGCATGGTAGAAGTAACCAGAACCATGGGAGGGTTGTCCTCATGTTTAGTAAATTGCTGCTTTGGTCAGGATTTGTTCTACCTTGGTTATCTTTATTTTTGATGAAGAAGAAAAGTATTTACAGGTATATGCCTGTCTGTATTTTCTCCGCTCTTTTGGTCACGATCGTGTATGAGATTGGCTATACATATAAGTTGTGGATATTAAAAGATGCCATCGTTCCATGGGGCTATGTGACAAATACAGCCTTTGCCTATGGGATTTTTCTTGTCGGAACGATGTGGGTTTTTCACTTTACTTTTGGGCGGTTTTGGTTATATGTGATTGCTAATCTGTTGTTAGATGCCTTTTATGCCTTTGTGTTTCATCGGATTGAGGAAAAGCTTGGCATAGCGGATCTTATCAGTGTGAAGCACTATCATATATTCCTCATCATGATGGGGCTTTCATTTATCCTGTATCCGTATCAGCTATGGCAGGAGAGAGGTTGGAAAAATCTTGATCATGGCGACCTCGATGATATCACGGTTAGGATCAATACCCCGACTTGGTTAACGAAAAGAGAAAAAGCTAAATAAGTAAGCCGCCTCATCTTAGGATGGTGCGGCTTCTTTTAATCGGTGTCATTTTGCAGACGCTGCATGAATTCCTCGGCAGCACGGTACCCTTGCTGACGCAAATACCAGTTGTTGGCTGCAGCTTCAACGAGTCCGGCAACATCACGTCCAGGCTGTAGTTGGATTTCAATATGTGGAATTTTGATATCCATATACTCGGTGAAACAGGGTTCAAGCTCCAAGTCGTTGTTGAGCGCATGCTCCTGCCACTTCGTAAGCTCAATATCGAGTACGATCCGCGTTTCGTCCTGGAAAGCTTTGCGGCCGTAAAGCCGCGAGACGTTAATCAGTCCGATGCTGCGCAGCGCCAGGAATTCCTTCGTCTTCCCATTGTGGGTACCTAGCAGGGTCTCGGGGCTGATCTTCTTCAGTACGACAATATCATCGGCAACAAGGCGATGCCCTCTGTGAATTAAAGTGTGGGCGGTTTCACTCTTGCCAACCCCAGATTTACCGCGAAGTAGAATGCCGATCCCCGAGACATTGACGCAAACACCGTGAACGGCAATCTCCTGAGCGAGCGATTTACTCAAATACAAATCAACTAAGTCCTGAAACTTACTCGTAGGGGAAGCCGTACGGAGGAGTGGGATTTTCTCTTCTTCGCAATATTTGGTTAAATATTTCAAGCCTTCTTGGTCTCTCGTCACGACGAAACAAGGCGGGTGATATTTGACAATATTACCGATATGAAGATTTCTTTCGTTCTCGCTGAGACTGTGCAAATAGGTAATTTCTTTCCTGCCTAACAACTGAACGTGCGCTTGCGGGAAATATTCAAAATAGCCGACAAATTCAAGTCCAGGGCGATGTGCCTTTGTTTTGGTAATCTGGCGGTGCAGTTCCGAATGTCCGGCAAGCACTTCGAGCGAGAATCGCTCAACCAAATCTTTCACTGTGACGGGCTTCACAACAGTCCTCCTTAAAGTTTTACTATTACTATTCTAATTGAAATTGACAACTATATCTATCTCTAGTAGATTCGCTTGAAGGTGGCTACTATCCTGCTCTGAAAGCGCTTGAATAGATAATAGTCAGCTTTTCATTGCAATTGAATGCTTTGTTGGTATGATAATAGGAGAAGCTCTAGGAGGAGTAAAAAAAATATGGACACCTATAAAAACTGTCAAAGCTGCGGGATGCCGCTCGCTCGTGATGAGCAAGGCGGAGGAACAGAGAAGTCTGGCATGAAGAGCAAGGTATACTGCAGTCATTGCTACCAAAACGGTGAATTCACTTTGCCTGATTTAACCGTAGAGCAGATGAAGGATCGGGTGAAGCAGAAGCTGGTTGAGTTTGGTTTTCCGCGGTTTCTTACAGGCCTCTTTACACGAAATATTCATAAGCTAAAAAGATGGTCACCAAACAAATAATTGAGTTTTACGGCCATGACGACAAAAAAGGCTCTATGCAAGGATTGCACAGAGCAAAATGCCAACATGGTCTTTCGTATGTTTATGTAAAAGAAAAGCAGCTTATCTGTTGAAGCCGCATTTTTTAGCAAGTGTTGGCCATGTTGAGAGAAACATGCTTTCCCACCTGTCTTCAGGTAATACCATGATCCATTTTGCGATTTGATCCAATCCCATTTCACATAATGTGTGAACGACTTCTTCTTTTTCACAACCGGTTTTTAATGCTAACATCTCAAAACCACCTCAGTCGAATGTATTCAAACAATTATGTATATGCAGCCGCGTGCAAAAGTGTGACTGATATTTTTGAATGTGCATGCTGGGATGGGGTGTGGGATTGCGAAGAGTCGGATAAATGTTCATAAAAGTATAAAAGGAAGAGGCTGAGCAGTTGTTTGCTGCGCAGCCTCTTTTTGTTTTAAGGTGTTCATTTCAATTGATTGCGAATAAGAGGGTCAAGAGTTTGCAGTACTTGATCAAGCTCTAAATCAGATACATCGTCATCTCTATATCGTGCTTGGTTATAAGCTGTTGTTATGGCATGAACGGCATGGTTAGACAGCTGATACTGGTTCGATAGCTCCCGTTCTGTTTCATTTGGGGTATGGGCTTTATTGTAAGTATAGCCACCCTCAGCTGCTTGCTGGATCAACACTCGGTAAAGGAAACGGATGCGTTCCCGATTGTTAGGCAAATGCGACCATTTTGGCTCATTTACTTTCCCCCTCGACCAGCTCTTCATCGTTTGCTGCCACCACATACGCGGTAGTTCTTTCCACGCTAGAAGATTCTCTTTTTCATCCGTGAATCCTTCGGTTCCCTCGCCTTTCTTGCTGCTAAATGAACGGTTCATCAAGCGCCGGATAAGCGAGACCAGAGCAGGTGTCAGCTTGGCAATGATGATATAAATGGCGCCAAGGATAAGGGCGATGACAATGAGATAGCCGAAAATAACTTGGGCATAATGAAGCAGCATGTCAAACCAGCTTGGTTCGCCAGTGGGAGCAGGAGGCAGAAGTGGCTGTGGTTGTGCTGAAGGACTTGGCTCTAGCGGCTGATCAGACGACGGTTCGGACTGCAAAAGGCGCAGCAGCCAAGCGATCGAAGCACGAAGAAGAGAGCTGATTCCTTGTTGCAATTGCTGAAAATAGGCAACAGCTGCGATGCAAGCAATTAATGTGATTAACCAAATGCGGCTTGAGCGCTTCACTGACTCAGATAATGACGATGCTGCAGCACGTTCATTGCCTGCTAACGTGGCGCTAAGGAGCTGAGCACGATTCGTAGCTAAGAAAAAAATGACCAGCGAACAAAACCCGAATCCATTCATCCAACCTATATACGGATGGAAAAGATCCAACCGTCCCATAATGGGGACACCTACGAAATAAACCAAACCTGCGGTAACAAATATGCTCGCAGGGAAGAGCGAGAGCCATCCATCCTTGGTGCACCGAATTCCGCGATATACAAATATTAACCCGATGGCTGCGCAGGTCCAGGCATGCCAGTTGTTGCCTTGCAGGAGGTAGGTAATCGTTAAACCTGCTCCCGCACAAAGCATTAACTCATAGAGAGTACGAGTTAGCCATTTTATACGTCCAAAGAAGCAGCCGAACACATAACAGAGCAAAAACTGTAAGCAAGTCATCCAGAGTAAGGTCTCAGACACATAGACCTGAATTAGAACTATAATCGGAAAGAAGATAATGAGTTCGAGTAAACCGTACAAGATCGCTAAACCGAATTCTCTCACAAGAAAATTAAGATTAGCTCGTTGAGAAGGAGTTTGAATGGGCGCTAACATTGGAAACACCTACCTCCTCTCCGTTCAGCTCAAGAAGGCTGTGCTGCAAGGGGATGATAAAAACAGAATGTCCTAACGATTCAAGACGCTCAATACTTTCTTCGATCCCCTTAGATACGAAAGAAGTCAGCAGGATGATGTCCATCGCGGTCCCTTCTTGCTCGATTCCATAATCCAGGAAGTCTTCGAAGGAGCGAGAGCAGGAGATCGCAAGCTTAGCCATCGTTTCGAAAAGGTGTTCCAAATGTGGCCAACCACCTTCGGGGGCGAGGTACACGGGAACTCCAGGTTGACCCTGCAGAGAGCCGTTGTAGCCGAAACCAACAGGAATTCCTTGGCTTACGGCATATTCAGCAAGTGTAGCTGCGTACGAGAGAGCTTTCTCAACAAGCTCGGGATCGGTCACAGCATCCCACATCGTTTCCGTTATTTGTGTATTTACGGCCAAAAGCAACCTAGGGTCAGCAGTGAAATCTCGATTATATACTTGGAGTTTCTGGCTGCGTGCTGTCGCTTTCCAGTGGATGCTGTTCATCGTATCCCCAAAACGATATTCCCGAGCGCCGGAAACGAGGAACGGATCTGGCATGATCCAGCGTTTGACGGTTATATCGCCTTGCCATCGGCTGGAGAGGAGTGGGATGTCATCTCTGCTTACCAAGCGAGGGTAAACAAGAAGCTCCAACTGCATGCGGTGGATCGAAGAAGCAGCTTGCACACCAACCAAGTCTCCCATTGAAGCGGCGACCGTTTCGAGCTTATACCAACCTCGCTTCGCACAGTGTACCCCGTGTCGTCGGACTATTTTTGTATAGGGCATAAGGCTGAACAGACTGCGATGATTTTGGAAAAGAGCTCCGCTGCTCACTGCGAGATTGCTCATCTTCGCAAAGTGGAGCCCCGCATGAATCGTTGATTCCAAGCGAAGCCAAGGAATCGGTGCTAGCTTGCGATTAACGATCGTTTCGATCATGACAATGTCGTCTCCGGCATGGCAATGCGTCGTACTGAAGGTTCGCTCAATGCGAAGCCCGCGAAACCCCCAGCGGGCAAATAACTGATGCTGGAGGAGGAACAGAGCGACAGTGATGATGAGAATCCAGCTAATGCTCATCGGCTACCCCAGCTTCACTTCCGTAGGAACGGGGGTAGCTGCAAGAATACTGACCAGCAGGGCATGCACCTGTTGGTCTTGTTGGCGCGAACGCGTACGCAGCAGGATGCGATGCGCCCAGACGGGCCCCACCAGCGCTTTGATGTCGTCAGGCAGCACGTAGTCGCGGCCGCGAAGCGCCGCGTACACTTGCGCCGACTTCATCAAGGCGCGAACGCCGCGGGGGCTGACGCCAAGCGCGGCATCTGCATGCGAGCGCGTCGCTTCCGCGAGCTGCACGATGTACTGCAGCAGCTCGTCGCTGACGCGCACCTGCGTGAACAAGTGCTGAGCTTCGAGCAGCTCAGCACGGCCCACAACCGGCAGCAGCTGATCAAGTGGATCATGCTGCTGGTAGCGCTTCAAGATCTGGACCTGCTCGGCTGCGGAAGGATAGCCCAGTGAGAGCTTCATCAGGAAGCGGTCGAGCTGAGCTTCCGGCAGGGGGAACGTCCCCTGATTCTCGACAGGGTTCTGCGTGGCAATGACGAGGAACGGAGCTTCGAGCATGCGCGTTTCACCGTCGATGCTCACTTGGCGTTCCTCCATGCTTTCCAGCAAGCTGGACTGCGTGCGCGGCGTCGCGCGGTTAATCTCATCGGCAAGCACGATGTGAGCGAATAACGGCCCTGGGCGGAATTCGAATTCGCCCAGCTTCTGGTTGAAGAAATTGATGCCGCTTACATCTGACGGCAGCAAGTCGGGCGTGAACTGGATGCGCTTCATTGTGCCGTCGAGGGAGCGGGCTAGCGCTTTAGCTAGCTGAGTTTTCCCTGTACCGGGGACATCCTCAAGCAGCACATGCCCGGAAGCAATGAGGGCGATGACCATAAGCTCGACGGTATCGTCCTTGCCAACAATGACCTTACCTACGTTTGCTTTAATAAGTGAAGCGATTCGTCCTATTTGTGCGAAATCCAATGGGGCTTCCTCCTTGTTTGTGAGAGCAGTTTTATTGTAATTCCTGTCTTGTAAGCAGTTTTACGACAATTCCTGTCTACTGAGGGAACGTCGATTTGTTATTTTTTTCGTTAGGGGCCTCTCCAGCGACGCTGAGTGAAGTTTGGTCGCGAAGGCCGAGTCCAACGACGGCTCAATTAATGTTTAATACCGTAAGGCCGCACGATGCTAAGCAGGAGATTGTCCCAGTTTGATGCATATTTAATGGGTTTGCTTTACTCTTTCTCAAGTTTAACAGACTAAAGGTGATTTTTACCATTATTTCCTGATGAGAGCATCAACCAGTTGTTTATTCCATAGGCAGTTAGTACAATGATGTTTATTAAGAATACGCTTACGAGAAGCGCTTACGAAGTAAGCTTTTTATAAGGAAAGCTTTAGGAGGACTGACATGTACAAGCTGCTATTAGTGGATGACGAAGAGGACGTGCGAGAAGGTGTCGTCCGTGAGATAAATTGGGAAGCGATTGGCTTTGAAGTGATAGAGAAGGCGGAGAACGGTAGGGAAGCGCTGGAAATGGTTGAGCGACTGCAGCCGGACGTGGTTGTGACGGATATTCAGATGCCATTTATGAATGGGCTCCAACTAGCTGAAGCGGTCCGTGAGCGTTTTCCAACGATTAAGCTGATCATTCTTACGGGACATGATGAGTTCGAATATGCCCAAAAGGCGATTAAGCTGCACATTGATGAATATGTGCTGAAGCCTTTTTCCGCGCAAGAGCTGATCAATGCTTTGCTAAAGGTGAAGGAGCAGATTCAGGAGGAAGTGTCTCATCGGGAAAATGTACAGCTGCTGAAGGAGCATTACCGCAAGAGTATGCCTGTGCTTAAGGAAAATTTCCTAGCAACGCTTATGAACCGAAAACTCCCGCGCGATGAAGTGTACGAGAAGGCGGCGAACTATGGGATTGATCTCAGTGGGAATAGCTATGTTGTAGCGGTGCTAAGTATCGACGGGGTGCTCATTCATGAAGAGGATTTGGAGAATCGCGGCGAGCTGGCGAAGTCCGTTTCTTTGAAATATTCCGAGGATCAGGCGTTGAAATATTTTGCCCTGCTGAATATTACCGAGGAGATCGCCGATAAACGGCGTCTTGGCCTTGTTTTCATGCATAACGATCAAGTGGTTGTACTAGCCGCGAGGGAGAGCACAGACAGAGAAGCTGCGCTTCAAGAAACAATGAAGGTGCTGGAAGAAGTACGCCAGAATGTAGAGAAATATTTGAAGTTTACGCTTACCGTTGGAATCGGAACTGTTATGAAAGACATAACCAAGATTAGTTATTCGTATGAAGATGCCGTGTTGGCGCTCGACTACAGGCTTATCTTAGGCAACAACCGCATGATCTACATCGATGATGTGGAAAAGCGAAACGTAGAGAAGATTCGTTTTGACGATGTGAAGGAGCATGCCTTGACGCGCTGCATTAAGGTCGGGACGAGTCAGGAGATTCGGGAGACGATGGATGAGCTTTTTCAAGGGATTGAGGGCGGTGTTTCCGTTAAGGACTACCAAATTTATTTACTCGAAATATTGACTTGTATTCTGAAAGCAGCCAAGGACTCAAACCTTAACGTCGATGAGGTATTTGGCGATCATTTTATTCCTTTTACTGAGATTAATAAATTCACATCCTTGGAAGAAGCCAAGCATTGGCTTGCCGAACTATGTGCCAGCATGATGAATCATATCGCGACGGATCGTCAATATACGTACAAGAACCTGGTCGAAATGGCCAAGGATTATACGAAGAGCCACTATCATGAAGGGGATATTACGATTAATAAAGTGTGCGGCCACCTGCATATTAGCGCGGGGTATTTCAGCAGTATTTTCAAAAAAGAGACGAAAATGACCTTCGTGAACTATTTGAACCATATTCGTATGGAAGCGGCCAAGGAGCTCTTGCGTTCTACGGATATGAAGGCACTTGAGATCGCGGAGAAGGTTGGCTATGCCGATGCCAATTATTTCAGCTTTTCGTTCCGCAAAAATGTCGGTGTTTCCCCCAAAGAGTACCGTAACAACAGTTCCAAAGGGCTTTAGTGTTAAAGGAGTGGGTGGTAAAGTTTGAAACGTAAAGTGAGAACGCTATTCGAGGCTTTGTATAACGTACTGCTGGACACGATGAGAGTGAAGAGCATTCAATTTACGATTACGATGTCGTTTATTTTGATTACGGTGATCGTCATGTTGATCGTCTCGCTAGTGCTTTATAATAAATTTTCTAGAACGGCGGAAGAGAGTGCTTTTTTGAATACGCAGCAGGTGATTGAGCAGGTACAGTTTAACTTAGAACATTATATTAAAGGCATGGCGGACACCTTCGAGGTTGTCGATGCGAAAATTGCTAAGAGTCGTGGCATTCCTACGGACAAGCTGCTCGAGCAGTTGGAAACGATCGCGAGCACGCGTGAGGATATTGTCTCTATTCACCTTTTTACAGCAGATGGCGGACTAGTAACCGGCATTCCCACGACCGAAATGCGCAAAAATACGCGTCTTCTCGAGCAGTCGTGGTTTAAGTCTGCGCTGGATAATCCAAACCATCTCACTTTTTCCCTACCGCATATACAGAATCTGTTCAAGGATCCTTATAAATGGGTCGTTTCCATGAGCAAAGGCGTTTCCATTGAAAAGGATGGGAAATGGGTGGAGGCTGTGCTGCTCGTAGATGTTAATTTCAAGACGCTGGATGACGTGTTTCGTACGGTTTCTCTTGGCAAAAAAGGCTATGTATACATCATCGATGACTCTGCCGGAAACATTGTCTATCACCCGCAGCAGCAGCTTATTTATATTGGCTTGAAGTATGAAAATGTGGAGCAAGCGCTCAAATTTTCGTATGGAAAATACATGGATGTCAGCGATGGCGAGTCGCGGCTGAATGTGGTCAGGACGGTTAATAACATCGGTTGGAAAATTATTGGCGTCTCTTACATGGATGAAATGGTTACAACACGCAAGGAAATCAGTACGTTCATGATTTGGCTTCTCGTCATTGTCCTTGTTTTCATTTTGTTGATCTCGTCCTTTATGTCTGCGCGTATTTCGCAGCCTATTAAGCGACTGAAGAAGTCGATGGAAATGGTCGAAAAGGGCCATTTTGACACCTATATTCATGTTCGGGGCGCTGATGAAGTGGAGCAGCTTTCGCGGAGATTCAATCTGATGGTCTCACGGGTTCGTGAGCTGATGGATCAAAGTATCCATGAGCAGGAGACGAAGCGGAAGAATGAGCTGGAGGTACTGCAGTCTCAGATTAATCCGCATTTTTTGTACAATACACTCAATTCCGTTGTTCGGATGGTCGGTAATGGAAAGAATGAAGACGTCGTCAAAACTATCACATCCTTGTCTAAGTTTTTCAGGATATCGCTGAGCAAGGGTAAGAATATCATTTCAATCGGGGAAGAGATCGAGCACATTCGGAATTATTTGATCATCCAGAAGATGCGGTATAAGGATAAGTTCGATTACGAGATTCAGGTAGATGATGAGGTACTGCCCTACAAGACGTTGAAATTGATTTTACAACCTTTTGTGGAAAACGCGCTCTATCATGGCATTGAATATATGGTGGACGAAGGCCTCATTCACATATCGGTCGGCAAGGACAAAGAGAAGATCCTATTCGAGATTCGGGATAACGGTGTCGGTATGTCAGAAGAAACGCTAAAAAACATCCTGACCGGTCAGGTGAAAAGTGAAAAAGGGTCCGGTGTAGGCCTGCGAAATGTGCATGAGCGTATCCAGTTATACTTCGGTTCGGAGTATGGGGTCAAGGTTGAAAGTGAGCTGGAAGAAGGAACTACCGTCAAGATTTGGATTCCTTTAGTCTTGGAAGATGAATAGGGAGGAGAAGCCATGGATAAAACAATGAAAGTAAGACCCCTACTATTTGCCATCCTGGTAGCCGTCATCTCCATGTCCTCCTGTTCCAAACAAACGGAGACCACACCAACCGAGCAGAAAAAACATTTTGAGGTTGTACTCCGAAGCCAAAACGGGGATTACTGGAAGACGGTGAAAATCGGCGCTGAGGTGGCCGCGAAGGAGTTTGATGTTGCGCTGGATTTCCGTGCACCTGGCGATGAAGCGGACGTGAAGGGGCAAATCGCTTTAATGGAGCAATCGATCAGCAGCGGACCGGACGCCATTGTGTTGGCTCCTAACAGTTATAAGCAATTGTCTGAGGTTGTGGATGATGCGTCCATGCGAGGAATTCCTGTCATCACGATAGACTCTGAAGTGGAGACACGTAAAGCTAAGAGCTTTATCGGGGCTAATAATTATGAGGCGGGGCAATTGGCAGGCAAACAGCTCATCAAGCTGGCTGGGACAAGCGGTGATATTGCTATTGTTAGCTTTATGCAAGGAGAGCGCAATACAGAGCTTCGGGAACAAGGTCTTTTGGAAGAATTATCTAAATACCCGGATGTTAAGGTGATTGATAAGGTTTACAGTATGACTGATTATGAGCTTGCTGCGCAGCTAACCCGTAACATGATGGAGAAGTATCCCCAATTAGACGGGATTGTTGCTCTGAACGAAATCTCGTCCATTGGCGTTGCGCATGCGATTCAAAGTATGAACCTGCAGGACAAAGTGAAAATCATCACATTCGATAGCACATCCGAAGAGCTGGAGCTGCTGCAAGAGGGTGTCATCCAAGCGACGATCATTCAGAATCCTTTCAGTATCGGGTATTTGGGTGTAAAGAACGCGGTTGAAGCTTCGAATGGGAAGAAGGTCCCCAGCCGCGTGGATACAGGGATTAAAGCCATTGACTTGGATAATATGTTCTGGTCGGATAATCAGAAGCTGCTGTTCCCTTTTATAAAGTGATGAGAATTTTGATAGAACATATGAGGATATTGCATTTGTTTCGGTAATTGAATCCATTATAGTAAGGAATGTAAATACACAACACAACCTTTTAGGGAGGGTCTTATCTTGAAAAAATTGATTACTCTTGCAGTAGCAGGCGCATTGGTTGCAACCGTGGCAGGCTGTGGCAATAAAGCAGCAACACCTTCACCAGCTCCAGCAGCAACTACAGGTGCAGCAGCAACTCCAAAAGCTGCAGACACAGCTAAAAAACCAACAATTGGTGTAGCCATCTACAAATTTGACGATACATTCATGTCTGGTGTTCGCGCCGCGATCTCTGATGCTGCTAAAGATAAAGCAACAGTTGATATCGTTGACAGCCAGAATTCACAACCAACACAAAATGATAAAGTCGATCTTTTCATCACGAAAAAAGTAAACGCTCTAGCGATTAATGCAGTTGACCGTACAGCGGCAGGCGTTATCATCGATAAAGCAAAAGCTGCAAACGTTCCAGTTGTTTTCTTGAACCGTGAGCCTCTTGCTGACGACATGAAGAAATGGGATAAAGTTTACTACGTAGGCGCTAAAGCAGAGCAATCCGGTACGATGGAAGGCCAACTGCTGGTTGACTACTTCAAAGCTCACCCAGAAGCGGATAAAAACAAAGACGGTAAAATTCAATACGTTATGCTGAAAGGCGAGCCAGGACATCAAGATGCTGAGCTTCGCACGAAGTTCTCCATCCAAGCGATCACAGATGCTGGTCTGGGTGTAGAAAAAGTAGCGGAAGATACAGCTATGTGGGACCGCGTTAAAGGTCAAGAAAAAATGGCAGCATTCCTAGCTTCCAGCGAAAGCAAAATCGAAGCTGTTCTTGCGAACAACGATGATATGGCTCTTGGCGCTATCGAAGCTTTGAAAGCAAAAGGCTATTTCAAAGATAACAAATTCTTACCGGTTGTAGGCGTAGATGCTACAGCTCCTGCTCTTCAAGCGCTTAGCGATGGAACATTGCTCGGAACGGTTCTGAACGATGCGAAAAACCAAGGTGCAGCAACAACGAATGTAGCAGCAGCACTTGCTAACGGTAAAACACCTAGCAAAGAAACAACAGGCTACGATGTAACGGACGGTAAATATGTATGGATTTCCTACAAAAAGATTACAAAAGCTAACATGAACGAAGCGAAGTAATCCGAATAGAAGCGGGCAAGAGCAGCGATGTATCATACGCGGGCGCTCTTGCCTTCCTTATTTGGGAACCCATGCAAAGCTAAAGAGAAAACGAAGAAAGGCTTCACTGTGGGGATTATCGTGAGCTGTAGGGGGAGTTACCATGACTGTAAATGACTATTTATTGGAAATGAATCAAATCTCCAAAGAATTCCCCGGCGTCAAAGCGCTGGATAACGTTACCCTCAAAGTTCGCCCGGGAAGCGTGCATGCGCTGATGGGAGAGAACGGTGCGGGCAAATCGACACTGATGAAATGCTTGTTCGGTATTTATAAGCCGGATGGTGGAGAAATCAAATTGAATGGCGAAGTCGTTTCCATTCAAAGTTCGAAAGATGCTTTAGAGAACGGCATTTCCATGATCCATCAAGAGCTTCATCCAGTTCCTCATCGTAACGTAATGGAGAATATCTGGCTTGGCAGATTTCCACTAAAAGGGATCGGACCTTTGAAATTAGTGGATCACAAGAAGATGCGTAAAGATACAGAGAATTTGTTCAAACAGCTACAGATGGATATTAAGCCGGATACACTGGTAGGGACGTTATCTGTTTCTAAGGTGCAATCCATTGAAATTGCCAAGGCTGTGTCATTCAATTCGAAAGTCATTGTTATGGATGAGCCGACTTCTTCACTAACGGGTAACGAAGTTGAGCAGCTGTTTCGCATCATTCGCGACCTGAGAAGTCGTGGCGTTTCGATCATCTATATTTCACATAAAATGGAAGAAATTCTCGAAATTTCAGATGAAGTGACGATTATGCGCGACGGTACCAAGATTGGTACGTGGGCATCGTCGGAGTTAACGACCGACATGATTATTTCGAAGATGGTCGGACGAGATCTGAAGGAGCGTTTCCCTGAGCGCAGCAATGTGCCGAACGGTGTATTAATGAAAGTCGAAGGACTGACTTCTGTCATTCCAAGATCATTTAAGAATGTATCCTTTGATCTTCGTAAGGGTGAGATTCTTGGAGTCGGCGGTCTTGTTGGTGCTCAGCGGACGGAGTTGATCGAAGCTTTGTTCGGGATGAGAGGTGTTGCTTCCGGCAGCATTTTCATGCATGGCAAGCAAGTGAAGCTCAAGTCGCCGATCGATGCTATTAAGCAGAAAATCGCTTTGCTCACAGAAGAGCGTCGTGTAACGGGAATTTTCCCCGTATTATCTGTTCTTGAGAACACCGTGATTGCGAATTTGGGCAGATATATGAATCCACTAGGCTTCATTAACGAAGCTAAACGTAAAGTAGAAGTCGAACGAAGTATCGAAATGCTTCGGGTGAAGACACCGAATATGCACGCGCTGATTAAGAACCTGTCAGGTGGTAATCAACAAAAGGTGCTGCTAGCCAGATGGCTGCTCACAGAACCGGACGTGCTTCTGCTTGATGAACCGACACGGGGAATTGACGTAGGTGCTAAATTCGAAATTTACTCCATCATCGCTGACCTTGCGAAGCAGGGGAAAAGTATTATCATGATCTCTTCTGAAATGCCCGAACTGTTAGGGATGTCAGACCGAATCATGGTCATGTGTGAAGGACGCCTTACAGGCATTGTAGAAGGAAATAAAGCAACTGAAGAAGAGATCATGCGCCTTGCTGCACAGCATATGGCATAATGGAGGGGGCCAAGAACCATGAGTACGAAGACAGAAACATTGAAATCCAGAGACATTAGTGGGTTCGTGACCAAATATGCAATTTACATCGTATTAGTCGTGTTAGTTATCGGTATCGCGATATATGATCCACGTTTTTTATCTGTAAATATCCTACGTGATATTTTACTGCAGTCATCCACACGCGTCATTATCGCCTTGGGTGCGGCATTCATCTTGATCACAGGGGGAACGGATCTTTCGACCGGACGTATCGTCGGCTTGACCGCCGTTATCTCCGCTTCCATGCTGCAAACTCAGGAGTATGGTCGAAGATTTTTCCCGAATTTGCCGGAGCTGCCATTGATCGTGCCGATCCTTATTGCGATTGCAGCCGGTCTATTGGTAGGTCTGATCAATGGGATCATTGTTGCAAAATTCAAGGTTCCACCGTTCATCGCAACTTTGGGTACCATGGTAGCTGTATACGGAGCTAACTCCTTATACTTTGATATGAAACCGAATCAATCACAACCGATTGGCGGATTGAGATCAGATTTCAGTCAGCTGGGGACAGGCGCGATCGGAACCGGTTCTACTTATTCCATTCCTTACATTGTCATTATTGCCATTGTCGTATCTATCATCGTTTGGATTGTGTTCAACAAAACGAAGCTGGGGAAATATATGTACGCCATCGGCGGCAACATTCATGCAGCAGTCGTTTCAGGTATTAACGTAAACCGTTACCTCATCTACATCTATGCGATTGCTGGCGCTTTGTATGGTCTAGCAGGGGTGCTAGAAGCAGCAAGAACGGGTGGCGCAACGAATAACTACGGGAATATGTACGAGCTTGATGCGATCGCAGCTTGCGTCGTCGGTGGTGTATCCACTTCCGGTGGTATCGGGACTGTACCTGGTGTTCTTGCAGGGGTTTTAATTTTCAGCGTTATCAACTATGGTTTAACGTTTATCGGAATTAGTCCTTACTGGCAGTTGATTATTAAAGGTGTCATTATCGTCGCGGCTGTTGCCTTCGATATGCGTAAATACATGAATTCCAAATAAATTATAGTTAAACACCAAAAACGCTCCATTTCATTTGGTTATAGGTAATAATGTGAAACAGGCTGTCGCGATTTAACGACAGCCTGTTATCGTGTATAAAATGAAAGCGATTACTGACGTCTGTAGGAGGGCATAGTTATGGCAAATCGTAATTCGGCTAGCTGGAGAAAACGACTATTTTCGGTTTCTTTGAGAAGCAAAATTGTAGGTACATTTGTTATTGTATCTTTACTCGTTGCTGTAACCAGCGGCATGTCGTATACATACTTAAATAAAGTAGATAGTTCCTATTCCAAGCTCTTGAATGATAATGTCACTATTCTTCGAAATGTTTCTGAGATCAAAGAGAAAACGCAAATACAAAACAGCATGCTGTTCGGATACGTTTTAGACCCTACGAAGGACAAAGAGAAGCTTTTGACGGAAATGAATGGAACACTTTCTTCGATCATTACAAAGATGGGAGAGGTTTCGAAGAACGAGGATGAGCAAAGTGCAATCCAATCCATGGTAGACTCGAACATGACGTTTGCTCGTCTAGTGAAGAAAGTGACGGAATACGCCGACAAAGGGAACGTGGCTCTAGCCAAAGCAGAGGCGACGCAGTGGGCTATTCCGACAACGGAAACATTGACGCAGGCTGCCGCGAAGATTGAAGAGTTGGAAAGGAAGGTCCAGGAGGAAGCTTCTGCCCGCAATCATGATGTGGTTGTATCGACCGTTCAAACGTTGATCTGGGTCAGTGTAGCAGCTTTTCTTTTCGCCTTGGTCATCGGCCTCTTGCTGTCCCGCATGATTGTTAATCCCATACGTTCTATGGTACAAGTAGCTGAACGAATTGCAGCATGTGATTTAACGGTTGGTGACATTAACGTGAAGAATAGGGACGAACTACGACATTTGGCTACCGCTTTTAATCAAATGAAAGCCAATCTACATAGCTTAATTAGTCAGGTAGGGAGCAGTGCCCAACACGTCGCTGCAGCATCGGAAGCGCTAAGCAGCAATTCTGAGCAAGTTAGCGAATCTTCGGAACGCATTACATACACAGTCCAGGACATTTCGATGGGTACGGATGCGCAAGTTCGTAGTGTACACTTGGGAGTCTCCATCATGGAGGAAATGTCAGCAGCCGTCATTCAGATTGCAAGCGTCACGCAGTCGGCTAACCATCAGTCTTTCCTTGCGCAGCAAGAGGCAGGGGAGGGGAATGCGGCTGTCGAGACAGCGATTAAGCAGATGAATGCTATCTATCAGAAGATGATGGAACTTGCTGAATCGGTACAGAGGCTCGGTCAACGGTCTGAACAAATCGTCAATGCGAACGCGATGATTGCAGGTATTGCGCGGCAGACAAACATGCTGGCGCTCAATGCCTCCATTGAAGCGGCACGCGCCGGAGCCGCTGGCAAAGGTTTTGCGGTCGTCGCTGACGAGGTCCGCAAGTTATCTATGCAGACGGGAGCAGCTGCGGAAGAAGTCGCTCTTCTTGTTTCCAGTATTCAGGATGAAACAAGAGAGGTTGTCAGTTCCACCGAGGCTGGGAGCCGAGAGGTGCAGACGGGGCTTGAGGTGGTCGGCGTAGCGCGGGATACTTTCAAACGTATTCGCGATGCGATGGACGAAGTTGCGAGGCAGATCGAGGAAGTGGCGGGAAGTTCGGCCGCTATTTCCGAGAAAACACGCGCAGCCGTGGATGTGATTCGCGCGATCGATGAAGTCGCCGGACAGACCGCAGCGGGAGCAAGAAATGTATCTTCCAACATCGAGGGCCAGTACGCGAGTATGGAGGAGATATTCTCCTCAGCGACAGTGCTGAACAGCATGGCTGCTGATTTGCAAACCTTAATCGGAAGATTCCGCGTGTGAGGAGTATAGCTAACTCCGAATTTCGGAGAATTCCTCGGTTGGGTAGGATGAGCAGGCTAATTATGCTACTTTTGAGTGCTAAAGAGTGCTGAAGAGTGGGCTAAAGAGAGCTAAAGATTGGCTAAAGAGAGCTTAAGAGGAACGACAAGCCGCTATTTCGGGAAAAATGTGCTGAAAGTCGAATCTAACGGAACGTGAGGGCTCTATTTTAGGAAAATAGAGCTCTTTAGGTCGCGAAGCAGCGAAATAGCGAATCCTCGTTCCTCATAGTGGATGAAACTGGCGTTTTTCGTTCAAATAAGGCTTCTACGTTCCTTTTTGTGGAACATGCGGAACATTTGAGTTTAAAACAAGGACCTGAGGCAGCGCCTCAGGTCCTTGTTTATGTTGAGCTCGATACTAATCTCGCACTTCTACGATAAGTTCAATTTCCACTGGTGTGTGAAAAGGCAGATCACTCGTACCAATCGCTGAACGAGCATGTTTGCCCTGCTCACCGAACACAGCCACTAACAAGTCAGAAGCGCCGTTGATGACATAGGGTTGATCGCCAAAGCCCGGAGCGCTGTTGACGAAACCGAGCATTTTCACGATTTTGACAACTCGATCCAAGTCTCCAAGATAGCCCTTCATAACCGCAAAGCAATTGATAATGGTTTGACGGGCTGCCGCTTGCCCTTGCTCGATCGTTACTTCGCGGCCAAGTTTGCCTTCGTACATAAGTTCACCGTTAATACGGCAATCCTGACCGGATAAGTAAATGAGATTCCCTGTCTGATTGCAAGGAATATAAGTGAAACGCGGTTCTGGGGATGGGGGAAGCGTGATACCTAGCTCTTGTAGACGTTGTTCAATTTGGGACATAATGTTGACCTCCAAGTCAAATGATGATTAAATCGGCAGTAAGCTCCCAGATTGCTTAGCTTACTCCAACATACCTCGTGCAAGCACCGGCAAGTGCTCAAACGCATCACCGCGCTGCATGATAACCTGATTGTGCAGATTGACGGTGCTGCAGATGTGATTAGGGATAATACGCAGCTTGTCGCCTACCTGTATGTTGGCCGCTTGGGCCATTGGTCCAAGATCAACCATGCCATGTTCTTCAGATAAGCGAACGAGAAGCGCATCTTCTAGGTTCATGATGTGCCCGAAGCCCCGCAGCTGAAGCGGCTCCGTGCCTGGTTGCACATCGGTAGCGAATGTTTTGCTGCCGCCATCAATGATCGCGAGATCCGCTGACGGGCGGCTAACGACGGTGACAAGCACGCTGCCAGCGCAGTCTTCGATGCCGCAGAGGCCTAAGCGGGCTTGCATCCGATCGTAGTACACGTAGGTGCCTGGGCGGACCTCCGTCACGCCTTCAACAGCAGCGGCGGAAGCGGCCGTCGGTGTGGATCCGACGCTAACGTCCGTGATAGCGATGCCCTGCGCTCTAAGACGCTCGGCCAGCTGCACCATCAGCGTGCCTTCTTCTTGACCGGCTGCAGCCACGTCGAGAGTAGGCTTTCCTGCTAGCAGGGAGCCACGAAACGTATAGATGCCGGTCAGCCGCAAATGCGGCATGCGGGCGATCTCCGCGGCGAGCGCGGAGGCTTGCTCGTAGAGTACGCCGGTTCTGCGAAAGCCAGTATCGATTTCTAGCCGGACTTGCAGCGAGTGGCCAAGTCGGCTAGCGCACTTCTCTAATTGCTGAGCGCCTGCCAAGCTGTCGACGCCGACGATCAGCTCGATTTGCTCGCTTAAGCGAATCGCTCTTTCAATTTTGCTTGCGGTTACAAGGGGATAGGCGATGAAAATATTGTTAACGCCACCCGCCGCCATAACCTCTGCTTCAGACACTTTCGCTACCGTGATACCGACAGCGCCAGCCTCAATTTGTTGGAGTGCGACTGAAGGGAGTTTATGCGTTTTCGCATGCGGACGCAGCTTCACATGATGTTGACTGATAACATTAGCCATTGCTTGAATGTTACGATCCATGCGATCTGCGTCAATAAGCAGGCAAGGTGTCTCTAATGTTTCTGTTGTCTCCAATGTTTCCAAGCTCTCCATCTTTTTCATCATCCCTCCACACTCTCTTTCACGGCACTTTTGCCTTCTTCTAAGTGGCTATAAAGGGTATACTTTGAGATATTTAAATAGGTGCAAATTTTCTCGCCACCTTTTTTAATCAGAAAAGCACCTTTGGCATCGAGAAGTTGAATCATGCGCATTTTGTCTTCCTTGGTCATAACCGCAACAGGTTTGCCTACTTGCTCTTGTGCTTCTTGAATAAGGGCATCAAGCAGATCGCTTACACTCGTAACGAAAGATTCCTTTACTTCTGTTTGTTCACCAGGACGTATAAGCGTCTGCAGCGTTTTCTCTGCGATCATCAGCTCTGTGATATCATAGTTAATGCACAGCGAGCCAATAATAGTGCCTGCTTTATTTTTCATATACATCGAACTGGAGCGCAGAATGCGTCCAGCTTTGGTTTGTGTTAAATAGTTAAACTTGTTGCCGTTTACATGATTTCCGCGCAGCAGCTCCAAACCCAGATTCGTTCCGGGATCTCCGACTTTACGTCCTGTAATGTGACCATTCGCAATCGCGACGATGGAGCTGTCGTACGGACCTGTCAAGTCATGCAGCACGACTTCGCAGTTGTCTCCGAATTGAGCGGCAAGCCCTGTCACAAGATCGGTCAAAAACCCAAATTCATCTTGAATTGATTCCATGCCTGTCATCTCCCCGTGTAAGGTTATTCTGAGAAAAATGGTAACACAAACAGGTTGAATGTCAAACAAAAAGTTTGTTTAACTAAAAAAAAGTATGATTTTCTGGCAATGCTCATGGTACTATGTAAAAAAGATCATTGCAGGACCGAAGGAGGGATCACCCATGAGACGCTGGTTTGCCAAATCCCTGAAACGTAAACTGTCATTGCTTATTTTATTCGCAGTTGTATTACCGCTGCTTTCAATGGGGATCGTTTCCTATAGCATCGCAACATCGGTGACGGAAGATAAAGCGAAGCAGGCGGGGATGAACACACTGAAGCAAATGTCGGACAAGCTTGATTTTGTCATTCAAGACGTTGAGAATATGTCGGTCTTTCTGATCGGGCAAAAGGATATTCAAACGTATCTCGATAACGAAGAAGGAGACGTCAACAGCTATTCCCTTATTGTTGGCACCCTATGGAATTTATCGTATTCCAAAAAATATATCTCCAACATTACGATTACTCCGAAAAACGGCAATCCTGCTCTTTCAACAACGACCATAACCAATTCAGGATTATATCCTCTCTTACAACAATATGAATCCGTTTACAAGCCAGCTTCCAAATGGTGGTCTCCACTGTATGAAAACCAAACATCGGACGGACCAAAGAAGGTTATTTCACTCGTCAGACCTATACGTGATTTTAGTACTTTTAAGACGATAGGTACTTTGACCGTTTCGTTAGATCAGGCAGAGATCGAGCGTTATTTGACAGGTGCAGGCTGGGAAAGCAGTGGGTTCGTTCTATTGTTAGATCAATATGATCAGATCATTTCGGGTGGCGATCCGAGTTGGTTAGCACGAACCGTCGGTGAAATTTTTCCGAAAATGGGGGGGCTAGCGGATTCAAGTAGTGTGCTGAACGTAAAAAAAGGGGAACAGCCGCATACGGTTTTGTATAATCCGATTCCTCGATTAGGCTGGAAATTGGTTGGTTTCATCCCTACAGAAATCTATCAAAAGCAAAATGGTTACGTGCTCACAGTGACAGCTGTTACGATTGTAATTGCCCTGCTGCTAGCTATGGGGATGGTGCTTTACTTCTTGCAATGGGTAACAAAGCCCTTGATCAAATTGACGAAGTATCTGAAGGATCTGAATCCAGATGAGACGATTCCTACCTATGAGGTGAAAAGCGTCGATGAAGTCGGACTGCTTGTCCACAGCTATAATAAGCTGAGTGAACGGATAGGAAGACTGAAGGATCAAGTACAGCTGAACGAGGCGATGAAAAAGGAAGCGGATATTATGGCTCTGCAGGCACAGATCAATCCGCATTTTCTATATAATACACTCTCCTCCATACACTGGATTGCCTTGATGAATAAGGATCGTCAAATTGCTGAAATGGTGGGTGCGCTCAGTGATTTCTTGAGATTTAGTTTGAATAAGGGCGAGGAGTTTTGTGCCGTTCAGCAGGAAATTTCTCATGCACAAAACTATGCCTATATACAAGCTATTCGGTTTCCAGACCAGTTTGAGATTGAATTTTTTATCGATCCCGCGATGGTGCATACCTCGATGCTGAAGCTGCTTCTACAGCCACTGATTGAGAACAGCCTTATTCATGGCATCCAGAAGAAAAAAGCGAAGGGTCACGTCTATGTGCACGGAGAACTGAAGGATGGTCAAATGAAATTCGTTGTTGAAGATACCGGAATAGGCATGGATGAAACGAAGCAACGCGCGATTCAAGATCAGCTCGCTTTGGCCAATCGTCAACTGGGTATGCTAAGCGAAGTCGCTAAAGAAACGAAGATAGCTGTTACTAGCTACGGACTTATCAATGTTCACCGGAGATTGTTACTGCATTATGGAGTAGAATCTGGGCTTATTGTTGAGAGTACGCAGGGTGTGGGGACGAGCATTTCATTTTCAATTCCTCTTGGGATGGGAGAACTAGTGACATGAGAATCTTGATTGTAGATGATGAGGTTATTATACGAACAGGTCTTTGTACCGTAATTGATTGGAAAGAGCTCGGACTAGAACTGCTTCCGGCCGCCTCTTCTGCTGAAGAGGCCTTAGAGCGCATATCTGAAGAGAAACCGCATATTGTGCTGACCGATATTCGTATGTCAGGTATGGACGGTATCGAGCTTGCACGCGAGGTGAAAGCGATGCTGCCGGATACGGAGATCGTTATCCTTACAGGTTACGATGACTTCAGTTATGCCCAGCAGGCACTGCGCGAAGGTGTGACCGATTACTTGTTGAAAACAAGTCGTCCGGAAGAGATTATTAAAGCTGCGCTGAAAGCGAAGCAGAACATAATGGATAAATGGGAGTCGATCAAACAAGATAACCTTCAACAGGCTGCACTGCGCAATCAGTTGTTGGAACGGGTGCTGGGTCGAGGATTGAACGATGATAGGGAAGCTCAAGAGCAGCTGCAAGTATGGTTTAGCAAGAATGGTGTAGATGTTCACCCTGAGACAGGTGAGTCTGCAGCGATGCAAGTTCTCCTGATCTCTGTGTCCGGATGGGGAGAGACGCCTATCATGGAGCTTCTGCAAGGAGCTGCAGAGAATATCCTCTTCGAGCTGCTCCCGTGCGTCACGCTGATGAAAAAGGACCATTTGCTGCTTGTCGTGCGTCACGAAGTCGGGATGACCGACCAAGCTGGGCTGACAAAGGCGCTTAAGCGCGTTACCGAAACGCTCAAATGCTCGGCTTTTGCAGCGCTTGGAACCGTAACGCAGGATTACGAAGGCCTTCGGGAATCTTATCGTACGGCGAAAGAAGTTTTTGCTTACCAAGGGCTGCTCGGTGCACAAGGACTGTTTACGGTTAAAGATATCAGGGAGCGCAGCGGAGGTCGTACGGTTTGCACAGAGAAGGAAGAAGCAGAGCTTACGGCGATCTTGATGAGCGGCAATGCCACAGAGCTGAGGCACTGGGTGAACCAGAAGGTACGGGCTCTGATGGAAGATGCCGCAGCGACGCCGCTTACGGTGCAGGGTTATTTGCAGTCGATGATCATTGCGGGTCATCGATGGCTTGAACGGGCCAGTTCTTCTCAAGAGGGAACCGTTCCTCTTAGCACACTGCCTACCTATGAGGGGGAAGGGCGTCCCGAAGATGAAGTCTTTAAGGTGCTATCTGCCGTGATGACGCGTTTTCATCAAGGCTTGGATCAGAATCGCTACGCGTATATTCACAAGTCCATTGCCTATATCCGGGACAATCTGCATCAGCCGATTTCGCTTCAGCAGGTGGCTGGATTCGTGCATGTGAATCCCAATCATTTTAGCGAGGTGTTCAAGCGGGAGACAGGCTGTACCTATATCGAATTCGTCACTCAGGAACGGATGAAACGCGCGGTGGATATCCTCCAGGGCACTCAGACCAAAGTCAGCGATATTGCAAGAAGAGTGGGCTATGAAGATATCAAATACTTTACGCAGCAGTTCAAAAAGTATACGGGAAGAACGCCATCCGAATTTCGGCAAGGGAATAAAGACTGAATAATGTCCCCCTCTGCGCCGAAGTTTCTCCCGTACCACCTCCTGAATATGTCCTCTATACTAAAGTTCATAGAGAGAGCTTGAGCTTATGTATCTACGAAAACTTTTAGGAGGTCCAAACAAATGAAAAAGTCATTGATCGTTACACTGGCGGCTACGATTTCATTAGCTTTATTAGCCGGTTGTGGTTCAAGTGGAACAAAAGAGGGTGCTGCGGGTACCACTTCTCCCAAATCGACAGATGCAGCCAAACCAGCTGAGAAAGTGAAATTATCGATTTGGCACAACTATACAGGCGAAGATCTCCGCGCCAAAACGATGCGTGAATATATGGAGAAGTTCAAGAAAGATCACCCGAATGTCGAGTTAGATATACAGGGAATCCCGCCCGATGGTTACCGTCCACGTTTAAAAACGGTAGCTGCCGCTAATGAAATGCCAGATCTTTTCGTGATGTGGCCAGGTGTCATGACCAAGGAATTCGTCGGTGGTGACTTGATACAGCCGATTAATGAGCTGCTGGATAGCAAAGCGGAATGGAAGAACGGTTTCATGCCAGGGTCATTTGATGATTTCACCATCTCAGGCAAAACCTACAGCGCACCGATGGCTCTATCTCCTACTTCTATCCTTTACTACAACAAAGAAATCTTTAACAAATATAATGTACAGCCGCCTAAGACATGGGACGATCTCATGAAGCTGGTGGATACGTTCAAAAAGAATAATGTTACACCAATCGCACTTGGTAACAAAGCGGCATGGGTTGCGCAGTCCAGCATTCTCAGCTCACTTGCAGACCGTGTAACAGGTACGGAATGGTTCCTGAAAGCAGTGGATCAGAATGGCGCCAAATTTACGGATCCAGAATTCGTACAAGCCTTGACGTATCTTCAACAGCTTGGTAAGGCTGGGGCTTTCCAAGAAGGCTTCAACAGCATTGATAATACACAAATGGAACAAATGTTCGCTCAAGGTAAAGCGGCCATGATGATCGATGGTGGTTGGGCATTACCGAACTTAGCGTCGAATACATCCAAAGAAGCATTAGCTAACATGGCTGTTACCGTTCTGCCATCGGTGCCTAACGGTAAAGGTGATCCGAACACCCTTTCAGGCGTAGTAGGAACAGGACTTGGGATGAGTAAGAAAGTTACCGGCGCACAGAAAGCTGCCGCTTATGAACTGATCTATACGTTGTCTGGCCCAGAAGCACAGAAAGCTATTTTGGAAAGCAACCAGCTCGTTAGCTACAAAGTAGACTTGGATACAACGAAAGTATCTTCCTTGTTTGCAGAAGTGTACAAAATGATGAGCACGGTCAAGAAAACGCCAGTTTACGATGGCAAGCTTAGCTCCGCCAGTGCGGATGTCGTGAATAATGGACTTCAAGAGCTCCTCATGGGTGGCAAGCCTGAGGATATTGCCAAGAAAATTCAAGACTCGCAAGCTAAAGCCGTCGGCAAATAAAGTACGGACAAAGGACTCCAGCCAAAGCCCGGCTGGAGCCTTTTTTCAAAAAAGATAGCAAGGAGGGAAGTTATGACCGTATCCGCAAGAATCAGAGGATTCATTACCATAGGGCTGCTTCCGGCCTTAGTACTCTATCTGTTTTTTGTCATTGTTCCGATTTTCTGGTCGGCATACTACGGCTTTTTCGACTGGAAAGGTATCGGTGCAGCTAAATTTATCGGATTTGACAACTATGCAGAAGTGATCCAAGATCCAATCTTCTGGAAAGCTTTTAAAAATAACATGCTTATCGTTGCAGCTTCCGTTTTTGGTCAGGTACCAATTGCTATGGTATTAGCGCTTCTCCTCATGCGCAGTACGCTATTTCAACGTGTTATTCGAGCCTCTGTTTTTATGCCCATGGTGCTGTCCTCGGTTGTTGTCGGGATCATCTGGGGATATATTTACCACCCGCAAATCGGTATTCTCAACTTCTTACTTGAGGGCATCGGGCTTGAAAGTTGGAAGAAATCTTGGCTCTCCGATCCGAAAGTATCGATGTTCGCGCTCATGGTGCCGATCATCTGGAATTATATTGGTCCCTACATGATTATGTTCATTGCCGCTCTACAGAATATTTCACCTGAGATTGAGGATGCTGCCCAGCTGGACGGCGTGGGTCCGGTGCGCAAATTGTTTGCAGTCACACTGCCTATGATATGGGATACGGTCAAAGTAGCCGTTGTGCTATGCATCTCCGGAAGCTTGAAGGCATTCGATCTCATCTATGTCATGACGGGCGGTGGACCTGCACACTCCACGGAACTGCTTGCTTCTTATATGTACAACAGCACATTCAATGTGTATCGTTTCGGTTTTGGCAGCGCCATTTCTACGGCAATCATTATTCTTAGCTTGTTCTTAATCGTAGGCAGCCAATATCTGATGAAACGAGACTATCGTTAGGAAATAAATTCTCTCAGGAGGGACATCTATGGAGCAGGTTGTATCGATGCAGACGGGTTTTCCCGCTGGAGGTAAGAAGCGAAGAGGGTGGGCGCGCGGTGTCATCAACGTCTGTTTGACCCTGTATGCACTTGTCACGCTTTACCCGTTGATTTGGTTATTTATGAGTGCTTTAAAGTCCAATGAGGAATTTCATTCCCGGCCCTTTTTACTACCGACGGTTTGGAAATGGGACAATATCGTTCGCGCATGGAAAGTATCGGGTATGGGTCTCTCGCTCTGGAACTCTACCGTAGTGACGGTGGCCTCGCTAGTGCTGACCCTAGTTATTGGAGCTTTGGCAGCCTTTGTTTTATCGCGGTTTGAATTTAAATGGAAGCCGTTTTTTATGGGTTTATTTCTACTCGGAATGCTCATTCCGATCCATAGTACACTCGTACCTCTTTTTATTATTATGAAAAAAATCGGCCTTCTGAACACGTACGGTGCACTCATTTTACCTTATGTCGCCTTTGAATTGCCATTAGCCATCTTCGTCATTGCGGCCTATTTAATTACGATTCCCAAAGAAATTGAGGAAGCGGCGTTAATCGACGGCACGGGCTATTGGGGCATTTTCTTTCGGATGATGCTTCCGCTTAGCTTGCCAGCGCTTTCTACGGTTGCGATCTTAGGATTTTTACGCTTTTGGAATGATTTTGCGTTCGCACTAGTCTTTATCAGCAAGCCTGCGCTTAAGACAGTTCCGCTCAGTTTATCTGCTTTTGCTACGGGATATATGACCGATTACGAATTGACGATGGCTGCGCTTGCCATTGCCGTACTGCCAACCATTATCGTGTTCTTGTTGTTCCAGGAGCAGATTATGAAGGGAATGACGGCTGGCGCGGTCAAAGGATAACAATGAATAAAATAGCCATCCTTGGATTCTGAAAAGAGTCCCTAAGGGTGGCTATTTTTTGTGTTTGTGACAATCCCTCAAGCTCGTCCACATAGTTTGCTAACAAAATTATGCTACGATTATGGGGGGTGGATAGTATGAATGACTTATCTTTTGAAACATTACAGGATTTGATTGCCAATTTCTCTATCGTCACCGCTTATTTGTTTTTGGCCAGCCAAGTCATTTATAAGGATTGGAACTTGGGTACGCCTACTACTCTGTATACCAAACTTCATATAGGCGTTTTAACTGGCATTTTAGGTATTATACTTATGGAATTTACAGTTAAGCTGAACGGTACGATTTTAGATTTTAGACATCTCGCGATTACGATAGCGGCGCTATTCGGTGGAGTTTACTCTGCCCTAGTCACTGGGATCATTATCTCCCTTATGCGTTTATTGGCTTTCGGTACGCTAAGTCCTGCTACCATTTTCGCCGCTTCCAACACTCTTATAATTTCGTTCATACTTGGGTGGATTTGTACAAGGAACCTATCCTATTGGAAAAAGTGGACGTATGCTCTATTTCTTAACAATCTCTTTACGATTATTATTTTTCATATCAATCTGGGGAGTAAGGGTACTATTCCATCCTACATATACTTGATAATGATGACTTTAGGCGGCATTTTCACAGCTTATTTGACACAATTTCTGATTAAAGCAAAAACCCACTTCCAAATGATCGAAAAGGCAGCTACGTTTGATTTTCTGACAGAGCTTAATAACCATCGTACTTTTGATGAGGCATTCAATTCCTTACTGTTGGAAGCAAAAGACAAGAACGAAGCCTTGACTTTGATGATTATAGATATTGACCATTTTAAAAAAGTGAATGATACCTACGGTCATCCTAATGGTGATACGGTGTTAAAACAATTGGGGAAATTGTTAAAAGATGCCTCACGCTCTTTCGATATCGTATCACGTATAGGTGGGGAAGAGTTCGCCATCTTACTTTACGATTGTCCTCATAAACATGCTTTAATCATTGGGGAGCGAATTAGAATGGCTGTCAGAAACCAGGAATTTCTGCTTAATGAGGGGAAGGTCATACAGATCACTGTATCTGTGGGCGTTGCTTCGTACCCTGATACCAATGAGAATATCAAAGAAGAAGCAGATAAGGCGCTGTATAAAGCCAAATCATGCGGTAGGAATTTGGTTTGCTCTAATCAATCCGTTTGAATGAAGCATAAAAGATCCCAACGCAAGTTCATCTTGCGGGCCGGGATCTTTTTTTACTTTAAGGGTGCCGTGAGAATAACCTACAAAAATATTTCTAGGCAATAGGCAATAGGTAAATAGGTAAATAGGTAAATAGGGAAGTAGGGGAAGGTAAGTAGCTAAAGGTAAATAGGGAAGTAGGTAAACTGAGGTAGCAGGTATGGAAATAGGAAGGCGAGTTGTACATCGTACAACAATTTCCTTGAGATCTCCTTGGGCAAGCATAAGATGTTGCATAACGTGCAACAATAAAGCCTTTTTAATGCTAAAAAGCTACTTTCCGGCTAAAATTGTTGTATTTTTTGCAACATTTGCGGGGAAAATGTGGATTAACTTGCGTAATGTTGTACAAAATACAACATTACGCAAACGAGTAATTAAATGACCATACCACTCATGACTTGCCCTTGCGCGTCATCTCCGCAAGCCCAATCCACTGCTCCTCGGTCACCTCGAGCAGGTCGTTGAACTGCCCGGCGCCCTGCAGCCATTCGCCGCCGTCGATCGTGACCACCTCGCCGTTAATATAGGCGGCGTAGTCCGAGATCAGATAAGCCGCGAGGTTCGCGAGCTCATCCTTCTCACCGACCCGCCGCAGCGGCACGCGGTTCAAGAGCTTCTCCGACAGCTCAGGCGTCGGAGCCAGTCGGCTCCACGCGCCGTCGGTCGGGAAGAGCCCCGGCGCGATGGCGACTTGCCGGATGCCATGCCGCGCCCACTCGACGGCAAGCGAGCGCGTCAGCGCAAGCACGCCGGCCTTGGCCGCAGCCGACGGTACAACGAAGGCCGAGCCAGTGGAGGCGTAAGAGGTGACGATGTTCAGCATCGTACCGCCGACGCCTTGCTCGATCCATCTTTTACCCACTTCTAACGTGGTGTAGAACGTCCCGTGAAGAACGATATTCAGCACCGCATCCACCGCGCGCGGAGATAATTTTTCTGTCGGGCTGGCGAAGTTGCCGGCTGCATTATTAATCAGTACATCAATACGGCCATAGTGCTGTTCCACAGCGGCCACCATCTCGGTAATTTGAAGCGGGTCACGCACGTCACAGCTTTTGTAGAATACTTCTTTGCCTTCACTGCTCATTTCGGCAGCCGCTTTAGCGAGTACCTCCTCACGTCGGCTGGTAATTGCTAGTTTTGCGCCTAACGTTAGAAATTTCTCGCCCATAGCACGGCCCAGACCGGTACCGCCACCCGTAATAAGAATGACTTTATCCTTCAGCAAGGTTGAATCGAACATATCAATCGCGCCCTCCATCATCAATTTACGCTGCTAATCATTAATGCTGTGAATGCTGCTCTATTGCTGCTGCCCTAGGAACGAAGCTTCAAATTGCTCGATACGGCTTGCTAAATCTTCTGGAAGCGGGGTGCCTTTTTGTGTATGAACATCGACATAAACACCAGTGCTGGTAGCGAAGCTCACAAGCTGCTTATTCTCCCGCTTAACAATGGCATACTGAGTTTCAATCGATGAAGTGCCGATCCGGCTCACTTTCATATAAATATCGAGGTTATCGTTAAAATGCGCTTGAGACTTGTATTCGACGCTTTGGCTGACGAGAAAGAAGGTTTTATCAGCCAGATTACCATCCGAATTTGCAAAAAATAAACCCAAACCGTTCATATACTCACAGCGGGCTTGCTCCATATAAATGACGGAAGAAAGGTGACTCAGGTGCCCGTTCGCATCGGTTTCACAGAAACGAACTTTCGTTGGTGTATAAAAGCGGAAGCCCTCTAATTCAAAATTGTTCATTGCTATCTAGTCTCCTGTAAAATAGGTTTGATACTGCTCACGAAGCCTGCGTTTCATAAATTTACCGACCGAAGATTTAGGTATTTCGTTGAGGAACACAACATCGTCCGGAATCCACCACTTTGTGAATTTGTTTGCCAAAAAGGTGAGTAAATCTTCTTTGTTGTCATCCGTTTGTAACGCAGCGTCTTTTAGGACGACGAAGGCGAGAGGCCGTTCATCCCATTTGGGATGCGGCACGCCGATGACACAAGCCTCGAACACATTGGGATGTGCCATTAATGCGTTTTCTAAGTCGAGAGACGAGATCCATTCCCCACCGCTTTTGACCAGATCCTTGGCTCTGTCCACCAGCTTCACAAATCCTTCACTATCTATAACCGCGATATCTCCGCTATAGAACCAACCGTCCTGGAACGACTCCTGTGTTCGAGCATCTTTGTAGTATTCCGTAGCTACCCATGGCCCGCGCAGTAAGATTTCGCCCATCTCCTTACCATCCCAAGCTACCTCACCCCGAGGTCCGACGATTTTCATATCAAGCCCAGGCACAAGTAAGCCCTGAGTAGCCCTCGCATCGTATTGTTCATCGTAAGAGGCATCTTCTTGATAGCTTTTAAGGCGGGCAACGGTAACGAGAGGACATGTTTCTGTCATCCCATAGGCATGATAGAACGGAACTTTGAGCCGCTGCTCGTAGCTTTCAATCAGACTGCGCGGGGCAGCCGATCCACCACAGACCACTGCGCGAAGGGATGATAGATCTACTTGCAGTAATTCCTGCACCTTAAGTGCGGCCGTCCATACTGTAGGAACACCAGCAGCAATCGTCACTTTCTCCTCAGCGATCAAACGAAGCAGGATGTCAGGTGTCGGCGAAGGTCCCGGAAGCACTTGCTTGCTGCCGAACCAGACAGACGCGAATGGAAGTCCCCAAGCATTAACGTGGAACATCGGCACAATAGGCAGAACGGTGTCGCGTTCAGAGAGTCCTAGTGTATCCGCCAGACCAATGGAGAGGGAATGTAGGTAGATCCCGCGATGAGAATACACCACACCCTTGGGATTACCCGTTGTCGCAGATGTATAACAGATGCCTGCGGGAGCGCTTTCATTTATGTCGGAAGCGTATGTATACTGAGGGTCGCCGTCCTCTATCATGTTCTCATATAAATAGACGGGATGTAAAGAAGTAGGCGGCAATTCCTTTTTGTCCGTCATCAAAATATAGCCTTCTATCGTCGTAAGTTGATCCTGGATTTTCTCTATGATTGGGAGTAAAGTCTCATCGACGAAGAGAAATCGGTCTTCCGCATGATTAAGAATATACGCAATATGCTCAGCGGGGAGCCGGATGTTGACGGTGTGCAGCACAGCCTCCATACAGGGGATAGCGAAATAAGCTTCTAGATGCCAGTGGTGATTCCATGCAAAAGTAGCAACCCGATCTCCTGGCTTCACGCCAAGTGCTTGCAGGGAGCTGGATAACTGCTTCGCACGTCTCCCGAAATCGGCGTATGTATACCGATGGATGCCGGTGCTTGTACGTGAAACAACCTCTTTTTTGGGGAACAGGGTTTGTGAACGTTCAAAGAGAGAGCGCAGCGTTAATGGGAAATTTCCCATATGGAAACACCTCCGGAGATTGTCTGATTCTATTGTAATATATAAGCCGGAGGGACAGGATATGTCCAAAAACCAAGCGATTGCAAATAAAAAACCGACTCCGGCGCATGTGGACCATGCAGAAGGAATCGGTTCAACGATTACGTACTCTTACGTATTCAAAATAAACTTTTCAATAACATGTCTGACGCCGTCGTCGTTATTGCTCTTCGTAACGTAGTTCGCCAGCTCTTTGAGCTGTGGCAGCGCATTGTCCATGGCGACGCCAAGTCCAGCGACTTCCAGCATTTCACGATCATTCCAAGCATCGCCCAGAGCAATAACGTCATCTAAGGAGCAGCCGATATGCTCGGCAAGGAAAGTGATCGCATGTCCTTTGGTACCTTCCTTATGCATGAATTCCAAGTAGTGCGGTTTGGACTTCGTAATGTGCATCTTGTCACCCAGAAGGGGCAGGAGCTCTTCGCGCAGTTGGTCGCAAACTTCCGGTGTATCGATGATAAGCATCTTAGGTTGAGGGATATCAATCCATTGGCGCAGATCACCAATGATATAAGGCGTTTTGGAAAGACGCACGTAGGCTTTTATCTTGTCGTTATCTTCACCTGCATAAAGCTCATCCCCGTGGTAAAGCTGTAAATGAAGGTTGCGCTTTTCACAGAAATCGAGCAGGAATCGGGCACTTTCAACAGGAACTGTACGCTCGTAGAGGACTTCCTCATCAAGTAGATTTTTGATTAAAGCGCCTTGATAGGTGATAATCGGAACATTGAGTCCGATCTGGTTGGCGATCTTGGCAGCGGATGGGAAGCTTCTTCCCGTTGCAATCGTTACGGTTACGCCTTTGGCAACAGCCTGGTGCATAGCATCAATAGTCTCTTGTGAGATGGTTAGATCATCACGCAGCAGCGTATCATCTAAGTCAGCGGCAACTAGTTTGTAAGTCATGTAGTTCTCTCCGATCCGATAAGTAGTCTATATTAAAAATTCTGCTATAAGCATACCCGAATTACTTTGGAATTGCTACAATAAAGCATATAGCTGATAGGTTAAAAAGGAGGCACGTAACCAATGGCATCCCCTTATACGGACAAGCTGGAGGCTTGGTTAAGAGCGCACCGCAACACGGCAAATGCGTCAAGTATGGAAGCCTACATGAAGAATCATTTCCCATTTCTAGGGATCCGTAATCCAGAACGAGTAGCATTGACCAAGCAATTCACGAAAGAACATGGCTTCCCTAAGGGTGAAGAGGGGGTCAGAATTGCCAAAGAGCTCTGAGAGTTGCCGGAGCGCGAGTTTGCCTACACGGCATTATTGGTCCTTACTGGGTTGCGAAAAACCGCTGAACGGGGACATATCGATGTTT
The DNA here is from genome assembly GCF_059692155.1 of Paenibacillus sp. JT22N1. Lineage (NCBI taxonomy): Bacteria > Bacillati > Bacillota > Bacilli > Caryophanales > Paenibacillaceae > Paenibacillus > Paenibacillus sp. JT22N1. Next base: position 43,541 of record NZ_JCAUAW010000036.1, read on the forward strand.
TGGAGTATTTCGTTGTGACAAATTCGTGGTGGGACACCGTGGATATGATCGCTGATCACTTAATCGGCTTTCATTTGCAGAGGTTTCCTGAGTTGATTCCATCCTATGTGGATAAGTGGCTAGCTTCGGATCATATGTGGCTGCAAAGAACGGCGATATTGTTCCAATTAAAATATAAACAACAGACGGATGTACCGCTTCTGTTTAGCTGTATTAGGCGCATGGCTGATTCGAAGGAATTCTTCATCCGCAAAGCAATTGGCTGGGCACTTCGGGAGTATTCGAAGACAGATGCCGCAGCGGTACAGTCTTTCGTTGAAAGTACGGAGCTTTCGCCGCTAAGCGTGCGGGAAGCGTTGAAAGTAATCCATCGAAAGGAAAAATGAAATAGGAGATCCGCAGAGGGGGATGAATGACCCTGAAGTGGGTCTTTTTTTATTTCCAGAAATTCAAGCAATGTCATCATACCTTACGCATATATTAATAAAACAAAATAATTGTTATGTATATTGACATAATCATAACATTCGAGTAAAGTTATTAAAATTCTTTAAAAGCGCGTTACGAGATTAAAAGAAAAAGGAGAGATGGAAGATGAATAACATACGGGCTAACGATCTATTAGCGAGATTACCCAAGGTTGATCTTCACTTGCACTTGGATGGCAGTGTGAAGCCAGAGACGATTCTGGATCTCGCGCGTAGGCAAGGTATTGAACTTCCTGTTTATGATAAAGATGGACTCATTCCACACATGCGAGTAGGTGAGGAGTGCGGAAGTCTCATTGAATATCTAAGCAAATTTCATTTTACTACTCGGTTTTTACAATCTGCTGAGGCCTTGGAGCGAGTTGCCTACGAGGTCGTAGAACAGTCTGCTGAGCATAATTGCAGATATGTGGAAGTTCGTTTCGCACCGCAACTCCATAGGAACAACGGTTTGACGGTTGAGGAGACGATTCGTCATGTGGTAGAGGGAATGAAACGGGGGCAGCGGGATTTCGGTGTGAGAGTCGGCGTCATTGCGATTTGCATGAGAAATCATTCTTGTGAAAGCAACCTAGAAGTGATCGAAGCAGCTGCTAAGTATGTAGGGAAAGGCATAGTCGCTGTCGACTTAGCCGGTGATGAGGCGTCGTATCCGCCGGAATGTTTCCGGGAGGTTTTTGCGGAGTCAGGAAGGCTTGGTATTCCTGTCACAATCCATGCCGGAGAAGCAGCCGGAGCGATGAACGTGTATGAAGCCGTCACGAATCTTGGCGCTGTTCGTATTGGGCACGGTGTTAGATTGAAGGAGAACAGGTCCATATTGGAAATGGTCAAGGATCGCCGCATCCCGCTCGAAATGTGCCCGATCAGCAACATCCAAACGAAGGCCGTTTCTGGTTGGGAAGCCTACCCGATTCGCGAATATTTGGAGCAAGGGCTGGTCGTTACGATTAATACAGATAACCCCAGCGTATCGGGTACGAACATTACCAATGAATACCGGGTGCTTGCGGATCGCTTTGGCTTTACGACACCGGAATTGGTTAAGCTCATCATGAATGGCGTAGATGCCGCTTTTATGGAAGATCATGATAAGCTGTCGTTAAGACGAGAGATGGAAGAGGAAATGAGTAGTTTGGGCGTGCTCAACTAATAGCCTAATGAGAGAAGAATTCGTTGCGATCAGGCAACGGGTTCTTTGATGATTCCATTGTACGTAATCCAATCTGCATCTCATAGTGTTATACCCATCCCTTAGAATACGGCACATTTCCCAATGGGAGTGGATGTAGCCAATTCATATTCATTTTGTTGCAAAGCGTGCAATGACCAACAACCAAGTGTATAAGCTATAAAGATATTTTTCATTGTTACAGTCGCGAGGGGATGTAGAATCGTGTTTGTAACGATGTTTTTCATTCTTACAAACGAGAAAAAAGCAGTTTTATGCGCTGAGCGAGGCTGTAAAGATATTATTCATCGTTACAGATGCGAGGGGATGTGGAATCGTGTCTGTAACAGTATATTTCATCTTTACAGACGTGAAGATAGCGGATTGGTATCTAAACGAGCGAGTGATAGCAAAGAGGAGTTAGTTCCCCATGCTCAAAACGTCAAGACATCATTCCCGAAGAGTGGTATCTTTAATGGATAGGGCGAATTTCAACGGGATGGTGTCGTAAATGGAAACGTATATTATTACAGGCGGTTCAAAAGGACTCGGCGCTGCGATCATCCGGCAGCTTTTACAGCAGGGAGCTGCGATTCACTGCATTTCCCGCAGCGACAGTGAAGCTTTGCGCCAAGAGGCGCTGCGCGCGGAAGGTACACTTACCTTCCACGCTTACGACTTGGCGGACACGCAAGGCCTTGATTCGCTCATGGAGCGAATCCTCAGCACGGTGGATGAAGCGGATTCCATCACGCTCATCAATAATGCTGGCATGCTCGAGCCGATGACGTCGATCGGCCGAGCAGACCATGACGACCTGCAGCGCAGCCTGCAGGTCAATCTCATCGCGCCCGCGCTGCTGACGAACAGCTTCATTCGGCTCACGCAGGCGTGGCCGATCATGAAGCGGGTCGTCATCATCTCCTCGGGCGCGGGGAAGAAGCCCTACCCCGGCTGGGGTGCCTACTGCACCGCCAAAGCCGGGCTCGATATGCTGACGCGCTGCGTGGGCGTCGAGCAGATGAACCAACCGCACCCGGTGGAGATTTACTCCATCGCACCGGGTGTGGTTGACACGGATATGCAGCGGGAGATCCGCGCTGCTGAAGAAGTGGACTTCCCGCAGGTGAGCAGGTTCGTTCAGCTCAAAGAGCAGGGCGAGCTGCAATCGCCCGAAGCGACTGCGCAGCAGTTGATTCACCTGCTGCGGACGAATGCCTTCGAGCAAGGCGAGATCGCCGATCTGCGTACAAAAAAGCCCGAATCGTCATCATGATTCGGGCTTTTACCATACCTATTGAATACTCCCTGACACAGCAGTGCCTGATGACAGCTCTGAAGTACAGAACTTACAACGTGTAGCTTGTACAGGAATTTCGGACAAGCAATGCGGACAAGATTTGGATGTTACCACTTTTTCTTTCGGCTCTTCCTTCTTGCGGAACTTACTAAGCTGTCGGATAACAAGGAAAATGACAAAAGCAACAATTAGAAAGTCTAGGAAGGTCGAAATGAATTGTCCGTAATTAAAGGTAGGTGCACTGGCTGCAACCGCATCTTTAAGGGTAGCGTAATGAGTGCCATTTAATGAAATAAATAGATCATTGAACTTCACTTTACCGATTAACAGCCCAACAAGCGGCATAATTAAATCATTCACGATCGATGTAATGACTTTCCCGAAAGCCCCGCCAATAATAACCCCAACTGCTAAATCAACCATATTCCCTTTGAATGCAAAATCTTTAAATTCCTTAAGCATCGCTTCGCTTACCCCCATGAGACAATAATTGTTAGTATTGTAGCATATTTGATTACACGCAAACAATTGGAGGTAGGTTTCGGCTTGTCCGTTCAAGAGGGTTTTGAGTTGTGGCGATGAAATTATGTTTGCTGAATGAATATTTCGCTAAGCGCCTCAATTAATACCGTATGATCTTCAGACGTCCCAACTGAAATCCGCACATGATTAGGGAGGTTCCAAGCTCCGCCATAACGTATAATAATTCCTTTATTCATCAGCTTTTCATAGATATTTTTAGCGTCTGGTCCAAGCTCAACCAATAGGAAATTACTCATGCTGCGTGTGAAATTCAATCCCATTCCCTGCAAGCTATCATATAACTGCTCTCTTCCGCGAGCATTCATCTCACGTGTCGCATCAAGATGCTGATCATCCTTAATCGCTGCAGTAGCGCCAACTTGTGCTAAAGCATTCACATTGAATGGTTCTTTGACCTGACGGATACTATGCAGAATACTTGGTGACGCGATGCCATACCCTACACGAATACCAGCCAATCCGTATATTTTCGAAAAGGTTTGTGTGACGACGATGGGGTAGCCCAAACGCACAAGCTCCAACCCATCGCTATAATCATCCGCCGTTACAAAGTGACTATAAGCCCCGTCGAAAATAACAAGAACATAGGAAGGGAGCTCCTCCATAAGCCGGTGTAAATCCTGTTTCTTCATATATGTGCCTGTCGGATTGTTAGGTGAGCAAATATAAAGCAGTTTGGTTTGTTCAGTTACAGCAGCGAGTATATCGTCAACATCATAACGGTAATCTTCACGAAGCGGTACTTGCACGACACTTGCGCCCATTAAATTAGCCCCGAATTCATATTCGCTAAAAGTTGGGGAAGGAACAATAATCTCATCCCCTGGTTCCAAAAATGTCTCCGAAATAAGTGTAATGAGTTCATCTGCTCCATTGGTTACAAGGACTTCATCAGAAGAAAGCTGTAATTTCTCCGCAATTGCCCCCCTAAGATCAATCGTGTCGGCGTCGGGGTAGCGATGGATATCGGTCAGATAAGCTTGAATGGCTGTTAGAGCTAGTGGCGAAGGGCCTATAGGATTTTCGTTAGAAGCAAGCTTGGTGACCTTTTCGATACCTAATTCTCGTTGAACTTCCCAAATGGGTTTCCCAGGAGAGTAAGGCTTCATGCGTGAAAGAACGCTGCGAGGGCGGATGTGTTTAAATGTCCGACTCATAATAATCACTCCTATTTCATTTGAATTAATTTAATTTAATTTAATACATTACTATAATAATACATTAACTTGGTAAAGTAGTAAAGTATATATAATCTCCATATCCCATTTTTTGGAGAACATAGTATAATACACGTATAAGGCGAATTCTTACTAAAGGAAGGGACTGCAGCGTGATGGGGAAAAATAGATTTGGTATCCGTTCCAAGATTATGATTGGGTATATGTTCATCATTGTCTGTTTAACCATTTCATTTGTATTAGTTAATTATCAAGTGATCTCCATGCAGAAAGATAGAAATTATATCATCGAGCATGATTTTGCCGTCCATAATGAAACGAATCGTATCGAAAAATATGTGATGGATATGGAAAGCGGGCAGCGGGGCTATTTACTTACGGGAGTTCTCAGCTATTTAGAACCCTACAACGTAGGCGAGTCGAAGTGGAGGGAATCCTACAGTCGTCTCAGTCAGCTAACTCGAGATAATAGCGTACAGGAGCAAAATCTTTCTTCCATTAAGGCGTCAATCGAACGATGGCTTCAGCAGAGCGGAGGAAAGTCCCTATCTTCGATGAGAAATAACGTTAATAACGAAACGTATTTTGATTATAATTTTTTACTCGGGAAGCAAGTTATTGATGATATACGCTCACAGTTGGATCGTTTTCGAAGTGTTGAAATGGGACTTACCAAGGAAAGAGCAGCGCACTTAGATGCACAGAATCGGATGCTGACCACGTCTCTATTCGTCATGTTAACGCTTGTTGTTATATTTTCAATAGCGGCTGCATTATTAATTTCTCGATCTATCGTAGGGACGATTAAAAAAGTAACACGAAGTATTATGAATTTAAGTTCATCGAAGAGAGATCGTTCTAAACGTATACAAGTTACCATGAACGATGAGGTGAAAGATCTTGCGGAAGCTATGAATGTTCTGCTTGAGAATCAAGAAGAGATGGAGTGGCAGCAGCGAAAATTAACGGAAGTCGTTCATATGCTTCAAGGGATTTCAGATATGGAAACACTTGGGAAAGTCTTTATTAGTAAAGCGGCTGAGCTGTTTGATGCTTCTTACGGTCTTCTATATCTTCGTTCTTCCTATGAAGGCAAGGATTCTATGATTAAGTTGGCTTCTTATGCGGTCATGGGGGGGAGCGATGGCATTGGGGTTCACCGATTCAAATTGGGAGAAGGACTAGTCGGTCAATGTGCGGTCGAGAAGCGAATGTTTCACCTAACCAATATACCAGATAGTTACATTACCCTATCGTCTGGACTTGGAGCGGCGAAAGCTCAAAGTGTTCTGATCGTACCCATTTTACATAACAATGAAGTTATTGCTGTCATGGAGCTGGCCTCCTTTGATAAATTTACTCCGCTGCAGCTTGAACTGCTTGAAGATATTCTTGAAGTATTAGGTACAATTGTACATAGTGTGCAAACGCGTGTTGAAGTTGAGCGGCTTTTAAAAGAATATCAGATTATGACGGAAGAACTTCAAACGCAACAAGAAGAACTGCACATGACGAATGAACAGTTGGAGGAACAGAATCGTTATGCGGAAGAAAGGTCGCGGGAACTAGAGAATATCAAAGCATCTTTTGAAGAACATGCGGTTCAGCTGCAGCAAAGTTCTCGATATAAATCGGAATTTTTGGCAAATATGTCACACGAACTCCGTACCCCATTAAACAGTGTGCTTATCCTTTCCCAAATGCTGCAAGAAAATAAACAGGGTTCGTTGACCAAAGAAGAGCAAGAGTACGCCCGTGTTATTCATTCTTCAGGGAATGATCTTCTGCATCTGATTAACGATATTCTTGATCTATCCAAAGTCGAAGCTGGCAAATTAGATATTCATGTCGGTGAAATGAATGTATCAGAGCTTCCAGATATATTGCGAAGTCAATTTGCAAAGGTGGCCGAACAGCAAAGTCTCACTTTTAGCATCGTACGCGATTCACAGGTTCCAGATATTTTCTATACCGATGAACAGCGATTAAGCCAAATTATTAAAAATTTACTCTCTAATGCCTTTAAATTTACACATAAGGGCTCCGTTCTGGTGAATTTGAGTATGTGCAGCGAGGAGCAGATTAAAGAGTTTCTGCCATTGGCTAAACAAAGTCAAGTTCTGGTCATATCCGTAAAAGATACAGGGATTGGGATATCTCCTGAGAAGCAGCAATTGATCTTTGAGCCGTTCCGCCAGGCGGATGGAACAACGAATCGTAAATATGGAGGGACAGGCCTTGGATTATCGATAAGCCGTGAATTAGCCCGACTTCTCGGTGGTAGGGTTATTATGCAAAGCGAAGAGGGAGTAGGCAGTACCTTCACGCTTTATGTTCCTTCATTGGAGCATGTCTTTAACGAAACTGAATCCATGCAGAAGGAAGCTGCAGCTGCGTCTTCCCCAATGATAAGTGACTTTCTGCTTAGGGATGCCTATAAGAAAGCCGCTGATCCAGCAGAGAGGAACAATTTTAGCGGAAGAAAAGTACTTGTCGTCGACGATGACGTTCGGAATGTGTTCGCGCTAAGCAATGCTTTTGAGAAAGAAGGAATACTGGTTACCGTTGCTCATAATGGACAAGAATGTTTGGAGATCATGAAGAAAGATCAAGACATCGATCTCATACTTATGGATATCATGATGCCTGTTATGGATGGTTACGAAGCCATGCGAATGATTAGGAAAGATACCCGATTTGAGAAAGTACCGATTATTGCATTGACGGCCAAGGCTATGAAACAGGACAGGGACATTTGCTTGCAAGCAGGAGCCTCCGATTATATTAGCAAGCCGCTTAATTTAAGCCAATTGCTATCCCTGATGCGTGTATGGCTGACCAAATAGAAAGACCTTTGATCCTATCCATTTTTGGATGCGGTCAAAGGTCTTTTTTATTTTATGAGATTAATAATTAATGATAGCTTATTTCTTCAAATCCAAACGCACATCGCGACCATCGTCTTGTACAGATAGCTCTTTACCAGCGGCTTTCAGGGAATTAGCATAATTCACCCAAGCATCCAGCATGATGGCGCCATCTTTCCAATCCTTCACTTCACCAAATACGGTAAAGCCATCGCCACTGCCAGTAGCCATAAAATCATTGGTTGTTACTTTAAATGTACGGTCTGTATTAAACTTGCCATCGACATAGATTGGTGTACCATCTACCAGGGTGATTTTCGAATATTTCTCACCGAGTGGCTTCGTGCTGTCCCATTCTACTTTCAAGCCAGAGAATTGAATAGCCGGAAGATTGGTATACTTATCTGTAACTTCGAGTGCTTTTTTGATTTGAGCAGCAGTCATTGTACCCGTTACGTTGTAATTGCCGAAAGGGAACACTTCAAACATTTTGCCATACGTCAGTTCACCTTTATCCACATCTGCTCGAATACCACCAATATTAGTGAAGGCAATATCGGATTTCTCAGAAGCGCGCATGGCATCTGTGATGCTGTTTCCTAATTGGGAAGCGCCGTCGCGATCAACTCCACCATTGGTAGCAAAGCGGAAAGATTTACGAGTTAGTGGCTCTGCAGCAACGACTTCAACTTCTCCGGATTTCGCTGAAATTTTGGCTTTATAATCTTCGACCGTTTGGTGAATCTTCGCGTCAGCTGTCGTCAAGTTCGTATATGTTTCAAGCAAACTTGCATTCGAGGATACGACTTGCTTTGTGGATTTGTCTACAAACAGTTGAATGTGCCCAACCGCATAAAGCCAGCTTTGAGCCTCTACAACAGGAATGCCATTCACGATACCGGCAACACGCATATGGGAGTGACCACCAACAATCGCATCAAGGGTACCATTCCCCGTGCCTTTTGCAAGATCAGCAAGCTCGCTAATGATTTCAGCAGACTTTTGATTTTGCTCACCTGGTAGGTGGGAGGTAACCATAATGATGTCCACACCTTTTGCACGAAGCTCAGCGGACAATTCTTTAGCCATAGGAACCGGATTTACAAAGGAGAGGCCTTCAATGTTTGTTGATTTTGTAGTTGTTGTAGTTTGTGGCGTTGCGAAGCCGATGATACCGATTTTCAAGCCATCTTTTTCAACAATTACATAGGGCTGTGTCCAGTCAACGCGTTTACCTGTTTTATCATCGATAATATTAGCCCCGAGAATAGGGAATTTAGCTTTTTTAATGTTGTCGATTAGAACGTCACGACCGAAGTCGAACTCGTGGTTTCCGATAGCCGCGGCATCATATTGCACTTGTGCCATCGTATCCATCACGGATTGACCATTCGTTGTATTGGAAATCAGGGTACCTTGCCATGCGTCTCCGCCATCAACAACGACCGTTCCACCTGGATTTACAGCACGGAAATCGGTCACGATACCACCGAGTGTTTCGATACCGCCTTGACCTTGATTTCGTTTTTTATCGAAGCCGACTTCGATTTTACCGTGAATATCGTTTGTTGTTAAAATATCAACCACTTTAAATAAAATAGGCTTAAGTGCTTTAGCCACTTCGTCACGCGTTACTTCCGCAGTAGGGTTGAAGTTACCGTCAAGGGTAGGTGTGAAAATTCCGCTGATGACGGCATAAGCGACATAAGGGCGGGATTCTTTAGCGATGGAGGAGGAATCTTTGAAGTAGTTCAACACATTCTCGTTCACTTTTGGCAGTTGGCCGCCAGTTACGACTTTAACGATCAACTCAGCAAGCTCTTGACGAGTAACGGCAGCGTTCGGGTGAAACGTACCGTCAGCAAAGCCGCTAATGAGTTTAGCTGCAACGGCACTCGCAACCGCTTGTTTTTGCCAATTTGCAAGGTCCGTGAACGTGACAGAACCAAGATCTGCACTTTTCAGCTTGGCAGCACGGTTAATCATTGTTACCACTTCAGCGCGAGTAGCTGCATTTGCACCACGGTAGTCGGTATCCCCGTAGCCCTCAATAGCGCCGTTATCAATGGCAAGACGCATATCTGATTTCATTGAAACGGGAGAAGAGGGTGCTGCTGTTTCAGCAAATGCTAGGCTGCTAGCGAAAGAGCTAGTAAGAACGGTAACAAGAGCGAGCGCTGTAAGGCGGGTGGTCAATGTTTTTTTCATGTGTTAAAAATTCCTCCTTCAATTAATAGAACTGCGGTTAATAAGCCCATCTATTAGTATAAGGGGAAATGGTAGATTTTGAGAAGTGAAGAAATTGTTATTAGATGAAACAACAAAAAAAGCCATTAACCTTCCAAAGGTTAAGTGGCTTGGCGTTCCGTATAAACTTCAAAATGATAGATGGTATTGCGTGTCAGCACCCGGAAATCCAAACCGTCCCGATCTATCGCTTGAACTCTAGTTGTTTTGAAAGGTATATATCGATGGATGCCTGATAGGATCATCGGGCACCCAACCTCAGTAGGGTTCATTTCACGAAATGTTTGCCCTTGAATTTCATCAAAATTGAATCGTTCCGATCGATGCTTGGGTGTAATCCCATCCACTTCATAGATTTGAAGAAGCTTTAGTAATCTCATATTTGCACCCTCCTACCTCATCTTCTTTATTCTAGTATACACTGACTTTTTATCTAAGGCGAAATCTATGAACCTAACATAAACCTAATAAAGTTCTGACACTTTCCTAGATTCCAAAATATACAATTGAACCATTGATAATGGGGGTGTTAATGGGATGATGCACGCGAAAATTCTAGTCGGGGAAAAAGAAGTTCTTATGTTTTTTGAATCCATGTATCAGGATCATTTACAGATAGCGGCCCAAACCATAATGAAGCATTTATCCAATGCTCAGGTGAGAAAAGTATTTGATGATATTGGTTTGGTCAATATTACGAAAAAAGAAGTGACGCTCTTCTCGCTGGATGGCGAAATGGAAACGCTCAGTATCTCTTAAAGACAGTCTAGTCCTCTCATGCTCTTTTCGTTACAATAGAAGGAGATGAATGGAGGAGGTTATGTACAGATGGCAGTTTTGAAAATGGAGCATGTTGGTGTAATGGTAGCAAACTTGGAAGCATCGATTCGTTTCTATGAAGATGTGATTGGACTTAAGCACAAAGGTACTTTGTTACATACGAATGGTGTGATCAAACTCGGTTTTCTTGGCTTTGAAGCATTAAATGAAACTGAAGTTGAATTAATAGAGGGTTATAACGCGGGTTTACCGCAAGAGGGCAAAGTTCACCATTTGGCCTTTACTGTGGATGATATTGAAGCGGAATTTACAAGAATCAAAGGATTGGGAGTTGAGCAGCTGGATGCTGAGATTACGACCCTTCCGAATGGCTCCAGATACTTCTTCTTTAATGGTTTAGACGGAGAGCGTATCGAATTCTTTCAATCTACGCGTTGATTCGTAATAATCTGCTAGGTAAGGCAACCCTTTTACTAGAGTTGTAGATTCCCCCTTGAATTTTCCTTCAATAGATAGAATGGAATACTAATGAGCTTCAAAGGATGCAGGGGACTGCATCCTTTTTGTTTGGATTCTATGTAGGAACAATTCAAAACAATTGCAATTGTGGAACATTTCCAAAGGGGTTGTAATTGGTTTCTCTACGTGTTACATTATTCCTCGTTGCTTTGAAGCGGCAAATCACCATGAGTCATTAAATGGGACTTGCATTCAAACAGCAACCTATGTTACTATAGCCTTCCGACAGAGAACGACAGAAATTGACAAGAAAAAAAGTGCTTGCAATTGATGAACGAGCTGTGGTATATTACTTCTCGCTGCTTCGGTAACACGGCAGTGAGCGAAAGAAATTGATCTTTGAAAACTGAACAACGAGTGAGTAAGCACGAATGAGAAATCGTTCAAAAAAGAGATTGCAAAATCTCGCTAGCAACGCAAATGAGCAATTAAGCTTTCAAATAGTTTTACTATTATGGAGAGTTTGATCCTGGCTCAGGACGAACGCTGGCGGCGTG
>NZ_JCAUAW010000037.1:0-48541 GCF_059692155.1 Paenibacillus sp. JT22N1
GGTGAGAAATTGGGGAAATGACTGATTTGTAGCAAGAGTTTATTTATGCAATGAACGGTGAAACGGTGCATGCGGGGGTGTTTTTTAGCAGGGGTTTATTCATTTTGAACAAGAGGAGCTTAAAGATTGGCGGGAGAAGCGGCGTGTGGGTAGAGTGAAGGTAACGCTGGATCGGGAGCATTTGGATTTGGGTAGTTCGGTTTTGGGGATTGGGTTGGAATAGATATCCAATCGAAAGAGAATTTAGAGTGCTAATTAATTAAGCCCAGAAGATTTAGCTATTTTTTTATAAAAGTATGATTGACGAGAGGGTACATATGTTTAAAAAAATACTAGAGTTCTTTAGAAAATCTCCAGCAAAAGAAACTAAAGAGAAGATCACAGAAGCTAAAAAAAGTGTGAAACCAGTTAGGAAGATTGAACCTGCCCGAATAGGCGAATTAGGTGAGCACAAAATTAACATTCAGCTAGACCAACTTCCTAAGGATTGCAAATATCTGAGTGATATTTTGATTGCAAATTCTAAATCAAAAACGGGATATTCACAGGTCGATCATCTAGTCATTACTCCATATGGTTTATTCGTTATTGAAACTAAAAATTATAATGGTGAAATTAAAGGAAACAAGAATGATAGGTACTGGTCAGTAAGTAATAGATTTAAAATGTATAACCCGTTTTTTCAGAATTATGGTCACATAAAAGCTTTGGAACACATATTACATGAATTTAAAACATTAACCTTTATATCAATGATTTCTTTTACGATGCGCTGCAGATTCAGTGTAGATCCTGAACTTAGAAAAATTCATTCCAATGATTTAATTGTTTACGATGTGGAGCTATCCGAGTTCATCCAAAGGAAATTATTAAGGTTAAAAGCTGAATCTCCTGAACCAAAACTTAACGACAATGCAATCATCCGAATATATGAAACAATTCAAAAGGCTAATATAGTAGATCCCGTTATTAGGAATGAACATATTGAAAGAGCAAAGACTTCATCTGGCAAATAAAATCTCGAGAATATTGATCATAACTCCGGAAAATGCTTGAGATGCTTACTCTCGCAAGCTTTTTTTCATCAACAAGGGTATTAATAAACTCCGCCAGCTTCCAAATCGAGCAGGCGGAGTTTACTTTTTTATCCAAAAATCTATCGGGCTTGGCGAGTTTATAATTCAAACTGTAATTCAAATTTCTCTGGTACGATGACAGGCTCTTTTCTGTTTAGAAGATGAAGAACTAGATGAGATACTAACACGCCAGGACCTAGTGCTTGTCCTACACTAATAGTAGGGATCGTTTTTGCTTGGATCCATTTTAGAATTTTATCTGGAGTTGCATAGGCCGGGAGAGAACTGGTGTAGTTTCCAGCCGGGAAGGTGATTTCATTAAGCTTCTCGGGCGAAAGGCCATCCGGTAAGCCCAAATACTGTTCTAGTGACATCCCCGTGGGTGAAAATGTTAAAACCGATGTACCAAAGCCAAGCGCTACCGCAGTAATGATGTATAGATGTTCTTTTCTTGCTGCCTGGTGCATGAACAATGACGTAGGAAACTCAAAATAATCGATGGCATCGATGACATAATCGGAGCCATGAATGAATTGTTGAACATTCTCCTTAGTAACGCCTGATTGGTATTCTTCTACAATAAGTTCAGGATTTATTTTTAATAAGTGATCCCGTAAAGCTAGAACCTTGGACTTCCCAACGGATTCATAGGTAGCTGCACATTGCCTGTTAATATTGGAGATATCAAAAACATCGGGGTCAGCGAGCTTTACCTTTCCTATACCCATTCGGACTAGTAATTCTGCCGAAAATCCGCCTATACAACCGCATCCGGCAATAGAAATTGTACTATTTTGAAGAATATTGATTTCCTCTTCAGACATAATCCCTAAATTACGGCTAAATTGTTCTTTTATCATTGTACCACCTCGTTAGTTTTATAAGAATTTTCTGATAAATAATTATATAGAGTAGGCCGATAAACTTCTAGTGTGTTTAAACATTCTGTTAGATTTAATAAGCATGGAATACTAGTTGAGCCAAGGTATAATTTGGGTGCTCCTACAACTTTGAAAGGGAATTTGAACATGCGGTGCATATAATTATAGACTCTCTCATCAATGCAGCATATCCAGTGGGTGATTCCTGTATGCTGAGAATATTGTAGAACAGTTCGGATCAGTCCCATTCCGACATCATGTTGAGGAAGCTTCGTAAATGCACTGATTTCCGCGTATCGATTTCGATCCATTTGCATTAATTTGGCTTTTTCGAGATCATATAACGAAAAGTATTTCATGGTCGGCAATTCTTCTAATTTCTCAAAAATAAGGCGTGTTACTCCGACAATCTTCTTCTCCGTTATCGATTCTGCGACAAAATAGTTAGAATTAGTTTCATAGGGATCCTTATCGTCTTTTCCAAAAAAACCCACCTCCTGGTATCTTTGATGATGAAGCAGAATAGCGTTATCTCTTTCTTTACCAAAAGCTTCATAAAAACTGTAGTTGTAGCTCAAATTATTGCTCATAAAATAACACTCCTTTTTATTTTTTCTCTTTAATTATAGAAGAATGTCGTAATTTATTTGGAATAATCATTTTATGATACAAATTGTATCATTACTAGTTCTTTTTTACTATAGGAAGTTAAGATTCCATAGTTTATCATTATTAAAAATGATACAATGAAGTTCAAATAAATCATTTGGGATGGACTTTCTATATGGGGAATGCCGAGCAAAATAGACTACTTTTGTCCTTTTACAAAATTCATCAAGGCAACCTAAATAACAACATTTTACAAGTTGGTTTTGTATATTTAATCTTAAGTATTACTTGGAATTATCTTTTTAGGGTTATGCACTTGCCTTACTCAAGAGCAAATATTGGGGTTTTATTACTTTGTCTAGTAATTTGCGTTATTACGTATTCATTAAATAAATTTTCTAAACTTCCTGTATCAGTATTGAAACATATAACTTTATGCTTTGTTTGTTTTGTAGTCATATGTTTATATTTTGGTTCGGGTTATAGGGAAGCATGGAGTTTTTTCCTTTTGATACCTTTAATATCTGCACTATATGGCGATATTATTTCTTTATTGATATATTCCGTTCTTGGGTTAGTCAGCATGATTACTCTCGATTTATACTTTCCCTTGATTCCAAATACCACCTTTGATTCTATTGATCTCTCGAACCGAATTCTTCTTTACATCATTCTTGCAACTTTCAGTCATATCCTATACAAAAAACTACTTGGTCTTTATTTAAATTTGGTTTCGATTATATCTAAATCTGCTGATGAATCAATTGAACAAGTTGTTAAAACGTTTATCGTTTCTGTTGAAGCTAAAGATACATATACTTTTGGTCATAGTGAGAGAGTCAGTAATTACGCTGTTGACCTTGCGAGTAAACTGCCTGAGTATCAGCAAGAACCTAAAAAACTGCACTCACTTAAAATGATGGGGCTTCTCCACGACATAGGGAAAATAAATATATCAGAGACAATCCTTACAAAGCCATCGAAGCTTACAGATGAAGAGTATGAAATTATTAAGACCCATACGGTTGTGGGAGCAAAAATGGTAGAAAAGATATCGGTCTTAGGAACATTAAGAGAGGGCGTACTGTATCATCATGAAAGGTGGGATGGGCTAGGTTATCCTAGTGGCATAAAAGGGGAGGAGATTCCGTTAGAAGCACGAATTCTTGCAATTGCAGATGCGTTTGATGCGATGACTTCAAATCGTGCTTATCGGGATGCTATGTCTACAAATCAAGCTTTCCAACGCTTAATAGAAGGTAAAGGGACATTTTATGATCCTAGACTTATTGATGTACTAACTCCGCATCAATTATCTTGGTTAAAACTATTTAAACAATTAAACAACGAGATTGATGAATTTGAAACATTAATGAACCTAATTTAATATTTCCATTTTATTTCTCACATACCGTACATGTTTAATAAATATTATAAATAAAAACCTAGAAGCTGTAGCTTCTAGGTTTTCTTGTTTTCATTCTAGTCTAACTCGCCATCCTCATTATCATCCTCAACAAGATCAATAATCTCTCGAATATCTTCAATATTCAGAGCTTCCGCAATTCTAACAATATGACTGAAATTCACGTTTTCCCTTTTTCCATTAGATAATTCACTTAATGCTGCATGTCTCACATCAGATAATCTAGATAGTTATCAAATACAACGAATTCGTAGCAGAGGAAAATGTTCTCATTCAAAGAATCAGAGTATGCAAAGAGTTTATAGAAGTTATTTTAAAGTATATCTCAGACAAGACAGATTCTATTCATATACTAACAGCAGAAGACATTGTTACCGCGGTTCATACCATGGGTCAGGATTTAGACACCGAATTACTTCATATCAGACTAGAGAAGAGCTTTTTGGAAAATAAGATTAAAAGTTTAGAAGCTAATTGTCAGCTGATTCAAAAAGATAGTTAAATACATAGTAAATAAACCCCATCCTAAGGTAGGTGGGGTTTATTTTAGCTAATAAAACTGCTCGAAGGCAGTCAATTATTTAGAAATATAAAAAGCATTGTTCTCAAGCTTTATTATTAATCCTAACTCATCAACTGCATAGTGCCATGTCATAGGGAAATAGGTAACATCGTTTAATACTAGTAAAGGATACTCCTCAGAGCCATTGTCAACCCAGCTGTCGTTTACATAGATATTAAAATCTGGTTCTTTAGCATACAGGTTTGTTTGCGTGGAGCCGTAGTCAAATTCAAGTTTACCAGCTTTGTTAGAAGTTTTTCGAATTACAAATCCAGTATCTGCATCCCATACTGTTTCTAAAGCAAGTGCTTGAGTAAACTTAAAGGTCATTGGAAAATAAGTAATATCCTTATACGATATGACGGGGTATTTTAGGGATGAATTTGGTACTGAAGTACCATTCACGTAAATACTGTATGTCGGTTTTACAACTTTGACATGTCCACTTGGAATAGTTTCTACTGGGGTTACTGGTGTAGTCTTGGAAGTTGAACCACCAGATGATGAGCCGCTGCTGCCGGATGAAGACCCGCCATTGTGATAGTGATATCCAGAACACAACCCTTTGGCTATGGATTTTGCTGAACAATTATGCCCTCCACTTGAATCTGTTCTACCCGAGTGAGCGTAAACAGACTGCGATAATGTCAATGTTACAATAAATGTTAATAATATTAGTCCGATTTGTCTGAACCTCATTTACCTTTTCACCTCCTAAAATATAGTAGTATTTACCTACGTGATAGTACCAGATATTTCAAGAATGTTCAATTTTTAATAGTATTGTTTGTGTAAACTTGATCAACGAGTGTTTTTTTTATCTTACAAATTAGCCGAAACTTTAAAACTCCATTATGGAATCTAAGCGCAAATTTTGGTTCCAATTGTTGGAGTTATAGGAACGCCATTAGTAATGTATTTGGTACACATCATAAAAAAGAGATAAATATGGCAATGGATTTTGTCGTGCTGGTTATCAGCCGGTATCATATTGCTCGGTCATGGACTTTTGGTTCTATGGCATTTTTTGTACTCTTATTTCTAAGGGAAATATATAGATTATAAGAACGACTATCAGATGATCCTTAACGATGTTAATGAACAGATCTATAATCTTTCCTTCGATTTTTTGCGGAAAACGTACAATCTGACAGGGTTAAAAGAAACGAATCATCAGAGTTTGACGGAGTATTTTACGATTTTGCAGCATGTATTCACGCAGCTTGTGCAAGCTGTTGAGCGAATCAAGCTATCGCCACATTCTAAGCTTCAAAGCGAGAATCGTCTGGTAGCGTAGTTTTTTCATCTGTCTACTTGACAGGGGTATGTAGGTTTTGAACAAAAGAATGGAGGGCATCAGCCCTCCATTTTGTTTTTGTGGACCGTGCCTGACTACGCCAAATCCACGTATGACGTATTCGTTGAGGCGGACAGGTCCTGCAGGTTGCCGCTCATTGCCCCGCAGCGAAGATCGTTCTGCAAACGCGTCAGCAGTTTGACGGTTGCGGCGACGTTTAACCCGTAGCGCAGCTTCTTTTTGCCGGATTCGGTGCGCAAGACGTTGCCGATGACCCGGGCTTCCGCACACGTTGCTGTAAGCGCGATGCCGTCGTAGGTACTGTCTCCGTTCTGTCCGGCATTCGTGATCGAGTTGTCTGCGATGACGGTCAGTTTTGCATTGTTCGCTTGGATGCCGTTGAAGTTCGTATCCCGGATGATGTTATCCGTGACGATGACATTGCTGCTGTCCGTTATATAAATGCCGTTCTTTTTAACGCTTTCGATAATGTTGCCGGTGACAATGCAGTGATTGCAGCGCACACTGATTCCTTGGCCATCCAGATTCCTGAATATATTGTTAGCGATAATGATTTTCTCGCCGCAGCCTTCCGGAAACCCTTCGACATAAATGCCGTTATTGGAGGCGGTATCGATGATGTTATGCTCGATGATGATCGTGCTGGCCGGCTGAACCGGATGGAATACGCCGTTGTCGTCCTTGGAGGAGGCAGAAGTTGCCGATGGCGTGGAAACGAAAATGCCACCGTTCACCATCTTCAAATGGTTGCCAGCAATGACTGATTTTCTCCACTTGAATGGACGGATCGCCCAGTAGGTCGACTTCTCCATCACATTGTCCCGGACGATGATGTGATCGAAATAGGCGTCGGGATATGCGCCGTGCGCTCCTACGCCGCAAGGCCACGGAACGGTACCGGGCGTACCGCTCGGTCCGAAATAGCAGTCCTTCACTGTAACGTGATGGGTGGGTGTATGGTCGGCCGTTTGGCCTGCGAATCCCGCTATCAATGCTGGTTCGAGCTGAATAGCCTCGACGTAGGTTTGGGTCGTAAACATGCAGCCGATAAATTTGCAGCGCTCGATCAGCACATGACGTAGGCCGGTCAGCTCTGCAGCATGTCCGCTTTGCGTATCCTTGATTGTCAAGTTCCTGAGCGTAATGTACTCTGCGTGAGCAAGCGCAATGCCGTTGCAAACCCGGGGCTGCTTGGTCGCGTTGCAGTCGAGTATGCCGCCTTCGATCGTAATATTGCCGTTGCCGCCATATTCGTAGAAAATATCGTCCTTCCGGTAGTTGCGGATGACGTTGCCATCGTGGCCGCGGAAAATGACCGTTTGTGCATCCATTTTCAGATGGGTGTTTTTGAATATGTACAGCTCCGCCGTCATTCGGTAGGTACCCGCAGGAACGATCACGTTCGCGGCAGGCCAGCGAAGCGCTTCATTTAGAGCTGACTGCAGGGCGAGCGTATCGTCTGCCGTGCCGTCTCCTTTGGCGCCGTACCATCTGACGTTGACGGTATAAGCGTCGACCGAGCGTTTGTATCTTGCGCCTGAAACGCTTACGAGAACGGTACCGGTATTGTCCGCGGTTTGCATATCGGCTTGGTCGTAGTAGAAAAAGCCTTCTTGCTCCTGGTCAGTGACGTAGTAAGCGAAGGAAGTGGACGGTTGATCGTTCAATCTGAGTTCGGCAATCGTAGTAGGAATACAATAGGATAAGTTCATCAAATCTTTCGGTATCAGAGAAGGCTTGCCGGATTTTCCATAAGTGGCCTCCGTCACGCTTTCCGCTTGGGCGCTGTCGCCTCTCCCGTAAGCTGCCAAGACTGCGGTCGCGCCGGCCATCCCCATCGCTGCGAGCAGCTTTCTTCTGCTAATCGAACGATTTGCTGCGGGTTCTGGTTGTGGAGAATGGACTTCATTGCTCATTCCTCAACTACCTCCTCAGTATAATTTGCGCGAAAAAGTATAATATTTACTCATTTTGGCGCGTAGATACGAATATAATGTTAATATTATGCGCGTTTATTTGTCAATACTTCCCTGTTAATCTTCGGTTTAAATGTTTGTAAAGCTTGCATAAATGAGTGTAAGTATTTGATTTATAAAGGAATTGTAAACATTTCTGCGAACTTTCAATGTGGAAAAAAGTTATTGACACTGCTTTTTCCCTAAGCTAATCTAATGTTAACAAACGAACAAAAATGAGTGTAAATGAACAATGGCTCGATTTAATGCGCAAAGGAGCAAAAACCGATGTTGGCTGTCGAACGTAAAATGCGCATCATAGAATTCGTTAAACAGAAGAGGGTTGCAACAGTAGCGGATCTGGCAAAGGAATTTCAAGTTCATGAGGCGACAATCAGAAGGGATCTTGCGGAGATCGAGCTTGAAGGGCTGCTCCGGAGAACGCACGGAGGGGTCGTGGTCGATCAAGGGGCGAATATAGAAGCCTCCTTCTCGGAAAGAGCCTATGAACAAGTCGACCAAAAGCAGCGGATCGGGAAAGCGGCGGCTGCCTTAATCGAGGATGGCGATCATGTCATTCTGGACTCGGGAACGACAACCATGCACATCGCCCAGTACCTCCAAAATCGGTCGCGGATTACCGTCGTGACGAACGACATCAACATTGCCGCGGAGCTGCGGGACGCGCCGGGCATTACCGTCATCGTAACGGGAGGGCTATTGTATCACTCCAGCTTCATGCTGAACGGGATGTTCACCGACCATGCGCTTGGCACGCTCCATGTGCAGAAAGCGTTTATCGGGACGCCGGCGATCCATCCCAAATTCGGGCTTACGCATCCGGAAGCCCAGCTCGTGCCGACCAAGCAAGGCATGATCAGAGCAGCGCAGGAAATTATCGTCGTAGCGGACGATACGAAGATCGGCAAAGTGTCGCTGCACAAGGTTGTGCCAATCGGCTCGGTGCATCAGTTCATTACGGGGGTCGAGTCTTCAGATGCGCAAGTAAAAGCGTTCCGCGATGAGGGAGTAAAGGTCGTGGCGGTGTAAGGCAAGGATGATTTCCTCGGGCGGCATGAGAGGAGGTGATATAGTTGCTTGAGGAAGGAAATAATGCCGTGCGATCCCGGGCCTATCGGCTGATTAAATCCGGGGTAGTAGAGGAGACAATACTGGAGCATCCGGTTCCGAAAGGCCATGTTGTCATAGAACCTGCGCTGGGCAGCATCTGCCACGCGGACTTACGATATTTTACCGGCCAGAGAAGGCAGGAGGCAATGGCGAGCAAGCTGCCGATGGCACTCATCCATGAAGGAATCGGGTACGTCGTTCGCAGTGATACGGCAGAGCTTGTTCCCGGACAGAGGATCGTGATCGTACCGAACGTCCCAGGTTATTTGCTCGACGGGAAGACGGCGGAAACCTGCTGTCCCATTTGTCGGGAGGGACTCGGCAGTACATATTGTACCAGAGGACACTTTCTCGCCAGCGGAACGGACGGCATCGCCCAAAATCGGCTCGTCATACCTGCGGCATGCGCGATTCCGGTACCGGACGAAATTCCTGACGACATCGCGGTGCTGGCCGAGCTGTGCTCCGTTTCTTGCCAAGCGCTGAGCCGGGTAAAAAACCTGCTTTCCAAAAAGCGGGTAGCGGTTTTCGGCGACGGGCCGGTCGGCTTTCTGACCGCAGCGATGCTGCATCATGTTTATGGGCTAAACAGCGACCGGCTTCAAGTATTCGGCGCGATGGAAGAGAAGCTGAACGAGTTTTCGTTTGCCAGTAGGGCGATGGTGCAAAATTATGATTTCGGTAACGGAGCGGGCGTTGACATTGCGGTGGAATGCACGGGCGGACGCTTTAGCGAAAGTGCGGTTAACCAGGCGATCGAGCTGCTCAATCCGGGAGGCGTCCTTTTGCTGATGGGCGTTACCGAGGAGCGCGTTCCGATCAATACGCGGGATGTTCTGGAGAAAGGGATTACGTTAATCGGCAGCAGCCGGAGCTCTTCGGAGGATTTCATCCAAGTATTGAACGCTATGCGGAATCCGGCTTGCCAGGCTACGCTGCGGCAGCTGCTGCCAGAGCAGTGGCACCGGGTATCGGCAGTCGAGCATTTTGTTGAAGCCATGAACGAGGCTAGCGCCCATCGTCAGTGGAAAAAAACGGTACTGGCGTTTCAATGGTAAGCAACCAATGAAACAGCACAGTACCCAAGAGAAAAAAGAATATGCACTTATATTGTACACGATAGAGAGAAAATTTGAAACACTGTTGAAAACATGTGACTCCAGATGTCACATGTTTTCGCGGGCAACGAAGAAAGCGCTTTATTTTTATTAAGATTTTGTAAAGGTTATTGAAAGAAAGATGAAAATGGGAGGATTCAAAGTGGCTTACAAAGCGAAGAAAACGATAACGACATCGGTTGTGACGGTTATACTTTCGAGTATCGTCTTGGCGGCATGCGGGAACAGCTCCGACAAACCCGCCGATTCTGGGGGAGGAGCCGCAAGCACCAAACCCGTAAACAAGGACATCAAGGTGCTGTTATCCCATAATAACTCGGGATTCGCCTCCAAAGGCCCGGACGACAAGAAAACCAAGTATTACCAAGAGCTGAGCAAGTTGTCCGGGTATAATGTCAGCTATGAATTCCTGGGCCATGACATCGATTTCCGCCAGCAGCTGGCGCTTCGTTTCGCGTCCGGCGAGCTGCCCGATCTGGTCAGAACCGCCAGCGTTGACTGGGAAGTGCATCAGGGGGCCGTCGACCGCGGCGTATTTCTTGATCTAGGACCGCTGATCGACAAGTACGCGCCTAACCTGAAGAAGAAAATTCCGGAGGCTGCCTGGAAAAGCCCGAAGGTAACCAAAAACGGCAAAATATACGGCATCCCGGTACTGAACGGCGCTGCGGCCGACCGGATCATGTTCTACCGCCAGGACTTCCTCGACAAGGTGAATATGTCCGTGCCGAAGACGCTGGACGAATTCTTGAAATTCGCCGAGGCGGTCAAAACGACCGACGTCAACAACGACGGCATCCCGAACAATACGTGGGCGCTTTCCTTGACGGACGGTATGTCGTGGAACGATGTGTTCACCGGCTCCTTCGGCCTCAGACCGGGGACGTGGCATATACGGAACGGCAAGCTGGAGCCGGATATCATCCAGCCGCAAATGAAGGAAGCGATCGCGTTCTACAAGCAGCTTTATGACAAAGGCTACATCGAGAAGGACTTTATTACGAAGAAGCAGGGCGACCGCGGTACGGACATCGCCAAAGGCACTGTCGCCGCGTGGGGAGCCGCAACGTATCAATACGCCGCCGTCGCGGCGCAGGAGTTCACGAACCAGCCTAAAGGCGCCATCACGATGGCCGTTCCGCCGAAGGGGCCGCGCGGGGAAAATTTCTTGCAGGCCGAGACGGATCAGGTCTACTTCGTATGGACCATTCCGGCGACAACGAAAAATCCGGAGGAAGTCATCAAGTTCCTCGAGTGGGCTTGGAGCTCGCCGGAAGCCGACAAGTTTTTCGCTTACGGCATCAAGGATTTCAACTACACGGAAGAGAACGGCCAGATCAAATTCGATCCGAAGGGGCCGAACAACTCTCAGCTCAACGAGAAAGAGTTTTTCCAGCTCTCGATCAACGTCCGCGAGAACGGCTTGAACAATCCGCTTGCGCTTAAGGTGCTGCCGAACAGCGATAAAATTTTGAAGGGCTATGACGACGCCAAATCGGTTCTCATGAAGAACGATGCGATGTATATGCCGCCGCTCAAGGCAATGGACGGCCGTCCTGAGCTGAACCCCGGGTTTGTGGCGGGCAGCTTGTTCTACGACTGGTTCGCCAAGATGGTCGTCGGCAAGGAAGATTTGGACAAAGGCTTCGACACCTTCGTTGCCGAGTGGAAGAAACGCGGTGGTGACGCGGCTATCAAAGAAGCGACAGACTGGTACAACAGCTTCAACAAGAAATAAGGTGAAATAAAGGAATGGGCCCTCCGGCGAACGCAGGCAAAGGGCCCTTTTCTTCAGAAGGGAGACTTCCGTTTGTTCCGAAAAGCCAAATCTCGGGATGCGATCGTGCTGCTGCTGCTTGCGCTGCCGGCGCTTGCCCATTTTCTTATTTTCAAATACATCCCTTTGGCGGGCAATGTCATTGCATTCCAGGACTATAACATATTCGCAGGCGTATTCGAAAGCAAATGGGTCGGCTTTAAGCACTTCCAATTCATGTTTCAGTATGCCGAATTCAAGACAGTGCTGAAAAACTCGCTGAAATTCGGCCTGTATTCCATTCTCTTCGGCTTTCCGGCCCCACTGCTTTTGGCCATGCTGCTGAACGAAATCCGCAAAAGCTGGTTCAAGCGCATGACGCAAACGCTGGTGTATTTGCCGCACTTTTTGTCGTGGGTCATCGTAGGCGGCATTTTCACCGAGCTGCTTGCCAATGAAGGAGTCATCAATCGGGCGCTGGGCCTGTTCGGCATGGAGCCTGTCTCTTTCCTGACGGAGCCCCATTATTTCATGGGGATGGTGGTCGGCCTCGGCATCTGGAAGGAAGTAGGCTGGTCGATGATTATTTATTTGGCGGCGCTCTCCGGCATTAATCCGAATCTGTACGAGGCGGCGATGGTGGACGGGGCTGGGCGCTTCAAGCAAGCCTGGCATATTACGCTTCCCTCGATCATGCCCGCCATCATCGTACTGCTGCTGCTGCGGATCGGCCACGTCCTCGATGCCAACGTCGAGCAAATTTTGTTCTTCCTTAATCCGCTCAACCGGGAAGCAGGCGAAGTATTCGATACGTATGTGTACCGCGTCGGGTTGATGGGCAGCCAATACAGCTATACGACAGCGATCGGATTGTTTAAGGCGTTTGTCGGCATCATTCTCGTCGTCGGTCTGAACACGCTTAGCCGCAAAACGACCGGGGAAAGTATTTACTAGGAGGATACGCATAATGAAGATTCAACGCTCGGAGAAATGGTTTCAATGGGTGAACGCCGCCTTTTTCACCGCGTTGTGTTTTACGATGGTCTCCCCCCTGATTCATCTGCTATCCGTTTCGCTCAGCGATCCGAAATTTGCTAACAACAAATTGGTCGTGCTATGGCCAAAAGGGTTTCAGATGAACGTATACGAATCGCTCCTGCACATGAAAACCATGTGGCGGGCGATGGGGGTGAGCCTCTATATCACGATATTGGGGACGCTGCTTTGCCTGATTATGACTTCAGCGCTTGCCTACGCTCTTACGCGCCCGGCGATGCCGGGACGGAAGCTGCTGCTGAAGCTGATACTGGTCACGTTTATCTTTCCGGTGCCGCTTATTCCGAGCTATTTGATGGTCAAGGAACTAGGCATGATCAACTCGCTCTGGTCTCTCATCATTCCCGGAGCGGTGGGAGCATATAACGTATTCATTATGAAAACGTTCTTCCAGGGCATATCGTCCGAGCTCGTCGAAGCGATGAAAATAGACGGCAGCGGAGAAGCCGGCATCTACACCAGGCTCGTGCTGCCGTTATCCGGGCCGGTTCTCGCGACAATTGCACTTTTCCATTCCGTGGGGACGTGGAACAGCTATTTCGGAGCCATGATTTATCTTCGCTCGAAGGACCTGTATCCGCTGCAGATGCTGCTCAAAAATATGGTGGCGACGAACGCAGCCGATTCCGGATTGGACAGCATCGCGGTCGATTCCGGCGTGCTGTCCAGCCCCGCGACGATCAAGGCTGCCGCCATTATATTCTCGATGGCGCCGATCGTTCTCGTCTATCCGTTCTTGCAAAAATATTTCGTAAAAGGCGCCATGCTCGGATCGCTGAAGGAATAGGAGGGGTATGAGATGGAGATAGAGCAATCGCCGAAGAATGGCGTGAAAGCGAAATTAAGGGTAGAAGCGCCCGATTCCGCGATTTCGTTCGAGGTGGAGCGGCATGCGGAATGGATGCGGCTGCGATTTGATTACGGGAAGCCCCGGACTTGGCGCCAGCTCGTCGTTCGCGATCCTGCCGGCCGTTTACGCTATATGCACTTTGACGTTGTGGAGCCGCGGAGCGCACTGCTGCATCGGAATGCCGAACTGACGACGGCGACGGCCGTGGCCGGTGATATTATCCCGGGCCGCTGGACGATCGAATTTCTGCGTAATTTCCCGGGGGAGTTCGAACTGGAATGGGTTATCGGAGACGGAGAGGTTCTTGACGAGGCATTCGCCCGGGATGAAGACCGCGAGATTTGGAGCGAAGGCGAAGGGGCCGGACGGAATGGGGACTTGAACCGTTACGACTGGAACGTGTGCAAAGGGACCGGACGCCGCTGGTACAGAGGCGATCTGCACGGTCATACGACGCTGTCCGACGGGTCGCTGTCGCCGCGCGAGATAACGAGGCAGGCGGAAGCGCGGGAGCTGGATTTCTTTTTCGTTACTGAGCATAACGTGTTCCCGTCAAGCTGGCCGAAGGGAAAGCCCTTGGTCATCCCAGGTATGGAGTTTACTTCGTTCGGCAAAGGAGATTGGAACGCTCTCGGCTTGCCCGGCTGGATCGATTGTTGGGGAACGGGTCTTCAGGATGGAGGCATGCATACACAGGAGGGGCAGAACCGGATGATGGAGGAGGCGGCCGCGTTCGGTGCGGTTCGTACGTTCAACCATCCGCTGGCCGGGCGGTTTGCATGGCGGTATCCGGAATCACCGCTCTGTTTCATTGATTTGCTGGAAATATGGAACAGCCCGACGAAGAGGTCGACACCTGGTTTGACCGAGCAGACAATGGTGCTGTGGAATTTGCTGTGGAACGACGGATATCGCGTGCCCGGCGTCGGCGGTTCGGACACGCATCTTCGGCCCGATCAGAGCTACGAAGAGGGTTGCCCGCCGGATACGATCGGTGATCCGGCCAGCTATGTGCTGGCAGACCGGCTGACGCCACAGGACATCTTAAACGGTTTGCGCGCCGGGCATGTGTATGTGTCCCGCGGTCCTGTGCTTGAGGCGTCCATTGAAGCCGGAGGCTGCACGTTTACGTTCGGGGACGATTTGACCGAGGCGCTGGCCGGCACCGATGACGGCATCGTTCGCTATCGGCTGACGGTGACGGACGCCAAGGGAGCGAAGCTGCGCATCATCGAGAACGGCGTCGTTATCGACACACAGCCGATTGAGACGGACTGCTGGGTGCACGATCAAACCTTTTCATGGAAAGGTCTGGTTTACGTGTGGAAAAGATTGGAGATTCGCGATGCGGATGACAAGCTGCTCTGCTTTACGAACCCGATTTCGAGCGGAACGAAGGAGCATGAGCTCCTGACATGGGGGCAGCTGCTGGATAAAGCGGGAATTGCGCTTGATTCGCTCGTATAACTAATTGAATTGAATGAGGGAGGAAGGAAATCTCATGACTGTTTTTATCAATATGTTACCGTATATGAACCGGATCGAAGACTGCAAGGAGCTTCTTGACAGGTGGTCCGGCGGTATAGAAATTTCGATGGACGGGCCGAACTGGCTTGAGCCTATCAATTGGCATGCGGAATTCGGTCGTTTCAGAGGCCGTCCGGGACCGTTAAGCGTGCATTCGCCGATCTGGGAGCTTAATATCGCCTCGGCGCGGTTCGACCTGCTCGCACAATATTCTTGCGATGTGTATAAGGAATGTCTAGCCTGGTCAGCGCATATCGGGGCCGAGCAAATGGTTCTGCATCCGAGTTTGTATTCCACACCGCTATTTTTGCGGAAGCAATCCCAGCAGCGGTCGATCGACAACCTGAAGCGTCTTGGCGACGAGGCACAGAAGCTTGGTATCGACCTCGCTGTGGAAAATGTAGGGTTTCGCGATGGAGCGCTGTTCAATCAGGAAGAGTTTGCCCGCTTGTTCGAAGATATTCCGACGATCACGGCGCTCGTGGATGTGGGGCACGCGCATATCAATGGCTGGAATACGCCGGAGCTCCTTCGCGCATTGGGAGGACGGCTCAGCGCGGTTCACCTTCATGACAATGACGGCATCGACGACTTGCATCAGCCGGTCGGCGAAGGAACGATCGAATGGCAACCGATTTGGGATGCGCTCAAGGAAATGCAGCATCCGTTCCGTTCTATATTGGAGTACCAGTACGATACGCCGGTGGAGACGGTTCTGCAGCATGCGGTGATGGTGGGAAGAAAGCTTGGGATAAATCCTGAATGATTGCTCGGCTTGGGCAGAACAACTCGGTGATCGTTGCCGGGCACAGAGGCTGGAACTGTTCTAGTACCTATACGACGAATTTTCATTGTTTTGGGAGCCCGGGTTTCTTGGGATGAGAATACGCAAAGCATTATGGCTGAAATAATACACTTTGTAAGTGAAGTCTTTGGCGCAAAAGTAGGTTGGGATGAGAAGGAACGCATGGTTATTATTAATAAACAATACCCGGTCATGGACTTTTGAGTCCATGGCCTTTTTTTATACTTTGATATCCAAGCGGAAGATAACGGTGGCTATTGCCCAAGTAAAGTTGACTACTCGTAGGGCAAAGAGGATCAGGGTTATGATATTCGAGAAATTGGATTAAACTAGTACCATTATCGCCCTCAGGAAAGGAGATAGCAGCAATGAATAAGGATGATTTCGGAAATCGAATGAAGAATTATGAGAATACGTTCCGGCACAGTCTACCGCAGCGTCTACCTGTAATCCTGAGAATTGACGGGTGCCACTTTCACACCTTTACACGGGGGATGGCCAAACCGTTTGATGAGCTGTTAACCAAAGCGTTATGGGAGACCTGTAAGTATCTCGCTCAAAATATGATGGGCTGCAAATTGGTTTACCACCAAAGTGACGAGATTTCGATCCTGCTCACGAATTATGATAAATTGACCACTCAATCGTGGTTCGATAATAACATACAAAAAATGGTGTCTGTGTCTTCATCAATGGCCACGGCTAAGTTCAATGAGGAGATTAGAAAGTATTATCCCGATAAGGAACTGGCGACATTTGACAGCAGAGCATGGGTATTACCGCATGATGAGGTCACGAACTACTTTCTCTGGCGCCAGCAGGATGCGACGAAGAACAGTATTTCTATGGTTTCACAGGTCCACTTCCCGCAAAAAGTACTACAAGGTCTTGATGGAAAACAGCTTCAGGACAAGCTATTCGTGGAAAAGGGAATTAATTGGAATGATCTTCCCGTATGGCAAAAACGAGGGGTTTGCATAACAAAACAGTCCTATTTAAAAGGAGAAGCACAAAGATATAAGTGGGATGTTGATATGGATACTCCGATTTTTTCGCAAAATAGAGAGTATATCAACCAATACGTCTATCTGAATAGGAATGAGTAATTATGGAGTGTGTGATCTTGGTCGGTATTCAAGCTTCAGGCAAATCAACCTTCTTTAAGGAGCGATTTTTCAATTCCCACATCAGACTCAACATGGATATGCTTAAAACCAGGCACAGGGAAAACATATATTTAGCTGCATCCATCCAAGCCAAGCAGCCTTTTGTTGTGGACAACACTAATCCAACGATTGAGGATAGGAGTAAGTATATATCGCTCGCAAAAGAACACAAGTTCCGAGTAGTGGGTTATTACTTTGAACCTGATTTTGCTGAGTCCGTAAAAAGAAATGAAGTGCGTTCAGGGAGAGAAAAAGTACCGGAGGTTGGAATTAAGAGTATAATGAAAAGATTACAGACACCTGGTTTCAGTGAAGGATTTGATATGTTATATCGAGTAAGAACTGAAGATGGGAAGTTTTATGTTGAGGATTTTTATTAAGGAAAACAAAGAAAAGAGAGCCAAGGACGATGATCAAAATAATCAGGTCGAAAGTAGAAGCCGAGCTTCAGGCCTTCGTCGGGACTGACGCTTATATCCACAGCGAAGCAACTTCATTTGTCTTCGTTCGCAATTTTAAGGTCAAGGTTACCCATGTCTTTATAGCGGGGGAAGGCCCTTTTCGTGCCGCTCTGCGATTCGATGGGCATGGCTGGCTGCGAATGGAGGCGCTCACGCATTATGAGGTAGATGGGAATGGTCGTCTTTTGCTGGCCGGCTATGATGACAGAGGTCGGATGAATGTTGCTCTGCACTTGGGAAAGGAGCCGTTTCCAGAATGAACAATATCGATAAAGCCAAAAAGCTGCTCGCGGTGTTTGCCCATCCTGACGACGAGTCGTTTATTTGTGGAGGTACTCTCGCAAAATACGCTAGCGAAGGGGTCGACATTACGCTGGTGAGCGCCACACGGGGTGAAATGGGACGACGCATGGGCAATCCACCCTATCTCAACCGGGAATCGATGGCGGCTGCCCGCGAAATGGAACTACGGAAAGCCTGTGAGTGCCTGGGCATCCAGCAGCTCCTATTTTTGGATATCCGCGACAAAACAGTTGAGTTTGCGGATGAAGTTAGCCTGACAGCACGGATTGCGGCTCTCATTAACGAAGTGGATCCCGATGTCGTGCTTACGTTTCACGAAACGCTGGGTGGACACCCAGATCATTGCGCAATTGGAAAAGCGACGATGGCCGCTTTTCAACGAACAGGACATAGGGGTGCTTTATATTTCATTACGTTCGGCGACGCGATGGAGCGTCCGGAGCGGTTCGGGTATTCCCGTAAGGATGTCATCAAAATCGACGTGCATGCTCATCTGGAAGCAAAGCTCGCCGCTTTTCGGGCCCACCGCTGCCAGACCGAAATCGACGAATGGGTATGGCTGCCCGACCAAGAGGCGCTGGCGAGATTCGGCAAATATGAATACTTTTTGAAGGCGGATAGGGAGGCTCCGGCTCGGGTTCTCGATGATTTGTTTTAGCGTCTCTCTCGGATTACAAGGCTGTCTCGGCTAAAGCAGCTTTAGCCAAGGTATGAAGCACTGTACTATCCATTGGCGGATTATGCAGGCCTGCACGAACATCCCGGTAATACCGTTCTAAAGGCCGATTGCGGGATAAACTCGCGGCACCGACAATTCTCATCGCCAAGTCCACGATTTTGATGGCGTTGTTGGTGGCAACATACTTGGCCAAGCCGAGCTCAGGTTTCAAAGCGGGTCGGTCTTCGTTCTCACGATCCCAGCGATCCGCCGCCGCATAAAGGAGCGAGCGTGCGGTTCGTAATTCGATTTCCATCTCTCCGATCGAATGCTGGACGGAAGGGAGTGCGGCGATCGGTTCGCTCAT
Organism: Paenibacillus sp. JT22N1; assembly: GCF_059692155.1. Classification (NCBI taxonomy): domain Bacteria; kingdom Bacillati; phylum Bacillota; class Bacilli; order Caryophanales; family Paenibacillaceae; genus Paenibacillus; species Paenibacillus sp. JT22N1. The sequence continues at coordinate 19,026 of NZ_JCAUAW010000037.1, forward strand.
ATGGTTGGGTCGATAGGAGCGGGCAAATTCAAGGGCGTAATCACGTGCCGCCAAGGCAATACCCATGTAACATGCCGGGATATGCAGAAGCCAGCCGCCACCGTCATCCATGCCATTTCCGGAGAGCCTCATGTCTTTGTCCACAAAAACGCCATCCAGCACCACATCGTGGCTTCCGGTCGCGCGCATCCCGAGTGTATCCCAGGTTTCCACCAAGGTCACTCGGTCCGTCCGGTGAATCAGGAAGTCGGCCGTACAGTCTTCATCCGAGATATACGCCGATACCACAAAACGATCGAGGATCGGTGAAAGCGTACTAAACGTTTTGCGTCCCGTAATCCGCCATCCGCCGTCCGTAGGGACCGCTGTCGTTTCGGGCTTTCCGCCCCGGCTGGGACTGCCGGATGCTGCTTCGCTAGCGAAGGTGTTGATCATCGTCCCGTCGCTCACGACGGAACGGCACAAATCGGCAAATATAGCCTCCGGCCATTTCCGGGTTGTCCCAAGATGAAGGATCTGACCGACATGCCAGCCAACGGCCAATGCGGTCGATCCGTCTCCGTAAGCTAGCCTCTCCTGCAGCATGACGAGGGCATAAAGCGAGAGTCCATTCCCGCCGAATTCTTGGGGGACGGTTATCTTTAAGTACCCGGCCTCGCACAGGTCTGCGAAATTCTCAAATGGAAACGATCCCTCTTGGTCATGCCGCGTGGCCCTCCCCGCAAAAAGGGCAGCCAACTCCTCTGCTTTTCTGGCCCAAGCCAACTCTTCTTCGTTGCGAATATATTGATCGATGACTCGATTCATTCCATTACACACTCCTTTCCTTACTTATTATATCAGCTGGCGTATAGGTTCATCATATAGCTCGTTAACATGAACCCATTTTATATTCTCTGGGTACATGTATCAAATTTACATATGTGCTATACATGATTAGCACGATATTAAGTGAATTACAATCTGGCTACCATGCAGGGGAATTGAGTAAGAAGGAAAGCTCGGAATTGCCTAATGATGTATATCTCATTGAAGTTGAAAATACGATGGTGGGTTATGCCGTGGTTTGGGAATACACGAGTGCGAAACAGTTAATTCAGAAAGCGGAGAAAGATTATTTTAACGATGATGAAAAATACTTAGAACAAGACTTCTATATTGATATCAAGAATAAAACAGATTATGTATTTATTGAAGCATTGGATGTACTGAAAGAATTTGAACGGAAGGGCTATGCAGCTTTCTTCATGGATTGGCTTAAACTGAAATACCCTAATAAGAAAATGTATGTTTATTCATTAGAAAAGTCACGTAATTTTTGGTATAAGCAGGGTTTTGAGGTTGTGGGTAATACAGTATGGTTGTCGTATAATTAATTACTTTTGTTCAAGGATTGAAGAGTGGGGGATCATAGAGGTAATAAAGGATCACCTCTATATAAACGGAGGTGATCCTACTTATTCAATGGTAGCAATTTTACTTATTAACCAGATAAGCCGCAACTTCTGCTAATCGCGAAGCGTAACCCCATTCATTATCGTACCAAGTTGCAACGGATAGGATTTCACCCTGCAGTTGGGTCAAAGGAAGGTCAATGATGGAGGAGTGGGGGTCACCGACGATACGAGATGATGCCCATTCACCTTCCAGAACATCAAGAACTCCCTTCAGTTGACCATCTTTGGCAGCACTGCGGAAAATATCATTTACCTGCTGTACCGTACAGGGCTTTTCCGTCACAAGGTTTAATTCAGCAATACTTCCGGTGCGCGTTGGAATCCGGTATGCCTTTCCGGTAATCTGCAAATCATTCCAGATAAATTTAAGGGCTCTTGCAGCTCCTGATGAAGAAGGAATGATATTCTCAGCTGCAGCCCACGAATCTCGGCGATCCTTCATAGGCTGATCAGTTAGCGACTGGGTGTTCGTGTAAGAATGGACGGTGGAGAAGAGACCATACTTAATCCCGAAGTTTTCTTTGACTATTTTGACCACTGGAGCCAATGCGTTGGTCGTACAACTCGCCATACTAATAATTTTATGCTTTTCCGGATCAAAACTATCCAAATTTATCCCTTTCAGCAATACAGCATCACAATCTTCAAGGCTCTTGCTGGGCCCACTAACTAATACTCTATTTGCCCCGCGATCCAAATGGACCTGAGCAACAGCTCGGGTGACAGCTCTGCCTGTACAGTCAATTACCAGATCTACATCTAATTCTTTCCAATTAGGGACTTCCTTTGATGAATCGATAAACTGAATTTCACGTCCACCGATCACCATAATACCTTCTTGTGCCGATACGGCTTCGTGCCAGCGCTTATAATTGGTATCAACTTCGAACAGCGCGGCAAGTGTTGCTGCGTCTTTAATATCGGAGATGGACACGGGAACGAATAGTTGATCCTGTAAAGCCACTCTTAATAATTGTCTGCCAATACGCCCAAATCCAAATATTCCTATTTTACCCATGGTATAACCTCCATTGAATGATAAATATGAATTCCTTACGGGTACGCCTCAATTTTAGCATGTTTTGGTCCATATCACTCAGAAAGCATTTATTTTGCAGCTATTTTGGCCTGTTCTTTTTTTAATCTTTCAGGGGTAACATTATCTCCGTTCGGATCAATAATTGTAGAATTCAAGAGCAAGCTATCTATAGAACCACGAAATATTTGAAGATATTCTTTACGCAGATTGGCTTGTTCTGTTTTTTCAATCTTAGTTAATCCGATTTCTTTCTCTTTTCTTGAAAGCACATTAATTTTATTTAAAATGGTAAGCATAGTGAACCACTCCTTTTATGATTTGCTTAAGATGGTAAATTTTTATTCGGAAGTTTTTAAAATATCATGATCAACGTATCTTTCCCCATTTATTTCGCTAATGACATTTATCGCCACTCTAGCCCCGTCACCAGCGGTGATGATGGCATGGACGCTAACTCCAGCTGCTGTACCTGCCGCCCAAATGCCATCCAAACTTGTTTGGCCATTTGTATCAACATCAATGACCGTCTTAATTCGCGGTTCAGTTGCTGGTTTTGTTTTCAAGCCCAAATGTTCCGCAAGCTCTGTTAAAGCTCCTGTAGCAATAATGATATATTTAGCTTCATGTTGTCCGATATTTGTTTCAATGCGAAAACCTGCATCTATTTTAACGATATTTTGAACCTTCTCATCCTTCACTGCAGCGCCAAATTTAACTGCCTGTTTCTTCCCAATATCTATTAGATCAGGGCCGGAAATTTCTTCAATACCATAATAATTTTCAAGCCACGCCCTTTTTGTCATGCTTTTATCATTATGGATGAGTAAAGTATTCTTTCCTGCTTTTGCTGCAAATAATGCTGCACTTGCTCCTGCGGGACCTGCGCCAATCACTGCGATATCGTACATATCAACAACTCCTTCGAATGTGTTTAATTTAGTATAAAGTATCTCAAATTTAAGATTCTTAGTTATGAGATAATAATAGGCTTCATAAAGTGAAAAGTCAATATGTATTTTATTTTTTCGATTTGCCATTTATGGACAGCAAGAAGGGGCACCCGCGAGGGTGTCTTTTTAAATTATCACCCCATACTTACTCCAATGTTACTAACTGACAACTTTTTCAGTTCTTATGAAGATTTTTGTTTCCCTGTATAATAGCAGTGAACGAATACAGTTTATGGATGGAGGGCTAGAAATGAACTATAGAACTCTTGGAAAAACGGGATTACAGATATCGGAAATCGGGTATGGCGCATGGGGAATCGGCAAAACGGCTTGGATTGGTGCATCCGACGACGAGTCGATTCAGGCATTGAATCGTTCCATCGAGCTGGGGCTGAACTTTATCGATACAGCCTTGGGCTATGGAGACGGTCACAGTGAAAGACTTGTCGGGCAGGCTGTAAAGGCTCACGATAAGCCGATTTATGTTGCTACCAAAATCCCTCCTATAAACAGACAATGGCCTGCTCGAGACGGGGTGCCTGTGGAAGAGGCGTTTACAGCGGAGCACGTTATTTCTAGTACAGAGCAAAGTCTGCGAAATTTGGGCTTGGATACGATCGATGTCCAGCAGTTTCATGTCTGGTCGGACGAGTGGGTGGGTCAAGGAGATTGGCTGGAAGGGATCCGCAAACTTAAAGAGCAAGGCAAAATCCGCCATTTTGGCATATCGATAAATGATCATCAACCGAACAACGCCATCAAGCTGATTGAATCGGGGCTTGTTGATACGGTACAGGTCATTTATAATATTTTCGATCAAAGCCCCGAAGATCAACTGCTTCCTGCCTGTGCGGAGCATAATGTCGGTGTTATTGTCAGAGTTTCGCTGGATGAAGGCGGCTTGACGGGGCGAATTACGCCTGACACGACGTTCAGTGAAGGTGACTTCCGCAATAACTATTTCCGAGGCGAGCGCAAACAAGAGGTGTATGACCGCGTTCAGAAGATCGCTTCCGAACTTGATATATCCATTGATAACATGCCGGAAACCGCACTGCGGTACGTGCTCAGCCATCCTGCTGTTTCAACGGTCATACCGGGTATGCGCTCCGTTCGGAATGTGGAGAATAATATGCGGGTTGGCGACGGGCAAGGATTAACAAAAGAACAAGTTGAGAAGCTGAAGCCGCATCGCTGGATTCGGGATTTTTATAGAGGTTGATTGGAGCAAGTGCAAGGGTTTATGAAGTTGAAAAAGCGGCCAATCCTCTAAGGATTAGCCGCCTTTTTATGCTTGTTTGTCGGTCTACCAAGCGTAAGCTTCCGGTGCTGGTTTTCCGGGTCCAGGGAAAATCTCATCTAACTTTTTCAACGTATCTTCACTCAGTGTGACTTCGGGTACGCGTAATGAATCTTGGAGCTGCTCGATCGTTCTCGGTCCTATAATTGGCGAGGTAACGGCTGAATGCGATAGTACCCAGGCCAAGGCGACAACATCTTCTTTTTCATCGATTTCCTTGCAAAGTGCTGAAAATTGTTCCAACTGGCTCCGATGCTTCTCGATCCGCTCAGCGGAACGCGCACTTCGGGCACCTGTGCCTGCCAAGGCGTTGCGGCCTAGCAATCCTCCGGCAAGAGGACTCCATGGAATGACACCAAGACCGAGTTTCTCGGCAGCGGGGAGCACTTCCAACTCCGGCAATCTCGCAAGTAGATTGTACATGTGCTGCTCAGAGACTAAGCCTAGGAAATGACGAGCTTTGGCCTCAGCTTGGGCACAGGCAATATGCCACCCAGCAAAGTTGCTGGAGCCAATATAGTCAACGGTTCCTTGGTTCACAACGGATTCAAAAACTCCCCATAACTCTTCCCAAGTTACATTACGGTCGATATGATGCATTTGGTAAAGCTCTATATGGTCCGTCTGCAGTCTTTTCAGCGATGCTTCCAGATGACGTCTGATTTTGTACGCAGATAATCCTCGTTCAGCATTCGGTCCATCATTGGGATCATTCATATCCCCATAGGCTTTCGTCGCAAGAATGACTTTCTCTCTACGACCTCCGCCTTGTTTGAACCAGCGTCCGATGATTTCTTCTGTCCATCCTCTTTTTTCAACTCCGCCGTAGACGTTAGCTGTATCGAAAAAATTGATTCCCGCGTCTAGTGCGGTATCCATAATTTTAAAAGCTTCTTTTTCCTCGGTTTCCGGTCCAAAGTTCATCGTTCCTAAACATAACTGACTGACCTTCAATCCAGATTTCCCTAAATACGAATACTTCATGATTCATCCTCCCACATTCCTCTTGATTTTAGTAGAAACTAAATTTACTGAGTGTTTGTACGTGATGATATTTTATATTCTATAGAAGTTCCTATGTCTTTGAAAGTAGTGAAAATGTTTACAGTATATGAGCTTTATGTGATTAGCTATAGTCGAAGTTATTAACTAACCTGGGGTTAAAAACTTGCTTGTCAGCCACTTGGCTGTGGTATTATGGACAAATAAAAAATAAGATTAAATTAAAACGGAGGGTGAACATGGAAAATGTAACACTTTTAATGGTTTCACACAGTCAAATGGAAGGTGAGCGCATCGTATTGCGTCCGGTTTCGCTTAATGATGCTGAAGATATGTTTGAGTATACATCTGATGAAGAAACGACACATTTCATTTATGCACGACACGAAGATCTGAATAGAACGAAACAGCTAATAGCCAACTATTATATGAAAGAACCGATTGGCAAATATGCCATCGTGTTGAAGGAAACCAATAAGCTGATTGGGGCGCTTGAATTCAGAGTGAATGAAGCTGTCCAAAGTGGCGAAATAGGTTTTACGTTAAGCAGGCATTACTGGGGTAAGGGCTACATGACGGAAGCGGGAAAATTAGTGTTGCAATTAGCCTTTGATGTGCTGGGCTTAGAACGAGTATTTGCGATGCATGACGGTGGAAACTCTGCTTCTGGAAAAGTTTTGATTCGCTTAGGGATGACATATGAAGGTACCCTTCGGAGAAACCACATGACAAAAGGTGTATTAACTGATAGTGCTCATTATTCTATTTTGAAAGAAGAATATGTAAATATGAAGGGATTATTATGATCTAGATAATGCGTTAACCGAGCTGAGGCTTGTGATTTGGTGTAACCAGAGGTTTACTATTTGGTCCTTTAAAAGAGTGGCGAACGCAGGTTGTCCCTGCTTCGCCACTTTTTGTGTTATACGAATGTCCATCTGACGTTAGGGTATGATTACCTATAGATTCTGGCAAAGATGATATAATAGGACTACTAAATAGGTGTCTATGAAAGGAGAAATCATGGACGGAATCAAAATTACTTATGAATCTATTGATGCATATATTTCTATATTTACACCGGAGGTTCAGGAGATACTTAACAGATTAAGAGAAGTTATCAAAGAGTCGGCTCCAGGTTCAGAGGAAAAGATTAGTTATCAAATGCCCACGTTTGCTTTACATGGGAACATAGTTCATTTCGCCGCTTATAAAAATCATATCGGATTTTATCCAGCGGCTAGCGGAATTGAAGCTTTTAAAGATGAGTTGTCCAGATATAAAGGAGCAAAAGGTTCCGTACAATTTCCAATAGATAAGCCGCTTCCTTATGATTTAATAAGTAGGATTGTTAAATATAGAGTGGCTGAGAATATAAGGAAAGCAGAGGGGAAACTAAAAAAGTTGAAGTAATTGTAGGATCTAGATACCTAGGGACCTCCCTTGTAAATTCATGGGTAGCCTCTTTCTTTGCTTAGGATGTGGAATGTCTTATTATAGCGAATTTTCGAATATTTTGAATATTTTCATTGTATAAAAAACCCATTAAAAGTATAATTTCTTTAATGGATTTTTCCATTTGACTAGACATTCTTTTCAAACAAAGGGGAGGAAATGCAATGAAGAATTGGAAGAATTGGATACTTATGACTCTGGTTTTGACTGCTATGGTTTATTCATCCGTTGTATCACAGCCTTGGGGGCCTTAATCCCAAAAAAAGGAGCTAGGCAAAACCCTAGTTCCTTTCATTTTTTTATATAAAGGAATGAACATAGATGATTTACTTCATACTTGCAGGCCTTCTACTTTGTATCATCCTGAAACGCAATTTATTGACAATTGTTGATTCCTTTGCAACTTTCAGAATGCCTTACTTATTGATCGGTACCTTTGCGTTTCAAATTTTTATTTATTGGTTGAGTAATAGAACAGGGCGCGATTATCCTATTCTACTTGAACTCTCTTTTGCTATAATGATCTTAGGTTTATGGATGAACAGGCATTTACCAGGAATTATTTTTATATGTTTCGGGGCTTTGTTTAATTTAATTGCCATTAGTTTACATGGTGGTTTGATGCCGGTATCAGAAAAGGCTCTGATGATGTCTGGGTATAATGGTTCTGCTTTTGTAACAGACGATCCTCGACATCAACTAATGAATACTTCTAGTTATTGGTGGTTGGGAGATTGGATTCCTTTTTTCAAACATGTGATAAGTATTGGAGATTTTAGTGTAGGCTTCGGATTTATTAGATTTCTATTAGGAACCACTTCGAAGAGGGAACAGCATGAAGGATAAAAATCTATACACTCTGATATTATTCTTAACTGGAATTTACGCAGCATTTATCTGTCTGGAATTTCTTCAATCTAATAGAGTTTGGGAACCTATAATTCTTATATGCTTCTTAACTTTAATAGTTGATATATTTCCAATTAAAATGTCTAATGGACTTTTGTATAATGGATCAACGTTAGGAATTCTTTACTTGATGTATTCTATGGGAATTTCAGCAAGTACGGTTCCTATCCTTGTAAGTGCCATAATGTTTTTTTTGTTAGCCACCAAACCATTTTATAGAATTAACTGGTATAGGTTATTTTCAACTTTAGGAATGTATTTTATTAGTATGGTATGTGCAGCAGCAATTCTGCAGTTTACAACCCAACTACCACTGATCATTCAAGTTATTTGCATTACCTTTGTTTTTGAGAATGTTAACTTATTAATACGTGCGGGAATCATGAAATTTGTAAGTAAAATTCCTTTTTTATATGAATTTTCAATTATTAAGATTATTAAAATGCAAGTTTCTTTATTAGTAGTAGCCATTATATTGTATCATTTTCTGAAACAAACTAATTCAAGTGATCTGTTTATCGAGATCATTTTTGCGGTCTTCCTCATGCTAGTTATTAACTTTTTTATCTCAGCATATAACAAGCATATCTATAAAATAGAAGAAAGCAAACAACGGTACCAGTCTTTATTTGACCGTAATCCAGATATTGTTTTCACGTTAGATTTATCTGGTAAAATTACGAGTATTAACCCGATGTTGGAAAAATTACTTGGCTATTCCCCGGAGTCTATATTGGACGTTAATTTATTCGAATATGTGACTTCAACAGGGAAACAAGAAGCTATACATCATATAGAACAAGCGCTGCTGGGAAATCCACAACAATTTACAATGGGCTTTTCTACGAAAGAAGGGTCTGACCGTGATCTGTTCATAACTTGTGGTCCGACGGTAGTGAATGATCAAATTGTTGGGGTCTATGGAATTGCTAAGGATATTACCGAACAGAAGCAAGCCGAACAGATTATTCATAGAATGGCTTACTTCGATGAAATAACCGGGCTGCCGAACCGAAGCCACTTTCAGGAGTGCATGGCGGAGACATTGGAAAAAGCTCGTAACAACTCCTTAGCCGGATTAATGTTTCTTGATCTAGATAAATTCAAACACGTAAATGATACGCTGGGGCATCATACAGGTGATCTTCTATTAGTTGATGTATCCAAACGCATTCTCCAATCTGTTCCGGAAGGATCTATCGTATCTAGGCTGGGGGGCGATGAATTTACGATTATTTTTCCAAATCTAAGTCATGCAGAAGAGGTCATACCAGTTGCCGATGCGATCTTACAAGCATTAGCTGAACCTTTTTATTTGCATAAAAGAGAATTATATATAACGACCAGTATAGGGATTTGTATATATCCTGAACATGGGACCGATGTGGAAACGTTAATCAAAAATGCAGATGCCTCTATGTATCGGGCCAAAGAATCCGGTGGAAACACCTACAGCGTATATTCGAAAAGTATTCAAGAGCTTAATGAAGCCAAGCACAAGATACATTCTAATTTGCATAAAGCGATTGAGCGCGAAGAATTTTATTTACATTTTCAACCGAAAATCGATTTGACCAACGATAAAATTAACGGAGTAGAGGCTCTTATTCGATGGAAAAATCAAGAATTGGGATCTATGTCACCTGTTCAGTTCATTCCGATCGCTGAGGAGAGTGGATTGATCCTGCCCATTGGGGAATGGGTGTTGAGGACGGCATGTAAGCAGAATAAAGATTGGCAGGATGCAGGGTTTCCACCTATTGTTATGTCGGTTAATCTTTCCTCCATTCAATTACAAAATGAGCATTTAGTCCGTACAATTGGGCAAATTCTGCGGGAAACGGAGCTAGATCCTCAGTGGCTTGAGATTGAGATTACGGAGAGCATGCTACTGCAGAATACCCAACATACGATGAAGGTGCTTGAAGAAATAAAAGAGCTCGGTATATCTATTTCCATCGATGATTTTGGAGTGGGTTACTCTTCGCTTAGCTATTTGAAGCATTTTTCATTTGATTATTTGAAAATGGACAAGTCTTTTATTGATAACTTAAACATGTCTCCAAAAGACGAATTGATCATAAGTGGTATTATCAAATTGGCACATAGCTTAAACATGAAAGTAATCGCTGAAGGAGTCGAATCGAGTGAACAGCTTTCTTACTTGCGTGAGCAAGGTTGTGATGGTGTTCAAGGATATTTGATCAGTAAACCTTTGGCGGCAGGAGAGTTTGTTGAGCGGGTATGGCTTTTACAAACATATTGAAAAAACGGTAGCCCTCATCTAGAGGGCTGCCGTTTTCATATGGCCATTAATGTGGGACAACCACTTGAGTCGAAGCTTTTGTTACGTTGGCGGCCGTATCGGTGACCGTGTACGTGATCGTGTAGATGCGATCGGTTCCCTTACCGGAACGTTCTGCGCGGAGGCTGAACGATGTGTCGTATGTTCCGATAGCCGCGTCTTGGATGTCGTTACCTGTATTGCCGTCGCCGGTTCCGTTGTCCGGCTCATTCGAGACGATCGACGTCAACACAACGGATGCGATATCGGAACCGGTCCCATCCGCATATACGTTCACTGTGACCGTCACCATCTTGTGGTTCGCAGGGTTAAGCACAGGCTTGTCGACCGAAAGCGTGAGCGTCGGAGCGATCTTGTCAATGTTCGCGACCGCCGCCGTTGCGTTACCTTTGTTGCCTGCAGCGTCGACGAACTCGAATGTGAAGCTGCCGTTATCGCTGAACGTGTAGCTGAGCGAGCCGTCGTTGTTCGTGACCGTAATCGGTTCACTCGGAGTAATCATTGCCGTCACGTTTCCATTGGTCGGTAAAGCGGTGCTGTACGCAACGGTTGCCGTCGGAGCTGTCTTATCCGCCAAGGTTGTAACGTTAAGTGTCAGCCCACCAAGTGTCGAGTATACGGAATCATCTACAGACTCACTTACAGCCTTAACCCTGAAGGTATACGCAGTGTTTGGTGTAAGTCCTGTAACTTTGTAGCTATTAACGTCAGCTGTCACGGTAGTCAGCTGGGTATTTCCATTATAAACATCGTAGCTTGAAACCGGCAGGGTCGTATTGGAACCAGCCCAGCTAAGTTCAACACTGGTGTCTGTTTGATCAATAGCCGTTAAGGCAGAGTTCCCAACAAAGGATATAGGTCCGAAAGCCTTAACTTCATTGACGTTAATATCACCATCAACTTCATCAACCGTAAATTTGATAAATCTTGCATTTACAGGCGCAGCAAGAGTAATCCTCTCTGCAATTTTAGTAATGCTAGGATTGCCATATTTACCTTGACTCACACGGTCGTCGGTAAGTATTTTTATCCACTTATTACTAGTTGGATTCGTAAACGCTTCTGCGTCCGTTGCATAATAGAAAGAGACTTTTTTTAACTTATTCTGAAAGCTAAAGTATTCCAGCACACTGACGGGCGTTGTTTCTCCAATATCGGCCATCATCCATGCCGACGTGGAGCCTTTTAGAGCAACCCATCTGGAACCATCCGATAGATCATTGTCAAGTGTCTTTTGACCACCGAAGCTGCCGGTATCATCATTCCAAACTCTTGAATACTGGACTTCCTTATTGAATAAAAGATTATCGGAAGCGTTCTTTATACCTGAAGTTGTGACTTGGTCTTCTGCAGCAGCAGTAGACAATGTACCTCTTCTTATAGAGTAGACCTTTACTTGATAGGACGTTCCAGGAGACAGATCTTTGATCGTATAGGATGTACCTTTATAATCATCCGCTACTATTCTTTCATTAGCATCGGTAACCAACGCTACCCTATAACTCTGGGCATCAGGTACTGCATCCCAACTAACATTGATAGATTTATCCGAGGCTGCTGTCGCTGTCACTGATGAGGGGGGATTTGGAATAATGGGATCTCCATCGGTTTGCAATACTTTAATTGCACTTTCTGCTGAAAGCATCGGTTTGAAAGAATAGGGATCCGTGTATGCCGTCCTCAAAGAAAGATTGTAAATTGCACCAGGGTCTAAATTCGTCAGGTTATAACTATTTGAAGCAGCACGATCCACTAATACCTTTCCGTTATCATAAATAACGAAATAATCAGCAGGAACAGGATCCCAGGAAATGGTTGCACTTGAACCACCAGAGTAATTAATGGCAATATTCTTTGGTGTTAGAGGCGCATTGTAAATCTCAAGCTCAGAAATACGTGGAGGGCCCGTCATTGTAAAAGTGGAAGTCCCCGTAGTCGTGTTGCTGCCGGAACCATTTTCAAAATAAAACTTAACATATCTGGATGAATACGTTTTCCCTAGATCTATAAGGTATTCTTTATCTGCCGCATCATCTCCGCCGCCGTTAACCGAATTGAAATATGTCCAACCTTTACCGGCATCACTGTACAAAGGATCCACTGGCGTAAATCCAATAGTATTTAAATCCGCTTCTGAATGTGCAGCAGAGTCATCTGAGACCTCGATGTTAACATACTTCAATCGCAAAGTTTTAGCCGAGAGCTTAACTTGATTAAAATCCATTTTCTTTCCTAAATCGATAATTACATTCCCCTTTTTGGAACTTTCAGTTCCTATCCAGCTCAAATCGCCAAGGGCAGATAAATTGGTCTGGGGGACTATCAAATTTGTATACTTCACAGGATCTGTTTGTACACCATCTATTAGTCGCTCCGCCTTTGCGTTAGCTAGTTGGAACGCGTTACCAGTTGTAGCGCCAAAATTGTAAGCTTTTTTACCGTAAGCAAGGTTAACCGGTGAGACATTTACCGCAGACTTATAAAGTGTCATATCTGCCAAGTAGATTTTGGCATCCTTGACATTCGGATTCGATTTATCTGCCTTACGGTAAATACCCCATTTTGGACGGTTAAGCATATTGCTGATAGAAGGATAGGGCCCCTCAAAGGTCTTGTTGTTATATTTCACCTCAGGACGTCTCCAGATATCAAGAACTCGGTTAGGATCGTTGTATTCCATTAAAATATTGCCGGTCTCAACATCCTTCATGGTCATTGTGACCCAACCATACTCAGAGTTAAGAATCTTAATTGTAATATCAACCCATTTGTCCTTAATGGCGTTAATGGGGATACTCGCAAGCGTTTGTTGTCCTGCCTCAGAGCCAATATCTGCATAACGGAACTCCAGATTTTGTGTAGCTGATGATGAAACAGTTAGTGTAAGGATCGGATTACCATCCTCGTCACTTGAGAAGTTTGGATAACTGACAGAGTCATGGAGCGGTAATTTGTTTGTAACCGGGCCGTAAGCATTTACTGCCTTGTACTGGAATATATGAAAAAAACCATCAGGCCTCGGGAGATCTTTATCTAACTTAAGCTTCCAGTTGTAGGCCGTAATGTCATTTTCCAAGCCTATCCGGTTTCTATTATCATCGTCTGGCCTTATTTCAATTCGTTGTCTGTCGTCGTTACCACCGATAAAAGTGCCGGTAGCACTATCGTATGTCGTATTATGCAAATAACAGGTGTAGCAATCGTTTCCATTCACTTCTACTTTAAAAACGTCTTTACCCAATGACTGGTCATAGACATTTTCAACATGTCTTTCAGCAGCTGGCCCCAGGATGTCTCTTGCCGTTTTGGTAACACCCTCAACAGGGTTATCTGTGCCAAAAGCTTCACCAAAGACTGCATAGGGTGACCTGTTTGGATCTGCATTTATTGAAACAGAATTACCGCCATGACTATTAATAAATTCCGGATCTAGTAAATCGACAGTGGATGCTGCTGACACGGAAACATTCCATGTACCGGAGTTAGAAACAATTAATAATGCCAATAACAAAGCTATGATTTTCCTTAAACGTTTGAATACATTCATTGCAGTTAACTCCTTTCGTTCATTGTTCATTTGACGATGGTAACTGTGAATTGCACTCGAAATCGCTTTCATATGTCATGCCAGGATTATCTGATCATCTCCTCTCGGACTGTTGACTTTTTCATTGTATAGAACAAGTTCACTTCCAAGGATGTGAAAATTTATGATAGGCTGTTGTTTTTTCGTTTGTTGCCGGTTGAAAGTGGGGCCACGGAATATTCCTTGTACAACCCGCATATCCATAGACAAAAGCATAAATAGCAGGCAAAGGTGCCTTAGGTCCAAGAACGACACGTCGTTCTCTGCACCTGGGCACCTTTTTGTTTTCATTCATTCGGGTGAAGAGGTGAAAGGAGTGAAACAACAACCAATTCGAGCCATTCCGCTCGCTGTTAGGATCATCCCTAATGTGGATGCCGGCTTGGCACTTCAGTTGGAATTGAAGCCGGGCATTCGCAGCCTCGGTCTGTTAACGTCCAGCATCGATGATGTGGGTTACACCGCTATCGATGAAGCAACGAAGAATGCAACAGTTGAAGTGGTGTATGCTCGTTCATTTTATGCAGGATCGGGTCATGCATCTGGACCGCTTTCAGGAGAATTTATTGGGATTATAGGCGGTGCTTCGCCTGCAGAAGTGAGAAGTGGGTTAGATGCAGCTATCCAAGTGATGGAGACTGGAGCTTGTTTTTACTCCCTCAACGACGAGGGAACGCATGCTTACTATGCTCATGTTGTCTCCAGAACCGGTTCTTATCTATCCACATTGGCGGAAATTCAAGAAGGAGAGCCTCTTGCCTATTTGATTGCTCCGCCACTCGAAGCAGTTTTCGCACTCGATGCCGCACTGAAGGCTGCCGATGTACGCATGTGCAAGTTTTATGGCCCTCCGACGGAGACGAACTTTGCGGGAGGATTATTGACAGGCAGTCAATCTGCTTGTACGGCAGCAGCAGAAGCGTTCGCGGAGGCCGTTCGAAGCATTGCTCGAGAGCCTAAGAAAATAGGGTAATAAGAAGCGGGTGTTTAAAAATGGATGGAAGATTGATGTCTTTGGGCATGATCGAAACTTACGGTCTGCCTGCATTGATTGCAGCCGCAGACGCTGCAGCCAAAACCGCAGATGTGAAGGTAACGACTTATGAAAAAGTGGATGCCGGCATCGTAACGATCTATATTTTGGGCGATGTTGCAGCGGTCAAAGCTGCCGTGGATGCAGGTGCGGCAGAAGCGCAGAGAGTAGGCAAGCTGTTATCCACACACGTTATACCACGACCTGATCCTTCAGTACACGCGATGATTCAGGAGGCTTGGGCCAAAAACCAGCCGAAAGATTCACCGAAGGAGGAGCTCATTAAGGTTATCGCGACGCCGGAGGTGAGTGCGCCGAATTGGAGCAAAATGACCGTAGCACAGCTCAGAGAGCTTGCCCATAATACGCCCCGATTCCCCATAACTGGTCGGGATATCCAATTAGTTAGTAAAGCCGAATTGGTAAGACTTTTCACGGGGATGGAGGGGGAGAGCCGATAACATGAAGCTCGATAGCGATTTACAAGCGATCCAGGAGGTTCGCCATTTCCTTCAAGAGGCGAAGGCGGCACAAAAACAACTGGAGAAAATGACGCAATCGCAAATAGATATGATCGTAGCAGCCATGGCTCAAGCGGCGGAGTTGGAGGCAGAACGGCTGGGTGTAATGGCTGTAGAAGAGACAGGCTTCGGAAAAGTCGCCGATAAAAAGGCGAAGAATCTCTTCGTTGCTAGAGACGTCTACTCGGCAATCAAGGACATGCAAACGGTCGGTGTCATCCGCAAAGATGATGTGAAGCAAGTCTGGGAAATCGCTCAACCAGTCGGTATTGTTGCTGCGATTATACCTTCAACGAACCCGACTTCAACTGTCTTGTTCAAATGCATGATCTCACTTAAATCAAGAAACGCCATCGTGATTAGTCCTCATCCATCAGCACTGCGCTGTTCGCAGGAGTCGGCAGCCGTCATGCGTGCTGCGGCGGAGAAGGCAGGAGCCCCACCGGGGCTGATTCATTGTCTATCGGTTCCGTCTCTTGAGGCGATCGGTGAGCTGATGAAGCATAAGCTCACCGATCTCATCTTGGCAACGGGTGGAACCGCAATGGTCAAGGCCGCTTACAGCTCTGGCAAGCCCGCATACGGTGTCGGGCCTGGCAATGTGCCGGTTTACATACACCGAAGTGCGAATATCCTAAGAGCTGTGAGACTGATTCTGCAAAGCAAAACGTTCGACTACGGAACGATCTGCGCTTCGGAACAAGCGCTTGTCGTCGATCAAGCAGTTAAAGCGGAGCTGGTCGCGGAATTGAAGCGGCAGGGGGCTTACTTTTTGAACGTGGAGGAAAAAGAAAAGGTCGGCTCGATCCTCACCATTGGAAAAGGGATGAACCCGAATGTGGTTGGCCGTTCTCCACAAGTGATTGCTGGCAAGGCTGGCATAACCGTCCCGGAAGATGCAAGGGTACTGGTCGCGGAAGAGTCGGAGGTAGGACATGCGTATCCATTTTCCATGGAGAAACTCAGTCCTGTACTTGCTTTATATACCGTGAGTGACTGGCAAGAAGGCTGCCAACGCTGTGTGGAACTGTTGGAGCTCGGAGGACTTGGACATACACTCGGCATCCATGGCGAAGACTTATCGATCATTGAGGCGTTCGGGCTGGAGAAACCAGCATCGCGTATCTTGGTGAATACAGGCACTACGTTCGGGGGAATCGGTGCAACGACGGGGATTATGCCATCAATGACGCTGGGCTGTGGTTCCTATGGCAATAACATCACATCCGATAATATTGGACCACAGCATTTGTTGAACATCAAGCGAGTAGCTTTTGGCATAAAAGAGATGCCGACGGAGCCCGTAACAAACCGTGTTGTAGCGCTAGTGGCAGAAAGTTTGGAGAGCTCTAATAAGCTCGGTATTACGCGTGATGAAGTTGCGCAGATCATAAAAAGCGTGCTTTCCGAAATGCATTTGCATACATAACCCGAGGAGGAAATTCAAATGGCAGGAGAAATGGCAGCTTTAGGTTTAGTGGAGACGAAAGGCTTGGTAGGTTCAATTGAAGCGGCAGACGCCATGGTCAAGGCAGCGAATGTGAGATTGGTCGGTAAAGTTCATGTTGGCGGAGGACTGGTCACGGTCATGGTCAGAGGAGATGTTGGCGCTGTTAAAGCGGCCACGGATGCTGGTGCTGCAGCTGCGGAAAAAGTGGGAGAGCTTGTCTCTGTTCACGTCATTCCGCGTCCGCATTCAGACATTGAGTTCATTCTTCCTAAACTCGAAGGTTAAATACGTCTATGACGCTTATTACGGAAACGCATCTGCGTACGCAACTGATTAAAGGCCTGCCGAATCCGTTTCCGGTAATGGACGGGGATAAGCTGACACCGGCAGCCGCTGACTTTTTAAAAGATAGGGGAATTTCTTTGCGGCGCGTGGCCCCTTCGGAGTCAACGATCCTTCCCGGAAGCGAGGATATTGGGCTCAAGCTCATTCCAGTTGGCGTTTCAAACCGGCATGTTCACCTCTCTCCTGAGCATGTTGAAGCGTTGTTCGGTGGCGGTTACGCGTTAACTCCTCTTCGTGAGCTTTCCCAAAAAGGTCAGTTCGCTGCGCGCGAAACCGTGACATTGATTGGTCCGAAAGGAATCATCCAACATGTCCGTATCCTAGGTCCTTCACGTGGAGCGACCCAAGTGGAGATCTCGCGTACAGATGGATTTGAGCTGGGCATTCATCCTCCGATCCGGTTGTCTGGTGATATTCAAGGTACACCAAGTATGACACTCGTCGGTGCGAGCGGAACGGTCGTTTTGCAGCAGGGATTGATCATTGCCAAAAATCATGTGCACATGTCTCCAGAAGATGCCCAAATCTTTCAGGTCAACGAAGGAGATCGCCTCATTGTCCAAGCCATGGGGGAACGGCCGATTATTTTTGCTGATACGATCGTGAGGGTTAGCGCGCATTTTTCGCTCGATTTTCATATTGACTTGGATGAAGCGAATGCTGCCCGTTTAAATACGGGTGACCAGGTTCAGGTGATCGGCAAAAACGGTGAAATCACGCGCGCCGAAAGGAGGCAGCTCTAGGTGGAGATCAAGCAAATGGTCGAGTCTATTGTTCGTGAGCTCATTGATTCATTGGAGAAGCAAGCGGTCAAGCGACCTAAGGTGCTTTACATTTTTTACGACAGTACGGCTCACGAGGCTTTTACCGATCATTTTATATGGTTAAATAATCACCAGGTTAATCATGATATTTTGTTCTTGGATGGAGAAGCCTCTTCTTGGCTGGGAAAACACCAAATTGAATGCGGCGGTCGTGGAAAAACGATTGCATCCGACGAATTCGCACCGTCTCCTCTAGAGGTGCCTCTCGAATATGAGGGAATCGTGATCCCGGAAATTGATCTAGATAATGCGGCAAGGGCCGCTCTTGGCATGAAAGGGACCATCATATCGGAGATCATCTTTTCCACGTTGGTTCAGAATAAATTTGTACTCATCGGCGATGATAATTCCGGGTTAAAAAGGGCTGACCGACGTACGCTGAAGACAATAACACTGCCTAAGTCTTATGCCAACCTTTTTGATTATTACAAAATGGAACTTCAAATGTATGGTGTTGAATTTGGTCCGTTGAAGCAGCTGGCTGAAATGGTTGTGAATAAAATCCGTCCGGATTCTGAAGTTGCAGAAGTGGGTAGCACAGTAGAAAAAGCCGAGCGTACCGAGGATAGCGGGCACATTGTATATGAAGGAAGGCTCATCTCTGCCGATTGGGTGGCGCGGGAATCCAAAAGTAAATCTCTTCGCTCACTGCGAGTTGGCAAGAGAACGATCATTTCTTCACTGGCCCAAGACATGCTGAAGGAGAAAGGCATCACGATCGAATATGCGGCTGAAGGGTGAGGTCCTATGTTTTTAGGAAAAGTAATCGGCAGTGTATGGGCTACGCAAAAAGAAGTGGGCATGGACAATTTGAAATTGTTGGTGATCCAGCCGATGGATTTCAAAGACAGCGAAGCGGGCACTCCGATCATTGCCGCAGACCGTATTGGAGCCGGTGTTGGCGAGAATGTGATCGTCTCTAGAGGGAGTCCGGCCCGAACCTTGTTCACGGATAAAATGGTTCCTATCGATGCAATGATTGTAGGCATTGTAGATAGTTATGAGGTCGCTCAAGAAACCGAGGAGGACGTATGGAAGAGCAGAAGATGAGAGTGATTCAGGAATATGTGCCCGGCAAACAACTGACACTGGCTCATGTGATTGCCAATCCTGACCCGGTTTTGTATACGAAGCTTGGCATTGATGAAAGGAATGCGATCGGGATTTTAACGCTTACTCCCACGGAAACGGCGATCATTGCCGCTGACATTGCGACCAAAGCGGCTAGTGTGGGCATCGGTTATTTGGATCGCTTCACCGGATCGCTCGTGCTCACGGGAGAAGTAGCCGCTGTGGAGATGGCGATTGAGGCTGTGAATGCTTTTTTGCAGGATAAGCTGAAATTTGCGACTGCACCAATAACGAGGTCTTGAAATTATGAAAAAAGTAATGATAATCGGCGCTGTCGGTGCTGGGAAATCAACGTTAATTAAAGCCTTGTTCGGGGAATCGGAGCCGGCGATCAAAACCCAAAGTCTCATCTATCGGGACTGGATCATTGATACACCCGGTGAATACAGCGAAAATCCATTGTATTATCGTTCACTAATAGCGACCTCTCATGAGACTGCAGCCGTTGTGCTTGTGCAGGATGCTGCCCGGAACAGAAACTATTTTCCTCCCGGATTTGAACAGGGGTTTCCTGTATTAACGATTGGGGTAGTAACCAAAATCGATCACCCGAAGGCAGACATTGATCGAGCCATAACCCTTCTAAGGCAGTCATTACCAGAAGGCGAAATCTTCTTGACGTCGGCTGCATCCATAGTGGGAATTCAAAAGTTGAAGGAAAGACTTATGGAGATTGTCCATGAGGCGTAAATCCACGATGTAAAGAGGGATTCATGATGACATCGATCATGGAATTGTGCAGGAATCATACGATTTTAAGCGAGGAAGAAGCCCAGACGATCAAGGAGATGGCCGCTCAGCTGCAATTGATAGCCGATGTGTCGGAATCGGATGTATTTATTGACTGCCCGCTAGCAGACAAGGGTTCAGCGCTTGTGGTTGCCGAGGCACATCCATCCTCAGCCCCATCCCTATATAAGACATCAGTTGTCGGACAATATGCTTTTGCGCAAAATGAGCCTGCCGTGATGTTTTGTTTGCTTTCCGGGCAATCCGTAATCGGATCGAGAGGCATCTCGCAGGAGCAGATTGCCATTCAACAGAACGTCGTGCCGATTCGCTCGAAAAATGGTAATGTCATTGGCGCATTGATCATGGAAAAGGACATTTCCGAGAAGCTCGAGCAGGAGAAAAATGTGACGAGATTAATGGAGACAACGGAACAGCTGAGCGAAACGCTGCTTACTGTGGCGATGTCTGAAGGCAGTATGCAGTCGCTTATGCACGAAGGCATTGTTTTATTTGATGACAAAGAGTGTGTGACCTATACCAATCCCCGAGCAGCTGAAATGTTGAAGGAAATCGGTCATGTTGGCGTGATTAACGGATACCCGATTGCCCAGTTGTTTTATGGCAGATTGGAAGGGAACCCTCTCATTGGCCGCAAAGGACTCATCCATCAGGAGCTTCAAATTGGGCATGTTTCCTTTGATCTAAAAGCCATGTCCATCTACCGGGATCAGCGGGAGGTTGGCGGCATTATTCTCATTCGCGACATCTCGGATATTAAAGAAAAAGAAAAGCAGCTGGTGATCAAATCCGCAGTTATTAAAGAAATTCATCATCGTGTGAAAAATAATTTGCAGACTGTATCCAGTCTACTCCGCTTGCAGATGCGAAGAACCAAGCTTGAAGAAGTGGAGAGAGTCTATCGCGATAGTATCAACCGTATTAACAGCATTGCCGTCATTCATGAAATGCTTGCTTTTGAAGGACTTGAAACGATCCACTTCAATGATGTGGTGGACCGTATTACGAAGAACATTATTTCATCCTCTTCCAAACCAGATCAGAACATTAACCCGAAAATTTCGGGGGATGAGCTTATTTTACAGTCAGACGTTGCCACGACGCTTGCACTTGTCGTCAATGAGCTTGTGCAGAACTGCGTGCTGCATGCTTTTGGGGAGAGACATACAGGGGAAATCGAAATTTCCCTGCAATGTAGCGGCACCATCGTCTGTGTCCGTGTATCTGACAATGGCGTCGGATTCGAAGCGGCAAACCATTCAGACAGGAAGGGCCATCTTGGCTTGAAAATCACAGAGACACTTGTGGAGGAAAATCTCAGCGGTGTCATTAACATAACTTCGGATGAACGGGGTACGGATGTTCAAATCACTTTTCCACTTTCCAAAGCGCAGCAGAAGGAGGACGAATCGGCATGAAAAACGCCATCGTTGTTGTGGATGATGATCCGATCATTCGCATGGATATTCGCGAAATGCTGGAAGAGGGCGGATATTGGGTCGCGGGAGAAGCCAAAAATGGCGAGGAAGCGGTAGAGCTCGTTGCCAGGTTAAAACCGGATCTAGCCATCATGGATATTAAAATGCCCGTCATGAACGGTATCAAGGCTTCCCAAATTATACGCAAGCTGCAGCAGGATACATCCGTTTTACTGCTTACGGCATACAGCCAAAAGGAATTGGTGAAGGATGCTCGCGAGGCGGGTGTCGCTGCTTTCTTAGTTAAACCGGTGTCGGAGGAAGATTTGTTGCCAGCAGTGGAAATTGCTTTGAGTCAAAAAGAAAAGATGGATTCACTGAAACAGGACATCAAACAGCTAAAGCAATCCATCGAAGAGCGCAAAGTGATCGAAAAAGCGAAGGGCATCATGATGCAGGCGTACGCCTTAAATGAGGAAGAAGCCTACAATAAAATGCGCGAAGCAAGCATGACAACGCGTATTCCTCTTTCGAAGCTGGCGGCGTGCATGCTCACCGAGGGTTTGGAATCATTATCTAGCGTGGCACAGGACGGGTGAACGGAGAAATGCATAACCAGTGGATCACAAGTGTCGGCCTAGATATCGGAACGAGTACGACCAAAATGGTTATTAGCCGTTTGAAATTAGTACGCTCGTCGGGTGTTCTCAGCTTGCCTCGATTTGAGATCGCGGAGCGGGAATTGCTGTACGCGAGTCCGATTTACAGCACACCGCTGAATAACGGCGATGAAATCAATGCGGAGCGCATCTGGGAAATCGTGACCAAAGAGTACGAGCAGGCAGGAATCCGTCCGGCGGATTTGAAATCCGGCGCCGTTATCATTACCGGAGAAACGGCGAATAAAACAAACGCGAGACAAATACTGCATCTGCTCGCCGAACGCTCGGGCGATTTCGTTGTAGCAACGGCAGGTGCTGACCTAGAAGGGCTGCTTGCCGGCAAAGGCGCCGGTGCCGAGCGCCGTTCGATGCAGATTCGAGGCGCAGTCGCCAATATCGATATTGGCGGAGGTACAGCGAATGCGGCTATTTTTCAAAGAGGCAAGCTGATTGGAACGGTCACCTTTCACGTTGGTGGCAGGCTCATCCAGATGGATCCAACAGGAACCGTTATAGACGTATCACCATCGATTCGTCCGTGGCTGAGGACTAGCGGATATAACATTAAGGCTGGCGACACGGTTAGCTTTACTCTCATAAAAGAAATCTGCATGGGAATGAGCCACTGCATGATGGATTATTTGGCCGGGCAGATCATTCCTGAGCATGATGAATCACTTCGTTCCTTGCTGAACGGCAAGCCGCTTGCGTCAATGCCTCCCATTGGAGAATGGATGGTATCCGGAGGGATCGGCCTGTTGATGGAGGAAAAGAAACCGGAAAGCCTGGCGGATGTGGCGGTACATCATGATATTGGCCCTTTGCTGGCGCACACATGGAAGGAATTATCAGCCCAATATCCTATCCGACTCATCCGTGCGGATCAAACGGTCAGAGCGACCGTCATCGGTGCAGGGATGCAAAGTACGGAAATCAGCGGTGCTACGGTGCATTTGGATGCATCGCTGCTGCCGATTCGCAATCTGCCTGTACTGGGGCTTGATATAACACCGCAGATCCTTAAGCAAACTGAACTGCTTGCGGATGCGTTGAATGCGATCATGAAAAGTGGCGCAAGCCTCTTTGATCGGGATCAATCACCTCCGTTTGGGCTGGCTTTAACAGGAATGAATAACCTTACATATACATCGCTTCAGCACTTAGCTGATAGGCTGCATGCAAGTTTTGTCCAACATTTCCCTGATAGTGAAGCAATGGTGGTTATCTGTGAAACGGATATCGCGAAGGCGCTCGGACAATCTCTAGCAAAACGCTGCGGACAACGTCCGAAAGTCATTTGCATCGATCAAATCCGTGTGGAGCATGGGGATTATATCGATTTGGGCGAGGCGATATCCGGAATCATGATTCCGGTGGTGGTCAAAACGTTGGCATTTCACAACAGAGCGGAGGTGATAAGTCAGTGAACCTGAAGACTACGTTGCTTGGTACAACCTTTCAATTCAAAAATTTAAAGGAAGTCATGGCAAAGGCAAATGAGGAGAAATCAGGCGATCAGTTGGCCGGTATCTCTGCACAGGATGCGAAGGAGAGAATTGCAGCCAAGCTGGTTCTGTCCGATTTGACGCTGACGGATATCCGCAATCATCCTCTGCTGCCGCCAGAAATCGATGAAGTGTCGCGGGTGATCGAGGTCGGTATAAACGAAAAGATATACACCGAGGTACGCAATTGGACGGTGGCTGAGCTGCGAGAGTACTTGCTGCGGCAAGAAACGGGAAATGATGAAATTCGCAGACTTTCTCGTGGCTTAACCAGTGAGATGGTAGCTGCTGCCGCCAAATTAATGAGCAACCTTGATCTTGTGCAAGCCGCATCCAAAATGGAAGTTACAACTCATTGCAACATTACGATTGGTCAAAAGGGAGTGCTGTCCGGCCGGGCTCAACCCAATCATCCTACGGATAATATTCAGGGGATTAAGGCCGCTTTATTTGAAGCTTTAAGCTATGGGATCGGTGATGCGGTTATCGGTATCAATCCGGTTATCGATTCAGCGGATAGCGTCAAGAATATTTTGCAGGTCACCAAAGAAGTAATGGAGAAGTGGCAGATTCCGACACAGAACTGTGTCTTGGCGCATATCAAAACCCAAATGCGCGCTATTCGCCAAGGCGCTCCTGCCGACATGGTGTTTCAAAGCTTGGCCGGCACGGAAGGCGGGAATAAAGCGTTCGGCATCGATGTTGCGCTGCTTAACGAAGCGGATGATCTCATTGCCAAGGAAGGCACGGGGACAGGGCCGAATCTTTGGTATTTTGAAACGGGTCAAGGCTCCGAATTGTCAGCCGAAGCGCATCACGGTATCGACCAGGTCACACTCGAGTCCCGCTGTTATGGCCTTGCCCGAAAATATAAGCCGTTTATCGTCAACACGGTTGTAGGCTTCATCGGACCTGAGTATTTGTATGACAGCAAGCAGGTCATTCGGGCCGGTTTGGAAGACCATTTCATGGGCAAGCTTCAGCAGCTGCCGATGGGTGTAGATGTTTGCTACACCAACCATATGAAGGCAGATCAGAATGATATGGACAATTTGGCTGTGCTGCTTTCCGCTGCAGGCGTCAATTACCTAATCGGTGTGGCCATGGCAGATGACTGCATGCTCAATTACCAATCTACCAGCTATCATGATATCGCCACTTTGAGGGAATTGATGAGACTGCGCCCGGCCCCGGCATTTGAACAATGGCTGGTGAAAATGGGCATCATGGAAAATGGCCGATTAACACCGTTGGCGGGAGATCCGACCCTTTTTATGTAACTCAGATGCTTACGAAGCCAGTTTTGCTATCGCAAAACTCTAAGGAGGAAACGACATGAACAAAGCTGTACCCATGGATCAGCTTGTCGATATGGTGATGGCAGAGCTTGAGAAGAAGCTGTCCGCATCAAAAGCTGCTGACAATCCGGCGACCATTCGCTCTATGAATCCTGATCTGGTTAACGAGGAAGCTCAGCGATCTACCCGAGTAGAAATGGTGTCGGAACTGGCCCCTGCCCCCGAATTGGATACATTCACCTCTAAAGTACCAACTCCCAAATGGGAGGAAGGGATGAATGAGCTGCTTGCCAGTACACCGGCACGTATAGGCGTATGGCGTACGGGAACGAGGGCGCTCACCAAAGAGGTGCTTAAATTTCGGCGTGACCATGCCGCAGCTGTCGATTCCATATATGGTGAAGCGAGTCAGGCGCTTTTGGACGAATTCGGTTTGTTTACGGTAGAAACTCGGTACGAGAATACGGAAAACTACTTAAAACGCCCCGATATGGGACGTATTATTACAGAAGAAGGAATCGCGGAAATTCAGAAAAGGTGCAAGTTGAATCCGCAGGTGCAGATAGTCGTTTCAGATGGACTTAGCGCCAACGCGGTAGATGCCAACTTAGGCGATGTCTATCCTTCGTTGTTGGATTCTTTGAGTGCTTACGGGTTATCCACAGGTACTCCATTTTTCGTCCGTGGCGGTAGGGTCGCTGTCATGGATCACATCGGCGAAATTGTGCAGCCGGAAGTGCTTGTTCTTTTGATCGGGGAAAGACCAGGACTCGTTTCGTCAAAATCGCTTAGTGCTTACATCTGTTACAAACCGCGTAAAGGCACGGTAGAGAGCGACCGAACGGTGATTTCCAACATTCATCGCGGGGGTACCCCACCACTGGAAGGCGGCGCGCATATCGGCACCATCGTGAATAAAATGCTTGAGCAAAAGACAAGCGGTGTCAATTTGGAAATCTAATGGTCAATATTGTTCCCCTTGAGAATGTGCTTCGTTAGAAGCTTTTCTATATGGTAGTCCGGAGAAGGAGGTGGAGGCCGAATGGAACTGACGATAGGAATCGTAATTATTGCGGTAACGTGTTTGTTTGCTTTATGGATTGTCAGAATCGCCAACAAAAGCATTCGTGAATTCGATGAAAGCAAACATGAAAGTTTCCTAGGGAAATGAGACTCGTGACTTGTTTGTACAAATCGTATCTATCTGATGAGGAGGATCAAAGATGAGCAACCCTTCCAATCATCATGACAAAGACAAAAGGGATTTAAACAAGTTCGGTTATGCCCAAGAACTGCTGCGCAGTATGGGTGGGTTTTCCAATTTTGCGATTTCATTCTCCATCATTTCCATTCTTACTGGCGCTGTATCGTTATACGGCCACGGATTAACCTATGGCGGTGCGGGCATGATGGGCTTTGGCTGGCCGATTGTCGCCCTTTTTGTCATGTTTGTCGCGGCAGTCATGGCTGAGCTTGCTTCGGCCATTCCGACGGCTGGCGCCTTGTACCACTGGGCGGCTATTTTGAAAAACAAACGCTGGGGCTGGTATACCGCATGGATCAATCTGATCGGTCAAATCGGGATTGTGGCTGGTATCGATTATTCGGTAGCTCTTTTCGCCGATCCGCTCATCGCGAGTGTGTTTGGTTATGAATCCAACAATACAACCGTGTTGATTTGTTTCACAATCATATTACTTACGCATGGCATTCTAAACCATATCGGGATTCGCATCGTTTCGAGGCTGAACGACTTCTCCGCATGGTACCATATCGCTGTGGTGGCGGTGCTGGTTTTGTCACTTGCCTTTTTCACCAAAGGCAACTTGAATCCTGTCGATTATTTGTTCAAAGTGGGCGAAACGTTCTCGGATAAACCGTATATGTTTGCTTTTCTAATCGGACTTTTGCAAGCTCAGTGGACATTCACGGGATATGATGCCTCTGCTCATACCATTGAGGAGACCATTAACCCTCGTGTGCGCGCGCCTTGGGGTATTTTCACATCCGTTGCCTATTCGTTTGTCATTGGATTCGTTATGCTTGCTTTTGTCACCTTGTCCAATAAGGATGCTGGTGCTGCTGCCGGTTCAAGCAATGCGTTCATCTATGTCATCAGCCAAGCGCTGGGCGGTACATTCGGCTCTGTCATTCTATGGCTGGTCACCGCCGCGATGTGGTTCTGCGGTCTAGCTTCTATCACTTCCTTTTCACGTATGATGTATGCCTTCTCTCGTGACAAGGGGATGCCGATGAGCCACCAATGGGCGCAAATTTCGAAGAAATATCGCACACCTGCCAAAGCCATTTGGCTGGCTATTATTCTTTCGTTCTTGCTCGCTTTCATCGACTATATCATCAAAATGGTGAATCCGGATGCGACTTACACGACGATTGCGTTTCTAACTGCGGTCAGTGTTGTGGGCCTATATGTGGCTTACGGCATTCCGATCTATCTCAAACTGAGAGCGAAAGCGGAAGGCAGATTTCAAGATAAACATCTCGGACCGTGGAATCTCGGAAAATACAGCACGTTCATTTCTGTCGTCGCGCTTCTGTGGATCATCTTCATCTGCATCGTCATGGTGATTCCTCCGAATCAAATGGCCGGCTATGCCGTAGCTGGGATGCTGATTCTTCTAGTAATTATGGATTTAGCTTATTATAAAAATCACTTCCCTGGGCCACAGGCCGCACTTAACACTTCCATGGAAGAAATCATACGACGAGAAAAAGAACTTGAGAAAACCTCCTCTGTTTAACATCTGCTAGATTTGGGCATCCTTTTACTAGAGTTGAATATTCTAGTAAAGAGGTGCCTTTTATATGCAGAAATCTTGGTTATTATCGATCATTTGTATGTCTATTATAAGCATTATTTTTGGGTGGGTTCGTCATGCCGATGCGCATGGTGAGCAAGAAGCTCTCCAGTTATTGAACACAGTTAAACCGTATATGATGAGTGAGAATCAAATAACCTTCAAATATACAGGCAGTTACGGAACGTGCAATGGTGTAGCTCAGGATATGCTGCAAACTGGGAAGAAACTGTCCCAAGCTTTTGGAATTTCTCAGGCTGAAGTGTTGAGTGAATCCAATTCACATCCGACCTATACAGCGAAATCTGAGGTTGTACCTGGAGCGGTCGTCACCGTAACAGTTGCAAGTCCACAGGGACAATCTGCTTGCTATGTCGTCTTGCGATTAGACGCTACTCATGAAGCTGAACAGTCGGAGTTGGTTAAGTGGCAAGAGCAAGCGGGAGAACAATTGAAGAAGTTTGGTATAAATGGCCAATGGAATGTTATGGTGCAAGGTTATGTAGATGAGCAAGAACAGTCTGGTCAAAAGAGTTCTACAGAGCTGGTAAGCTCAATAACTCTAGCTTTTAAAGGCAAAATCGTAGAAAGCTATAAGGACCAGAATACGGTAAGTGTGTCTTTATCTTCGAGGGAGTTCCAATCCTCTATTAAGAGTGGTGACAAAACGGTAAATCTGCAGGTTGCTTTGCATCAAGACTCTACGACTGGCAAGTTGCGACTAACCGTAGGTACTCCGATCATAACAATGGAATATTAAAAGTGCGTAAAGGTGCAGTTTATTGCTGCTCCTTTTTTGTTTGTTTCGAGATTGGGGTGAAATCAAAATTAATAGTTTGCCTCAGGTTTAATAGATTAATAGAGTGGTTAGAATGAGTAACACATACAAAAGAATTAGAAGTATATAAGAAAGTAAGCAAGGAGGTGATCTTAACATGCTGAAAAAAGTCAATCAAAAGAAGCCGATCCTGCCATCCAATAATCCCGTTATTATAAATAATCGCTATTGTTTCCTGATGTGGGCAAAAACGGGTAATAAACGGTATCTGAATATACTCCGAGGAGTGGGAATATGATAACGATAACCAAACCGGTCATCCCAAGTATAATTGCAGAATCTATTGAAAGCCTCCGTAGTGAGGGTTGGGGAGATGACGATTTCTTTAACTTTTCTCAATATGATGAAGAGTGTCCAGAAGCTCGCATTTTGTTTCATTACTTCCGAAACAATCGAGCAACGTTTGCAGCTGCCATTGTCAACAGTTATGTGGTTCATGAACGTACAATGGAAACTAAAGCTGCTGAGTGAACAAAATTATAATGCCTTTGTTTTCGGATTACTAAACATTAATCGGATTGACGATTGCTTTCAAAAAAGGAGTATAAAGAACACGTGCTAAAGCAGCAGGTGTTTTTTTGTTATAAGGATTTATAAGTAAGGAGATGTTATTAAAGTAGGTAAGAATCAACCTTAGAAACTTTTTTGTAATTGGAAAAATAAAACATTGCAATACGTTTAATAACCATGGTATATTATCACTCCGGCCGCAAGACAGGCTGGTGAAAGTAACTAGAAAAAAACTAGTTGCAAAATAAAAATCAGTATGGTATATTACTTTTCGCTGCTTCGGTAACACGGCAGTGAGCGAAAGAAATTGATCTTTGAAAACTGAACAACGAGTGAGTAAGCACGAACGAGAAATCGTTCAAAAAGAGATTGCAAAATCTCGCTAGCAAGTCAATGAGCATTTCAGCTT
>NZ_JCAUAW010000038.1:0-48199 GCF_059692155.1 Paenibacillus sp. JT22N1
GCTACATCTGATGAGCGCTCTCCTGAACAACATCTGCAAACCAAGGTGTCAAAATCCTGCGAATGAGTGAGTATATGTGAGATAAACCCTTAAAACCGAGGGACGGGCAGTTTTGCGTAGCATATGGGGGTGACCTTAGTTCATCTTTCTACTGAAATACCATGCTAAATACATTGCCATGTGGGCTGTATGCTCCCGGCGGTGTTTTTATGTTTGGAGTCAACACTCAGTTGCTGAGAGTACATATAGCACGAAGATGAATAGTAGAATAACCTCGTTTGTTCTAAAAAAAAGCGCAATAGAATAATTTTTATAAAATATGAGGAACTTCTGATTCCACGAAGAACTGTTTAAATCGACTGACATAATGTAGATTACTTCCTCAGTAATCAATAATGGAGGATGCAACGATGGCCATTATAGACCAGACGATTTTCAATTCATTTGGAAACAAAATTATTACTAAAGATAAAGAGATTCATATTGTCAGCAAAATGGATGAACCGCTTATTTTAATTTTGGACAATGTATTAAGCTACACAGAATGTGACGCTTTGATTGACTTAGCTAATAACAGAATGCAGCGAGCTAAAATCGGCAAATCTCGCGTAGTAAGTAATATTAGAACAAGCAGCAACATGTTTTTTGAGGAAAGCGAAAATGAATTGATTCAAAAAATTGAGACCAGAGTTTCTGAACTGATGAATATACCGATTTCACATGCTGAACCGCTGCAAATTTTACATTATAAAGCTGGGGAACAGTATCATCCTCATTTCGACTATTTTACATCCGGAAATGTTGTAAACAATCGCATCAGCACACTGGTGATGTATTTAAATGCCGTGGAAAAAGGCGGTGAAACGTATTTCCCTTCGCTTCGTTTTGCAGTAACGCCGAAAAAAGGCAGTGCCGTCTATTTTGAATATTTTTATAACGATAATCGCTTAAATGAACTAACATTACATGCAGGAAATCCCGTAGAAGTCGGGGAAAAATGGGTAGCAACCCAGTGGATGAGAAGACAAAGACATCGCAACATTTAAAGAACGAGAGTGGAGTTTGCAGCGATGCAGCTCCTCTTTTTCATTGAAGTAACGGGCAGCATAGTTAAATGGTAAGATGATGGTATAGCGAGGAGACCGGCCGGGAGTTTTTGAATCAGGATCCTAGTATGTGATAGCACGACGAAAAGCATGCCGTACTGACAAAACCTTGTCGATACGGTTTTTCTATTGCATGCGAGAAAAGCACGGATTGGGAAAATAAGCGAAAGGAGGAAACAGGCTCCTTCATATATGTAAGCATTTGAAAGCACAATATCGGTAAGAGATATTCCCATCGAGTAGGTAATCACGTTGGAAAAACTGCTGCTAAGGGCGCTGTTTCTGGCTTCCGTGGCCTCAACCCCGTTTGTTTTGAAACGAAAAAACCTGCTTATGCTCTTAACCGTGTTTTTTGCGAAAGGTGTGATTTGTACTGCAATGGACTCTTTTT
The DNA here is from genome assembly GCF_059692155.1 of Paenibacillus sp. JT22N1. Classification (NCBI taxonomy): domain Bacteria; kingdom Bacillati; phylum Bacillota; class Bacilli; order Caryophanales; family Paenibacillaceae; genus Paenibacillus; species Paenibacillus sp. JT22N1. The sequence goes on from NZ_JCAUAW010000038.1 coordinate 1,498, forward strand.
TGTTAAAAGAAAGATGATTGCGTATCCGGCGCGGCCTTTTTCCAAGACGTTTGACACGAACATTTTATTCGACTTATTGTTTTACCCGCTGCTGAGTGTGGTATGGGTGAGAATGAGCTACAACAGCAAGCCTGCCGAACTGTTGACCCGAAGTTTATATTTCAGCGTGCCGATGACAGTGCACCAGTGGGCGCTAGAAAAGAAAACGAAGTTGTTCGAGTGGAAGTCTTGGTCGATCCTGCATACTTTTGTGTGCATCAGTTTCACCTTGATTACAATTCGGGGGCTCGTGGGGCTGCTAAGAAGGCTTGTGCCAAGTGAAAAACTTGTAAACGCGGAAGCAGCTCAAATCAGATCTAACAACAAGTATGAGCATAGCTACAAGAACTACGAAAGCGAAGAGCTAACTGCAAATGCAGTCATGTGACAGGAGGAATGCTTTATGCGTCGAGCAAAGGCGCGGTGGATACGATGACGATGGCATTCGCGAAGGAGCTCGCTCCACGTAAGGAGCGTATTTAAATGAAAATGGAATGAAATAACTTCGCTGGACGAATGGAATGAAATAGTTGCCAAGTCGACAGAACGCGGACAGGTTATTCTGAAACATAGTACGCATGCCCGATTAGTACATAATTATTCTGGTTTCTAAGGAACCTAATGATAAGGATGACCCAATAACTTTAAGAAAGGAGAATTACTACAATTGAATTTAAACAGCAGTAAGTTCTGGTTTCGTTTGGCCATGCTTGTGACCTTATCCTTGGAATTGACGACGTTCGGCACGATGGACCAGAAGGTTAGCGCGAATTCGTATGGAGCTCCGCATGAATCCGAAGCGGATTCGAAAGCCATTCGACCGTTTCAGGTGCATATTCCGGAGTCGGAGCTTACCGATTTGCGTAGGCGTATACTTGCGACAAGATGGCCGGACAAAGAAACGGTGTTGGATCAAACGCAAGGTACGCAGCTTGCAACGATGAAGAACCTAGCCCATTATTGGGCGAACGATTACGACTGGCGCAAATTTGAGGCCAAGTTGAACGCTTTGCCGATGTACGTCACCAATATCGATGGGGAGGACATTCACTTTATTCACGTCCGATCGAAGCATAAAGACGCGATGCCAGTCATCCTTATGCACGGATGGCCCGGCTCGATTGTCGAGAAGCTGAAGGTAATCGACCCACTGACCAATCCCACGGCCTATGGCGGGAAGGCATCGGACGCATTCGATGTCGTTATTCCGTCGATGCCTGGCTATGGGTTTTCGGGCAAGCCGACCACGACCGGTTGGGGCCCTGACCGCATTGCTCGTGCTTATGGAGAGCTGATGAATCGTCTTGGGTACAAGAAGTATGTGGCGCAAGGCGGCGACTGGGGCGCCATTATAGCAGACGTAATGGGTGTCCAACAGCCTAGTGGACTAATCGGCATTCACACCAACTTGCCCTTTGTAGTTCCGTCCGATCTCGAGATGGCGATTCAGGCCGGCAAGGGTTGCCCGCCTGGTCTGACAGGCGAAGAAAAACGCGCATGCGAGCAGCTGGACTTCTTTTACAAGCACGTTGCATACGCCCAGATCATGGGAACGCGCCCGCAGACGCTGACGGGACTCGCGGATTCACCTGTAGGTTTGGCCGCCTTTATGCTGGACCATGACGCGAAGAGCCTGGCGCTGATCTCTCAGGCATTCAATGGACAACCAGGGGGCCTTTCACGAGACGATGTTCTCGACAACATCACGCTCTACTGGTTGACGAATACGCCGATTTCTTCGGCTCGCCTCTACTGGGAGAATAAATATCCATTCTTTGGCATCAAGGGTGTCAAACTTCCCGTTGCCGTGAGCGTGTTTCCCGACGAGGTCTATGAGGCGCCGAAGAGCTGGACACAAAAGGCGTATCCGAATCTTATCTATTTCAATAAGCTCGACAAAGGGGGACACTTCGCGGCGTGGGAACAGCCGATGCTCTTTGTGAATGAACTACGAAATGGACTCAGGGCGCTGCGCAAATTAAAATAATACCACCTATTGTCGACAATAGGAGGGATGTTCCGTCTCATTTCGAGAAGTGTCGGTTCTTAAGAAATTAGACCGATAAAAACATGGACATTAGCACTTTTTTATTTAAAGGGTACATATTCTTGAGATTCCCAATTTCAAGAATATGTACCCTTTTGTATTGTCATGACAGTTTCCACGTCTAGAATGGCTTGCTATCATCCCATCATCCCATACTTTTCTAATCGCTCGTTATAGCATGGTGCCTTGGAGATCCGTAGCGCTTGCCGCCGTTCCAATCGAAGAGGAAGAGGAATACGATCTGGGCTGGCTTCAGTGGTATATTTTTCTAATGTTTATACACAATAACTAAAACTAATGATGAAGGGTTCAACAGTGCATAAACTTTCCGTTACCGAGCCGGTGCAGGAGTAAATCCGAAATCGTATGCAGGGGGCCCCTGATTTCGTCATTCGAGGGAATACGATCTGGGCTGGCTCCAGTGGTATATTTTTCTAATGGTTGTACACAATAACCAATGATGGAGGGTTCAACAGTGCATAAACTTTCCGTTACCGAGCCGATGCAGGAGCAAATCCGAAATCGTATGAAGGGGGCCATTGACTTCGTCATTCGGCCGTTCCCTCTCCGTGGATCTTCGGCTTTCACCTGCCTCTATCTATCCTCGATTGTGGAATCGGCTCTCGTAGATGAGTTTGTCGTGAAACCCATGCTTGCCGCCGTTCCAATCGAAGAGGAAGAGGAATACGATCTGGACGACCTGGGCTGGTTTCATCGCCACATCCCCTTCGTCCAAAACAAGGAATGGACAGATGCCGATGAGGGCGTCCGCCTGCTGCTGGAGGGCCAGTGCCTGCTGATTCCAATGCAAGTTAACCGTTTCCTAAGCTTTGACGTCAAACGTAGTGACTATCGCAGTGTAACCGAGCCTCAGTCGGAAGCCACAGTACGCGGACCACGGGAAGGATTCGTCGAAGACATCGGTCGGAACGTGGCTCTCATCCGTAAACGGCTCAAAAGTGAACATTTAGTTTTTGAACAGATGACCATTGGAACTAAGACGCAGACCAAAGTGTATTTGACCTATTTGCCCGACGTAGCCCCCACTGACGTCGTAGAAGAATTCCGTCGTCGGCTGCAGGCCATCCAGGCTGACAGCATTCTGGAAAGCTCTTATATGGAAGATTGGATCCAAGACAAGACGTTTTCACCGTTCCCGCAACTCATCGGGACAGAACGGCCGGACGCGGTGACTGGCAAACTGTTGGACGGGCAAGTAGCGCTTCTCACCGACGGCACTCCGATTGCATTGATCGGTCCAGTGACATTTTTCCAACTCTTCTCCTCACCAGAAGATTACTACCAGAGGCCGGATATCGCCACACTTTCGCGATGGTTGCGAATGTTCGCTTTCATGCTCTCGATCTTTATCCCTCCTTTATACATTGCGGTGGTCACATTCCACCAGGAGCTACTACCGACTTCGCTCTTGATCAACCTGGCCGCGCAGCGGGAAGCTGTGCCTTTCCCCGCGTTCCTAGAAGCAATGATCATGATGGTCACGTTCGAGATTTTGCGTGAAGCCGGTTTGCGGATGCCTCGGATTGCCGGTCAATCGATCTCCATCGTCGGCGCGCTAGTACTCGGCATGACCACGGTCGAAGCAGGACTCGTCTCCGCGGCTATGGTTATCGTCGTTTCGATCACGGCCATCTCCAATTTCGTGTCGCCAATTTACGGCTTTGGCATTGCGCAGCGGGTCCTCCAGTTCGTGTTCATGTTCCTGGCCGGCTTTATGGGATTATACGGTATTCTGTGCGGAACATTGTTTGTTTTGATCCATCTAGTCTCATTGCGTTCCTTCGGTGTGAAGTACATGTCTCCCATTGCGCCTTTGATGCTGTCAGACTTCAAAGACACTATCCTGCGCGTTCCTCGGTTCTGGATGAAACGAAAACCTCAGATGTTCTCTAGGAAAAAATAGGGGAGGGGGCGAACATTGCGAAAATTATTGCTCTTGAGCTTACTAGTCGCCTTACTTCTCTGTCCAGGTTGCTGGGACAAGAAGGAAATCAACGAACTGGCAATCGTCACCTCAATCGGCATCGACCGAGAACCATCGACTGGCATGTATATTGCTTATTACCAAGTAATCAACCCTCCGGCTCTCTCCTCCAGGCAAGGTGGCGGATCCAAGGCATCGGTTTACACGTATCGTTTCAAGGAATATAGCTTGGGCCGGTTCATTCAGAAATCGAGCACGATGATGCCGCGTCTGCTTTTCACCTCACATTTGCATTGCTATATATTATCCGAAGAGGTGGCCCGTCAGGGAATCATTGATATTCTCAACTACTTGGAAACGACTCCCGAATGGCGCATGAACGCTTATCTGTTTGTGACGGATTCCCCTCTACAGGCCGTAATGAACAGCTTTACGACACTCGAAAAGGTGCCCGGGCGCCATGCCACCTCGCTTGTTCGCGTTCTTTCGCGGGGGTCATTTGCGGGGGGTGTAGAGCCGATCCGTGTCAAAGACATCGTGACAGGTATGGAATTCCGATTGCCGACACTCATACCAATGATCCACTACCGCGGCAAACCGGCGGAAACTACCGAGAGAATAGAGCAAATTGACGTCAGCAAACAAGCGCCGTCCTTTTTTGAGGACAGCGCGGTGTTCTTCAAAGGACGCATGGAGGGACGCTTGGACAGTCAGAATAAATACTATTATCACATCCTAAACACGAAATATCGGAAATTCACAGAAACGGTTAAAGTAGACGGAAGTTACGTCGACGTCGAGACGAATAATGTCCAAGTGAAACGGAAATGGGACCGATCCGCCAACCATCTCAACATCCTCATTCATGCTGATCTTCGCATATTGAACAACCAACAAAATACCAAATTAACGTTACAAAACGTACACAAGATCGAAAAGGCGTTTAATCGCGTCGTAGCGGACAAAGCGGAGAAGATGGTTGTGTTGGGAAGGCTAAAGAACTGGGATCTGTTGGGCTTGCAGGATGAAGGGGCTACTTCGGATTCATGGCGGCGGACGTCGGTGAATTTCTCGGTCACATCTGACGTTACGACGACCGGCAACAAGAATGATCCCTATACCAAGGAAGGCAAGGAGGGATGAAGAGCATATGGAATCCGACCGGCTCAGCGCGTGGCAGTTTCACTTGTTGACGCAAATCTATGTCATCGGTACTGCGTTTATTTTGCTCCCCGGCCCGATCATCGCGAGCGCAAAACAATACGGTTGGGTTGTCGTCATTTGGGCAACCTTGTATGGGCTGGTGCTTGCTTTCGGCTACTTGTACCTTGCCAAGCTGTATCCAGGAAAGACACTTGTCGAGATCGCTTTGCAGGCATTCGGCAAGTGGGCCGGCGGCCTCGTCTCGTTACTGTATATCGTCTTTTTCATCCAAATCGCATCGTGGGTAACCCACAATCTTGGCGATTTCATGCATATTAATCTCATGCCGCTCACACCTATTTCTGTATTCCATATCATGATATTGCTCGTCAGTGCGTACGCCGTGTCGAAGGGGATCGAATCAATCGCCTTGGTGAACGAACTTCTGGTGCCTTACCTCTATTCAGCGTTCTGGGTTCCGATAGTCATAATGCTGAGGGAGTGGAAGTGGCGCTATTTTCACGTCGTCTACCCTTTCCAGCTGAGCGACGTCGTTATTCAAACCCGATACGTGTTGGCGTTCCCCTTTATGGAGACGGTGGCGTTCTTGATGCTTATTCCATTCGTACAGAGGAAAGTGAAAATCGCGTTTATTACGGGAATCGCTGTTGCCGGCGCAATGTTGACCGCTTGCGTTTTTATTTCGATTGGGGTTCTAGGCGTGTATCGCGGCCAACAATTGGTTTACCCAATCTTTTCGATGTTCCGCGAAATGAGATTTACCGGCTTCATCGAGCATTTGGAAGCGATTCTGGCTGTGAATATTGTGCTGGTAGTATGTATTAAGCTGTGCATACTATTCTATTGCGCTGTTTTGGGCGTCTGCCAGCTGTTCAAAATTGAGAAGCGAAACAGCGTCATTTATCCGATGGTGTGGGTCATTTCTGCGTATTCGATGCTGTTTATGAATAACATCGAAAATCTCGATTGGATAAAAAAATATTTGTTCGAATACTACTTCTTATTCGCCGTGGCTCTTCCCATCCTCTTCATCGTCTCGGCCAAATGGAGAAATAACGGTCGGCGGATGAAGAAGGACGGCTCTGCATGACGATTTTGGTCGCCGTCTATGCCTTAACCATCGGAGTCGGTTATGCGATGCGAAAATTCGGCACCTACAACGGCAAAGAGACTACAGTTTTCCTCTCAATCGCAACTATCGGAGCCGTTTTGTGGCTCAGTATCATTCTGCGTCATCCGTTAGATTTGAATGATGCGATCGCCTTCATCATCGATCGGGTCCTGCCCTAAATCTACATTATTTCGCCGGGATGAGAGAAATGTGTGAGTGAGACGTAGGCGAGATGCCTGGAAACTAAATTCGCCAAATTATTATTTTACGTAATTAAAATAAAAGGCCGGTATCCCAAAGATGCCGGCTTCTTGTTGTCTATTGTCAGAAACATCTACCGATAAATGACAATATATTTAGAAATCGCCGCAAATGGCGGCAAAGCGATTGCGATTCAAGGCGATAAATCCAATATCGCCGATCGCCGATGTCCAGCGCCTTTTTGAGGAAACGAATCAGGGGCTTCGAACCCAGATTTCTCGTGAATAACGCCTGTGTCTTTAAATTTGAACCGGTAGTGGATATAACGGTGGAAGAATTCCACAGGGAGTACAACACCAACGTATTGGGAACGATTTAGACCGCCTAGCAGGTGCTGAAATTCTTCCCCGCGGAGGAAGCGACAACGGCAAATTGCTGGTAGCCGACACACCACTTGGAAGCCGTTTCGGCCAACCGGAAAATATATCGCGCCTGTCGTCGTGTTCGTAGCTTCCGACGAGGTCTATGGTTGACGGGCGAACGCATCAACGCATCCGGCGGGAACATTTCCCGCAATAAGGGGCAGTACCAGCGTTTCTGATACCACCTTTAAATATATATGTAAAAATATGTAATGAAAGATAACGGGTGTCCTTTTGTCGGGAAAGCACATAGGTCAAAGTAGTTTCAGGAAAATGTCCAGAGCGTTTGTACGCTGATTTTTGAGTGTTGTGGAGTCGCTTTGTTTGTGGTGAGCGTCAAATAGCCCCCACCTAGCGGCGGGAGCGGACTTGGGATGTACTTCTATGGATTCTGCTTCATCCGAAAATCGGCGGGGAGCGAGGCTGACCAGGGCAGGAACAATTCCAGTATTTCCGCATCCAGCGGACCGGAGAGCTGCGACAACTGCTCGAAGAGGTAATTGAAGTCGTTGTATTTTCACCTTCGCTGTCTCGATTACGCTATAGATCGTCGCACTCGCTTTTGCGCCCCGCGGTATGTTGGCTATCAGCCAGTTCTTTCTCCGGATTACAAATGGCTTGATCGTTCGCTCGCTCGATTCGTTATGATCGCACTCGCGATAATACTGAAGAGATGCTCAGCTCGTGGCGCGGATGAGGGCTGGTCACCGAGCCACGCGAGCGCAGCAGCTAGCGAGAACAAGTCATCACCATTCATGTCGGCACGCGCAAGACCCTCGGCCTGAGTGCGAGTGAGAAGCCGCGCGCCTGCCGTTCGCAACGTGACGCACGAAGCATGGAGTGCGGAATCCGTGTCCTCGATGGCTGCAATCATAGCTGCCACAACCCCTTGATAGTTACCCGTGAATGTAACGACATCGTGTAGCCACGACACAAGTGCATCATCGGGTGGACTCGCAGTTTCGAGCTCACGTGCCTTTGCCGTCAGCTCGTCGAAGCCTGCGCGGAGTAATGCATCTAGCAGCGCTTCTCTGGTCGGGAAATGACGATACAATGTGCCGAGCCCTACGCCAGCTCTACGAGCGATATCACGCAGCGATGCATCGGCGCCGTGCTGGGTTACAACCACTTTCGCGACTGCCAGTATGTGCTCATAGTTTTTCTTCGCATCGGCTCGCATATTTTTCCTCCTTGACAACTGGAGCGGTGCTCCGTATAATCATAAACGGAACAGTGATCCTTTTATGTGGAGCACTGCTCTGGTAAGTATAACTCATCTGCATGTAAGGAGAAAGCAAGATTTCTACAGATACAATGAAGGCGATTCGTTTGCATGAATTTAGCAGCCCTGAGGTACTGCGTTACGAGGAGGCGCAGCTTCCCGAGCTGAAGCCAGGTGAGGTGCTTGTCCTTGTTCACGCGGTTGGCATCACCCCCCCAACCGGTACCTGCGTGAGGCGTATAAGGATCTTCCTCCTGATTGGCAGCCGGCGGTGTCCTTTCCCTTCATTCTGGGGTTGGACGTTCGGGCGTCGTCGAGGCGGTAGCCACGGGTGGACAAGGCTTCTCCGTCGGATGAAGTTTTCGGCATGGTTCGCTTTCCTAGCATGGGGGCGAGCGCTGTTTATACCGAGTACGTCGCCGCGCCAGAAATGTACCGGGCTATTATGATCGGCCGTTGGCGGACTCATTTGGATCGGTACGTTCCTTGCTAGGATGCAAAATCGCCATCTTTAAATTAATCGCGGTCACTTTGGTGGCCAAAGAGAAGGCAGAAATCGCGGATCGTATGTTCTAGATACATTTCAAAACGACCGGGAGTAATCTTCTATTTAAAAACCCGCTTGTGATAACCGAAACGGTTGTCGCGGGAATATCAGATTTCGGGCGCGTCACAAATCGCAATAACATCCAAAACATGCCTAAGAAAGTTACATGCAAGCCGTCGCGATTAAAAATAGATAGTTACTTTCGTGGTAAAAGCGAGATGAATCGGTGCACAGTTTTGGCAGCACACTAAACTATAAACAATAAAGGAGTCGATAAAATGAAAACAACGATTTTCGAAGACTTGGGCATTATTAGAGCACAAACGCTGCTAGCAATGGAAGGCCTGACTGAGGAACTCGCGGATCGTATTCCCGCTGGTTGCCGCAATAATATCCGTTGGCAACTTGGTCATATCTATTTCGTTACAGAGCACTTGACGCTGTCGCAACTGAATCTTTCGATGAATCTGCCGGAAGGGTTTGTTGAACGGTTCGGATCAGGTAAGGGACCGTTGGATTACCCTGCTTCCCTTCCAAAACCGACATTGCCAGAACTGAAAATCCTCTTGACAGAACAACTGGACAGAATCCGCAAGCAGTATCCGATGGACCGCTTGAACGAAAGTGTAGATGCGATTAATACTTCCACGGGACTCCCTCTGGTAACTCCTGAGCAATCGCTGCGTTACAACCTGTACCATGAAGGATTGCACGCCGGAGTCTTCTCCACCTATAAAAGAGTATTGTCACAATAATCTTTCGTTGAATAGAAAAAAAGTACAATCGCTTCTTCTTATGCCGCATTGCTGACAGGCGAGAGAATCAACGCTTCCGGCGGCATCCATTGAGCCGTTACGAGGCAATTCCTGTATTACATGGATAATTGGTCGTTTTTTTAAAACGGAAAAAGTTCAAAAAACATATTTTTTTAATTATGAGAGGGAGAATATAAAACATGGCAAATTTAACAGGTAAAGTGGCAATAGTAACGGGCGCTTCGAAGGGAATCGGTGCCGGCATCGCAAAGGGATTGGCGGAGGCCGGTGCGGCCGTCGCCGTCAATTATTCCTCCAGCAGGCAAGGGGCGGACCGTGTTGTAACAGAAATTACCAAAGGAGGGGGCAGAGCAATCGCGGTTCAGGGCGATATGTCCAAAGCGGCGGACGTCGAGCGGCTGTTCGAGGAGACGAAAAATGCTCTTGGTACGCCGAACATCCTGGTCAACAATGCCGGCATCTTCGAGTTCCAGCCATTAGAGGAAGTGACGGAGGAGTTGTTCCATCGCCAGTATAACATTAACGTGCTTGGGCCGATTCTGACCACGCAGCAAGCGTTGAAACATTTCCCTGCAGAAGGCGGAAGCATTATCAATATCGGCACGATCGCAACCAAGAACCCGGTTCCGACTACCATGCTTTACGCTTCGAGTAAAGGTGCGGTAGATACGATGACGATGGCACTCGCGAAGGAGCTCGGTCCGCGTAATATCCGCGTCAATATCGTTGCCCCGGGCTTTACGGATACGGAAGGCAACGCCGGTTTCGTCGCCAGCGAGGCCGGAAGGGCTCTTGCTGAGGCTACGCCGCTTGGCGGCCGGTTTGGGAAACCGGAAGATATAGCCCCGACAGTGGTCTTCCTCGCCTCAGATGACGCCGCATGGCTGACGGGTGAGAGAATCAGCGCATCCGGCGGCGTGCATTAAGGACAAGAGTTTCCCTCACGGAAAGGTAGTCTATCCATTCTGACTGGCCTAGGCTGTATTCGATCTTTCGAACGAAAGCGAAAGAGCTGAACGATTTTCTCGATCGGGCTGCCAACTCCATTTACAAAAAAAATGTTGTTGTCCCGGTAAACACGAAAGAATAGTTAAAGCTGAATTAACAAAGGAGCATATTTAAATGAAATGGAATGAAATTACTTCGCTGGACGAGTGGAATGAAATAGTGGACAAGTCGACAGAACGCGGACAGGTTATTCTGAAACATAGTACGACATGCCCGATTAGCGCTAACGCGCTTCGTGAATATGAAGATTATTTGAAGAGTACCCCGAATCAAGAGATAGATTACACGCTTGTCAAAGTTCTCGAATCACGTCCGGTGTCAAACAAGATTACCGAGGATTTGAATGTTAAACACGAATCCCCGCAAATGATTTTCATCAAGGATAAAGCCAAATACTGGGCTACTTCCCACTGGGCAGTTACGAAAGAGCATATGACAGTAGTACTAGACTAATCTAGAAGAGGTTGTCACATAAGGTCAAAAGGTTGACCTGTGGGGCAACCCTTTTTTTCTTCTCGGAAAACAAAAAGAATAATATGGTATTGTGGGGTTATTTAGGGGTATCCGTTGTAGCTGCTCTAATCGGATATATCGCTTCAGCTTCAAAACTTGACAAGTCCAACTCAGACGGGATTTTCATCCGGCATGGTTTTTGAAAGAATGCCATCCGTCTGTTTCATGTGTATGTTACCGAAGCAGAACTTACAACTATTACCAAAAAGTCCGCTTAACAAGAAAGTACAAGGTAAGCGAGTTCACCTCCGGTCGCGGTTTCTTTTTTGAAAAAAAAGTAGGGGAGTGTTCGCGAAGTGAAAATTAGATCAGAGCAAGGTGCAAATGAAGATTTTAACAAAGAAGAAAAGTTGAAGACGCTGAATACACTCCAGTATAACGTTACTCAGCATGGCATGGATGAGCAGCCGTTTGGTAACGAATACTGGGATAATGAAGATGAGGGTATTTACGTAGATATCGTATCGGGCGAGCCGTTGTTTAGCTCGAAGGACAAATACGATCCCCGTACAGGCTGGCCAAGTTTTACAAAACCACTGGAGTCAAACAACGTTGTGCTTAACCACAAAGGATTATTTTTGGGGACCGAAGTCAGAAGCCGGCATGCGGATTCCTTCCTGGGCCACGTGTTCAAAGACGGACCTCAACCAACGGGAATGCGATTCTGCATGAATTCTGCAGCCATGGAATTCATTCCAAAAGCGGATCTTGAAAAAAGAGGTTATGGCGCTTATGCCGCGAAATTTAGCGATGAATAGGATACTGTTGATCATGCAGCCCCAATAAAAATTGGGGCTGCATTTTTTATTTCGACCAAAAGCTTTTATGGGGTTCTTACATAATTTAGAAGAAGCAGAATGAACATAACTAAAAAAATCCAGAGGCGGGGAATCGGAACAGATACTTGTCATTTATCGGAACAAATTCTTGTCATCTGTCACAAGCTGTAAGAGGACAAGAACATATTTCTATAGAGATCCACGTGCAGCGCGGTTTTTTTATTTTATGGACAAGAATAAAGTATTATTGCCATAGCCGAAATGGATCGAAAAGATGTGAACCTGTTCACTTCTCATCAAATTAATCTGTGTAAGTTGATTGCAGCCCTGTAGCCTGTTGAGGGACGGGCAGATTACATTAACAAAAAAATAAAATCGGCACATAATTGTGCCGATTAACTAATTGCCAAAATGCCAAAAAGGATACCCCTAAAAAAGCCATGGATAAATGATAGTATATAAAAAAAATCAACATAAGTCTATTAATTTTTTGGTGAAAACTGTATGTTATTTATGCGACCGCGGCGCAAAACGATGAGGGATGAAGGGAGAATACCAGCATGATTACGCTCCGAAAAATTACCTTGGAAAACCGGCTCGCCATATTTAACTTAGAAGTATCAGAAGAACAACGGCGCTTCGTTGCGTCCAATCTGTCAAGCGCGGCATCATGCTATGTCCTTGCAACCAATGGGGGACATCCATTTCCGTTTTGCCATTTACTCGGATGGGCAGCCGGTCGGTTTTGTTATGTTGACTTTTGGAATCATCGGATACGACCTCCCGTCAATCGTACACGACAGCTATTGCATCTTGCGACTGATGATTGACAAGCACCACCAGAACCGGGGCTACGGTCGGGAAGCCATGAAAAAAATCTTGGAATTTATCCGCACCTTTCCAGCCGGGCCTGCACAATACTGCTGGATTTCTTATAAGGTAGATAACTTGCACGCCAAAAAGCTTTATGAAAGCTTCGGATTTCGTGACAACGGCGAAATCCTAGGAGACGAGCTAATCACCATATTGCTACTCTGATTTGCACTGGAGACTCAACTATCGAAAGACAATAGCGCGGCGATGGAACCGATCCATCGCTGACATTCATTGCTGCAGGCACCTTTCCCCTAACTGGCAGTAGAACGCAATATACTTAATAGGGTGTGATAGAGAATGGAAAAGATAAGACTTCGCGCTTGTGCATTAATCATTGAAAACAATGCAATATTACTGATCGAGTTCAAAAATGATAATGATGACGGCATACAAGTCGTTGCGCTAACGGGAGAACGTTAGTTCAATAAACTACAAATTGAGGCTGCCGCCGCGAAAACGAGTGGCAGCCTCATTAAGCTATAATACGATCGGCAGGAAAGTACAGGAACCATGTGGAATAAATATAAAACTTTACCGTATAAGGAGGTCGTGAATTGGCATTTCCGACACATATTGTATCGGCAGGCGGAATTGTAGAAGATGGAAATGGAAATATCCTATTAGTAAAAGCCCATGACGATGGTTGGGTGTATCCTGGTGGGATAACAGAAGTTGGAGAAAACCTGATTGATGGCGTGATTCGTGAAATCAAAGAGGAAAGTGGAATAGACGCCACTGTTAGCCATTTAATTAGTGTTGTTTCCAATACAGCGATTCATAAGTGGTATGATGGTGTGACTGATGTTCCTACGAAGGTCATGTTTGATTTTGTATGCAAAGCTGTGGGTGGAGAATTAGCTACTTCTGATGAAACGAGCGAGTGTAGGTGGGTTCCAAAGGAAAATGTTCTGAATTTGATTACTTTACCCGCAATCCGCATGCGTTATGAAGCTTATTTGAACTTTAACGGCTCTGTGAATTATATGGAGTACGTCACTGCGACAACGTCAGAATGTAGTGTCAAGCTTCAAAGGCGTGTTTAGTTGTACGAGGGTTTCTATGCAAGTGCAAAGGAAAATTAACCATTATTCCGGACGGTAAACATGATATTTGGGAAGAAGTCTATATGAAAACAAAGGACTGTATAGCCACTTTTTTCAAAAATCTTTGCACTAACGGAGAACGATAGCTCCATAATATAGAACAGTCTAGGCTGCCGCCGATTCACTGGGCAGCCTATTCCGTTAACGGGCAGGTTAGTGAATAGATGAGGCTTAACTCAGCTACCTGCAACAAATTTAGGGTACGGGAACTAGCTCAGCTGTGAGTCGCATCGCTGACAGCGATGAGGTCAGGGGTTCGAAGCAGGGGGAAGCGTAGCTCGAACATCGGGGTCCCCGCGAAACAATCGGAGTAGGCTCCGTTATACATCGCTTGGGATGGCAAACGATTTTTGTTATGCTGGATATAGATGATTTGAAATGGGAGCAGGGTATGCCATATGAAAAAGATATTGATCATAGATGATGAAGCCGATCTTCGAAAACTGTTGACGGACTACTTTGAAATTAATGGGTATTTCGTTATGACGGCGAAGAACGGCAATGAGGCGTTGCGACAAATTGAAAATCAACCGGACCTTGTTTTGCTGGATATCAATATGCCTGAACTTAATGGTCTTGAATTATGCAGGAAAATCCGATGCTTTGTGTCCTGCCCTATTTTATTTCTAACAGCCCGCGTTGAGGATGCGGATAAAATATCTGGGTTTCGGGCTGGAGGGGATGATTATATTCTAAAGCCATTCAGTATCCATGAACTGGGCGCAAGGGTAGAGGCGCATTTACGCAGGGAAATGCGCAGTCAAAATAAAACGTCGATAAAGTTTAGTGAAGATTTGGTCATAGATTATTCGGCTCGTGCGCTTTACTTCCATGACGTGCAAATTTCCATGGCTAAAAAGGAGTTCGATATTATAGAGCTGTTGTCGACACATCCCGGAATGGTGTTTGATAAAGAGCGGATTTATGAAAAAGTATGGGGCTTGGACGATGAAGGCGACAGCACCGTGATAGCGGAACATATCAGGCGAATTCGTTTCAAATTGAAAGAGCATGGCTGTGAAAACAGGATAGAAACCGTCTGGGGAGTAGGATACAAATGGCGAAAATCATAAGCTGGATGCGACTGAAGCATATGACCTTGCTGCAATCATTCATCTTTTTATGCTGTCTTACGCTCATCACCGTTCTAGTCGTCATCGTATTAGAGTTTAGATGGGCGGAAAGCATACGGCTACGATTTGCCGACCATTCTTCCGTAAACGATTGGGTGTTACCTTCCCTCGTTGCGATGGTGCTGTTTACTGTTGCCGGCGGTATTGTCCTGATGGCCAGCCTCTTTTATAGATGGAAACTGAAAAAGCCGCTTGAAATACTGATGAAGGCATCGGAGAAAATATCGGCGAATGATTTGGGGTTTCATATTTCTTATGATGGCAAGGATGAGATGGGCGAGCTATGCCGTGTATTTGAAAAAATGCGCGGACAATTGGAAAAAAATTATAAAGCTCTTTGGCGATCGGTTGAGGAACGCAAACAACTTAATGCTATTTTTGCCCATGACCTAAGGACGCCCTTATCTGTCCTGAAAGGATATTCCGAGTTTCTGACCACCTATCTGCCCCAAAACAACTTATCCGAGGAAAAAATTCTGGACACGATTCAAACCATGAAAGTCCATATTGTACGTCTTGAAAGTTACACTGAGGCCATGAATTCGATTCAGAAGCTGGAGGACATGCCGGTACACAGCCATGCGGTTGAAATGGATCTTCTGACCTCCTTGCTGAATGACATCGCCCGACAAATAACCGGACAATTTGGCAAGACTTTCGGCTCGTCCATTGCTGCGGATTCGAAAAAAATAGCTGTCGATATACATTTGGTGATGCAGGTTTTTGAGAATTTGATAGCTAATGGAGCGCGTTATGCTGCCGGCCATGTGAGTATTAATTATAATGTCTGCAAGGGCTTTTTTTCCATAACAGTCACGGATGACGGCGCCGGTTTTTCTGACGTAGCGCTTCAAAAGGCCGTGCTTCCTTTTTATCGCGGAGAGGTATGGGATGCGAATGCGCATCATGGACTGGGACTTTATATAAGCAAAGTACTGTGCGAAAAGCATGAGGGGAGTCTGCATGTAGAAAACGGCTTCGATGGTGGCGGAAACGTAACAGCAAGTTTCTTTATGGGGTTGATAAATAGTTGAAAATTATCCATTAGCATTTCCTTATCATGTGATTAAGGGGTGCTACTATGACAATAGTGCAAAAGAAAATATGTCTGTGCTTGAGTTGTTTACTATTGATGTTGACAATCTTGGCTAAACCTGTTTCCGCAATTGAAGTCCGAAACAAAACTGAAATACAGCATGAAATTGATGACTACGTCATAAAAAACATGAAAGTCAATCATATTAAGGGCGCGGCTCTTGCAATAGCCAATAACGAAGAGTTGTTCTATGCTCAAGGTTACGGTGCATTTTCAGATGGTCGCGATATCACCGGCAGTAGCCCCTTTCCCATTGCTTCATTAAGCAAATCATTTACGGCACTAGCCGTCCTGCAGATGGTGGAAAAAGGACTAATCGACCTTGATGCGCCATACACATCTTACTTTTCCGACCTCTCGCCTGAGGACGAACGTGTTCGCGATATTACGGTCCGGAATTTGCTGAATCAGACAAGCGGTCTTAATGACAAAGTGAATCCCGACATGACAAATTCCCCTCAATATCAATCGCTGCAAGAGATTAACCAATCGTTGAACACGGTTAAGCTTGCCATTGATCCTGGAACAGCCTTTAGCTACCACAATCCTAACTATCAATATTTGGCTCTTCTTGTGGAGAAAGTAAGCGGACAGAGCTTCTCTGCTTACCTGGAAAAGAATATATTTGAGCCTTTAGGGATGGACCATACCTTCAACGTCAGTACCACACAGCAAATCAATGAGAATCCTGCCATTCCGCGGGGACACTATCTATTATTTGGCTATCCTGTAAACCAAGCCGAACCCTTCTGGTTTATTGACGGTCCCGCCGGTATTATGTCAACTGCAGAAGACATGACAAAATGGATGCTTGCCCAATATAATGGCCGTCTTCTAGCCCCAGAGCTGATGGAGCAATACCATAAAGCCGGACAGAGCGGCCCGTATGGAATGGGGTGGCTTGCAGATGAGGATGAACATGGGGGCAGGACGATTTCCCATAGTGGAATTTTCTGGACGTATAAGGCGGAAGAAACGATATATTTGGATCAGCAGTTGGGCATCACGATGATGTTTAACTCCGGTTTAAACGCTTTTGTCGATTATTCAGCTTTTGTTGACGGGATCGCACGGATTATAAAGGGCGAAAAGTCCGAAACTTCTATTGTTAACGGCAGAAATATGGAGAGGGTTATGATTCTGCTGGTGATTACGACATTTTATTGGGGTTTATATACACACTTTCGTATCAATATGAGCAAAAAGGGCATCACGGCCGGAAAATTGATTTTTTCATCGGTCGGGAGACTGCTTCCTATCTTGATTCTCTTGTTTCTGTCACCACTAACTACATTTATTGGCGCTGGGCGAGTTTTACCTTGGTTCGGACTATGGACTACCATGCCATCTCTAATTATATGGCTTTTTGTATTATCGCTGGTAAATATAACGATTTTGGTATGCCGTTTCAAATTGTATTACCGTACTAAGAAGAGGAGTAATTTTGAAACTGACGCCCGATGAAGTCGCGTGCCTGGAATAGTCGTATGTGCCACACCCGATGGGCGGGTTAAACTAATCATTCCTGTTAGTCCTAAGAATTGGACTTTGAAAGAAAAGGAGCGCCTCGGTATGATGGGTTTGTCAAAGAGTTTAACCCAACACCATCAAAGAGGCGCTCTTATTATGAAGTTTAAGCAATCTGATAGGTGATGCCACATGTATCTTCATAATAAGCAATACCAAAATACATGCAGGATCTAACTACTCGTTTGTGCCAGGTGATAGCCTTGGAATACTCAGTAATAAACAGAATTGTAATACGAATACAAAAAATCAAGATCAAATCGATGTTGATTGTGAAATTACGATATATATATGAACGCACAAAAATTTTCCGCTTATTTCAACAAGAAACAGATCTATTATATGTTAATAGTAAAGTTTGTTTTTAATAAGGTGGTCTCTTAATGTACACTGTATGTTGGCGAACTAAACTAACGGAGAACGACAGTGCATAAGCAATAAAGATTAAACCCTCCCAATTCTAGCAAAGCTAGAGGTAACTTATACTTGGAAGGGTTTTTATTATGATATTGAAGGATTTATGGTACCTTTCGATCTCACCTTTCGTGAAAGTTCGTCCGCCTCTAACAACCAATAAATTCCAGAAATTCCACTCCAAATGGGTTTGACTGATTCACCCCACTCCTCTGCTCCTTACTCTTTCATCCGCTGTTCGGATGAGGGACATTAAAAGTCTCACGAACAAAAAAAATGCAATAAAGGTTACAAAAGAGTGCATCCAGGTCCAACTGTAATATTTAATTAATTCGGTATACCTTTCTAAAATGAATTCCACTGTTGTCATTAGAGAACTATATAAAAATGCCTGTACCAATACCCGGATAAGCTTCGAACGTTTCGTTGTTAGGTTGAAGAGCACATTTAACGTTGGGAATGCAAGATAATCGAACAAAACCGCTGATGAAAAGTATTGACTGAGAAATCGGACGGGATGTTCGTAATAATGCTGTTCAATTAGAATTACGGGAATAAAACTGCTAAAAAATACGGTGATTAGATATACGTATAAACAATCTCCGATAAGTGATTTCTTTAAGGTTATGATTAAAATAATTAAAGAAAGAACAATAACAGACCATTGAATAATTTGATTAAACATTTGGCTACCTCACCTAAATGAACAAAATGATTCATGAACTATATATTTCCAAGAAGGAGAATGTTTAATACATACACGAAGGGGTTATTAAGCACTAACGAAGAGCGATAGAAATAAAACAGACTGCCGCGCCAGTCTACTTGTCGTTGAAGTAAACATTTCTGTTAGGGCTAAGAAATAGCCTTTGTCAAAAAAGGAGCGCCTCGGTATGTTGGGTTTGTCCGAGAAAGGGAGAATCTCACAAAAGTATAGCTCTAATAAAATTGGGAATAATACCTTAAAACTTCAACACGAGGCGGAGTACAATCATGGATTGGTTTGGAAAATCAAAGTTATGGAAAAACAAGCCTATAACCAATAACAACCAATCCATCGAAAATTGGAATAATAATATTGGAAAAAACATTTTAGATAATGAGCAAACCTTTAAACACATGTTTCAAAATTGTTCGGACATTATCTTTCGTGAAATCACGATTCAAGGCCAAATCAAGCTGCTGTTGATCTACGTTGACGGTATGATCGATACAGATCTCATCACTGCAAACGTTCTAAAACCATTAATGTACGAAGGGCTGCCTCAAGGTCTTGGGACAATAGAGAGTCTCGAACAAATGTGCGAGCAAGCGTTCGTTTCCGTTATACAAACCAAGAAATTATCCAGCTTTGGAGTTATAACGGATCACATTTTAAAGGGAAATTTGGCTATTTTGGCCGATGGTGAACACACTGCCCTTCTAGCCGCTGTCTCAAAATTTGAGACCCGAGCCATAGAAGAGCCTGCTAATGAAACAACCCTTCGCGGATCGAGAGAAAGTTTTACGGAGAACCTGCGAACGAATACCACGATGCTGCGCAGGATAATTACAACACCGAAGCTGAAAATGGAATCACTACAAATCGGAACGCTGACGAAGACCGATGTAGTCGTTGCTTATATCGAAGGCGTTGTTTCGATGTCCATTCTGAATGAAGTTCGTGAAAGAATAAATCAAATAGAAATCGATGGAATTCTGGAATCGGGGTATATCGAGGAATTCATTGAAGATACTTCCTTTTCTCCCTTTCCGCAAATGCTGACCAGTGAGCGCCCTGACGTTGTTGCTGCCGGAATGCTTGACGGAAAGGTGTCCGTACTAACCAATGGAAGCCCACATGCACTTATTGTTCCAATGACGTTTTGGGATGGATTACAGGCGCCAGATGATTATTATGAACGATTTTTGTTTGTATCCTTCAACCGATGGATTCGCTATGTATTTGCCATCATTTCGGTCTTATTGCCTTCTGTTTATGTTGCGTTAACCAACTTTCATCCGAATATGGTTCCTCCAAATATGATGTTGAGTATTGCATCGCTGCGGGAAAAGTCACCATTCCCGACATTGATTGAAGTCTTTTTGATGGAGATCATGTTTGAAGGTTTACGGGAAGCGGGGATTCGCTTGCCCAAACAGATTGGTCCTCTCGTAAGCATCGTTGGGGCATTAGTCATTGGGGAGGCAGCTGTCCGTGCCGGAATCATTTCCGCGCCTATTGTCATTGTCGTATCGGCTGCTGGAATCTCATCATTTATCATTCCCCGGTATAGATTTGGTTTTCCCCTGCGGATGATTAGATTCCCTATATTGATACTTTCCGGAATTTTTGGCCTATTTGGTACAGCGATCGGGATCATTGCGATTTTAATTCACCTGATTCAATTAAATCCGTTTGGGACTCCTTATCTCACCCCGGTAGCTCCGCTCATCACTCGTAAACTTAAGGATGTGTTGATGCGAAAGCTTCGAAAGGTTGCCATACATGCTGAACCTAAAAATGAGGCGGATCATCCATGAAGAGAGCAGGTAAACTTTGTTGCGTATTGCTCCTAATCGTATCGAGCACAACCGGCTGCTGGGACCTTAGGGAACCGGATCAACTCGCATACGTTACGGGGTCAGGGCTGGATTTAACAAAAGAGGGACTGTTTGAATCATCTCTTCTAATAGCGATACCTTCAGGTTCTGGTGGCGGACAAGACGGTGGGGGTGGAAATAAGAAAAAAAAATTCCATGTGCTGAGCTCTATTGGTGGGAAGAACATTTACGACGGGTCACAAAAATTACAGACAAAGCTGTCGCGAAGTTTGTTTTTCGGGCATCGCCAGATCATCGTCGTCGGACAACCATTAGCCGAGCATGGGCTAGGCAACTATCTCGACATTTTTACTCGTTATCCTCAATCAGAATTGCGCTCATTGATGATGGTTGTGAAAGACGGTCAAGCGAAAGACATATTTTCAGAAGAGCCGATTTTTGATCCATTTGTATCTACAGGGCTCGTGCGCGTACAAAACACATTAGGTTTGAAACCGTATTATTTCCGGAATTTTTTGTCAGATGCTTGGAGTCAAGGAACGCATCCCCTTGTTCCGGCGGTTAGAAAAGATGCCTTACAGAAGAAATTTGAATATATTGGTTCTGCCATTTTTAACAAAGACGATGGCTTGAAATTGACGGGTTTCTTGAATACGGAAGAAACTTTCCATGCCTATTGGATAACGGACAGACAAACCGGTTTTAGCATCACTTCTTTTGTCACCCCTGGGAATGGATACGTTACCCTAAAAGTGCAGTCTTTAGGTAAACGTATCCGTGTGAAATTGGTCAATAACCAATTGCAAATTGACATTCGTCTCACTGGAAAAGGAACCATTATCGAAAACGATGCGAACTTGGATCCATCCAAATCTAAAGATCTCCAAATCATACAAGATGAACTAAGTCAAACGACTCAGAAATCGATAGAACAGCTGATCGAGAAAGTTCAGAAGCAGTACAAAACAGACATCTTCGGGTTTGGTGAAAGTGTTCATCAACAATACCCTTATCAGTGGAAAACCTTGAAACAAGATTGGAACGAAACCTTTCCTCAACTTCATGTTTCGGTCAAAGTAGAACTTCAATGCAAAGATGCGGGCCAAAACAAGGCGTCAATGAAAATTATGCCCTAAACCTGGTTCGGACTATATATGATCGATAAGGAGTGGTAATGACTTGTGAAGCTATCGGGATCGCAAATTTTTTGGATTGTTGCAACGCTTGATGTCGTTACGTTGATCTGGGCATTGGCAGCGATCGATATATCGAAACAAGATGCGTGGCTTTCGATGCTGGTTGCGGGTGTCATCGGTTTAGCTATAACCTTCCTTGTCGTTCGTTTGAGCATTCTCCACCCCAATCAAACGCTGGTCGAATTTAGCCAAGCTCTGCTGGGCAAATGGTTAGGGAGAATAATTGTCCTTCCGTATTTCATTGCCTGGTTTGTGATAGCCGCTAATATACTACGTTCTGTTGCAGACTTTATCCAACTTATTCTCCTCGATACAACACCCGTATGGATGCTTCTGGTACTCCTAGCAGTTTTAATGACTTGGTTGACCTATTCCGGAGGTATTACGGGAATCGGTCGATTTTGTGAAATAGTGGGACCCATTACTTTTTTAACGTTTGTTATCAGTTTCATTTTAAACTCAGGTAACGCGGATTGGCATAGATTACTGCCTGTCTATACAGATTCCGGATGGGTAAACATTTTAAAGGGATCACTTACTCCTGCTGCTCTTCTCGCAGAAACGATCTTTTTATTGATTATCGTCTCTTTTATGCAACATCCCCAAAAAGCTCTTTCGAGATCGATGTTAGGCGTAGGCATTGCCGGATTCATGGCTCTTATTGCCACAATTATGGTGCTGTTAGTTTTTGGACCGGATGTATCAGCCAAATTCCAGTATGCTTATTTTATGCTTGTAAGAACTATCGATATTTTAAATTTCATTCAAAACGTCGATATATTCGTCATTTTTATAGCGATTTTCGGAATGACTGCTAAATTATCATTATATTTGTTTATTACCAGCTACGGAATGTCACAATGGTTCAATGTTAAAAAATGGCGAAGATCCATTTGGTTCTTCGCACCGGGGATGTTAATAGTGGCAATTATGATTCCGAATGTGGCTTCAGAATTATTACTCGAACAATTTTGGGGATTTGTGGTAATTCCCGTTTGCGGTATCGGGATCCCGCTTATATTATGGATCATTTCGCTTGCCAAAAGGAAATTCGTAAAGGTATAAATCCACAATATCAAGGAGCTGCCGCGGCGGCTCCTTTTGACATGTTCACAAGTTTTTGTACATGAATTATCTATTTAATTTCTTATGGATATGTTCGTTATTGACGCATTAATAGGGGAATCCGCAATGACAGCTAAAGAGTTTCTGCAACTAAACCTGCACTAGCCTATGAATAACATCAAGAAAATTTTTGAATATGCCAATATATTTCCCCTTACGCAAATTAGTTGAAGTATTCCGCGGACGGATTCGCCAATGTATTTGCTGCTTTAGACATAAGGAAATAATAATTTTAAAGCGAATATTGAAACTGTCTGATTAGAGTCTGGCAAAAAAACGTGTGTGAGAACAGAAAAAAGACGGCTCCGTTCCATAAAAAATGGAGATGAGTCGTCTTTTTTTTGGTGGATTTTGGAATTCCAAAAAATAAATTCACTTACATTTCTTGTTTTATACCAATATGTAGAGGTTACAGTTAACGGAAATGCAGGTGCTTGTAATCAATGATTAAAAAAAGAGGGGGTTATGAAGGCATATCATTCAAGCTACAGTTAACTTCAGGTAACTTAGTTTAAAAATTTTCACTTCTTCTCATAACAGGAATGACTATCTATAATTGAAAATGTTAGATGATATGTTTGGGAAGGATGAATATCTTTCCTAAAACAGAATGCACATGTTTGTAAAAAAAAGTAATTTTTTACATTTTTAATGAGAGGTGAGAGATCATGGAATATGTAAAGCTTGGGAAATCCGGCTTGAAGGTATCGCGGATCAGCTTGGGATGCTGGAACTTCGGAAGCGCGACACCGCGTTGGGGAAAACCGGGCAAAGTGAGCCCGGAGGATTCGATACGGATTATTCATGCCGCAGTGGATAAAGGAATCAATTTAATCGACAATGCCAATCGGTATACAGGCGGCGAAGCGGAAGAAATTCTCGGCCGAGCGGTCAAGGGAATGAGAAATAAGATTGTCATAGCTACGAAAGTACACGGAGAAGTAGGGAGTAATCCGAACGACAAAGGGCAGTCCCGTCAACATATCATTAGAGAAGTGGAAAATAGCCTTCGGCGTCTAGGAACAGACTACATCGATCTGTATCAGGCTCATGGCGTAGATTGGGATACCCCGTTGGATGAATCGCTTCGCGCTTATGACGATTTGATTCGTCAGGGCAAAGTGAGATATATAGGATGCTCCAATTTTCCGGCATGGGTCCTCACCAAATCGTTATGGGTCAGCGATGTCAACAAGATCTCAAGTTTTGTATCCGTTCAGCCGAATTACAGCCTGATCAACAGGGCTGTGGAGAAAGAGCTGCAGCCGCTCTGCGTGGATCAGGGAGTTGGCATGATTCTGTACAGCCCAATAGGCGGAGGGATTCTCTCTGGAAAGTACGAGAATGTTATTCCCGAAGGTAGCCGCGGGTACATGGAGCCGGCAGTCGCCGAAAAGGCGAGAAAGGTTCAGGACGCGGTCAAGCAGTTGAGGGCAATAGCAAACGAATTGGGAAAAACTCCTGCACAAGTCAGCTTGAACTGGATCGTCCATCGTCCGGCCGTATCTTCGGCAATCATAGGTGTGAGTCGATTAGAGCAGCTGGAGGAAAACGTTGGGGCAGTCGGCTGGGAGCTCTCCGATGAGCATGTACGTCAGTTGGATGAAGCTTTCGCCGAATAAAACGCAATGGAATGATAGTTGTAGAGAGAAAAGGATGAAGCGAGGTCGAACAATGAATATTGAACCTGAAACGTTTACTAGAGTAGAGCCGGAGAAGATGAAAGATTTTGTTTCATCACTCGCTCAAATTGCTAGCATGCCGAAACATAAAGCAGACTTTTTAGCGGAACTTTTGGTGAAAAACGACCTGCGAGGAAATTTCAGTCATGGTTCCAGACAAATTGCAACTTATGCCCGCATCATGCGTGATGGACACATAAATCCGGATCCTTTAACACGCACTTACAATGAATCCGCCTCTACGATTGTTGTAGACGGAGACGGCGGACTCGGTTATTTTGCCGCTTACAGAGGAGTACAGGAGATGATTGAACGATGCCGAAAGAACGGGATCGCAGCAGCAGTTACCCGTAATCACGGGCATATCGGCGCCGCGGGAATTTACTCCAGGCTTTTGGCTGAACATGGCCTTATAGGTTACGTGACGTCCGGACATCAGTTATCCTTGAAACCCGAACAATCGATCATGCGTGCAGCCGGTGGCTCACCTATGTCATTTGCTGTGCCTGCGGGAAAAGAAGATGCAATGGTTCTTGATTTTGGCGCAATGCATGACTTATATGAGAATTCTCCAAATGTCGCAGAGTTGTTCAGCTTGGCTCCAGGACTCGTTTTTCGCAGCATGGGCTTAGGTTTTATGTGCCAAGCGCTTGGTGGATTCTTAGCAGGAATTCCGGTGGAAGAAAACAAGGCTGTGCGAGAATATGCCGGAGCAAATCAGGGGTCTTTGATCATTGCGCTGGAAATTAGTCGGTTCACAGATCTCGATATTTTTAAAAGTGAGATGGATGCTTTCACGAGAATCACAAGTCAGATGCAGCCTATGCCCGGTTATGGGCAGGCGACACTACCAGGTGCCCTTGAATCACAACGTATGCGGGATTGGGCCGTGTCAGGTATTCCTATCGATCCTAAACATAAAGAAACTTTATCCAATGCTGCCGAAGAATTTGATATGAAGCTGCCGTTTTAAAAAACCTTGAACTTGTAAGGAGATTGCTGCGATGACAATACCTTTATTGTTCGGTCCTTACGGTAGCGCAGAGCTGCCCGATAATGTGAAGGATTATGGGGTCAATGCTGTGTGGTTTCACAGTTTTCACGAAAATTCGTTCGCAGAATGTGAAAAACGGGATCTGCATGCCTGTGTGGAATTTAAAACGTTTCGAGCAGATTTTGGACAGCATCCTGAACTTATTCCAATAGGAAAAGACGGCAAGCCGATTCGTTATGGCAAACTGGTGCAGGGCATATGCTTATCGCAAAAAGAGTATCTGTCCCAAATCGAGGAGCAATTGACAGAGGGGCTGAAAAGATTTCAACCAAGAGGCATATGGCTCGACTATTTGACCTACGGAGGTTGGTTCGAAGAGCCGGAACCCGATTTGCAGGAAAGCTGTTTTTGTTCCACATGTATCGAGGATTTTTGTCATCATACAAACATTGATGCAACGACATCGGATGAAATATTATCGAATTACGCTAAGGAATGGACATTACACAACTGCCGGAAAATAGCCGGATTTGCGCTTCATTATACGAAGATAATAAAGAACAAATTACCAGAATGTATAATTGGTGCTTACATGTGCCCTTGGACTCCCGAACAATTCGACGGGGCTTTGACACGAATATTCGCCCAGGACTACAAATTGTTAAAAAAATCCATTGACGTTTTCACACCTGTCATCTACTGCAAAAAAAGCGGCCAAAATCCGGGATGGGGAAGGACTTGGCTCGAGCATTCGCATCATTTCGTACCCCGGGATTGTAATGTTCAACTGATCCTGGATGTTTTGGATTTTCCGAAGAGTCTTACGAGATCAGCGACTTCCCAAGTACCGTCTTTTGGATTGCAAATGTTTGCTGGAGCCCCTTTATTCCAAGATCCGGATAAAGCCCTCTTGTTTAAATTCTCAGTTGAAGTGATTAGGGATCGTCTAAGCCAATGAACGCATTGTTTCAAGGGGTCACGATGCTGGTACACTAACATATGATTTTGTAATAATAGTTCAATATTAATAGGATAACGAGAGGTATTCATGCATATCATTCGTGACGTTCGCAAGTTTGTTTCAATCCCCGGAGCGAGAACGCTGCTTACCATGTTATTTCTCTACGGTATAGGAACAGGCATTTTAGCACCTATGAACGCGGTATATCTCAACGAGAGCGTTGGGCTTTCTAAAGTACAGATCGTTGCCGTCTTCGCGGTATCATTGTTTTGCAACTTAGCCATTACGATTACAGTTGGTTGGATCAGCGACCGTTTGAAAACCAAGAAGAAACTCCCAGTATTAGCTGCCTTTTTTTGCATAATCGGGTTGACCATCTACATGAATGCTTCTGGTTTTCGGAGTGCGCTCATTGGAATGACGATAACAGTCGCACCGTCTGGATTGATAATGGGGCAGCTGTTTGGCATGGCTAGAAATCATTTTTCCCATAGCGCCGGGGACATTGTGGAGATGGCCCAAATATGGCTTCGGGCCTCTTATAGTATTGGATTTTTTGCGGGGCTGCTGCTTGGAGCGAACATCTTCCTTATTGCAACGTTTAAAGGCGTACTTTGGGGGAATATGGCAGGTTATGTGTGTTTAGTGGTTCTGTTGCTGTTGTATAAGGAAACGACGGGGGGACCGGGAGCAAAGCAAGTGGTGAAAGAAGAACCGTTCTCCCTTGTTATGCTGGTTGCACTGCTTATGCTCTCTTGTGCTGATGCCATTCGAGGATTATATTTACAGCTTGTTGTATTAAAACTATTCGATAAGCCGGAGATAATGTCCTATATATGGAGCGCACAGGCGGTATTCGAGCTGTTCTTCATGACACTGGGCGGATATTTGGCGGCACGTTACGGTAGTAAGAAGATTATTTTTCTTGGCGGTTGTTTCGCGCTCGCCACTTATTTGACATATACGAGCAGTTCCTCGCTTTCTGTCTTCTTTGCCGTCCAGCCGTTGTATTCGTTCTTTGTTTCGATTCTGTACGGAGTTGCCATGGGATATGTGCAGCGGATGTTTTTAAGCCGAACAGGCTTTGGGGCAAGCTTATACGTGTTCATATCACAGACAGCTTCTTTAATCGGATATTTCTTACCTCTAATCATTCAGGGAATAACGCCGAACATATTCATCATACCAAGCGTTCTTGTAGCACTGTCATTACTTATAATCGGAATGGTGTTGTACAGGGAAAGAGGATCGAATATGAGAAATTCGATAGTAACCGAGCAATTATGAAGACTGCGACAAAAAGTTTGTAAAATTAAAAAACTGGAGGGATTTGGAATGAGATATCGGAATTTGGGGACTAGTGGATTGGAAGTTTCGGTGCTAGGTTTGGGTACAAATGCATTCGGTGGACGCGCAGACAAAAATACATCGATTCGAGTGCTGCATCACGCTGTTGACAATGGGATAACGTTCATTGACACTGCCAATATTTATACAGGCACGAAGTCGGAAGAGATAATCGGAGAAGCGTTTGAAGGACGGCGTCATGAGGTGCTCCTTGCGACGAAAGTGGGTATTAAGCTAGGAGAAGGTCCGAACACCAGAGGTTCCTCGCGTCAGCATATTCTAAAGGAAGTCGAGGGGAGTTTGCGTCGCTTACGAACGGACTACATAGACCTGTATCAGATCCATGTTTTTGATCCGAAGACTTCGCTTGACGAGACTCTCCGTGCTTTGGATGATCTAGTGACATCCGGAAAAGTGAGATACGTAGGGGCCTCGAATTATTCAGCGTGGCAAATGATGAAATCCTTAGCCATTAGCGAAAGTCAACATCTGATCAAGTATGTTTCGGTTCAACCCGGCTATTCATTAGCTGATCGTAGTGTTGAGAGGGAACTTATTCCGTTCTGCGTAGATCAGGGGATCGGAATCATTCCTTATTTTCCTTTAGCAGGAGGAATACTAACAGGGAAATATTCGGGAGGTTCTGTACCAAGCGGATCACAGTTGGACATGAACCCTAACTTTGTGCGACGTGTGAACTCCGCCCGAGTGGAGTTGGGTGAACAGGTGGCAAAAATTGCAGCGGAGATCGGTACATCTGCCACGGCTCTCTCACTGGCTTGGTTGATGCACCAACCTGCGGTAAGCACCGTTATCGCCGGAGCGACCCGTGAATCGCAAATTGATGAGAATCTGAAGGCGGTTAACCTAGACCTTACAGATGACGTTCTGAAATCGCTCGATGAAGTAAGTAAAGACTTTATCTATTCCCCTCCGTTTTGATAATCGTTTCACAACTGATTCCCGGTTAGCCATAACATGAACAACGTCAAACCGATCGTACGTAATCGGGTTTATACCTATGACACCAAATTCTCAGATGACGATTGGCGCTCCCGAAACGTTGCACATACGGGGGAGGGTCTAAGGAGAAACGTGGACCGGGTCGAGAAACTGAAAGTTATCGCGAACAGGTACGGTATTACCATGCCTCAGCTTGCAATCGCATATGTTCTCTCGCATCCAGTTTTGACCAGCGCTCTTGTAGGCGTTCGCAAGCCGAGCCACATCTTAAGCGTACTGCCGGCCAACGATCTGACTTTGGATGAGTCCACACTTGCTGAAATTCGTAAAATTGCTGTCGAATAATTTCACCGAGTAAACCTGAAAATAATATAGAAAACATAGAGATGAACTGGAGCGAGATATATATGAAAAAGAGAATCATCGTGACGGGCGGAAGCGGAAAAGCCGGTAAATGGATTGTGAAAGAGTTGGTTGAGCAGGGGTATGAGGTATTGAATTTGGATTGGAAGCTGCCAGAAGTACCCTTGTGCCAGACACAGATTGTTGATTTAAATGATTTAGGTCAGGTTCACAATGCCTTATCCCAATACAATGGCAGGGGTAGACAACCCGTGGAAGCTGTGATTCACTTCGCCGCAATACCGGAAGCGTTTATTTATCCGAATGACGTGACATTTCGGAATAATGTCATGAATACGTATAACATCTTGGAGGCTGCAGCTAATCTAAGTATCCGTAAGGTGGTACTCGCATCCAGCGAATCATCATATGGCATCGTGTTTGCAAGTCAATTTTTCGCGCCGAAATTCCTTCCAATTGATGAAAGTCATCCTCAATTGTCGGAAGATAGCTACGGATTATCGAAGATGGTTAATGAAATGACAGGGGAGGCTTTCCATCGAAGGACTGGCATGCAGGTCATTTCTTTTCGTTTGGGCAATATTTTGGAACCGAAAGATTATCCGCGAGTAAGGGAGACCTACGCTGATCCAGAAAAACGACTTCGGATTCTTTGGAGCTATATCGATGTCAGAGATATGGCAGTAGCCTGCAGACTGGCTGTAGAGAAAGATGGGCTTGGCGCACAATCACTTATTTTGGCGGCTGACGACACTTCATCCGATCTTTCTAGTGAAGAGCTGATCCGTATGTTTATGCCTGAGCTTGCTGAGTATGTCCCACATATACCTGGACGAGCCAGCTTTCTATCGAATGCCAAGATCAAAGAAGTTCTCGGCTGGAAACAGCAGCATTATTTCATGGAACAGTAAATCCAAACATTTGATTTAGAATTTTGCGAAATGGTAGTAATATATGTCTAATGGGACATGAAGGAAAAAAGCCCGAGATTTCTCCTGTCTCTCGGGCTTTTCATATTGGTCTGGGAAGTTTTGTGATAATTTAGGCTATGAACATGCCAAATGTATCGCTATTTTGTCTGTCAGGTGCTGTTGTTTGTTTATTAATGGGCCATTAATACTTTTCGAGAGTTTCCGCCGATGCCCTTTTTGTCCTTAATTTAGTCTCTACCGGCTTCCACGTATTTCTCTGCTATCATTTCTGGTTTCGTATGGACGGTGGTAAAATGGTCTCCGTCTCCTTCGATGTAACGGAAGAAACCAAGATAGCTGGATTGTCTAGGATGCCAAGCATAATCGCCATGCGGGAGAGCAGTATCTTCTGTCAGATTAAGATAGCTTTTCGGAATTTGCAGTTCATATACGTAGCTTCTTATAGCAAAGACGGTGATAAACCATGGATATTGGAACAAAGCAAAGGATATCTAACCCCATGAGAAGTCGGTGATTTCATAAACATTGGTTTATCTCTTCATGTAACCGCTTACTTCAAACACTGCATTTTGAGGCGTATTCCAGAAGGGGGACACTTATGAAAAAAAACAGGTTTAACCTGTTGGCCAAATTGCTGATTTCCTATATATTGGTGCTGCTGTTTCCCGTCATTGTTATTCTATTCTACTATTACCCGAATTCGACGGAAGTTGTGAAGCAAAAGGAAATGGACTGGAACACGCATGTCACCGAGCAGTTTATGAATTCGATGGATATTTTCACCCGTTATGTGTACAACCTTCCGTCAGAACTGGTGAACAACCAGGAGATCAAGTTGTACTTGGCTGGGGACGACGATTATCAAAGAATCGTTATTGCAAATGAAATGCGAAAATACAATGCGACGGATGCATTCATCGACAACACCTTTTTGTATGTCAAAAGCATCGGCTTTCTGTTTGCCAAGACAGGAAGTGCCTACAGTATTCACGATTTCGAGAGTCCAGGCGTCGGGTATTATTACGAAAACTGGCCGCATAAAGCCATGGTTGAAGTATTGAACAATTTAACAACACCAACGGTCAGGCCGGCGGAAAACGTCATCGTATCCGGCAATAATCGGACGCGAATGCTGACATTCTTATCGCCGTTGCCGTTAGGCGGCCTCAATTCTCCCGGTACGGTGCTCATTATGGTGAGAGAGGAAACGATTATCCGACTGATGAAGTCGGTTTCCGAAGCGTATAATGGTGATTTCTTTATCTTTGATCAAAAGGGAAACCAGTTAGTCGCTTCAAACGAGACCTCCTACTCCAATTCGAGTGAATTCAAAGATCTGGTGTCTGGCTTGGGAGAACGTCGGTCAGGATCTAGTATTTATCGGATCAACGGCAAATCTTTTATCGTTTCGCACGAAGTATCAGATAAAAATGGTTGGAAATATGTCACTTTGATGGCTGTGTCTGAAACGTTGCAAGAAATTCGATTGATCCAGCGCAATACCGTCGTTCTTTTTATTCTAATTTTATTGCTCGAAGTGATCGTCATCTATGTGTCCATCCGTAAAAATTATCATCCGATCAAAGGTTTGGTTCATTTCGCCAAAAACCTGTTTACGCCAAGAGAGCCGAGAACAATGAACGAATTCGATACGATACGGTATGCGCTGGATCAACTTTCCTCCGCCAACAGCAGGCTCGACGAAAGGGTGAAAAGCACGCTGCCGGTCATGCGTGATAATCTGTTGTTTGAGCTGATATGCGACCGCTACCCTTCATGGGACGCGTTTCAAAAGGAGTCCACTCCGTACGGGGTATTCTTCAACTATTCTCATATTGCGGTGGCTGTCCTTTCTTGCGAAACAAGAGAAGGCGGCATCGAAGCGGTTGCTGAATATTGCCGAATGGAGGAAAACAGATTTCCTGAAGGACTTCAAGGGTACTTCTTCAATAGCATTTATTATCAAGAGATCGTCTTTGTATGTTCCCACGCCCCTAGCTTTCAATTGAAGGCGTATCTCTACGGTCTTCAGCAGATGATGCACGAACACACCAGCATACGTACACTGATCGGAATTGGAACAACGGGAGAATCCCCGGAAGGGGCTCACCTATCTTATTTGCAAGCCATTCGCGCTGCCGAACATCTGCGAGTACGGAATCAATACTCAGTTCTTGTTTTCAACGAAATCGAACTCCAGCAAACTAGCGCAGTTTCCTATTTTGCGGAACAACTGCAATCACTTGAGCTGTTCATTTTAAAAAACGACGTCTCCGCAGTTGAATCGGTTATGGAGCGCATCATCGCCTATATCGGACACGACGGTACGCCGCCGCATATGGTCAGAGCCGTTTATTTAAACACGGTTATCGTCATATTCAACGGATTACAGCGTTTCCGGCAGGGCGACCAAAACTTGCTGCAATTGACCAGCGTCTCTTACCTCCATCGATACACAATCGAGCAGATGATCGATATCATGCATGAAAGCTGCTCTAAGCTTTGCGATCTCATTCGCAGCTCCCAGCCATCTTCCAGAACGGCGTCACAGAATGACATCCTTGCATTCATTGAAGGAAATGGCATGTATCCTGAATTTTCGCTGCAACTAATTGCCGATCATTTTAATATGTCGGTTTCGGGCTTCAGCTATCACTTCAAGAAAACGATGGGACAAAATTTCAAAGAATATATCGATCAGCTTCGTATTCAAAAATCCATCGCATTACTTCGAAGATCAGATGAAACGCTGGAATTGATCGCGCAGCAGGTCGGCTATTCGAATACGTCGAGTTTTATTCGCTCCTTCAAAAAAGTGGTCGGGATTACTCCGGGCCAATACCGGGATTCAAACAAATGAAAGGAAGCTACCCGTTGAAGACCGCGTGGTAGCCGTTTTTTTTCGTAAAGATGCATTTTTTGAAGATATGCATTTTTTGAAATCTGCCTGTAAGACGCATCTGCAAGCGTTTTCCAATACCGGTGTTAAGCGTTTTCAAAAAATGGAGATTCATCAAAAACTGATCGTTTACGCCTCCTCGATCGAAGATTAAAGTTAAGGTGGAATTGGCAAGGATTTTGCAAAACCAATACTTTTGAGGGGTGATGACGGCAATGCGTAAAAAATTAGCAGTTATACTATCGTTGTTTATGGTTTCTGCCGTAGTACTGGCAGGCTGCAGCGAATCCAGCTCCAAAGCCGGAGGAACTAGTGACTCTGGTTCGGGGAATGGAGGTAAAAGCGGTGCGAAAGTACAATTAACAGGCATAATGGTTAAGCACCCGCTGACAAAGCCGCTTGCAGAAATGGAATGGTTGAAAAAGGCGGAAGAAGAAGCCGGCGTTGAAGTCAAGTGGCAAGAGATTACCGCGGACTGGGGACAGAAAAAGGGTACTATGCTTGCCAGCGGTGATGTTCCGGATTTATTTGTTGGTCCTAACGTCATTACAGACGCCGATTTTGCACAATTTCAAGGCTTGTTCCAAGATTTGTCCGATTTGGTCAACAAAAACGCTCCGAATGTTCAACTGATGTTTAATGCAAAACCTGAAACAAAAATGATTGCCACGCAACCTGACGGGAAAATTTACGGCTTGCCCAAATACCAGCGCTTTTGGCCCGCTTCTGCTACAAGACAATTTATCAATAAGAAATGGTTGGACAATCTAGGATTAAAAATGCCGACAACGTGGGATGAATTATATAACGTGCTGGTAGCCTTTAAAGAAAAAGACGCTAACGGTAACGGCGATCTGAATGATGAGATCCCCATGGACTGGCCGGGAGGTATCGGCGGATATTTCAATCCTGCTGTTCTCTTGGGAAGTGAGGGCATTACATTATCCGATGGAAGCGGCCAAGGTTACTATGTGGAAAACGGGAAGGTGAAAAACTTCCTGATCGACGACCGTTTTAAAAATTTGGTTGTATTTTTGAACAAATGCTATGCAGCAGGGTTGATTAACCCGGAAGTATTTACGCACGATTACACGAAATACCAGTCGATTGCCCGCGGCACGGGAGATACAGCTAAGGTCGGCTTCACATGGGGTTGGGTCGCATCGGACAGATTTGGAGACAAGGTAGCGCCGCAATATGCGTCGATGTCCCCCTTAAAGAGGTCAGCAGATTCTAACGCAAAACTATCCTGGAGCTATGATTACAACTCCTTGAATTTTGGAAGCAACATGGTAGTTATGTCGGCGAAAACGAAGAATAAAGACGCGGCTATGAATTTCATCAATAAATTGTATGATCCTAAAGTCAGCATGCAGGTCTTGTTTGGTTCATTAGGTCCGAATATCAAGGATAATGGAGATGACACTTATAGCGTATTACCTCCGACAGATTCGAAAATGGATCCTGGAACATGGAAATGGACGTCTACAATGGCGGATAACGGACCTATCTATATCGCAGATGCTTTAAAATTGAATCTCGGCAAAGATATGAGTGAGGTTCTCACGCAATCCGAGTCGCTGAAGGGCGCTCTGAGTGTGAATACGAAGACCGACGTCTTCCCTAACTTGTTCATCAAATATTCGACTACGGACAATAGCACATTAAGCCTGAACAACACGAACCTTATGAATTTGGCGAATCCCAAATTTGCGCAATGGGTTACGAAAGGCGGCATTGATGCTGGGTGGGATGCTTATGTGAAAGAATGTCAAAAAGCCGGTTTGCAGCAAAATATCGAGATTATGCAGAAATACTACGATAGCTTCATGAGCAAGAACAAATAAAATAGCATGATGATAGATGCTATGCTTTCTATGCGGACAGCATAGCATCTATCTAAAAAGGGAGAATGCCTGGATGAGCTCTCAAATAAGTGAAATCGGCAAAGGTACTGCCGGTATCCGGTTAGCTAGAAAACCAACTGTTGTAAGCACTTTCAAACGCGACCATCAATTGTGGATTATGATTTTTCCGGCAATCGCCGTCATATTGCTTTTTAATTATGTTCCGATGTACGGCATTCAACTCGCTTTCCGGGATTATGATTTTTCGAAAGGGATAACGGGTGGAGCATGGCACGGACTCTACTACTTTAAACAATTTATTAACAGCTATTTGTTTGTCGATTTAATGAAAAATACGTTTACCATTAGCTTGACGTCGATTGTACTCGGGTTTCCCGCCCCTATTATTCTGGCATTGATACTGAATCAGATCAGAAGAAAAAAAGCAAAGCAACTCTTACAAACGACGGTGTATTTACCGCATTTTATATCGACGATCGTTCTGGTCGGGATGCTGAATGTTCTGTTGTCGCCGGAAACCGGCATTGTTGGACATTTGATGAAGTCCGTTGGTATGGGCGATATAAATTTACTTGCTTCCACACAAACATTCATACCTGTCTATGTGCTTTCTGATATTTGGCAGCACTGCGGATGGAACAGCATTATTTATCTAGCTGCACTTTCCACGGTCGACCCGCAATTGTATGATTCTGCCAAAATAGATGGGGCCAGTAGATGGCAAACGATACGTTATGTTGATATACCTGCTATTGTTCTTACAATGATTATTTTGTTTATTCTCAGCATGGGAAACGTGCTCAGCACCGGCTTTGAAAAAATCTTTTTAATGCAAAATGCGTTAAATCTCCCTGTTTCCGAGGTTATTGCAACTTATGTATATAAGATAGGCATTGTATCTAATCAATTCAGTTACTCTGCTGCAATAGGTTTGTTCAATACGGTCATTAATTTTATATTCTTGATTGCCATGAACACCATCTCAAAGAGATTTTCAAATATGAGTCTATGGTAATTGAATGTCTAAGGAGGCAGTGGACTTGGGTCTATTAAGTAAGAATGGCAATGACATCGTATTTCGTCTTATTCTCTTTGTGCTATGTGTGTTGATCTTTCTAATCATTGCATATCCTTTGTATTTTATTATTATTGCATCTGTTAGTGACTCTACCCTTGTTTCAACCGGTCATGTCTTGTTTATACCAAAAGGCATCAGTTTTTTTGGCTACCAGGAAATTTTTAAAGACGCCAGAATTTGGGACGGTTATCGAAATACAATTGTATACACATTGCTCGGAACTTTTGTAAATTTGCTGTTCACTTTACCGGCTGCCTATGTGTTATCAAGGAAAGAATTTATGGCTAGACGTGCTTTAATGTTGATCTTCGTCATAACATTGTTCTTTAACGGAGGCTTAATACCAACTTACTTATTAATAAAAGGGCTGCACCTGACAAACACGATGTGGGTTTTCATTTTGCCATTTTCCGTTAATGTGTTCAATCTCATTATTGCACGAACGTTTTTTGAAACATTGCCATCGGAATTGTATGAGGCAGCTGCTATGGATGGTTGTTCTCATTTCAAGTATTTTATTCAGGTGGCTATGCCTTTGTCCAAAGCGCTTATATCCGTTATCGGCCTTTATTACTTAGTCGCACACTGGAATGATTTCTTCACGGCTTTAATTTATATAAGAAAAAATGAGCTGCAGCCGCTGCAAATCATATTAAGGGATATTCTTTTATCGAATCAGGTTTTTGCGAGTGGAGCAGGCGTTGGCGGCGATGCGGGAGGCTATGCGCAAAGATATGCCGATCAAATCAAGTATGGTGTGATCATCGTATCTACGCTGCCGATTTTAATTCTATATCCTTTTATACAAAAATACTTTGAAAAAGGCGTATTGATTGGCTCTATAAAAGGGTGAGCGTGGGGAGTGATGGATGTGGGGTTCCAACCGCTGTTGAAGTCGTGTTTTTTTTTTAATTTTATTTTGCGGTATAAACACGACTTCAAAAGGCGGCCTATAAACTATCCAATCTCATAGCCAACACCGTGGCTGTGGCGATCCGAGAAATGGATTTAAAATTTTGGTTTGTGAAGGATGCCATGACATACTGAGACAATACAGGAATCATCTATTGTTGCTGCCTAAATATTAGAACAACCTCTTTTTTTCAAGTGTCCTTGACAGAGGGTCATCTGCCACGAGAATAGTTGGCAGCCAGTGGCAGACAGCCGATGGCGTATATGTACTTCGTACCTATATACCTAATTATTTATATAGTTGCTCACTGGTTAAGCAATCGTAAGAGTTTTGAACCTATTTGATTCATTTCTATTTCACCAAATGTTGGTGGCATAATAACCCAATTCTTAGATTCCCTACGACTGCCGATCATTCCCGCTAGATCGGCAGCCATTTTTTATTCTGTTCTTGAACCACCAAAAACAGGATCGGACATGTCCTTTTTATTTTGAAGGGATACCTATCTATCATTACCTATCGCGGGTTATTCCTCATGCGGTGGTTCGCATTCAAGTGAAACTAATTTATTAAGCGGAAATATTAATCTTCCCGAAGTTCCAGGAAGCTGAAATTCCGCCCTAATCTCAACAAAGTCTTGACCTAATTGTATTAATGTTAAACTGTTAGTGAATGGTGGATGACCCTGTTGAGTAATGAAAACAGCAATATCGGTTATTTGGCGAGGGTTGATTTCAATCGTAATGTTAAAACTCGAACCGAAGGGAACAATGATTTCTCCGAATTTAAAAAATGAATTACCAACCTCAGTAATCGGAGTTTTTTCGAAAGCCATTAGTGTGTCTCTTCCTAATTCAGGTGTTTTGTTAATAGCAAGACTAACACGCTTTCCAATTAACTGAGAAAGCCGATCTCTAAGTGTAATTTTCTTCGGTCTCGGACATCCTGGAAATCTAACGGCATTATTCATTTAAATACTCCTCTTTTTCAAAATTTCTTTATAGGATATGAATTACACCCCCTGTTATGTTTGGGCATATAACATTGAATAGATGTATAAGCAGGCTTATCGAGTGGTGGAAAGAATCAACGTGAGGGTCAAACGCTGACCGACTATATCCAGTCCTGCAAGCGCGAAGCGGAACTTTTAGCCGCTGACGAAATCGCCAAATTGCAGCCGAGACACCGATTCAGTTATAGCACTAACGGGGGATGAGTCTGTCTAATAATAGGTGGTTGCTCTCAATTCGGAAAACAGAGAAGCACAAGTAGTAATATCCTTTTAAAAAATTGTGTAAGGCAATATGTAAAAAGGAAAAGAAGAAGTCAAGTTTAAGTACCCTAAAAACCATTTAATTTATAACTGCAAGTGAGTTCCCCTCAATATTTATATATTGAGGGAACTTTGCGTTACAAGATGAAATTTAACGCTACAAAATCAGCATTATTGTACCAAGCATAAATTCCTTTTCGCTGAAGAAAGGTGAGCGCAGGGGGCCTCTGTATTTCTATCGTTTAATGGAAACTTTTAGGATATAATTGGAACATAATTATATGACTAGAGGTAATGAGGTGGAGATCCATGTATTTTTCACAGTCCAATCCGTCCCGTAACCATAACAATAACCGTTCAACTCCTATTGCGTCTGGAAGCATCCAAGTCACGGTACCGGTTGTTGCAGTGCAATCTACTTATCTTCAATTACAGCGTCTTATTGGTAATCAAGCGGTTGGAAGGCTTATCCGTGGTCAGCAGAATCAGATACAAACAACTGGTTCTTCAAAACCTATCATTCAGCGAAAAATCAGTCCCGAAGCATTGGAATTGGCCAAGCAATGGGAAAGTGATGTGTTGAATCAAGCCACTCTCGAGAATAGCACGGAGCGCAGAACTGCCATCGGGGAGATGAACAGCATTCATGCAAACGACCGTGTGCCCTCTCAAACGAGCGATACCCAATTTTTGAATTTTATATCGGCCTATAATCTCCCAGAGGCGGATGAGAATGCGATATTTGATGATAGCGTACCAGGCGTCAAAGCAATGGAGAGGATTACTACCAGACATCATGAACTGATTAATCTCCTGAATATTCATGTGGTCAAAAATCAAATCATCGATGGTTATGTCGAACAAAATTTATCGAGAGCACAGAAAGAGCTGCAAGAAAGTGGACCTTCCGCTAGAGCACTCTCATCCGTACGGAGCGGAACGTTCACCTCGGTCAAGGACAAGACCGGCGGCTGGGATGCGAGTATGAATACGGGTAACCGACAGGGTGTTTTAGACCGAGCAAAAGAGTTTGAAGCATTCACAGGTACAGCCCCACCCGAAGAGCTGCCGAACGAACTATGGATAACCTTGTTCCGCCGCGTCAAAGGTAGTCATTTACAAAGTTTGAAAAAAGGCGATGTGATCATGGAAATGCTACCTTTTTCCACGGCATTTGAGCGTGGTTTTGCTGAGGAATGGAGTCCAACGGAAGGGGTCATCTTCGAAATACAAGTGCCTGTGAACTATCCGGCCTTGTTTCAAGCACGCCGACCGGGAGCCGAGAAGCCACTAGGCGGTCCTGAGCCTTTGAACGCGAAGCAAAGCGAAGTGACGCTGCTGCAGAGTGAACTAATATTGTTAGAGGAGCCGAGAGTGGTGCCCGATAGTAAAGGACGCAACAACTTTTTTGTGAAGGTGTCTGCTAATCCAATCTCACTGGATACTGCGCGTAAACAGCACGAGGTGTCTGGAAGAATGAGCGACGAGAACCGAAGAGCTGTGGCCGTTCAGCAGCGTGACGAAGATCCTGTGGAGCTAAACGAGAGTCAGGAGGAACTCGTGGAACTCATGACCCCGTACCAAGTTGAACTTGAGGCGTTATATCCCAACGTGAGAAGCGCTACCCCCGAAAAGATAACTAAGATTAAGGAACGCTTACTGCAAGTATCATCCTATGGCATGTTTCAAGGCCCGGCAGGGGACGTACTTGCCTCTGTTGCTGTATTGGGAGCGGGCGACGGAGTCGTGCTGCAGACGGTTTTACAACGCTTTTTCAATCCTCAATTTCACACGATTTTTCCGAAAAAGCTGGCTAGATACGAACAGATCACTCCGCTGCTGAATATTATTGTTACGGATATAAAGAAATTTTTGGCGTAGAGTCGATGAAGTGGGAACTTCCTTGGTTTCATAGCAAGTTTGATATGGACTGCATTCAAGTAAATTGAAAGCAGTCTTTTTTGTGAACTCATATGGTAAAAGTGGGTTAATATGTAAACGACGTTGAGTTTTAATAAAGGAGTACTAAACTGCAGCGTTAAACTAAAGGGCAGTTTAGTGGAATCAAACTTTTTTAAATAACTCCATTCTCGACAATACTTGTCGGATGTCAAGAACTTAATCCGATTGCCGATTTGTGTCAAGAACATTGACCGAATGCCGACAAGTTTAAAGTGCGCGCTCAGCTAACGGTCAGTTTGGCTCAATACAGGAGGATGAGGGGTGTGGTAAAATTAGTAAGCTAAGGGGGGTAAAAATGATGAAATCAATTCTAGGGATTGCTTTTTATTTTTGTGCCATTTTGCTTCTGGCTTATTATTTTGTAGGGGTTAGTTTTATTAAGGCTATACAGATGGCAGTGCTTATAACCATGGTACATATCTTAATCCTTCTCATAGACAGGTTTTACAAGAGAAAAGAGAGACGTAAGGGACATAGCTAAGGGGAGCAGTATTTCCTTTTTCATTACGCTAACGAGGAACGTTAGCTTCATAAAATTGTACCAATTTGGTTTCCGGTGAATCGCTCGGTTGCCTATTTCGTTAACGGATAGTAATGCTTAATTGTTATATTGCTGGTATAATATGGTAAAATAAGGGTATTGAATTGAAAACCAGGAGGAAACGATGAAAAAACAATTTTTTCGAGCTCTCGTTGTAGGACTAATATTTGTATTTGTTTTTTATACTTTTGAGATTATTCAAGGGATGTATCTCACAATGAACTACGTTCCAGATATTGTCGAGACATATGAGTCAGTTGATTATCTACAACATAAAGTCTCATTTGGATATATATCAAGCCCAATGTGGAGAACGATAGAAATCCTGGGATTGTTGCTACTCGGAATAATTGTTTTTTATACTGGGAAGATATTGAGAATGAAGAAATAGTTTGATACCCTGAGGAGTCGGAATTACGCTAACGAATTACGAGAGTTTAAACACCAAGGATGAGGCGAAAATCACCATAAGAAATATAATAAGCTCAAGATTTTTTTTGAAAGGATTTTGATTAATGAGACCTTGTATAAACTGTGGTGGAACTAATTTTGGTGAAGGTGAAACAAGAGGCGAAGGTAAAGTGCACCCCCAAAATAAGCTCTTTAGCCTAGGTGTTCCTCTTCTTCTTACCATTTGCTTAGATTGCGGAGAGGTAATTTCAATGAGGGTTAAAAACCCCAAAATATTCAAGAAGTGATTACGCTAACGGGAGAACGATAGTGGAGGAGTTTGCAGCGATGCAGCTCCTCTTTTTCATTGAAGTAACGGGCAGTTTTCTCAACAAACTATGAAGGATACGAAATAACTTTGCAACCATTAAAATGATTACCACGTCTATTCTGTAAGACGCAAAGGAGGTTATCAATTGAGAAAACTTTGTTTATTATTCATTTTAATAGCATCACTTTTTCTTAATGCTTGTACCAACAAAGTCGAACCTAAGCAATCTCCATTAGTGGAAACTAATAAATCCAGTTCAGCGGAACTTGTGGGTTATATTACCAAGCTTGAAAATCAAAGAGCCTTAGTGGTTAGTCCGATAAGTAGAGAAATAAATCAAACAAGAAAAGAGTTCTACGAAGCGATATGGGTTTCAAATATGCCCCAAGAAGTAGAGGTTGGACAATACGTTAATGTATGGTTTGAAGGGTACCATAGCAACCTCATACCCTGCTCAAGGAAAAGCTTCGAAGGTCACCATAACCAAAATTCAAAAACCTGAAAAAGCAATCTTGTCTCAAGACGAAGTAATACGCAAAGCACTGTTAAACAAGGATATTTCAAGTATCAACATCTTTGTTATCAATGAAGTAGTTTATGATGAAAAACCAGCAATTTGGACTGTTCGATACAAAAGTGCAATTATTACGGATAGTTCAATTGAAGAACATAGTATGCAAGTTCCAGATAAATAACATTAAGCTAACGGATAACAATAGTTCAATATCAATAGGGCTGTCTCGTGCAGACCTTTGCACAGACTTTAAAACCAGGATAATAATGTACGAGAGGATGATACAATGTCGATGTCGAAGAGAAAGCAGAATTGGGTTATATCTATCACGACATTGTTAGTGATTTATTTGTTTTTCTTTCCCACTCCAACGGCGGAATTAGCGGTTAGGAAGCATTTATTCTTCTCTCTCCATCCGATTAAGGTTTTCAGTGCTCAAGTTAAAGGGACGGGAAGTACTTCTTTTGGGGGAGCGAAATTGTCTATGTAGGTGATGTATCCCGATCGTTTATTTGGGTGAAGAAAAATAGGTTAGGTTATCGTGTGATTGCGGATGGAACTGGACCATGATTTTTACGAACGCACTGCGGTCCAATGCCGACAGACAACAGTGGGGGAGGAAGTTTGGAGTTTTTGGGGTAATAGGGTTAATAAGGTTTAATGCCTGTTCAACTAACGAGGAACTTTAGTTCAATAAACAAACAGGGAACAGTGGCCACGGCAGCTGTCGCTGTTTTCATTCAAGTAACGGGCAGGTTAGTTCCAATATGTGTTAATATAGTTTATGTAAGACCAATAAATTAACACGGGCTAACCCAGGTGATTTGTATTAGTTTAACCCACGAATTTTTCCTTCTAAGCAACGATTTTGATTTGAATGACAGATATGAGATTATACGGGGTGTAAAAAAACGCCGGTGACCTTAAGCAGGTGACCGGCGTTTCCATATTATCGTTTCGGCATTTTGCTCTCATCCATGTACAGCAGGTTCCAGCGGTGACCGTCCAGGTCGACAAATCCTGCGCCGTACATCCAGCCGTCAATTTCACTCGGCTTGCCAAAGATGCTTCCTCCGGCAAACTCTACTTTTTGAATAAAGGTATCTACTTCTTCTCTGCTTTCAGCGCCAATGGAAA
Organism: Paenibacillus sp. JT22N1; assembly: GCF_059692155.1. Classification (NCBI taxonomy): domain Bacteria; kingdom Bacillati; phylum Bacillota; class Bacilli; order Caryophanales; family Paenibacillaceae; genus Paenibacillus; species Paenibacillus sp. JT22N1. Next base: position 44,434 of record NZ_JCAUAW010000038.1, read on the forward strand.
ATATTACTTCTGCGCTATGGGAAGTATCTGCGGTTTTTGAACCTGTAAATTTCTCAAACGCCGCATCCGGGAACAGCAGAATCGTTGTTTGGCCTATGGCAAGCTTGGCTCTCTCGTTACCAACGCTCACCGCATGGAATCCAATCTCATTGAAAAAGGCAGTTGACCTCTCAACATCTTTGACCGGCAGGTTAATCCAAATCTCCTGTGACATGGCTGTAGCCTCCTGGAATATATTTTCAACTACTCCTACTATACTCTACTTCTGGCAGCAGAAGCGAATCTTATTAAAGAAACCGCAAGGTATGACATTCCTGTCATGCATCCTGCGGTATCCTTAGTAAACTTATTTACTTGTCTGCTCCAGCATCGTCTCCGTCAAGGTATCAATCTGGCCAAGAATGGATTTCGCACATGAGGGATTTTCCATTAATCTTTTTGTAGGTTATTTGAATTCGAACAATTACCTGGTGTGAATCTAAAAGGTATTCAAACAGATTTTGTAATTGATACGGATACTGATCGTATTTATGCCCCAAGGTATTAAACTAAAGCAGAACTATAGTTGAACAAATCTAAAGAGGCTGCCGCGTGCAGCTTTTATGCTAACGGGTAGATTAGTGGAATATGCAATCAAAAATAGGAGGTGATAAACAAGTGAACATTGAAGGTGATTGGCTCGGACAGGCGGCGTTAAAGGTGAAACGCTGGCCTAAAGATACCATGGCGGCGGGTCGTCGTCATACCGTTGGGCTTAAATCTGACGGCACGGTGACGGCTGTGGGTGATAAAAAATATGGCCAATGTGATGTAAGCGGCTGGCGCGATATTGTGGCGGTCGCGGCTGGTAATGTTCATATGGCGACGAACACGGGTAATTCTCATACAATCGGTCTTAAATCTGACAGTACTGTGGCGGCTGTGGGTTGGAATAAGCATGACCAATGCGATGTAAACGACTGGCGCGATATTGTAGCGGTTGCGGCGGGTTGGCGTCGTACCATTGGGCTTAAATCGGATGGCACGGTGGTAGCAGTGGGCCGAAATAATGAAGGTGAATGCAATGTAAGCGGCTGGCGTGATATTGTGGCGGTCGCGGCAGGTGACTGGCATACCATCGGTCTTAAATTGGACGGCACGGTGACGGCTGTGGGTAATAATCGGTATCGCCAATGCAATGTAAGCGGCTGGTGCGATATTGTGGCGGTCGTGGCGGGTTATCTTCATACAATCGGTCTTAAATCGGACGGTACTGTGACGGCTGTGGGTTTGAATAATCATGACCAATGCGATGTAAGCGGCTGGCGCGGTATTGTGGCGATAGCGGTGGGTAGTAATCATACCATCGGCCTTAAATCGGACGGTACTGTGGCGGCTGTGGGTTGGAATGAGTATGGCCAATGTAATGTAAGTGATTGGCGCGATATTGTGGTGATTGCAGCGGGTTGTGCCCATACCGTCGGTCTTAAATCGGACGGCACGGTGGTTGCTGTGGGTGATAATGAATATGGCCAATGCGATGTAAGCGGCTGGCGCGGCATCCAACTACCCGGCAATTAGTTTTCAATATTAATAATACATATAATAATGAAAGCCAAGTGCCGATGCGTCGGGGACACAGAATTAAAATGGTTATTTGAAGAATTATGATAGCGTACCGTTTAAGCGACACCATTGGGTAGTATCATTTTCCGTTAAGCTAACGGTGAACGTTACTGTAATTAGGTAGGTAAGCTTTTTCACTAACGTAAGCAAGTTAATCGAAGAAAAAAAAGCACATAGAATGGTGTATACGTCAAAACGAGTACGAGGCCATTACGAGTACACGGTGAGTTTCTCTTCAAACTGTTCACATGCTGCATAGATGAATATCAGACTTACACCGTTTTAATGTTGTAAGTCTGATTTTCCTTATATATAAAGGGGGTCTATTTATAGAATAGCCGGTATTGCTTAAATTAGACTTAAGATTATGTGACGATTGTATTAAATATCGTTAGGTAAAAATAATGTAACAAAGCCTCCCTCGATCATGCCTTTATACGTGATTAGTCCGGGATGGAAAACTTGTTCAAATGATAAGAGTTCAGCGAAGAAGATCGCAGGGATTGAGCGAATCTTTACCAGGACTTGATACTTATGACACTGTTCGATCTAATTACCACATTAGGAAAAAGAACATGATTGATCGAGTCAACCTTGGAAGAGTGGCTCAGCGATTGTGGTTTGAGTGTGGTATAGTTATTACTAGAATCTGTCATAGGAGTTGGAAGCATGGGCTTGATCACGGAGTGGGTACGTTTTGGGAGCAAGGAGAGTTACTCCGGTTATTTCGCGAAACCGGATCGGGATGACAACGCTTTGCCAGCTGTAATCGTGCTCCAGGAAATATGGGGCGTCGACGCTCATATTCAAGATGTAACGCGTCGGTTTGCGCAGGCGGGATACGCTGCATTTGCTCCAGAATTGTTCGGTCAGAAGGGCAGCTACAAGGCAGGACTAGATCCGGACAGCGTGCTTCTGCTTCGCCGGTTTATGGACGAATTGCCTCACGGGCATTGGCAGGATCCGGCAAAGCGCGAAGAGGCGCTGAGTGCATATCCGGAGAACGAACGCGTGTCGATTCAGACGACGATGAAACAAATGTTCGATCCTGCTACGCGGGCAACTTTCATCGATGCGGCGCTTGCGGCAAGCCATTGGCTGCGAAACGAACGGCCGGAAACGAAGGGAAGTCGCATTGGTGCCGTCGGATTTTGCATGGGCGGAATGTTGTCGGCGCTGCTTGCAAGCCGGGACTCTTCCCTGAACGCTGCTGTCATCTTTTACGGATCGCCGATTCAGAAGGAACAGCTGTCCTCGATCGAATGTCCGGTTCTGGGTCACTATGGCGGGTTAGATTCGGCGATTACCGATAAAGTTCCGGAGTTTGAAGCGGCTATGAAGGAGCTCGGCAAAACGATCGAGGTTCATGTGTATCCCGAAACGCCGCATGCCTTCTTCAACGACGGTCGTCCGACTTACCGCATAAAAGCGGCGAGAGATGCTTTCGCGCGAACGATTTCGTTTTTTGCCGAGTATCTTGTCTAACCGTTCACAAAGTAGAAATGCCCGGGAGAATGGCTTCCGGGCATTTTAATTCACAAAGAAACTGAATTAATGGGGGCAACAAGAGTGGAGCAGCGGCCAAGCGATGCTCCACTCTTGTTGCTCAACTATAGGGCAACTATAGGGCAACTATAGGGCAACTATTCCAGCTAATAGCTTGTCAATATTTAATTATTAATGTCGGATTCATGAGGTGGTATACTTAAAAAAGTGCATGGGAAAGAGCCGTCCCGCAAAGTACGGAAATATATTCCATATAATTCCATTTTGTGTTACTTACTCTAAACGGAATGCTTCCTTAGTAGTCAAGATGGCAAAAATCCAGTGGATGAGTTTATTCACACAAGCAATTATCGCTACTTTGAACAGCTTTCCTTCAGAACGCTTCTTATCATAATAAGCCCTTAATTTCTTATTTCTATTACTACGAATACCACATCGTACAGCTTGATATAGGGCAGTACGAAGTCTCCTGGAGCCATGCTTAGTGATTTTATTTTGGGTAGCTACAAACTTGCCTGAAGAAAAAACACTTGGATCAACACCGGCAAAGGCCACCAGTTTCTTTGCGTGATCAAACCGATCGATTTCCCCGATCTCAGCTAAAATTGTTGCAGCAATCTTAGTGCCAATACCGGGTATCGATTGGATTAAATCA
>NZ_JCAUAW010000039.1:0-43593 GCF_059692155.1 Paenibacillus sp. JT22N1
CTACGTCTGATGAGCGCTCTCCTGAACAACATCTGCAAACCAAGGTGTCAAAATCCTGCGAATGAGTGAGTATATGTGAGATAAACCCTTAAAACCGAGGGACGGGCAGTAATGTTCAATAACAATCGCCTTCTTGAGCCAATAATGTTTGAATTTATCATTAAGTATTTATAAAAGTATGGGATTCCGAAAAAGAAATCCCTACCGAGAGTTCAGCTCCCGTCATTCATGGAATCGCGGACAATCCAGCGATTTCGATGTCTTACGCAGATGCAGCGGCAACTTCTCTTGAACGGAAAAGCAATAGTAAGCGGCAAATGGAAACTGCAAAATGACAAAACGGGAAACATTTTGCTCGGGGAATTGTCGGACGATGGTGAGTACCAAAAGGTGGTAGTTTTGATCGATCCGGTTATTACCCGCCTATGTTTCATGAATTAAAATGGCGGAAAGTTGAACATTCTGATACTACATAATTTAATCGCTTTGAATTGCCAAGTATCAGTACGCCTACCGATTGAACTACCTGAAAATCTCACATAGTGAGAACAAAAAATGAAACTAGGCGCAGCTCGTGATTCACGATTTCTTGAATGATAATGGTAATATAACCAAAAATATAATAGAGACAATTCGAAAAACTATGTATATGATGATCTCATGTGTGGTTCCACAACGAAAAGGGTGTGAAGAAAGTGAGAAAGCCAGCAATTTATGGATTTTTGCTGACCGCTATCCTTTCCAGCTTCCTCGTAGTTGCTATTGGCGCAGATACTACTAGGTATGGCATGAATAAGCAAGTCGATTCCATCACCAAATCGAAAAGCTTATCTCAGCAGGAAAGCGAAATTAAAGTTGCGAAACCATTTGTAAACCTGTCTCTTGATAAAAAGGTATTTACTTCAGCAATGAACCCATTGCCTGAGCACGTAGAACTTGCAAAGTGGGTACAACCGCCTGTACAGACGGCCGAGTTGACTGCAGAACAAATACCGGAACCAATAGAACAGAAGCATGCAACTGATTCCACAACTCCTAATCAAGCCCAAACTACTGAAAGAGTAAGTGTATCAGATAGTGATAAGGAGTTACTTGCAAGGCTTGTCACAGCCGAAGCAGAAAATCAGCCGTATGAAGGTCAGGTTGCCGTTGCCGCCGTTGTATTAAACAGAGCCTTATCCGGCCTATTTCCCGAATCCATTAAAGACATCATTTATGCAAATAATGGCAGGGTCTATCAGTTTACGCCGGTTAAAAACGGAAGGATTAATAAAGACGCCATTGATTCAGCCAGACAAGCTGTTCATGATGCTTTAAGCGGTAGTGATCCAAGTATAGGCGCGCTGTATTTCACGAATATGAATATAGAACGTCATAAACCGAACTCGAATACTAAAGTCACAGTAATCATTGGTGGACACACATTTTTTAAATAAGATTAGGCAGGGGGGAAGTCATCTTCCCTTTCCTAATGCTTTCTTCGTGGCGATATAGACTATCAGATTTAATATATAAAATTAAGACCGACCCACAGCCCGTTGCTGTGGGTCTCTTTCTGCGATCAGATATGTTTACAAAATCTAATTTTTTATAATATGTCCTGCTTGGCATTGAGGGACGGGCATATTTGGCATAACCAAAATCGTCTCATTGTTCGAAGAAAATAAAGTGTTAGACTGAAAAATAAAGTTGTAGACCGAATAAATAAAGTATTAGACTGCTGGTTGTTTCAGCATTACTCCGAAAAATGGAATAAGAATTGCACTTTGGATGGAATCTAACGGAAGGGTATCCATAAAAAACTTTCCGAATGGAGCGTTACTACTTATGAGCAGCAGATACTGGTTTCGTTTGGCAATGATTTTGGTCCTGTCCCTAGGATTGACGGTCTGCGGCACTAATGCCAATGCTAAAGGCGGGAATCCGCAAGCAAATCCCCAAAAATCCAAAACGGAGATAAAAAAGCTACCTACAGACAAGAACGCCATTCGTCCGTTTCATGTGAATGTTCCGGAAGCGGAACTTACTGAATTGCGCAGGCGCATAAACACGACAAAATGGCCTGATAAAGAAACGGTCTCGGATCAATCGCAAGGCGTGCAGCTCGCGACGATTCAGGAACTCGCGCGCTATTGGGCGACAGATTACGACTGGCGCAAGATCGAGGCGAAGCTGAACGCCTTGCCGCAGTTCATCACCAATATCGATGGTGAGGACATTCACTTCATTCACGTTCGTTCGAAGCATAAAGATGCTTTGCCCCTCATCATCACGCACGGATGGCCCGGCTCGATCATCGAGATGATGAAGATTATCGGGCCGCTTACCGATCCCACGGCATATGGCGGGAAGGCATCGGACGCTTTCGATCTGGTGATTCCGTCGATGCCCGGCTACGGGTTTTCGGGCAAGCCGACCAAGGTCGGCTGGGACCCCGACCGCATCGCACGTGCCTGGGCAGTGCTGATGAAGCGCCTTGGATACACGAAGTATGTGGCGCAAGGCGGCGACTGGGGTGCGCTTATCACGGATTTGATGGCTGTACAGAAGGCTCCGGGACTGGTCGGCATTCACTCCAACATGCCTGGCACGGTTCCGCCCGACATTGATAAGGCGATCCAGTCCGGCAATCCGCTGCCCTCCGGTCTCTCAGCCGAAGAGAAGCGCGCGGTCCAACAGTTGGACTTCTTCTACAAACACAGCGGTTACGCCTTCTTGATGGGGACGCGCCCGCAGACGCTGACCGGACTGGTGGATTCGCCTGTCGGTTTGGCAGCCTATATGATTGACCATGACGCGAAGAGTCTGGAGCTGATCTCACAGGCTTTTGCCGGACACCCTGGAGGCCTTACGCGAGACGATGTGCTCGACAACATCACACTCTACTGGCTGACGAACACAGCGATTTCTGCGGCTCGTCTCTACTGGGAGAACAAGTACTCCTTCTTCGACGTCAAAGGCGTATCTATCCCGGTTGCAGTGAGCGTCTTTCCTGACGAGCTCTATCAAGCACCGAAGAGTTGGGCAGAGCGGGCGTATCCCAAACTCATGTATTACAACAAACTCGACAAGGGCGGACACTTCGCGGCGTGGGAGCAGCCAGAACTTTTCACTGCAGAACTCCGCGCCGCATTCAAGTCGTTACGCTAATCGGAGTTAGGTGGAATACGCTCATGCCATTATAATTGGTGTCTTCTGAAAGCACCATTCATTCAATCGGTTATAGAATTGGCAAAGAAACGTTGAATGCTAACGAAGAACGTTAGTTGAATGACGAAGCGGCCGGCACGATCGGCCGCTTTGTTACGTTAACGGGCAGGATACTGAGGTGGACTTATCACATAGTATAAGAACTGGACTTATTCATATTCTGCCATTGGAGAACAATGCGGGCATTATCGTAATCTTAAAATAATCATCTTCATCCTTCAGCAACTTGGTTCTTAACGCTAATAGGTGGATTTAATGATCATTATGTTTCAATTCTCACAGACCAAGTCTGATTGTCGAATAAAAATTTTCCAAAATGAACATCATAAACTAAAATGTACCAAAAGGAGTCGTTCCCACTTGGTTTCTTTGACGTTAATATTTGTATTTTTAAGCCTCATTACGGTTTTGGCTCTTTTCGACGCAACCATCTACCAGAAATCTTTGCTTCAATCTTATCTGGAATTGGCAAGCATTCACACGAGCTTCGGGAGGCCCATCCTGCTCCTGCAATTAGTTATGGCATTGGTCGTAAGTCTATTTATGGACATCAAAAAATTTCGATCGGTAAACCGCAATGAATCCAAGTCGTGAGCAAATATCTCTATCGCAACTATTTTTGCTGATGGTTACATTTGAAACAGGCAGCGCCATCATTTTCGGCATCGGCAGCGATGCTAAACAGGACGCATGGATTTCGATCTTACTGTCGTCTGCTGTGGGAGTCGCTCTTCTGCTGATCTACTTCGGGTTTATGCTTCGGCTGCCAGAACGGAATTTCTTTCAAATCATGGAATTTGCCATGGGTAAGCCAATTGCGGCCGTATTTATTTACCTTTATGTTATATATTTCTTCTACATTTGCATACGGGTAGATCGTGACTTAATCGAGATCATGAAAACCACACTCTTGACCCAGACGCCAGTTGAGATCTTGCATCTTTTCTTTTATATCCTTTGTATGTACCTTACAAGCTCGGGGATTCAAATCATTGGTCGGATCGGAGAGTTATTTGCTCCGCTCTTGATGGGTTTTTTATTTCTGATCGGCATTCTTTTAATTGCCGACGGGGACGTCTTGTTTAAAAGACTGTTGCCCGTTATGGGCGAAGGTATCGGACCGATTATTAAAGCTGCGTTCCCGAGCGTGATTACTTTTCCGTTTGGTGAGTTGATCGCATTCACAATGTTCATTCCGTTCGCCTCGCAGTTCTCGAAAGCTCGGCGCGTCGGTGTGTTTGCTATCTTGACTAGTTCTTTTGTTATAGTTTTCTCTTGTATTATCCAAATCGGCACGATTGGCATAGATGCAAGATCAAGGGCAACCTTCCCATTGCTTAGCGCCGCACGCATTTTAACCATAGGATATTTTATTGAACGTATTGATGCGCTAGCGACATTCATCGTGATGCTGGGCATCGTGATCAAAGTGTCCGTCTTCTTTTACGGCGGACTAAAGGGATTGGAACATTTGACGAACGTACGATATCAATTGTTTGTCATTCCAATTGGGTTGATCCTTTCGGTCTTGTCTGTTGTAGTTTCCCATAATTTTGCCGAACACGTTTATGAAGGCATTAAACTCGTTCCCTATATCCTTCATATTCCGTTTCAAATCGCTTTTCCATGCGTATTATGCGGAATCGTAATGTGGAGAACTAGAAAACGGGTAGCTGCAGGCAATAAATAGTAAGGTGGGACTTTCCGATGAATAATACAGATCAAGCAACGACGAGAAACTCGCTGCTTCCCGAAGGAATGAACAATGCTCCCTTATCGCCCATATTGGAAACGAATCTGGATAATCTCAAAGCGGCGTTCGGCAATACCCTTGACATTCGCTTCGACCGGATGTTTGTGGACAGGCAAAGCGCCTTAATATGCTTTCTCGATAGTATGACTAACGCGCAAGAAATCGACACCATCAGACAGCCGTTACTGTCTCCTGCCCATGCATCCCAAGATTTCAATGACTTGGAGCATTTCCGAATGCAGCTGTTTCCGGGATTTTCTTATCTTATCGTAACCGAACTTGAGAAAGCTTTATCATGCCTATTGGACGGATATGCTTTATTATTCTTCGATCAAATTGATAAAGCTCTTGCTCTTTCAATTGTTAATCTCAAGTCCCGAAGCATCGAAGAGCCTACAACGCAAACCATCATCCGTGGTCCGAAAGATTCGTTCACGGAAAATTTGCAAACAAATATTTCCCTTGTCCGGCGCCGGATCAAACATACCGCTCTTCGATTCGAATTTCTACAGCTAGGCAAAGATACGAATACCTCGGTTGTCATGGCTTACATGCAAAATATTGCAAACGAGCACATCGTGGCGGAATTGCGCCTCCGTCTACAGCGGCTGCAAATTGGCGCGTTGATGGATTCGTCTGTTCTCGAAGAATCGCTAAGCGACAATATGTATTCGCCTTTCCCTATGTTTCTTAACACAGAAAGACCTGATACTGCAGCCGGTAGCCTAATCCAAGGGAAGATAGTTGTCATCGTGGATGGAAGCCCGTTTGCGATTATAGCTCCAGCCGTGTTCAACGATTTTTTCCGAAGCCAGGAAGATTATTATCAATCATACCTAATGTCAATGTTCATCCGTTTGATTCGTTTCATTTCGCTTTTTCTTGTTACGATATTGCCAGCGTTTTATTTGGCAGTCACGACCTATCATCAAGAGCTGATACCGTCCTTGTTGTTAATCACGATTGTTTCACAACGGGAATTGGTTCCTTTCCCTACCGTCATCGAAGTACTGCTTATGGAAACCACCTTTGAAATTCTCAGGGAAGCTGGAATACGTATGCCGAGAGCTGTCGGCAATGCGGTGTCCATTGTTGGTACTTTGGTAATCGGACAGGCTGCAGTCGAAGCTGGTATCGTGTCGAGTGTTATGGTCATTATCGTTTCACTTACAGGAATTGCCAGTTTTGTCGTGCCGGTATACTCCATGGCACTTACTCTTCGTTTGCTTCGTTTCATGTTAATCCTATTAAGTGCTGCATTGGGTTTATACGGTATCGGGTTCGGTTTAATTCTCATCATGATTCATTTAGTAAAGCTAAATTCGCTGGGAATTCCTTACTTAACACCATTAGCGCCTTCCTCTCGACGGGATATTATCGGGGTATGGATTCGTCTGCCTTATCCGAAAATGTTCCAAAGAAGCTTCTTCTTAAAAACAAAATCGCCGCTTTACAAAATGAACAAAAAAACAAAAGATTGAGGGGCCTCCAGCAATGAATACGAAACGATCTCTATTATCGGGAATAGCACTGCTAATCCTATTGTCAGGATGTGCCACAGTTGAATTGAACAATTTATTTGTAGTATTTGGGATGGCATTGGATAAAGGCGAGAACATGAAATGGAAGCTTTCCGTACAAATTATTAATCCGACGGAAATGGGCAAAAAAACAGGGGGAGGTTCTATTCCAGCTATCGTTTATAGTCAGGAAGGGAATTCGGTAGAGGAAATACGCCGCAAAATGAATGCAGGGCTTCCTCGAAAATTGATTTATTCGCATGTTCGAGTATTTGCACTGAACGAGGAAGTGGCCCGCGAGGGCAATCTGGATTTTTTGGATTTTCTGGAAAGAGATTGGGAACTGCGGGACGATTTCAACATGGTCTTAGTTACTCGCGGCACCGCTTTGGAAGTCATCTCTACTCTTATACCGGGAGGTATTTCACCCTCGACCAAATTGTTTCGGCAAAGCGATAATTTTAATAATGATTGGGGAGGAGCTCCGCAAGTCAAGATGAAAGACATGATCGAAGCGTTCACATCTGAAGGAAGGGACCCTGTCATCGAAACGGTTACCGTCCAAGGGAATGTGAAAACAGGCTCGAAAGATGAGAATTTAAAATCCGTTATCATTCGTAATAATGTGATCTTGTCGGGACTAGGCGTGTTTAACAAACAGAAACTTGTCGGACTCCTCAATTTAGATGATACGCGCAACTACTTATGGACACAGAACATGATTAAAAACACTGTAGTGACGGTACCTTGTAAAGACAAAGGGCATTTTGATGTCAGTGTTTATGATTCAGGAACAAAAATAAAGGCGTTTTACAGTGCCGGCACCCCTATCGTAACCGTTAAAGTATTCATCAACGGCATCGTTGAGGGGATTTCATGCAAAGCCGATTTATCCAAGCCTCAAACATTCAAAAAACTGGAACAATTGGCTGAACTTAAATTAAAAGCATCCATAGAGAGTACCATGAAGAAGGTGCAGGTCGAATACGGATCTGATATTTTTGGATTCGGTGAAGATATGTACAGACAGGATACGGCCGCTTTCAAAAAAGTTCGTCAAAACTGGAACGAAGAGTTCAAGCGCGCAGTGCTTAAGGCCGACATCTCCATCTATATAAGAAGAACCGGACTAAAGATGAAAAGCTATACGGATGAGATTAAGTAAAACCGAGTTCTCACTGAAGTCGAGTGGATTTATCATGTACCGCTATACGTTAAATCAAAAAAATGATTAAACTAACGAAGAACGATAGCTTCATAACAAGATCTAGCAGGCTGCCGGCGATAAATTCGGTGGCTATTACGAACGAGCAGGATAGTTCAATATCATAGTAGGAAACTTATGGATCCGTTTCCATAGGATATTACCGATTAATCACGAATATAAATACCGTGGATGCATTTAATCGCCGATCCTATGAAGGGATTGATAAAATGAGGCAAATCGATACAGACATATGTATTGTTGGCGGAGGTCCAGCTGGAATGATGTTGGCGCTTCTCCTGGCTAAACAACAAATAAAGGTTGTTGTGCTTGAACGCAATGAAAATTTTGATCGAGAATACAGAGGAGAGGTCCTGCTACCTCGTTTCGGTCAAATGCTTGATCAGCTAAATTTGAGAAATTACATTGAAAACCAACCTCATCTTAAATTAAATGATATTGAGCTTATGCATAGTAATAAGAAGTTGGCAGGATTTCGTTTTTCGAACTTAGCTCCTAAATTTTCTTACGGCATGTGGATGCCTCAAACCTTTCTTCTACAAGCGCTTCATGAAAAATGCAAATTGTATCCTCATTTCTCGGTGCTTTTTCATACCGCAGTCAAGCAGGTCGTAAGAGATGGCGAAAGGATTACTGGCGTGATCGCTGCTGGTGGTCGTGAAGAGGAGTATAGGATTTCAGCCAAGATAACGGTTGGGGCGGATGGACGTTTCTCTGCGGTACGAAAAATGGCAAATTTTGAAATGGACTATGAATTCTATAAAAATGACATTGTATGGTTCACGATTCCACTTCCTCCTGGGTAAAAGAACACGTTGCGATTTTGCTTAGCGGATAGGATTCACTTGATTCTTCCAAAATACCCCAACCACATGCAAATTGGACTCGTTTTCCGAAAGAACGAGTGGAAGGAGATTCGCGAACAAGGAATTGAGTCGTTTCGAGCAACCCTTCGAAGCCTTAATCCGTTGTTTAACGAATTTGCAGACGAACTTGAAGATTTTAAAGCTTTTATAGTTCTTCAATCACGTATAATGAACGTGAAGAAGTGGGCACAAGATGGATGCGTTTTGATTGGAGATGCTGCACATTGTGCGTCACCAGTCGGCGCCATTGGTGTTTCGCTATCAACGGCAACCGCCCTTATAGCTGCTGACGTTATTTGGAATGCAATCAAAAAGGGAGAAACATCCAAAGAATTCTTAAGCAGAATACAAACTATCCGACAGCCAGAGGTTCGTATGGTTCACAATTTCCAAAAACGTGCCGAGGGAATTGTTATGGATCATACCCGATTTTTCCGATTCATGGCTTCAAATATTGTCCCAATAGTTAGCAAAACCCCACTAACACGATTTGTCCAACGAAGGGCTTTTTTCCTCCCTGCACCATTACCGATCGACCCCAGTTTTCGATTTGTAGATTAAAAGCCAGAAACGATAAGAATGTTGCCATTTTATTTGATTAGTCCGTTAAGCTAACGGAACGATACTTAAATGGGGTCACGGCTGCCGCGCAGTCGATGATCCCTTTTTCTTTGCTAAAGGAATGGTATAATTTCCTATATAAGGGCAATTGAAACGGAGGGTTAACTCATGAGTGATTGTTACACGACTGCTCAAGGTTCTGGAATGAACGATACAGGAAAATGTCCATCCTGTATGGCAAATGGAAAAAAAGTAAAACTCCTTACTTTAAAGTCCATGTTAAAACCAGCCGCATTATCGTCTTTGGATGCAGACGTAACCCATTATTTTTGTTCAACGAGTAATTGTGATGTAGTGTATTTTGATACAGATAAAAAAATCTATTTCATATCAGAGATCAAGGTTCCAGTACACCAAAAAGACCCTGCTTCGGCGGTTCCTGTTTGTTATTGTTTTGATTGGACAAAAGAAAAAATTACTCAATCTGTTGAATCAGGACATACGCCTACTCCTGTGGATCATATTCGTGAAAACATCAATAAAAATCGATGTGGTTGTGAGGTAAATAACCCTCAAGGTAGTTGTTGTTTAAGCAATATTACGAAGTTTATAAATCAATTATCTTAGGAGGTAATTATGGATTATTGTGAAAAAATGCGAGAGATGATCGGAAATGCTCCACTAATAATCACGCGACCTAGTGTAGCGATCATTAATCATTCAGGTGAAATTTTACTGAATCGATACATAGGTAGAACCTGGGGCATACCTGGTGGCATATTACAGTTAAATGAGTCTGTCGAGGAATGTATTAAACGAAATTTACAAAAAGATATAGGGATTAGAAGGGAATCTTACACCCGATGAAAATCAAGCAATTGAAGCTAAATTTTTTCAATTTGATCGATTACCTGAAGAAATAGATCCTTTTATAAAGAACAAGTTGCTTGAACTAAAGGGCATCTTGAAAAAATGAATTTCCCTTATTGAATTAACGCAGAACGATTTGTCAGTATAGAAAAGTCTTGTCACTAAACTAACGGGAAACGATAGCTCAAAAAAACAGCGGCAGTCTAAGACTTTATTTTTGAGTCCTAGTCCGCCGCTGTTTCTTTTATGGGGTCAGTCTAAAACTTTTTTTACAGAGGCTGCTGATTTTACTATTCAAGAACCGCGTAGTTGATTCGAGAACTGGGTAATCTGGAGATTGAAGAAATCTCATTAAACCTGCTAAAAGACTACTTTGCAAGGGTATCAGAGCGATTGAAACCTAGTAGCTTAGGTCATTGGATCAGATTTGTACGCTCCCTTTTTCGGGAGACTTAATTCAATCAAATGCGGCGGCAGTCGGCAAACGATCGACTGCCATTTTGAATCGTAACCATTAAAAATCAATAAGGAGCAGTTTGCCTCAGGCAGCCGTTCCTTTTTTGTTTTATCCATTGGCGAGAACCCCAATTTGGTTTTTTAAAAATCGATAATTCCAGTTGATTAACTCGGATTTGTATTTTATGATAACATATAACAAATTCAAAACAAGGAACATAATTCCAGACAATGTCCATTTTCGGACATAACCAGTACAAAGTGTCAAGTATTTTTATGTTAAGGGGAGATAAGCATGAATGTTTTACGATCAGATCGACGAGTTCATAAGACGAAACAACATATTACCAGTGCATTCTTGTCGCTTTGTGAAAAGAAGGAATTCGAAACAATTGTCGTGAGGGATATTACAGATGCTGCGGATATTAGTCGATCCACATTTTATACCCATTTCCAAGACAAGTACGACCTGCTTGAACAAATCATGAAAGATAATCTTACCGAGTTAATGAACTTATATGAAAACAATAAGTCGCAAATATTGGGATATGTACCGCATCATGAAGTCCCTGACCCCTACTTCCTATTACTGTTCGTGCATTTATCCGAGCAAGCTCCAATTTATCGTGTTCTGTTGTTTCATTTGCCAGATTCGCGATTTGGAGATCGCATGATCGAAGCTGTACAGATCACAATAGGCCAACGAGTCGACAACAACCGAATGGATCAGAAGCAGCCGATTCCACTCGATATTTTGCTGGTAAGCATGTCGTCATGGATTGGTGGAATTATCGTTAGCTGGTTGAAACAAGGGATGATTTACTCACCCAACTATATGGCCATTCAATTAAGCCGAATAGCTTCAATTGGGTTTTATCAGGCTATGAGCCTTTAGGTGCACAATTGAATGAATTGTGTTTGTTTTGCTGAAAAATACGGGTCAAAAAAAGGGAAGATGTCCGAAAAACTTCATTTCATACCTTTTTGTTTGTTGACCATGTTTCGTTGGATGGATATGATTAACTCAATACCTGAGTTAATTCATCGGAATTATTGAGTTTCGGAAGGTGGGAGTGAGAGCTTGAGAGGCGAAAGGTTTATTAAGAGTTTGAACGATGGGCGAACGGTTTGGCTGGATGGCAATAAAGTCACCCATCTCGACACACATCCAGCTTTTCGTGGAACATTAGGAACCATACGAAACCTATTTGATTCCCTTGACGATCCTCATCTTCGAGATCAGGTAGGCTATCGGATCAAGGGCAGGGAAGCTTATGCTCACAGTTCCTTCCTTGTACCCCATACCTCGGAGCAGCTTGCTAAGAGAAGTCAATCCTTCGCCTTCTGGTCTAAGCAATGCAACGGCATGATGAGCCGGCTCTCCGATTATGCCCGATCTTTCATTACCGGATGGTATGCTGCGCGCCACGAGCTTGATCGATTGGAACCAGGTTTTGCACATAAAATAACGACTTACTATGAAACGGCTAGAGATAACGATCTATTTCTGACGACAGCCATCATTGATCCCCAAATTGACAGGTCGAGCGGATTGGACGATAACAGAATCGCATCCCGTTTTCTGCATGTGGTTATGGAGACAAGTGAAGGCATCGTTGTTAGAGGAGCCAAGATGATCGCAACGGGTGCGCCATATACGCATGACTTTGTTATTTTCTCCTTTCTCAAACTGGAACAAGCCCATCGCGAGCATGCGCATGTCCTCATCGTGCCAGCGAATTCTGCAGGTCTTCATATCGTTTGCCGACAGTCGTATGCGAGCGATAAAGCACACGATTCTCCTCTCAGCGCAAGATATGACGAAATGGATGCCGTGTTGTTTTTCGATGATGTATTGATCCCATGGGAACGCGTACTGATGTATGGCGATGCCCAGAAGGTTATGGCACTAAGAGCGAATACAACGGCAAATGCACTAGCTTTTCATCAAAATGTCGTACGTTATGTGGCCAAGCTTGAATTTATTACTGGTGTCACGTTTGCTGTTGCAGAAGCGATTGGCGTAGGTGGTTTTCTCCACATTCAAGAAAAGCTTGGCGAGCTGTTAACGCAAATTGATACGATCAAAGCGCTTGTCATTGCTTCCGAGACACAAGCCAAATATGACGAGCACGGCGTCCTGGTACCAGAGCTGTCCTATATAAACACAGCAAGAAACATAGGGACTAAGTTTTATCCGCGTGCCGTTGAAATTTTACAACAGATTGGCGGTGGCGGGTTTGTTCAAGTTCCCTCCAGCATTGAAGATTTCTATGGCACCATATCCGAGTTAATGAGCGAGTATTTCGAGGGAGCTGCGGTTAGCGCAGAGAAAAAGGTGCAATTGTTCAAGCTCGCGTGGGATTTAGTGGGGAGCCCGCTTGGTGCCCGGCATGAGCTGTATGAGAGATTTTACGCCGGGGACCCTGTACGTGGTTTTGCCAATCAATATTTGAGTCATGATAAAGAAAGCTTGACCGCTCCGATTTGGAAACTCATCAAAGAGTCAGCAAAGCGGGGAGCTGTGAACGGAAGTTAATTGTTCTTCATACCTGTCAACCGGACAACCGGAGACCTTCTGCCCTGTAGGGTGGCATAGGTCTCCTTTTTATTTACAAGAAAGGATGGAAGCCATATGGAAATTTTCTGGTTTATACCGACACATGGAGATGGAAGATATCTAGGCACGGGAGAAGGAGCAAGGGAGGTCGATCTAGACTATGCTACCCAGATTGCCAAAGCGGCTGACACACTTGGATTCAGTGGCGTATTGCTGCCAACGGGAAGATCGTGCGAGGACGCTTGGGTAACAGCCTCTGCCTTAATTCCGGCTACAAAAAAGTTGAAATTTCTTATAGCACTGCGGCCAGGTCTAATGTCACCGACGTTATCGGCGAGGATGGCAGCTACTTTCGACAGGTTATCCCAAGGAAGACTGCTCATCAATATCGTTACCGGCGGAGATACCTCCGAGGCAAGAGGCGACGGACTTTTACTCGATCATGATACGCGTTATGAGCTGACGGATGAATATTTGACCATCTGGAGACAGCTGATGCAAGGCAAGCAGATTGACTTTGATGGCTCTCATATCACGGTAGATAAGGCGAAAATTATGTATCCGCCGGTTCAAGCACCTTATCCACCGCTTTATTTCGGGGGGTCCTCACCCATCGCTCAACAAATCGCTGCGGATCATATTGATGTTTATTTAACATGGGGAGAAACGCCTAAACAAGTCAAAGAAAAAATTGACACGGTTCGGGAACTCGCTGCCAAACGCGGAAGGAAGGTTCGATTCGGAATAAGGCTGCATGTCATCGTTCGTGAAACGGAAGATGAGGCTTGGGCTGCTGCAAACCGATTAATTTCGAACTTGGATGACGCAACGATTGCCAAGGCGCAGGCTTCCTTTGCCAAAATGGATTCCGTCGGGCAACGCCGGATGTCAGAGCTGCATGGAGGAGATCGCAGCAAACTGGAGATCAGCCCTAATCTCTGGGCAGGCGTCGGCCTCGTTAGAGGTGGGGCGGGGACGGCATTGGTCGGCGATCCGGACACGGTTGCAGAGCGGATGCTGGAGTACCATGAGATGGGCATTGAAACTTTCATCATGTCTGGCTATCCGCACTTGGAAGAAGCCTTCCGAGTCGAAGAACTGCTTTTTCCCAAGCTCCCGCTTAAGCATAGGGAGGCACCTAAAGAGAAATATGCGTTCGTAAGTCCGTTCGGCGAGATGGTAGCAAATGATATTTTGCCTAATGCGGAAAATAGGTCGGTAGCCTCCTCTTGAGAGCTTGAGGGTACTCTATCGAACAGAAACAAGGAGGAGGACAATGGGAATAAACGAAGGTGTTTGGGGCAGCGGCCCATCAGACAACTACACGAAACTGGCCGAGCGTTTCCGGCCAACCTTCCTACGAATTCGCGATGGAGCCGTTACTCGGGAACTGAATCGTAAACTGCTTCATGAGGAGATCCACTGGCTAAGGGCATGCGGCTTCGGGACTATCCGCCTTTCGCAAGAGGATGGCGGGCTCGGTGCTACGCTCCCCGAATTGTTTGGACTGCTGATTGAATTATCGGAAGCAGATTCCAATGTGACGCAAGCGCTGCGAATTCACTTCGGTTTCGTCGAGAGAATATTAAATTTGCCGGATGGAGAACGAAGGGAACGATGGTTAAGGCGCATCGCAGAGGGGGAGATCGTCGGGAATGCCTTGACGGAGATTGGAGAAAACAAGGTGGGCAGTATCGCGACCACCTTGTCACAAGCGGAGGATCAGCTCCGTTTAAATGGCATTAAATTCTACTCCACAGGCACAATTTATGCCGATTGGATCGTAGTTAGCGCGACGGCTGGAGAAGACGACATCATCTCAGCCATCGTTCCAGCTGCGGCGGAAGGCGTCGACATCGTGGATGATTGGGCGGGCTTCGGGCAAACGCTGACAGGCAGCGGCACGACGAAGTTCGTCAATACACCGGTCGAGAGAGAGGACGTATTCGCCCGAGAAACGTACACGAAGTACGGCACCGCGTTCGCCCAAATGGTTCATCTTGCAACGCTGGCAGGAATATCCAGAGCGGCAGCGAGAGACGTTGCGACAGCAGTCGCCGAACGGCGGAGAACGTACTCGCATGCATCAGCCGCCCGGGCAGGCGAAGATCCTCAAGTGCTGCAAGTGGTTGGACGCGTGCACAGTCAGGCATACGCTGCAGGGGCGATTGTACTGAAAGCAGCTGAGGCTGTGCAGCGCGCGTACGAGGCCAAGACATCAGAGGACACCGGATACGTGGAATGGGCGAATGTGGAGGCGGAGGTGGAAGTGGCTCAAGCACAGACAATTGTTGCGAGGCTGACACTTGAGGCTACTGCCGCAATCTTTGATGCGCTTGGCGCTTCAGCGACTGCCAGGTCGAAGGGGCTTGACCGCTATTGGCGGAATGCTCGCACAATCACTTCACATAACCCCTTGATTTATAAAGAGCGAATTGTCGGCGATTACGCTGTTAACGGTACACGCCCGCCATTCGCTTGGCAAACCGGGATAGACGCACGATCACATGCTGACCAGACGACTGGGGACGACGATGTTCGGCTGAAGCCGCCGTCTTAGTCTCTTTTTTAACATACAAATCTCAGATTAAAGGAGTGGTAAAAAAAGATGAAAAAACCAACCATACTCACCACAATGCTCATTATCGCTGCCCTCACATTCCTTCTTGCTGCTTGCTCGAAGACGGAAACGGCAAGCACGAATGCGGCTGCTCAGCCTGATGCCAAAGCTGCTGCGACCGCTAATCCGGAAGATAAGGTGATTCATCATGTGATGAGTGACACCGGGTTCAACGGAGAGATTGTCAAAATTCTGAAAGCTGAATTAGCTAAGGACGGTTATACGCTTGACTATGTTATCGTAAACGACATTATCCAACCCAACAAAATTGTTAACGATGGCCAAGCGGATACGAATTCGTTTCAGCACGAGGCGTATTTTAATCAATTCGTGAAGGATCAAGGTCTGAAGAATATCTCGAGAGCCTTCTACACAACCTTCACCCCATCAGGTTTGTACTCTAAGAAATATAAAGCTTTCAAAGATGTGCCCGACGGTGCCCTCATTGGTATTCCAGTCGATCCCGCCAACAACGGACGCGCGCTGTTCATGCTTCGCGATCTGGGGCTTCTGAAATTGAAGGACGGCGTGGATGTTATCCATGCAACGCTCAAGGATATTACAGATAATCCTCATAAGTACAAATTTAAAGAAGTAGACCAATTGATGCTGCAGAGGACGCTTGATGATGTGGATGTCGGCTTCTTGTTCGCTGGAACTGCTGTTCAGATTGGATATAAACCAAAACAGGATGCTTTGGCCTTGGAGACAGGAAAAGATTTGCCTTACAAAGGCATTGTGGCCGTTAATAACAAGCTGTTAAGCACGCCTAAAGTCAAAGCGCTGCAGAAAGCTTATGAGAGCCAGGCAATTAAAGATTTTTATAAGGAGAACTACGGAGACGCCATTGAAACATTGGAAAGTTTGAATAAATAACGATGGGGAGGGCTTTCCATGATCACTTTGCAAAATATAAGCAAAACGTTCACAACTGCCGGAGGACCGCTGCACGCGGTATCCTCCGCTTCGCTGCAAATAGCGCAAGGCGATATTTATGGCCTGATTGGGTTTAGTGGAGCGGGGAAATCGACTCTGCTGCGTACGATTAACTTGCTAGAACGGCCAGACGAAGGTCAAGTCATCGTCGACGGCGAGGAATTGACGAAGCTCACTTTGCGCGAGCTAAGAAAGAAACGACTTTCCATTGGCATGATTTTTCAGCATTTTAATTTGCTTAATAATTTAAATGTGTATGACAATGTAAGCTTTCCGCTAGAAATTGCCAAGGTGCCCAAGGCTCAGCGGCATAAACGCATCGAGAGCTGCCTCGAAATGGTCGGCTTAACTGACAAGGCCAAGGCGTACCCAGCCAAGCTGAGCGGAGGACAGAAGCAGCGGGTCGCGATTGCCCGTGCGCTTGCGAACAACCCGAAAATTCTGCTATGCGATGAGCCGACTTCTTCCGTCGATCCGCAGACGACAGGCAGTATTTTGGCTGCCCTGAAGGAAATTAACCGCAATCTAGGCATCACTATAGTTATCGTCACACATGAGATGAATGTCGTGAAAGCAATTTGCAATAAAGTCGCAGTCATGGAGCATGGGAAAATTGTTGAGAAATTTGATTTGAGTGAGAAAAATATTGTGCCGCAATCCAATATTGCCCAATATTTGTTCAACAATGAGATCTCTTTGGAGAGAGAACTGGAGGCTAACTATGTTTGATAACATAGCCACTGCTTGGCCTGAGCTTATTCAGGCGCTGCTGGAAACGCTATACATGCTTATTTTGACGCTTCCAATTGCCGTTGCCATTGGTACTCCGCTTGGAACGATTTTGTTCCTGACAAGGCCCGATTCTTTTCTGAAATGGCCCAAGTTTTATCTCATTTTGAATGGATTCGTCAACCTGATTCGTTCGTTTCCTTTTCTCATTCTCATGATCGCTATCATTCCGTTTACCCGGCTTGTGGTTGGGACGGCGCTTGGCACAACAGCAGCCACCGTGCCGATGATCATCAATGCGGTACCCTATTTTGCGAGATTTATTGAGCAGATTCTCCTCGACGTCAATCGCGGTGTGGTCGAAGCAGCTGAGTCCATGGGGGCAAACAAATTCCAGATCGTTTGGAAGGTGTTATACACCGAAGCTCGTTCCGGTATTGCCAATGCGGTCACCATTGTTACGGTGAGTTTCCTCTCCTATTCTACGGTTGCGGGGCTAGTCGGAGGCGGGGGGATCGGCGATTTTGCCATCAGATATGGCTATTACCGTTATCAAACGGATGTGATGTTCGTTACGATTGTTATTATGGTGCTCTTCGTACAAGTTTTTCAATTCACGGGCAACTATATCGTACGCAAGCTGGATAAGCGGTTGTAAATAAGGGGGAAAATCAGCATGCCCAAAAAAATTCACCTCAATGCCTTCGAAATGAACTGCGTTGGACATATTGCGCACGGCTTATGGCGGCATCCGGGCAGCACTCGGCATCGCTACACAGATATCCGATATTGGACGGAGCTGGCACAATTGCTGGAACGCGGGAAGTTTGACGCCTTATTCTTAGCTGATGTTGTCGGGGTATACGATGTCTACAAGCAAGGACCTGAGACAGCCATTCGCGAAGCTGTGCAGATTCCTTGCAATGATCCATTCCTCGTCGTGTCGCCAATGGCGCTTGTCACCAAACATCTGGCCTTCGCTGTTACATTTTCTACGACATACGAGAAGCCGTTCAGCCATGCGAGGCGGATGTCGACACTAGATCACCTAACGAAGGGCAGAATCGCTTGGAACGTCGTGACCTCGTATTTGCCCAGTGCTGCCCGTAATTTCGGTTTGGATCAAATGGTTAAACACGACGACCGCTACGAAATTGCCGAAGAATACCTAGACGTTTCCTATAAGCTCTGGGAAAGCAGCTGGGAAGACGATGCAGTTATTCGTGACGTCGACAATGGCGTATATACGGATCCGAATAAAGTGCATCACATTCATCATGAGGGTAAATTTTTCAAAGTTCCCGGACCGCATTTAAGCGAACCTTCCATCCAACGGACGCCGGTCATTTATCAGGCGGGTAGTTCAGCGCGCGGGCGTGCATTTGCAGCGAAGCATGCGGAAGCTGTCTTTCTGGGTGGCGGGAACGTTCAGACACTGAAGAGATATGCAGCGGATATTCGTGCACAGGCAGCCGCCTTCGGCCGTGATCCGAATCATATCAAACTGATGACCGGTCTGATTGCCATTGTTGGACGAACGCAAGATGAAGCATGGCGTAAGTTTGAGAGCTTCCAAAAGCTCTATAGTTTGGAAGGCGTACTGGCTCATTACGGTGGAGGAAGCGGCTATGATTTGTCCGCCTACGACCCGGAAGATGTTCTAGCCTACACAGAAACGGACCATGGGCAGACGGCAGCGGCCCAATTCACGAAGGACAGCCCGCGTCCGAAGACAGTCCGGGAAGTCATGGAAACATTAGGGACGCTGGGTGGACGGGGACTGTTCGTTGTCGGGACGCCGGAAGAGGTAGCCGACAAAATGCAATTTTGGGTAGAGGAGACGGGGATCGACGGGTTTAACGTAACGCAGATTGTCTCACCGGACACGCTGCGCGATTTCGTGGAGCTCGTCATTCCTGAGCTGCAGCGCAGAGGATTGTTTCGGGAAGAGTATGAGGAGTCAACACTTAGAGAACGTTTGTTCGGTGTCGGCGTAAGCAGACTGCCCGAAGATCATCCCGGCGCCGCATACCGTAAGCAGCCTACTTTGACCTGATAGGAGGATAAGTATGTCAATAAAAATAGATGCTCTACCGCAGCCAGCGACTGACATTCCGAACGCAATCGATCTCGCTTATGAGCTGGGAGAGCTGCCACTCGATTTGCGGCGCAGAGGCATCCCGGTCTTACGGGATGCTGGCTCCGGCAGGCTTCGGCTTATGGCAGGAGCAGCCGATGAATGTGATCTCCGAATTGAGCCGGCCTCGGTCGTTCTTAGGCGGTTAGCCTTGAAGGAGGAGGTCCGCATTATCGGGCTTCAGCATCAGGAGCGGCGAGGTGCCATTCTCGTGCATTCGGATTCACCGTTACGAAGAGCCGTCGATCTAAGTGGTGCCAGGCTTGGGATTGCAGGGAAGATCAGCCCAGATGACAACATGCGGAAGCTCAATGCGGCGAAGATCGTGGCCGCAACGCTCCATAAAGTTGGCGTTGAGGGAGGACAGCCGAAATGGGTGGAACTTCAAGTCGAGCATGCTGCGGACGGATTTCAGGTTGGGAGGAGGGAACTCCAAGCTTTACTAAGCAAGGAAGTTGATGCCGTGTATGCCGACTGGGCACTCTCCGCAGAGTCTGGACGACTTTTGGGGATTCGTGAACTGGAAGGCTTCAGTTTCCAAACTTCCGCGCTGTCTGCACTGACTGTCTCAGCGGGATCGCTTAGAGAGCATTCAGCTGAAATCGAGCGATTGCTCGCCCATCTATCGCTAGCCGCCGATTGGGCCACTCAGAACCGCACAGAAGCACACCGGCTTGCTGCAAAACAGCTTGGAGTCCCCGAGAATGAGATCTCTGTAATGTTCTCCGAGCACCTGCACCAGCAATTTGGAGTTAGCATTACAGATGATAAATGGAGCAGTTTTGTCAATTTCAAGAAAGAGATGCAAGCTCACGGATGCCTGCAAGGCGATTTTTCTTTAGAAGAATCGCTGTCGCTCTCTACCATACAAAGCGCACAATTGCTTGTTGAAAGCGGAGAACTGGAGCGTCCTCAGCGGGAATCACTCTCACAATTCGCTGAGCGCGATCTGCCGCTCTCCTTCTTCAATGAGCGGCCACGGGCTCGCATCCTCCAAGGGGACGAGGACGCGCTGGCAACCGCGCGATTGTTTGCGGAGGAAATTCGATCCGGAGCTTCTGACCGGGATCGCGGACGCAAGCTGCCTCTGCACGAAATACGACGATTGGCCGAATTAGGTTTGCTTGGACTCGTCGTACCCAAGGAGTACGGAGGTCCTGATGTTTCCACCCGAACGCTTGTGGACATCTTTAAAATCATCTCGCATGCGGACGGATCTATCGGTCAAATTCCACAAAATCATCATTTTTTTGTGAAAACGATCGAGTTGATTGGCAGTGCAGAGCAGAAAAGTTTTTTCTTCGAAGAAGTATTAAAGGGTGCTCAGTTTGGCAATGGTTTAGCAGAACGCAGCAGCAGCAAAGGCGCAAGAAAGCTTACGACAACTGTCCGTAAGCTGGAGGGTGAGGAAAGCTTTGAAGTAAATGGAAATAAGTTCTATTCGACGGGAGCACTCTATTCACACTGGATCCCTGTTACGGCGCTGAACGAAGAGGAACAAAGAATGACGGCTTTCGTTCCGAGACACGCGCCTGGGGTAACGGTACTCGACGATTGGTCGGGTATCGGCCAGAGGACGACGGCGAGCGGCAGCGTAGTGCTCAGGAACGTGAAGGTGCCTGAGCACTATTTGCTACCCCACTTCCAAATATTTGAGGGACCCCAATATTTCTCAGCTTTCGGGCAAATTATGCATGCTGCCATTGATATTGGTATTGCGAGGGCGGCATTGGAGGACGCTGCCTCCTATGTTCGCGACCACTCGCGTCCCGCTTACGGCAGCGGTGCAGCGAGAGCGAGCGAAGAGCCCGACCTGATTCGGCGATTCGGCGAGCTCGGTATTCGCCTGCAAGCGGCGGAAGCCTTGCTGGACCGTGCTGCCGATGCGATCGATCAGGCGCGCCAAGACTTGAATGCAGAAACCGCTGGCAAGGCAGCATTGACGGTTGATTCGGCCAAATGGCTCGTGACAGAGACGGCGATCGAAATCACGAATGCTCTCTTCGAGGTTGCCGGGACGTCATCCATGGATCGCAAACATAATTACGACCGTCATTGGCGCAATGTACGCATTCATACGCTGCATGATCCGGCTCGGTTAAAGCTGCATCACGTCGGCAAGTGGTTCTTGAATGGAGTTTATCATGAATATAAAGTGTAAAGGTTATAATGGAAGGGGTGAATCATCGGGCTATGGGAAAGCGAATCATCATGAACGCATTCGATATGAATAGTGCCATGCACAATTCACACGGTTTATGGAAGCATCCGAATAGTGAAAGACATCGCTATACGGACCTGGATTACTGGGCGGAGATGGCCAGATTGCTTGAACGCGGGAAATTTGATGCGCTGTTTCTAGCGGATGTCGTTGGCATTTATGATGTTTATAAAATGAGCGCCGACCCGGCAATTCGAGATGCCGTTCAAGTGCCGTTAAACGATCCTGCACTCATTGTTCCTGCGATGGCAAGTGTCACGGAGAATTTGAGTTTTGCCGTTACGGTGACAACCACCTATGAGCATCCCTACGCACATGCCAGACGATTTACTACACTCGATCATCTGACGAACGGGCGAATTGCTTGGAATATTGTTACGTCCTATTTGCCCAATGCGGCTTTGAATCACGGTCTGGATACAATGATCAAGCACGATGACCGGTATGACGTTGCAGATGAATTCCTGGAAGTTGCCTATAAGCTGTGGGAAGGCAGTTGGGAGGACGGCGCGGTGGTGCGTGACACCGCTCGAGGTGTATATGCAGAGCCGGCGAAGGTTCACCGGATCGATCACGAAGGCCGGTTCTTCCGTGTACCCGGACCACATCTAAGCGAGCCCTCCTTGCAGCGTACGCCAGTTCTGTACCAAGCCGGAAGCTCTGAGAAAGGACGGGCGTTCGCCGCTAAACATGCGGAATGTGTCTTCGTAGGCGGCAACTCGAAGGGATCGCTGAAAGCAAATATTGAAGACATACGGAACAAAGCGGAGCAATTAGGCAGGGATCCGCAGAGTATCAAGATGTTTACGGGTTTGAATGTCATCGTTGGAGCAACCCAGGAGGAAGCGGAAGCGAAGCTGCGGGAATATGCCAGCTTATGGAGCTCGGAGGCGGCGCTTGCGCAATTCGGCGGCTCTAGCGGCTATGATCTATCCGCCTTCGATCCTGATTCCTATCTGGCGTATCGGGCAACCGATCATGGCCAGAGCCGGGCGGCTCAGTATACCAAACATGTCCAGAACCCTCTTACCGTTAAGGAAATCATGGAACGTATCGGGACTCTGGACAAGGGACAGGGCCGCTTGCTCGTGGGTACACCAGACCAAATCGCTGACTACATGCAGGAGCAGGTAGAGGAGACTGGACTGGATGGATTTAATCTTGCGCATCTGATTACACCAGGGAGCTTGCGTGAATTTGTTGATGGAGTCGTACCCGTACTGCAGCGCCGTGGCGTATATCAACTAGACTATGAGCCTGGGACGCTCAGGGAGAAACTGTTCGGATCGGGGAACCCCCTGCTCCCGGTTAGTCATCCTGCGGCGCAGTATCGAAGAAAACATGAGCACATTAGTTAGATATAAGGAGGGCAAGATGACCGTATGAAGTACAAAACAGTTGGAAAAACAGGCATTCAAGTTTCAGAACTCTGCTTCGGAACGATGTCCTTTGGCGGTAACGCGGACAAGGAAACATCCAAGCAATTATTCTACCGCTGTTTGGACAAAGGCATAAATTTCTTCGATACCGCCGATGTATATAGCAGCGGAGCAGCGGAAGAAATACTTGGGGGGCTAATCGAGGGGAAACGTGACGAGTTGGTCCTGACCTCTAAGGCTGGTTTTCCGTTTGGCTCCGATCCCAATGCACGCGGAGCCTCGCGCAGACACTTATTCCTCTCGGTAGAACAAAGCCTGAAACGGCTTTGTACTGACCGTATTGAATTTTATTTTATTCATCGCTTTGACTCACTGGTCGCCATCGAGGAAACCGTGCGCGCTTTGGACGATTTGCGGCGGCAAGGGAAAATCTTGTATCCCGCTGTCAGCAACTGGGCTGCTTGGCAAATTGCGAAGGCGCTTGGCATCTCCGCCAAAGAAGGCTTGGCAAGCTTTGAATTGATTCAGCCTATGTACAATCTCGTCAAACGACAAGCAGAAGTCGAGATCCTGCCGCTGGCTGAATCCGAGAAGCTTGGGGTCATCAGTTATAGTCCACTTGGCGGGGGACTATTGACAGGGAAGTATGGAATAGGCAAGAAACCCGCAACCGGCAGGCTTGTGGATCAGAGCAACTATACGAAGCGTTATGGTGACGAAGGATATTACGATATTGCAGATAGATTCGCAGCGTATGCTCGAGAGAAAGAGGTTCATCCAGCAACATTAGCTGTTGCTTGGGTGCTCAGCAACCCGGCAATTACGTCGCCGATTATCGGTGCGCGCAGCTTGGAACAGTTAGAACCCTCCCTAGCTGCAGTGGACTTGGATTTCACGGCTGAATGGCGGAAAGAAGTTACGGCATTGTCGATTGATCCTCCCATCGCAACAGACCGCAGCGAGGAGACATTTACTAGTTAGCAAATAAGAGGCTGGCCTTCGGTCATTGGATGACTTTTGGGACAGCTTCTTCTCTTATTGAAATTAATCCGACTAAACCTATTGACTTTATCGTATAATCGGTTAGGATATAGATAACAGGTTGTGGAACAGCGGAACGAGCATTCTAACGGAATGGGGGAGTCAACCATGAAAACAGTTGCGATTATTGGCGGTAGTCAAACGAGCACTTTCAAAAAGATGGGTGAGAAGAGAGGCTTAATTGTGGAGCATCACAGCGGTAAAACGGGTGGAGGCTCCATTGAAAATTATTTTAAGCGAATTATTAATCAAGCAGATGTCATTATTATCTTAAAAGGTGCCATAAAACATACGTCCATGTGGGCTGTTAGGGAGCTCGCAGATAAAATGGGGAAGAAGATTGATTACCATGATGGGTTTGGTGCTACTGGTGCGATCGAGAAGGCTTTGCATTTAAGTTGAATGATGATTATTAATCTAATTCTGACCGGAAAACCGGAAGCATGGATATTGAATCCATGCTTTTTTCTATTCATCATCAATGCGAGAGGAGGGATAACAATGGGAATATTACTGGATACCGTTAAGTTTCTCAAAAAGCAAAAATCCAGCACACAGACAACACCAGATCATATCTACCATGTTGAGGAATTATTCATCGAGGATCATGGTCCCCCGATCGAATCTCATATTAATTCTGAATTCTGGCATATTAGCCATCCCAAACTATCCAGTAGGAAGGAATGAATCGCTATGAATCAAATTAACATCTCTTACAATGAAGTTCCTGTACCTGTTAACTTCATCGGTACAACTCACAAGTTGATTCCATCCCTATTATCTGCATTAAAGCTTAACAAAATTACGTTGGCATCCATTCAGAAGCCCCTACGCATTGACTTATATAACTCGGAGGCTATTTTGCATGCAAGTGAAGGAAATAAATACCGAATCCCCATTTTCTAAAAGAAGAAGGACGTGGCAATCCATGTTCATAAGAATTACAAAGAAAAAGGTGCATTTCCTCCTGTTTTCATGGAGAGAATGTACCTTTTTTTCTTGCGTCCAAGTCTTTCGTCCGATTCGGCTATAAACGATTTAAATACCCTCATCTGGCATTCCTCATGCTATATTACCGGATAAGAGAACGAATGCAAGAGAATGATGTTAAGTTTTGTTTTCAACTATTTGGACTTGTAGCTATAATAGAGTATAAAGAGATAAAAGGGGTGTAGGACAGTGGATTACAAAATAGATATAACATTTGAACCATTACATGAGCTTATCAACAGTCTACATACCTATATTTGCCGTAAATCCTATAAGAAGATTGATTTAACTTCAGCATGGGCCAAAGAAAGCCGCAAGCGCTTAACTCTCGAATTTGCCTCGCTGCTTGATGAAACAGAAGTAGATTTCAATTGGAAATTGACCTATCTTCTCGTCCACTTATGCCCAGGGAAAAAGCATGCTGATCAATTTCTTTCCTGGTTGGAAGGATTGAGCCCAGGTGATTTATATGAATTGATGTCAGATTACATTAGCCAGTTTCCAGATCAAATGGGTGCTTTCAGATCAAAGACATTATCACTTTTCTCCCAATGGAACGAGTTATATTTTCAGCATATTGACCCCCTGATCATACAAAGGCTTCAAGATGAAGCCGACAATCGCAAAGCCATACAGCCCACCATGAAGTCAGAAGATTTTGTCGATGAGACGACGAATGGGTTATGTTTTAAGCCAATGAAAGGGTTGGAGCAATTAATACTAATTCCCCAATACCATTTCCAGCCTATTAATGTTATTTCTTCGTTTCGTCAATTAACGATTTGCAATTACGCGGCAAGAATTTATTTCAATGATGAAGAGGAATTACCGCCACATGAATACCGTATCATTCGCAGCTTAGCAGAGATGAGTCGGTTGAAAATATTAAGATATTTGCATCAAGGGCCGCGAAGTTTTATTGAAATCGTCCGTCATCTTAAATTATCGAAAGGGATTACGCATGATCACATCTCCAAGCTTCGGAGTGCAGGGCTCATTTACGCGCATTTTGAAGGAGAGACATTAACGGAGTACAGTTTAAGAGAGGATGCACTGCTGCACTTACAGAATAAACTAACCTCTTATATCAAACACGAGTAACATAAATAAACAGGTAAAGAAATCATTTTCGCTCCGGCTTTCGGAGTGGAAATGATTTTTTTTATTCCAAATAACTCGAGTGAGTTTCTTTTGTGTGAGAAATATTTTACGGTTCTCTCTTTACAGAACCGCAATTCGTTTTTATAATATGATTATTAACTTATTCATATCGTTTTACTCGGAATTAACTCATGGGAGGGTTTATTATGAAAAAGAGCTTTATCGTTGTATCTGCCTTATTAACTGTAGGATCCCTGCTTTTATCTGCTTGCTCGGATGATCAAGGGACTACGCCGACGCAAGGCGGGAGCACACCGGCAGCGACCAATGCGAACCAAACAGCTGCACCGGCTAATGCGCTGGCTGAGGTTAAAGCAGCGGATTTGTCCAAATTGCCGAACAGCGCAAAACAACGTACGGATACGATCATCGTCGGTCTTACAGATCCAAGCGGCGCATTCACTCCTTATTTCCATCAAAGTGGATATGACGGGAATGTTTCATCTTTGCTATACACGCCACTAGTGACGGTAGACAACAAAGGTGTTCCTACGCCTGGACTAGCAGAGAAATGGGATGTTTCTCCCGACAACTTAACGTACACCTACCATCTTCGCAAAGACTTGAAATTTAGCGACGGAACTCCGCTTACCGCTGAAGATGTTGCCTTTACTTGGACGATTCTGCATGACAAAGCGTATGACGGTGATATGCAAGTCGATGTCTTGCACGTGAAGGGCGGCAAAGCATACAAAGAGGGGAAAGCCACTAGCATAGAGGGCATTAAAGTCATCGATCCCCAGACGATCTCCGTTACTTTAGAACAACCGAATGCGACAGCGCTTTTGACACTCGGCTCCGATGTGCTCTCCAAGTCCTATTACGGCAAGGATTATAAATTCGGCCAGCTGGATTACATTAAGAAGCTTCACGAAAAGCCAGTAGGTACGGGTCCGTACAAGCTTGAGAAATTCATGCCAGGGCAAGAAGTGCGCTTCGTGGCGAACGAGAACTATTTTGCCGGCAAACCGAAAACAGAGCATTTTATTTATAAAACATCGCAAGGCGACGCTTGGCAGTTTCTTGAAACCGGCGAAGTGGACTATGCTTCGTTCAGCGCAACAAAAGAAAACGTGGATAAGCTGAAAAAAATGGGCTTTGTCAACATTATTCCTTATACACCGAGCACATATGGCTACATACAAGTGAATTTGGAGCATGACCAGCTCAAAGACAAAAAGGTTAGACAAGCGTTTGCCTATGGCATTGATCGTCAGAGTATTTATGTCGACGCCAATCAGGGCGCAGGAGAAATTGCTAATATCCCTTCATCACCGATTTCATGGTCCTATACACAGGAGGGCATTAACCCTTACAAGTTCGATGTTGAAAAAGCCAAGCAATTGCTCGACGAAGCGGGCTGGAAGCCTGGTGCAGACGGTATTCGCGAGAAAGATGGCAAACCATTGTCGATTCATTTCCTAGGCTCCAAGAGTGCACAGACGGATAACTTTATTGCGATAACGACGGAATCATTCAAAGCGATAGGCGCCAAGTTCCAACCGGAGGTATTTGCCGATTTCAACGCACTTGTTTCCAAAGTGGAGAGCGGGGATTACGATATGGTTAGCTTCTCTACTTCCTTGATTACCGATCCATCTGACGGTTTACAGCCATTCGTAGACGGTGAGATTAAAGGCTATAACAACCCGAAATTCAAAGAATTATATGATAAAGGTTTGGCAACTATCGATATTGAAGAGCGCAAAAAAGTGTACAAAGAAATTTACCAGCTGATGAATGACGAGTTGCCGGTAATCTTCACGAACTACAAGAAGACGGTCTATGGCTATAACGGTAGAATTGAGAATCTATCTGTAAGTCCATTTAATGGACTTTCCACGAGCTTGCCGAATTGGTCGTTGAGCAAACAACCATGAGTACTTATTTAACGAAAAGATTTGTCTACATGATTGTCATTTTGATTGCTGCATCCTTTTTGATTTTTAGCTTGTATGCCCTGACTCCGGGGGATTTCATTAGCGGTAATATCAAACTATCACCAGAACGGAAAGCGGAGCTGCGGGAGATCTACGGATTGAACAAACCGCTATTGGAGCGTTATGGCCTATGGATGAAAAATGCATTCCATGGCGACTTTGGATTCTCGCTGGCACAGCAGAAGCCAGTGCTTAAGCTTTTTAATGAGTATATATGGAATTCGTTCTTGCTAGCTATCGTCTCTACATTCCTGACATGGTTTATTGCTGTCATTGTTGGTGTTATTGCAGCCTATAAGCAGTATTCATGGTTTGATACGCTGGTGATGATTGGCATCTTCGCTGCGATGTCGATTCCGTCGTTTTTTATCGGGCTTTATTTGATTAAAATATTGGCGGTGGACCTGAAATGGGTGCCGCCGGGAGGCATGTTGACGACGGGCAACAATGCAACGGGCTTTGCCTACTACTCAGAGGTCCTCCATCATATGCTGCTGCCAGTTATTGTCTTGACGTTACTTGGTCTAGGGTCACTAACTCGTTATTTCCGCAGCAATATGATCGAAGTCATTAAGCAAGACTACATCCGTACAGCTCGGGCAAAAGGGTTGAAAGAAGGCAAGGTGCTATTTACTCATGCCCTTCGTAATGCGCTGCTTCCGGCTATCACGCTGGTTGGCTTTGAACTGCCTGCTTTGTTCGGGGGTTCGTTAATCACGGAAAAAATATTCAATTGGCCAGGTATTGGACAGCTCTATATTCAATCTTTCTCGTTGCGAGACTATCCGCTTCTGGTAGGCTTCACGATGTTCATCGCTGTACTCACCGTCATCGGTACGCTGATATCGGATATTTTGTATCATATCGCCGATCCGCGAGTCCGATTATAGAGGAGGAACATCGTTATGCCATCATCATTATGGAGACAATCGTTCAGGCGTTTACTCAGAAATAAATTAGCTGTATTTGGCTTAATTGTCGTCGTGATTATGTTTCTAGCCTGCTTCTTGGGGCCATTATTCTCTCCCTATACGAATGGCAAAATTAATATGGTGATGATGAATAAGGCCCCAAGCTTGAAGCATTGGCTTGGAACCGATGGTCTAGGTCGTGATGTATTGACGCGAGTGCTGCAAGCCGGACGCATTTCGTTAACAGTTGGACTAGCGTCAATGGTACTGTCTGTGGCGATTGGAACGCTTCTTGGAGCTATAGCGGGTTACTACAGAGGAATAGCAGATCAAATCATTATGCGGATCTCTGACTTGCTGTTAACCATACCGCACTTGCCCTTATTGTTCATTTTTGGAGCCTTGCTTTCTGAATGGAAAGTACCCACAGGCAGCCGCATGTATATTGTTATGCTGATGCTCAGTATCGTGGGTTGGCCGAGCCTTGCCCGCATGATTCGTGGCCAAATGCTCAGTCTTCGGGAAAGAGGATTCATGCAGGCGACCGTTGTTCTTGGTTTGCGTGATCGCCGCAAATTGTTTAATCACTTGTTGCCTAATTTAATTCCGCTGCTCATAGTGATAGCTACGCTGAACATTGGGGGAGCCATCTTAAGCGAGTCGGTGCTTAGCTTCTTCGGACTCGGGGTTATGCCGCCAACCCCTACATGGGGCAATATGATCGATGCAGCGAATAATTTGATCGATTTTCAGGAGCGGCCATGGTTGTGGATTCCGCCAGGCTTCTCGATTTTTATTACAGTTATAGCCATTAACATATTCGGTGATGGTCTGCGCGATGTGCTGGATCCGAAACAGAAAAGGTAGGTGACCTGCATCCGATGAGTGATCTGCTTGAGATTGAACACCTACGAACTTATTTTCAAACGGAGGGTGGCGTCGTCAAAGCGGTTGACGATGTGAGCCTGCATGTAAGGCAAGGAGAAACCGTTTGTATTGTCGGAGAATCCGGAAGTGGCAAAAGCATTACCGCTTTGTCAGTCATGGGGTTAATTGAAGGACCGTCGGGCAAAGTCGCTGGCGGTAGGATTTCTTTCCAAGGCGAGGATATGCTGGGCTTTAACAAAAGTCAGCTTCGAGCAATCCGTGGTAAGGAAATCGCCATGATTTTCCAAGAGCCAATGACCTCGCTGAATCCAGTGTTGACCATAGGTCAACAACTGATGGAGCCGCTTATTGAGCATCAGAAGTTAAGCAGGAAGCAAGCCAAAGAGCGAACAATCGCGTTGATCGACAAGGTCGGGATCTCACGGGCTGAGCAAATATTCGGGAGTTATCCACACGAGTTAAGCGGCGGAATGCTGCAGCGCATCATGATTGCGATCGCGATTTCCTGTGGTCCGAAACTGCTTATCGCCGATGAGCCAACGACTGCACTTGATGTAACCATCCAAGCGCAGATTCTGGATCTGCTCAGGCTTTTCAAAGATGAGAATCAAATGTCCATTCTCTTAATTACGCATGATCTGGGTGTTGTTGCGGAGATGGCGGACTATGTGGTTGTTATGTACGCTGGCAAAGTCGTCGAAGAAGGAGAAGTTGTCGAGCTCTTTCAGAATCCGCAGCATCCTTACACGCGAGGGCTTCTAAAATCGAAGCCGGTAATCAATCAGCGGCAGGAGGAGTTATACTCCATTCCTGGACAAGTGCCAAATCCGCTGGAACTGAGCGAGTCGTGTTATTTCCATGATCGTTGTGAACACTGCATGGACATCTGCCGGATAAAGTCTCCTCCTTTAAAGGAAGTGGCAAAAGGGCAAAAAGCCGCCTGCTGGCTGTATGAGGAGGCGATGAATAGTGTCTGAGCCACTATTAAGTGTGCATGATTTGAAAAAATACTTTCCAATTAAGTCCGGATTACTGAACAGAACTGTTGGCCACGTGAAAGCTGTTGATGGGATCAGTTTAGAGATTCAACCTGGAGAAACATTTGGTCTAGTCGGCGAGTCAGGCAGTGGAAAAAGCACGGTTGGACGTACGATTCTTCGTCTGACAGAGAAGACGGCCGGGGAAGTGAAATTCAAGGGGATTGATCTGCACAAGCTGCCAAGCGATGAACTGCGAAAGCTGCGTCCCCAGATGCAGCTCATTTTCCAAGACCCGTACAGCTCATTGAACCCTCGAGTCAGAGTTGGTGATGCAATTGGTGAAGCGCTGCTTGATCATGGTCTCGTGCCTAAGGAAGAAATCAGGGATCGCGTGCTCGAAGTGTTGGAATCCTGTGGTCTATCGAGCTATCATATTGATCGTTTCCCGCATGAGTTCTCCGGAGGGCAGCGTCAGCGGATCGGCATCGCTCGTGCACTTGTGTTGAAACCGGAGTTGATAATCGCCGATGAGCCTGTCTCCGCATTGGATGTATCCATTCAAGCGCAGATCATCAACTTGTTTCGCAAGCTGCAGGAGACGCGGGATTTATCCTACCTTTTCATTTCTCATGATCTCAGTGTGGTCGAGCATCTCTGCAACCGAATCGGTGTTATGTATCTTGGATCCATGGTGGAGACAGCTTCGAGGGACGAATTGTTCCGTAATCCGCTGCATCCTTATACCAAAGCGCTGCTGTCCGCTATTCCCGTCCCCATTCCTAAATTAAAGCGCGAGAGGATTCTGTTAAAAGGCGATATTCCAAACCCGGCGAACCCGCCTTCAGGATGCAAGTTCCATACAAGGTGCCCATATGCAACCGCCGTATGTAAGGAACAAGTGCCTGGGGGGAACCATTTCGTTGCTTGTCATTTAGTGTAAAGGATTTAAGTTATGTATGAGAAATGAGGGAGAGCACATGTCGGTAGTTAAACTGCCGCAGCCTTACGCGATAAGACTGGAGATGTTACGCGCAAAAGGCTATTCTAAAGCTGAAATGGCAGAGATCGTAGAACGGAACAATGAAGCGGAGTTGAAGGAGTTAGTCGATAGAGAGGTTAATTGGGAAGGTTTTATCGCGTACAGCCAAGACCAGCTGGAAACCTTATTGTCGGCAATAAACGATGGATATCAGTTCAGCTTTATTACTTTCGGCGGTATCCAAAATTTGCTTGCAATCAAATTTAATAAACTAAAAGGTGCAGACTACGACATCGTAGAGTCTACCTTTCAAAATTTGACGCTTAGTCCGGCACAATTCCAGTTATTTAGATTTCTTGTTCCAAACCATTGGAAAATGAGTGTTTATCCATTCAACAGTAAAACTGGTGAAGAATTAGTTAGAGTTCTTGTTGAGCTTCAGAATACCAAGTAAACTCGAGGAACGCGCGTCCCTTCATGGAGAAAGGGACGCGCTTTTGGTATTGGAGATTGAGTGGTTTGCTATTAGCATATGAGAAATTGTTTATTCATAGAAAATACGTTGTGGAACAATCCGGATAGCTTTGATATGATAGCGGTTCGGTTATACGCAAAACTCGGATTTGAGTATTTTGGCATGTCGGGAACTTCTTGGATTATGAAGGTAACCTTCTAAGACAAATTGTTAAACTAACGCGGAACGATAGTTCAATTAAGACATGAAGGCAGCCGGCACACGATCGGCTGCCTTCATGTCTATTGAAGTAACGGGCAGGGTAGTTTGGTGGCTGTCTTGAATATATGGAATAGCAATTTACAACTGCTTTTTAGTCAGGGGGCAAGCATATGGGAGTTAATTCAAAGGGGAAACGTAAGTTGAATCATAACGGAAGGTCGTATTATTGGTATGTCCAACAAGATGCCGAAGATTTTGGACGGATTAACCTGAAAATTGTTTCAGAGGATAAGAAGTTTATAATTTCGTATTGTCGGGTGACAAGAACATTCCCGAATTTGACAAGAACATTATGACATTCCCGACGGATCGCGCTAAGATATGGATGGATACGTAATCTTGATCACGTCAGTTGCTGGTTGATCAAACTGGCAGGGGAGCTAAATAACAACGCCAGCGTGGAACAGTAGCTGCGTTACGCTAACGGGTGGATAATTCCAATATGTGGAAGGTCGGAAGGGCGGAATGAAATGAAATTTTACATAGCGTCCATTCTCAAAAACATAGAAAAGGTGCGGCAAGTCGCTGAGAATTAGAAAGCGCGTGGTTTTCAACATACATACGATTGGACAACTCATTCGAATATAGACTCAATCACCAAACTCCTTACTATTGGCCAAGAAGCGAAAAATACATCAAAGTGAAAGGTCAAGTTTAAATAGACTAGTTGATTCTATGCGGAAAACTATTGATTTTATGTAATCTAAAAATCGAGATATGCCGACAGCAAATCGGTTCTTTACGAACCGCTTTGGCCTCGCCACATAATCAATTACCAGTGTAATTATTTTGGATAAAAAACCTAGCATATCAGGCCACAAGAATTAATGAATGAAAAAGCCCTGCCAAAAGAACACATCGAGGCCATGTAAATGTTTAGTACAGGGCAGGCCGACTTTCGATTCCGTGTATAACGAACGAACTAAAAGATAAAGCTTTTTATATGGATTCTTTCTTTGCAAATAACAGGAATTTTATTCCTTTTAAGTAACCTATTGACGCATCATTATTTTTTTTAACCATTTCTTTAACTATTGAATAGACAATAGTCCATAATAGTGCCCCGTAATTCAAAATCCCGGCTTGTTTCATTTTAAGGAAATAGTAATGATTTACGACTTTGGCCTTAGAAACATTTTCAGCTTTATCCCTGGATTGAGGCGATTCGTGATGTATTATTTTTAAATCCGGATCTATAACCAATCTACCATATTTGCTTGCATAGTAGCACATATATAAATCATCGCCGACAGCATAATTTTCCATCCAGCTTAGAGGCTTCATGTCTTTAAGTGAACTCTTTTTAAATGACATATTGCACCCATGAAAAAATTCTGTTTCAAAATTTGACTTGGCTTTATTCCAATTTGCTATAGATCCTGCTAAACCACTTTTGGACAATTTCCCCAATGAACTGGACATTTGAAACGTAGCTACTCCGAGCGCATTTGCTATTTTACTAGAATATAAACCCTTGGCTATTCCTCCTACTCCTGCCAAACTTGCATCATCTTCATAATTTTTTAGTAATTTGCTTATATAGTAAGGATCATCTAATTCAACATCATCATCTAGATAAAGGATAATTTCATGTACGGCGATTTTTACACATTCAACCCTTGAAAGCCAAATTCCAGCTTTTAATTTCTTAAAGTATGAAAGCTTCATGCATTTTATTTTGGATAAGATAGCCTCAAATAAATGTAATTGTTCCTTTTTGATATCTCCATCATCCACAATTAAAATCTCAACCTCACAATAAAGTTCAACCTGCCTACTGATGGAATCGATGCATTTGGTGATATCTGCAATTCGATTTCTAGTACAGATTGCAATTGTAATATTTTTCAATTTTAACGCCTCCGATTGGTTCATCTGTTCTGTTTTTGTTATCCGGGTGTCTTCGATCAACTTGTTTTGCTCGGTTTGACTCTAGGAACCAAAAGGCTGGCTTGCTGTATGGACATATAATCGTGGTACCTAGGTTTACTTGGTTAGATGTACTTTTAAATTATTTGTAATTAGTCTATTTGTTCAAAGCAACCATAAATAAAATTTGCATAAAAGTAAAATAGAGTATAACTTTGGATGAGTTATACACTATTTTTTGCTTTTGATTCGAGAAGAGTAGGTAGCAGTTATTATTCTTGTTTATTTCCCTTATTTTTATCGTTGCCTTTACCGTTCTCTTTCTCGCTGCCGCCATGTTGATTATTGTTCTTTCTATCTTTTTCTTGTTCGGATCTATTTTTTTCTTTGTTGTCTTTACTTTTTTTCGTATGATCTGCTTTTTCCTTTACGGAGTCGTCTTGTTGTTCTTGGATAGAGACAGACTCGTTTCTAACTTGTGATATTACTTGTGATATTACTTGTGATGGAATTGGTGATGGAATTGGTGATGGAACCGATGACGGAACTGCTGATGGAACAATCGAAGTTACAGGTTGCTGCTCTGCTTTATCTGTTACATCCTCATTTGTCTGCCCCTGTCGGGTTTTCTTTTCGATTTTAGACAGCTTTTTATCTAAGTGGTCAAACGATTTTTCTATATTTTTCATTAGAGCTGACTGGGCTTTTGGATTACCCACTTTTTCCAATGCTGAAGCCAAAGCCAGAATGTTGTGCTGCAATTCGGTTTTTACCTTCAGTACCTGCTCAGGGTGTTTTACTTCCTTTTCAGTATCGTTCACATCTTTGGTTTCAGTTTGCTCTGTTGTTGTAGTATTTGCTTCCGTATCTACCGATGGTGTCGCAGATGCAGCGAGAGCAGTCTTTTCGGTTGTCGACAAACCGGAAGCCTGTTCTGTTTTTTGGATAGCATTTTGTTGAGTTTCTAGTGACTTCTGAAGAGATAGACTTGCCTCATTCGTTTTTCCCTTAGCCAATAAGGTGTTCGCTTCCCCAAGTCGTTCTTGGGCAAAGGAGGTAAGCAGTCTTGCCTCCTTTATGTCATTGACAGTTAGGGCTAATCGAATATTTTCGTACATAGTTTTTACAAAGTAGAAGAAGTCTCCAGGCAATAGACCTGTTGTCTCAACTTTATTCTGAGTGACGTTCACGGATGCAGGAGTAGAAGATGGTGTTGGTGTTGGAATCTCTGAAGCCAATACACTGCTTGTGCCTACGCTAAAAACGAGTATGCTGAGCAAAGCGCTTTTGGTTAAAAGGTTGTATCTTTTGGGTTCCTTCGTGAACTTTACTTTCATGCGTATTACCACCTTTTGTATGTAATCTGTCGGCCGATACTAAGGTATACGAGAGCTATGGTTATTTTCAGGGGGCATGTGGATATAAGAACGCGGGATCGCTTAGTTTATGGATTTCTTTAATAAATTCAAGTGTATACCCTCACAAAATCCGAAAGAAATACCGAATATACTTAGTGTTACTTATAAGAGGAGGAATAAAAAGATGAAAAAAAGATGGATGGTTATCGCGTCATGTGTACTAGCAACAAGTCTTATGGCAGGATCGGCATTGGCAAAATCTGAAACAAGCCAATCGAATGAGGGTAAGTCTGATGCTGTAAAGGTTAACGTTGATCTCAAGGTGAAAGCTGATTGGGATGCGACTGTTACATCCGATACGTATGGCAATCAAGGCCATAATGGATATAAAGGGCTGCTCAACGCGATCGACAATGTGAAGGACAAGCCTGCAGGAGCTGTTATTGCAGATCTTCTTTTAAGCAAATATGGGACCCAACTTACGGCTGAAAAGAAAGCGGAGCTTGAGGTAATCAAAGAGAAGGACGCAGCTTTGTCGGTAGTTGCAGATCTGTTGGATAAGAACGGCAGCGTAACTGACGCCGTGTACGTTCAAAAGGAAGCTATTTTAGCAAACGTGACGAATCTTGATTCTTACAAAAAACTTGGCAAATTGTATGAGAAGCTAGGGAAAAAAGGCGTGAAATTGTACGTTAACGGTGAAGAGCCTACTTTCGAAGTAGCTCCGTTTATTCGCGAAGGCAACACACTAGTTCCATTCCGTGCAATTTCTGAAGCTTTAAAAGCCACGGTTACTTGGAACGCAGAAGAGCGCTCGGTTACTGTTACACGCGATGGTATTACTGTGAAACTCTTTATTGATAGCAAGACTGCTACGGTCAACGGGAAAGAAGTGACACTTGAGGTACCCGCAGCAATTGAACAGGGCAGCACGGTTGTGCCGGTTCGTTTTGTGAGCGAAGCCCTGAAAGCAGCAGTTAAATGGGAAGCAGATACTCAATCTGTTGTCATTTATGAAGAATAATCCGAAATAATTATAGAGCCATCCGTTAACGGATGGTTCTTTTCTTTGTGGGACGTCCCCTGTGTTTCTAAACGGCTTTGGCAGCTAGCAGTTTGTTCTGAAGGGATTAGTCTCTGCTTTATATTTGTAGTAGATTTTACATTCAGAGCAAATACTCAAAGAACTCGGATGATTTATTGAAAGAGTTCGATAGGTTAAACGGTAAATTATTGGGGATATTTGTACCAAGGATATGTGATTTTCTTTTAATCTAATTACGGTGAACCGTAGCATAAACAGAAGTCAGGACGTTAAACTAACGGATAACTATAGTTGAATGACGGAGCTGCCGACACGATCGGCGGCTTTGTTACGTTAAAGGGCAGGTTAGCTCAATAAGAACCCGATGCAACTTCAGGATTCCTTAGGCTGCATAGGACCGCTAGGGAACTATGCAGTGACGGAGTTCAACAATATTTTGCCACCCTTTAGCCTTTTTTTACTTTGTATATGCCTGTTTCAACGT
Source organism: Paenibacillus sp. JT22N1 (assembly GCF_059692155.1). Lineage (NCBI taxonomy): Bacteria > Bacillati > Bacillota > Bacilli > Caryophanales > Paenibacillaceae > Paenibacillus > Paenibacillus sp. JT22N1. Next base: position 37,426 of record NZ_JCAUAW010000039.1, read on the forward strand.
ATATTCGTTAATCCAGGACTCTATTACTTCGCCCTTTTTTAAATATGTAAAGTTCAGGATTAGATTTGGTATAAATTACTAAATGAGAAATGGACACAACCTAGATAAATCAGCGTCTATAAGAAGTGAGAAATATAAATGTGAGGTACAAAAATATGACTTTTATCAAACACTTGCTTCTTATATCATTAGTAGTGAATTTAACAGCATGCAATCCATTCGGGGAAGATTTTCTATTGGAGCAGCTAGAATTCTATTGGAGATTTTCCAATGGGCGTTTAGCACAAGAGAACAGCTAAAGTTCTTAATGGTAGCTACTTTATCAAGATTCCCTTTTTGCAGAGCATCTCTTTCTTTGAAGATTCTTAGAAAATACCCAGTGGTATCACTTCTCTCTACAGAGTTAATATATTATCAATAAAATGATATAAATAACCTCAGTAATCTGTACCTTTCAAATTGACTGAAAAAGCATTTGATATATTAGAAAGTCAAAAAATTTGAAAGGTAGTGTTCAAGATGTCTTTTAGCCGAATTCAACATCGTATGCAAGGTGTTACATCTGTTACACGTCAGCACCAACATTTGTTCAGTAATGTAACAGATCTTTTAATTCGAATCCCTGGTTCTCACAGACATACATTTCAAGGGATAACGAATACGACAAATGGACATCGACACATGTACTCAGGGACAACCGGGCTAGCTATTAATGGACAAGGCGCTAATCATTTTCACCGGTTCAGTATCGTAACACAGGTAGCTAATGGGCATACCCATATCATCATGGGTAGAACTACAGTGCCGATGTTAATTAGTGGAGTCATGTCCCACGGATTAATCATTGAAAAAGTCATTCAGGTAAAAAAATAACCTCTCTAGAGTGGGGCAATGGGATGGATTTGCATGAATAGGAGGAGGCAGCCGGCTAAGATTGGATCGGCTGCCTCATCCGCTAACGGGCAGGAGAGTACGATAACCTAAACGAATATGTATTAAATCAATGTCTATGGCTTTTGTTTCCTAACAATTAATTAGAATGAGTGGTGTTAATGAAAAAGAAGTTAGCGATAACCGGAATTGTTGTTTGTACCCTTATTGTTTGCATCCTTACTATAAGTTTATATGTATGGTTCTCATTCAAACCGGGATTTGTATATGAAAATGGAACATGGAATCATGTTTCCTATGATGCGGGAGCTGGCAGAAGAGTTAGTCCGATCAATGTAAAAAAGGATGAATTCAAGGTTTTAAAGTACAGTGATTTTGCAAGAGATAATAACAGTGTATTTTTTAAAAACCATAAAGTAGAAGGGTCTGATCCGGGAACCTTCAAAATTATTAGCACCAAAGGCAGATATCATTACGCAAAAGATAAGAATAATGTATATATTTACGTTAGTAATGACTGGTCAATATTTAAAGTAATCAATGCAAACCCAGATAGTTTTAAAGTACTGGAGTATCCTTATTCAAAAGATAAAAACGACGCATACTGTGGTAGCGTACCACTTTTTGTAGATGATGTTTCTAAATTTGAAGTCATTGAGGGAGCACGTTTTTCAACTTCGTCTTCGTTTGACAGCTTCTTGGGTAAAGAAAATGACCCGAGAGAAAAATCATCAGAGTATGAACGGAATAAGCACGAATATAATCGTAAAAAGTATGGGTTTATTACTGAGAGTGTTATTTATTCTGAAGATGGAAAAGCAAAAACGGATAAACTTACTTATACAGGATATAAATTAGTGGAAGATAAAAGATAAAGAATAAGTAAGATTAATAATTATTGAAGACAGATACTGCTGAGAACCACATCATTCATTCAACTACCGGGAGACGATAGCCTAATCATTTCTAGAATATAGCGCGAAGTTTGGAGGCTAATTAATGTCTGTTAGTGTGTTTAGAATGAATCAAGAGGATAATTCATTTGAACTAGGTTTTGAAATACCAATTTCTAACGAAGAATTCTTTACAAAGTTTTGGCAACCAACTATTGAGGAGTTAAAAATTTATGGTATTCAGAATGGAGTAGAAATAAGAAAAGAACAGTTGGAATCTACACTTCTGGAACTAAAAAATTTAAGAATATGGGCACATGCTAATCTAGAGAATAATGATTTGGAATATATGGTGACAAGGATTGATTTGCTTATTAAAAAGTTACCTTTAGCTTTTAAAACAGAAAATACCATTTTGTGGATTGGGTAACTTAATTCTTATAAAGATTCGTTGCACTAACGCAGAACGATAGCTTCATAACAAGATCTAGCAGGCTGCCGGTGATAAATCCGGTGGTCTATTCCGCTAACGGGCAGTTATGCTAACTATAGTTTTAGTTGACTTGTCAACTATTTTGGTATAGTCTTTTATGGGATGTGATTACAAAATGGATTTACTCGATAATATTGCTGTCTTAATTCATGATGCCAAATTAGAGATATCTATGCACATGACTAAAAGTTTAGCTCCGTATGATATTACGCCTGAACAAGCCTTTATCATTGTTTTGCTCAATGAACGAGATGGGTTGTCTCAGGGTGAGATTGCTTTCGCTTTAAGAAAAGATAAATCAAGCATCACTCGGATGATTGTGAGCCTTGAAACTAAAGGTCTAATGCACAGAATTACTAATAGTTATGACCGTCGTTACTTTAATGTATCATTAACAGATAAAGGTAAGAGCTTAGCTACAAATGTAATACCTTGTATTTCAGGAACTATTGATGTACTTGAAACAGGTTTTTCACTTGAAGAAATGAATGAATTACGAAGGCTTCTAATTAAAATGCGAGATAATATGAAAAAATGAATTGGGTACACCTAATAGTTGATGAATCAACTATTAGAAAAGGAGGAGTATCATGTTTGAGCATATCAATCAAAATTATGAAGGAATAGACTTTTGTAATCAAGATTTGAGGTATGGCGAGCTAATAAGTTGCACTTTTCATCGTTGCACATTTGCAAACGGATCTTTAGAGGAGATTACAACGAGGAACTGCCGTTTCGTTGAATGTAATTTTCGGGGTGCCTCGTTAAATAGCTCCGTTCATAAAGAATCTGCGTTTGAGAATTGTAACTTTGCCGAAGCCAATCTATTTGTCTCGAAGTTTGAAAACTGCAAAATGACGGGTTCAGATTTTTCCAGTGCCAATATGGATGGAATCACCATATTCCAAGGGGATTGGTCTTATACGAATTTGAGAAATGCCAGACTGGTTAAGCAAGATTTACGTGGAATTAAATTTTATGAATCAGATTTAACCGAAGCAAATTTAGAAAAAGCTGACTTAAGAAATTGTGATCTAACGAGAACAATGCTAGCTAGAGCGAAATTACAGGGAGCCGATGTCAGGGGAGCTAAAATGGATGGAGTGGAATTCAAATCCCTCATACTCAAGGGGTTACGAATGGATACAGAGCAAGCAGTGTTGTTTTCACTCTCTCATGGAGCAAAAATGAATTAAATGACTACTCATCCTTCGTTAATCTAACGGGGAACGATAGTTGAATAAGAATACCACAACAGGCTACCGTTGATATAATCTCGGTAGCCTGTTGTGCTAACGGGCAGTTATCCGTGGTAAAATCGAGGTGTTTTGATTTAAAGGTGGGGGAGATTTTGATATGCCCTGTTTGCGGATATGATGAGTTAAAACAAGCACCATATGATGCAGATCGAATTGAATGAGGTTAACCAGAAAGATCTGGTGACCTCATATAAATATTAGTTCCAAAATGTAGTATTATTAATTGCAGTGAGTGTTTAAAAGGGGATGGCTTATGTATAGACATATATCACCAAGTAGAGTGGAAATAAAAGACCGACTATCAGAAGAAGAAGTGAAGGAACTTGTCTCCAATAAAATATTGGAAGGTATCCAGTTCTCGGCACCAATTGAGTCCAATACGTTTGAGCTATTAAACAACCATTTATTTGCTGAGCGAGATGATATAGAACTTCGGGCTTACGGCTTTTACGACCAACCATGCGACTTAAATTTTCTTTCTGCGCTTCCTAATGTGACCCGGTTTGCTGTTGATTGTATTACAGAGGCTGTCAATCTGGATGCCATTACCCAACTTAATAAATTAAAATCGGTAAATATAGGTGTTTACTACCTGGATAGTTTCGAAATACTGAGCTATTTACCTAACACGCTGGAGACAATTATCTTAGGGCAGACGAAATCTAAGAAGCCCGATCTTGCCGTTCTTGAACGTTTTCGGGGATTGAAAAAAATTTATATCGAAGGCCATACCAAAAATATTGATGTAATTGGCTTACTGCACCAATTGGAAGATGTGACCTTGAGGTCCGTAACAACTAAACATGTAGAATATCTGACTCCTTTGAAAAAAATGTGGTCACTTGATATCAAATTGGGTGGAATTAATAATTTTTCGGCGATAGAAGGGATGGAAAATATTAAGTATCTGGAACTTTGGCAAGTTCGTGGATTAAACGATCTGTCATTCATTTCCACCCTAACCGGTCTGCAATACTTTTTCCTTCAATCGCTTACTAATGTAGAGGTACTACCCGTATTGAGCGGCTTACCTAAGTTGAGAAAAATTTTTCTGGAAAGCATGAAAGGTCTGAAAAATATCAGTAGTTTGGGGCAGGCACCAGCACTAACTGAATTCACACATTGGTTCCCAATGAATATGAAAATGGAGGACTACATTCCTCTATTAAGCAATCCTTCTGTTAAAAGAGTTAGTGCATACTTTGGCAGCGCCAAAATGAATGATGAGTTTGATAAAATTGTTGCACGTTACGGCAAGGCACGTGAAATGTTGTGGCAAGAGTTCCCTTTTGAGTAACAGAAACAATATGAGGTTGCGGTGTATGCCTGAACTAACGGATAACGATAGCTCAATGGTTAAGTGGCAAGTAACGGAGAAGATCAAAAAGTATATAATATTTTATAAAAATCTGAGGTGAACATTTGAAAAAATACGTGGTTAGCATAATTATCATTTTTTCTTTACTTATTATGTTTGCACCTTTTTCGCCTTGGATAACTGAGGGGTTCGCAAAATCCAGAGCTTTGAGCGCTTTTGATGAACAATGGAAAAACACACAGGATGGTTGTGGCTTCAATTGCAAAGACTGTGGTTTTAGAAAGTCACAGAAAGTTCTATTTGGTCGTAAAGTTGAAATAGAGTATGCGTGTGGCTTGTTACCCTCTGATTCTCCTGAATACCATAAGAAAAAAGAGCTGTTTGTATCATTTTTAGGAACAGTACATTTAAAGTAGAGCAGACCACGATGTTGGTCTGTTTTTCATTCAAGTAACGGGCAGTAGAGTGAAATGAAAAAGACTGAAATTCTGTAAAATGATGGAACTTTCGTGAGTGTTGAACGTCTAAATGATATTAGTAACTTACAGGAGGGTGGTTCAATGGAAAATAATCACGAAACGAAACCTAGCCTGAAAGTAAGTAAACAAAACGGCATCCAACGATATTGGCAAACGGTTTCGCAAGTATCTGAAAAATGTTAGGGGGGTGATGATTAAAATGGGGAATATTGAGCAACTCATTATGAATATCATCATGTTTCTTTTTTCCAAGCATAGGCGTTTAGTGTTTACTGCATTCAATCAATCGAAATATTATGATGCGGTAAATAAATTAAAAAGTCATGGCATTTCCTATCGCAGCCGAATAACAAGTCATGACACGGGTACAGTGGGTTCAGGCAGAAATGAAAACAGCCAATACGACATCTACGTCAAAAAGGATGAGGTATATCTCGCGGAGAAGGCTATAAATAGCTAGCGGTTTAATAATAAAAAGTGCTGTTGTACGGCAGCATCTCAATGAGCTAACGGAAAACTATAGTTCAATCACGACATGACGGCAGCCGGCACACGATTGGCTGCCGTTGTCCGTTGAAGTAACGGGCAGCATAGTTGAATAAAGCTGTTATAATTATCTTAGGTGATGGTGCAACAATCGTTTCCTTCGACCCGCCGCTATTATACTTCTTAACTATATTTTCCCTATAATTAGAAACTTTTTCCATTTTATTGCGTTATACTATTGAATACATACTAACATTGGGGGAACTTATTATGAAAGCAAAATTGAAGGAAAATTTAATTGGTGGTGTAATCGCCGTTGTTATTGTAACTTCGTTATTGGTATGGGGCT
>NZ_JCAUAW010000040.1:0-37845 GCF_059692155.1 Paenibacillus sp. JT22N1
TAGCGGGTGATATTCTACAGAAATACGTGAACTATCATATAAAGTTGGCGGTTGTAGGTAATTTCAAAGTTTATAACAGTAAGAGTCTTAAGGATTTTATTTACGAGTGCAACAAAGGGGAACAGGTTTTCTTTCTTGAAGATGAACAGTCAGCCATTCAAGTTCTACATGCATTACGCTAACGGGAAACGATAGCACAATTACAAATAGGCTGTCAGCATCAGCGAGGGTCGCGAAATAGATCCATTTCTCAATAAATAATGAAGAACCAAGATAAAATGAAGAGACCATAGCTCGTTGCTATGGTCTCTTTCTATGAAGCGGTCAGTAAAATTACTAATTACGAAATTCGCCTCACTCACTTCAACTGTCCGTCAACGCCTACCGCTGAACCGTTTGATCGCTTCCTCGGTCACCGGCGTGAAGAGCTTAACAAGGTTGCCGTCGGGATCGCGAAACAGCACAGCACGGTTCCCCCACGGCATCGTGGTTGGTTCCTTTACCCACTCGTCGACAAACGGCTTCAAGCGCTCGTATTCGGCATCGACATCGTGGACGCGGAACTCGATGATGACAGTGTGATTATCGGCCGCCACTGCGGAACCAGCGCCGAACAGTTGCACCGTCTGGGAGTGGCCGATCGCCAGGGTGCACGATGGCACAACGAGTTCGGCAAAGACGGGCGCGGGGCGTTCCGCCGAAACACCCATGACTTTCTCATAGAACTCGACGAGACGATCCACGTCGTCGGTAACGATGCGTACAGAAGCAAAATTCACGAGATACCATCCTTCCTATAATAAATGATACAATACCGTATCATATCATTTTGGGCCAAAATACTTCGCATTTATCTCCCACTCCTTTACGATTACTTACTCCGATTATAAAAAACACTACTGACAACAGTATGTCAGTAGTGTTTTAACATTTTTTGGGCTTCCTCCAGAATTCGATTTCGGAATGCATACCTCAATCCAAGAGTAATGGCATGATCCAATCAAGGTATCTCAGCAGTGGTGCTTTTTTATTGTGTTTACTTTTAGAGGGTTATACTGGTAAGAACATTACGCTAACGGAGAACGATAGATAGTGGAAGAAGAGCTGCCTTGAGGCGGCTCTTTTTGGCTTTCATTCAAGTAACGGGAAGGTTAATGGAGTAATTTTCAACTAAATGAAACATAATCATAAACGTATCGTCTGTAATAGAGTAAAACAACTAGTTATAACGAACCCTTTGGAAGTGTTTTTGAGAATAGTTAATAATAACTTTTTAAAAGGATGAAACAACAATGAACCCCTTTTTCAAGATCATGTTCGTCTGCATTTTGCTATTAATAATAATTGGGTGCTATAAAGACCCAAAAATTGAAGGGGCAAATAAGTTTAGTCAAATGGAGAGAACCTCCACATCAGAGAAGATATTTAAGCAGAACAAAGACGCGGACATTCTATGTGTCTATGGTGCACGTTTTTATAAACGTGCCGAAGATCAGGAGCAATATAAACAAATGGATTTGAAAATAAATCATGAGTTAGGCGAGGTAAGAAAAGAGTACAAAGATGGAAATATTTTTGAAGATTACATGGCAACTAAACTCCAAGTTGGGACAAAGATATTTACGATTCAAGGTCAAATGCAATCTGAATTGCTTCTTGTAAAACTGGGAGAAAAATACGTTGTATATGTGTATCAGAATTCAAAGGATTTGTGAAAGACCCCTCGTGAGAAGCGATTCATGAAACTAACGGAAAACGATAGTTAAACATCTGAAGGGTTGCCGCAGTGGTAGCCGAGCGGGGCCTTTGTTTAGGTTAGCGCAGAGTCTCGCCTACAGCCATCCTTCACTTCAACCCGTCTCCTAATTGGATAAACGTATATTTATGTCATAATTAGAGGTGTTCAGAGGGCTCAAGCTGAATAAAATTCAAATGTTTCATTCGATTTATGACAGATAATACTTCATTAATTCTTGGTAATTCAAGCCATCTTTCGAAACCAGGAAAAAAGGAAGAAAATACAATATCCACTCCTTCTTTCTCCATATCTCCGAGAGCTTTTTTGATCTTTTCATGAAGAAAGATGAGGCGATCCTGATTACTTATAGCCATTTTTCGAATTAAAAAGGCAATAGCTGCAAGCTGGGCGTGTGATGTGATATTGTAAAGCCCTCTGATATCAACTTGTTCATCACCTATCATGATGTATCCCATGGATGAAACCATCAGCTTTTCTGTACCACTGCCCTGAGGATAGCTCGAAAAGTGATCGGTGGTTATTTTTCTTTCTATCTCCCAATCTGTATGGGGGATACGTTCGCGTGGTTTGTCGTGTTTACATAAATTTTTTGCTTCCTGGGTTACGTTTTTTGGCACAAAATTGTCCATCAGGATGATTTGATCGGCAACGGATAAAAATTCACCGCTACCTCCAATAACAAGAACGGAAGATACACCAACAGCCTCATAAAGCTCCCTGACACGTTCCGTAAAAGGTGTAATGGGTTCATGCTTGATTAATGAACGCATTTTGATGTCTTGAATCATAAAATTCGTCGCACTTCTGTCTTCATCAATAAGAAGAAGCTTACACCCGATGTTGATTGCCTCCATAATATTTGCGGCTTGAGATGTGGAACCTGAGGCGTAGTGAGTCGAAAACTGTTCAGCCGAACTATTGGGTATCCATTTTATGAAAGGCGTAATATTGATATTTTTTATGGAGCGGCCTTCCTCTGCAGATATTTCCATAGCACTTTGATCTGTAATCACAAATTCTCGTCCGTCGCCTATGCAGTGATTGTAAATCCCCGAATTTAGTGCATCCAGCACTGTGCTTTTACCCGAATAACCACCGCCGGTGATGACCGTCACACCATGTTTTATTCCCATTCCTCGCAAACCACAAATTTCAACTTCAATATCTTCGGGGGATGTAAAAGGCAAGGCATCCTCCAGTGGCCCGCTGTTGTCTTTATTTCTTGGCAAAATGCTGCCATTCGCAATAAACGCACAATAATCACTGGATTTCAGCCATTCGCGAATCATATTTTGTTTGTTTACCAATGCATAGGCTGCATTTAATTTGTTGAGATCAAACTTGGCAATTAAATCCTCCACTTCTTTTGGAAGCATTTTGCAGAGCATGCGCATAGCTTTATCATTATTCTTGAATGGAAGTTGAACTGTAATCATTAAGCATAGATACCATTTTTCCGAGATGGCTTCGACAAAGGATGCATTACGTTGCAACACAACATTGGTTGGACGAAAACAATAAAAAGCACCATTTTCTTTATCAGAACGTGACCGGTTATAAATCAATTTATTTAATGCCTCAATATGATCAACCCATTCTCTTAATGCAAAATCTGAGAGAACAACTTGATCCCTATTTTCATCTAAGCCAAGACGGTCAAAAGGAATTTTTATGGTGATACATGGTTTGTCTAGTGTGAGTTTATGTGTCCGTTCAATGTAATAGGCAACATCATTATTCCAATAGGTTGGGTCAGATATCGTCCCCCCTTGATCATAGTATGAACCTTCATAAATCATACTGTAAGATGACTGTCCGGATTGTAATGAGCGAAAATATTGAGCAAGTCTTTTAATAAAGCATCATCCTTTCATATTTGGAAAGCGGTGAATAACGGGAAACGATGCCGAAGTTGAAACGATATCTCAAGAAGGGGGCCCCTTATCCTTTGGAACAAGGTAACGACGAAACGGATCGAGCCTGCTCAAACATAATTTTCCGCGAAAAATGAATTCCATCCTAAGTAATTCAAGTTCAATACATATTTCCCCTAATAGAGTTCAGATCAATTTGTAAGACAAACGATTAAATCCTAACCAATTTCAAAATAAAACCACTATTGTTGCCTTGACCAACCTTTTGTCCTAAAAAAATAACAGCCACTCAGTAAGTGGCTGTCATAGACCGGCAAGAAAGCTTAAACGTTCCTTCTGCCTAAATATAAAAGCCCTGAGAGTGAATCCTACCCTCAGAGCCTAATGTATTCGTAAAAGAATAACTAAAAAGCAACATGAGGATAAGACGTATATTTTTTTGTTTTCATTGTCCTCACCTCGTTACGATTTATTTTTACAGCAACAGAATCATAACATTAAGATCATCCACAATATAGGGAAAGATTAATTATAATTAACTCAAACCCTGAAATAGGTAAAAGATGCCCCGAATCTTTGGTAGAATGACATTGATGCAGATGGTGATAAAGATCAATTCTTAAATAGGTCAATAAAAGAAAAGTTCTATTAGGAAACCACTCCATTGTTAGGAGTGGTTATGTCTTTATACTAATGTAAATCTTATGGTCAAACTTTACTTTGTGTTTAGATACATTACGGTGAACCGTAACATAGATGACAGGTCAGGTCATTACGCTAACGGGAAACGTTAGTTCAAAAAAACCACTACAGGCTACCATAGATTTAATCTCGGTAGTTTGTTATTTTGTAGCTTAAGTATTAGGGGGAGTAGAGTATTCAAATGTTATCGTAGTAAAAAGTCCTTCAGCATAGGCGAAGCCTTAGTTTTATGATTTTGATTTGAGTTATTTACTTTTCATCCTTGTTTTAACCCACAGCAGAATTCCAACAATAAAAAGCGCAATAATGATCAGTGGCAAAAGATGCTGATGCATCACCGCGTGATTGCGGCTCCAGGCAACATCCACATAACGACCGAGGAATACAAAGGTTATAACCCATAGCGTGGTGCCGATGGCGTTATACAAAGTGAATGCGGCAAACGGGATTCCATTTAAGCCTGCAAGGTAAGGTGTGAACACACGAATGCCAGCGATGAACTTTGAGATGATCAGAATGGCGATACGGCGTTTCAAAAACATTTGTTCAGCCTTGTTCAAGCGCGCCTCGGTCAACCCGATATATTTGCCATATTTGATGATTACGGCCCTTCCTAAAAAATGGCCGATGGCATAAGCAATCGTTGAGCCTAATAGATTACCGACGATGGCAGCCAGAAGCAATGGAATGAGCGAGAAATGCCCCTTTATGAGTGCGATCCCCGAAACGGTGAGCGTCGTTTCTGCCGGAAAGGGTACCCCTACCATTTCGATAAGCAAGATGAAGAAAATTCCCCAGTAACCATACTGATGGATCAAGTGTGCAACATGAAAGTGCATATGGAGTACCTCCATTTTTTTAATGATAAATTCATTGCAATTATACATGTAAAGTATTCCAATACAAAAAAAGTATGGGGTTGCTGGATCAAAGTCCTTAGATGTGAATGATTTTGGACAAAAAAGGCTAATTTTATGTTGTCTTATTACGTTGGATAACTATAGTGGAGGAGCTTGCTTCGCAGCGGCTCTTCTTTTCACTCATAAAAGTAACCCAATCCTTTTAAAGTGGAGGCTAAATCCACATTAGGCAATCAAAATCTTATTAAACCTGGCGATGAAGTTCAGTTTGAGTTTATAGCACCTGTCGGTGACTATTTCCCTGATATCTCAATGTTTGATATTGATCATCCCTATATCGAATTTAGAGGATTTCATTTAACACCTGACAATAAAGAAATTCCTTTTGGAATGAGCGGAAATTCATTCTTTAGTTAATGGCGTGAATCGGCTAAGCAACCACCTCAAAGTCCCCCTGAGGAAGCAGGTCTCTTGTTTGACCTGTTCAACTAACGCAGAACAAGAGCTCAATAAACTTTATTTAAGTTGAAAAGTGGAAAGATATCAGGGGATACACCTATCAATGAAGTTGTAAAATTAATTAACGATAAACAAGAACAATCCATGGCTAACAGAGTTTTCAGTAAGATAAATAAACATTATCTTGAATATAATGAGTATCCAAGAAAAGGTGGATATTACGCTTAGACCAAAAATTATTCTTTCTAATCTAACGAAGACAGGCTACCGGTATCATCGGCAGCCTGTTGAGCTAACGGCAGCATAGTTCAATAAAGAAGTTTGCCTAAAATGATTTTCCTAATGAAGCATGATAATCCAGGCCACCAGCCTCAGGTGGTAGCCTGATTTATTTTGGAAATTTTTATGGGAAACCATTGACATAGTTATAAACATAATAGTAATATTATAACTATGAAAAACAAAACCAATAAGCCCCAACGATCACCTCTTGCTTTAGCCGTTCTCGCCCAACTGGCCGAGGAACCTATGCACCCCTACAGAATGCAGCAGTTGATCAAAGAAAGAGGAAAGGACGAGGTCATTAACGTCCGTCAGCGTACGAGTATTTATCAGACCATTGAGCGCTTGCTGAGGGATGGGCTCATTTCGGTTCGAGAAACCTTACGTGAAGAAGGGCGTCCCGATCGAACAGTTTACGAATTGACTGAGGAAGGAAGGGAAGTATCGAAAGATTGGCTTCGGGAGATGCTTTCGGTCCGATCTCAGGAATATCCGGATTTTCCTGTAGCAATCTCTTATCTCACCCTTCTGACACCGGAAGACGTTCAACGGCAATTCGAGAAGAGGGAGGTCGCTCTTCAGGAAGCCGTCCAACGCATTGACTCGCAGCTTCTAAAGTACAAGGAGACCGTTCCCCGATTGTTCATGCTGGAGGTTGAGCATAGCCGTGCCGTATTGGGTGCTGAACTTGAATGGTTGCGCGCCGTCATCGAAGATTTCCGCACGGGCGAACTCTTCTGGAGCGAGGAATTAATACGCGAAATAGCAGAGCGACTGAACAGTCAAGAATAGCATCGTCGGGATAAGTAAACGAATTTATGTGGTTCTTTTTAATGGCAAATTCTAAGGAGGCGTTATGAATGATGAATGCATCCAGTGCAGCGACGAAGGAGCCACCCTATACAACCGGCTCCGTAACCTCCAAAGACGGCACTGCGATTGGTTATCGCCAATTTGGTCAAGGACCGGGCATAGTGGTGGTACATGGCGCCAATTTATCTTCGCAAAACTTCATTCAACTCGCGGATCGACTAGCCGATGCGTTCACGGTCTACGTACCCGACCGCCGAGGTCATGGCCTCAGCGGACCCTTCGGTGAAGATTACGGCATCCGTAAGGAAGTCGAAGATTTGGAGACGCTTATTACTCAAACAGGTGCCCTCCATGTCTTCGGGATCAGCTCGGGGGGGCTCATCGCGCTCGAAGCAGCGCTCGCATTGCCCACTATTCGCAAGGTCGCCCTCTACGAACCCGCACTGTTGATGAACTGGTCGCGGACGGAGTGGTTGGCTCGTTATGACCAAGAGATCGCTCAAGGCAAGACGGCCGCCGCTCTCGTCACTTGTTTGAAAGGGCTGCAACTGGGAGGATCGGTGCTTAATGTCATCCCTCGCTGGCTACTCGAGTCCATGACGAACAAGATGATGGATAGCGAAGATAAGAAGGCAAAGAAGAACGACGTAACCATGAGAATGCTGGCTCCTACGCTGCATTATGACGGGCGATTGCTCGTTGAGATGACCGGGAAGCTGGATCGATTTAGGACTTTGAGCACCGAAACGCTGTTACTCGGCGGTAGTAAAGGCTTGTCGTACCTGAAGCCTACGCTCGACGCTTTAGAGAAAGTGCTCCCTCAGGCCAAACGAATAGAATTGCCCGGAATTGATCATGGCGGAGCGTGTGATGTCAGCAATACCAATAGAGGTGGCAAGCCGGAATTAGTGGCGAAGGAGTTACGGAAGTTCTTTGCCTAAGCACAAATGTACAAATCTCTTCTGGGCCGTTACATTAAATACGAAGTCGTCCCCTTTATACAGCAGGCCGATCTGGGATTACTGGTCTGGTATCCGTAGGCTGGCGGACTCTTAAGCGAGTTATATACTCGCGAGAATGGAAATGACCCAAATGTCTGGCTGTCCTCTCATTGATCGAAAAAAAGTCAGATCGTCGTTGACAAGCTGAGGGACTTCGCGGTGGCTCACGGGAATGCGACGTGGAGCAACTCGCAGGCACTTTCTCCTCAACTCGATTCACAGGCATTAAGGAACGATTAGTTCTTTATTAAGCGAAGGATACGAGTGCACCACAATGAGCAGGTTACCGACATCGGCAGCCTGCTTAACTATCGGGCAGGATACTTCCAATATGTGTTAAAATAAAACTTGCGAAGTTTAGAAGGCAAAAACGGGGGAAGTACATGAAATTTTACATAGCGTCTAGTCTCAAAAATATAGAAAATGTACGGCTAGTCGGAGAAAGTTTGAAAGCCCGTGGTTTTCAACAGACGTACGACTGGACAACTCATTCAAACATAGACTCCATAGCGAAACTCAGAATGATTGGCCAGGAAGAAGTATCAGGGGTTTTGGATGCAGATGTTGTAATTGTCATGATTCCAGCGGGGAAAGGGAGTCATGTTGAGTTAGGAATTGCTCTGGGGGCCGGTAAGAAAATTTATTTATACTCCTCAACTAATGAAATGAATGAAATCGGAAACACATGTACTTTTTATCATGTAGATTCAGTCGAACAGAGGATTGGCTCATTGGATGACTTGATAAATTCGGTTTGTCTTGGATACCAGCATCATTAAGCTAAAGGAGAACTATAGCTTAATAAACGACAGAAGAAGGCTGCAGATCAAAATGGATCCGCAGCCTTCTCAGCTAACGGGCAGGTTAGTTCCAATATGTGGTATATTTGATTAAATGACATTTTCTAAGCGGAGGTACTTATGAATCCTGCTTTTGACACCTATATCCAATCGCTGGCCGGTCGGGCCGTGACCGTCATCGGCGCCGGCGTCAGCAACTCACCACTGATCCGAATGCTGTGCTCGGCCGGGGCGCATGTCACCGTGTGCGACCGCAACCCGGCCTTGCCCCGGGAGGAGTGGGACAATCTAGGCGTCGTGTTGCGCCTGGGGGAGAATTATCTAGATCGTGTTGGAGGCGACGTTGTGTTCCGAACTCCGGGCATGCGCCCAGATCATCCGGCGTTGGACTTGGCCCGCTCTGGCGGCAGCCGTGTGACCAGTGAGATGGAGGAGTTCTTTGCGCTGTGTCCTTGTCCTATTTTCGGCGTGACCGGTTCGGACGGTAAGACCACCACTACTTCGTTGATTGCAGATATGCTGGCTGAGGGGGGGCTTACGGTTCATCTGGGCGGTAATATTGGCACGCCACTTCTGACGCGTGTGGGCGAGATGTCGCCGCTGGATGCGTGCGCAGTCGAGCTGTCCAGCTTCCAGCTGATGGACATGACGCGCTCTCCCCATGTGGCGGTGATTACCAACCTCTCGCCCAATCACCTCGATTGGCACCGCGACATAGATGAATATACCGTCGCCAAGCGCCGTCTGCTGGATTTTCAGAGTGCAAACGACTTTGCCGTCCTAAACGGAGACAATCCGGCGACCGCCGGATTGCACGGGCGGGGACGGACCAAGTATTTCGGCGTGCATACTGTTAATGATGGCATAATCGACGGTCTATTACCCATCAGTGATATTCGTTTACCGGGGTGGTATAACGTCGAGAACGTTATGGCTGCCATGACCGCCGTGCGGGGGACCGTGTCTGATGAGGCAATCCTGGAAGCGGTACGCAACTTCGTCGGCGTGGAGCACCGAAACCAGTGGGTAGCAACTGTAGGCGGCGTGCATTATTACAACAATTCAATCGGCTCCAGCCCCGCCCGTACCGTCGCCACGCTGCATGCACATGTGGGCCGTGTATTGCTGATCGCCGGTGGGCGAGATAAGAAAGTACCGTTTGACGAGATGGTTAGCCTGTTGCCTGATCATGTCAAGGTGCTGCTATTGATTGGAGAAGCGGCTAGTCAAATTGAGGCAGAGGCGCGCAGAGTGCCCAGTTGCCCGCCTATTGTCCGCTGCGAAGGCCTGGTCGAAGCAGTGGCGCAGGCGCACAAACTGGCCGAACCGGGCGACACTGTGCTGCTGAGTCCTGCATGCACTGCGTTTGACCAATATCGTAACTTTGAGGAGCGCGGGCGTCACTTTGTAGACCTTGTCGGGGCGCTGCACCGGTAGGTCGGAGGGAGAGGATTGAATTGAACAAGACATTGGCGTTTGCCGGGAAAAGCTGATGCCCTGATGTATTTTCATTTATAGATAGTTCTTAAGAGGAACAGATTGAATTTATTCATTACGCTAACGGTGAACGATAGTTCAGTTAACCGCTTTATCATGAGGCGGTTTTTCTTTTGGTTGAAATCAACAATATAGAATGACAGAAAACCGCATTCTCTATTTAGGAGGAACGGTTTTTTTTATTCCTTCCATCAAGCAGCCTGACTTATGTCCAAGCAATCACTATGTAGGGAGCATATGTTTATATCGTAATGAAAATTCACTGAAGGGAATGAGTAAATATGAGCGGAGTAGGTACTAACGCAGCAGCTGTTTTGGTTCTTTTTATTCTTTTGGTAATCATCTTATCAGTAACTTGTGTTTGGTAATCATCTTATCAGCAGCTTGTGTGTTCTAAAATTCTTTAATCCAACACTAATATCGAGAAAAACAAAAACGGTTCCTATCGCGAAATAGATGCGCGAACACGGATCGTTTTTTCTCGTTGTTGGAAACAAAAAAACACCTTCTCGTAAAGAGAGAGATGTTTTAAATGAGAGGCGGTTGACAGAGACGAGTGTACTGGTAATATACAATATATGATCAAGTGGATAGTTCCGCATTAGGTCAATACCCCATTTCGATACCCATTTCACTATTCCTTCCAACAAGCAGCTGTAGCCGATCGATATCCACCACTTACCATCACGATACGTTGTGCAATACGCTGATTTTGATTACCATAACAACAACTTTGTGATCGCTCATTATCAGTTATACCGACTTAATAATAAGCTGGGAAAGAAATGAAAGTCATTACGGCATTACGCTAATGGAAAACGATAGTCGAGGAGTTGCTTATTAGTAACTCTTTTTTTGGGGTTTGCTGAAGTAATGGGAGTTTAATTGAGCGAAATACTCTATAATATTGGGTATAAAAGTTTCGAGTTTGACGGTGCAAAGGTGCATTAACAATGAAGATTCGGGAATTAAAAAGCGATAATAAATTCGGTGATTTTCAGCTTGTAAATTTCGAACAAGATAAACAATATTTTATTGAAAATTGTATTGAAAAAAATAATTGAAATAAGCCTCAAGTTCACTCTAGAGATAAAGGACCTAGTCATTGACTGTCTTTTTTGAGCATAATTTTGGTATATCACCTTCAGATAGATATGAGCAGACTCTTCAGTACATTATAATTAGACATAAGTGTTTTTAGCTGTTCCTTGAGAGGAACATGAAGTTAGAGAAAAATAAAACCTTGCGAGCGCATGATGGCATGATGGTCTCGCAAGGTTTTTAACGTATATATTCTACCCGATACTTCAGTACTTTGTAATTGTAGATTATTATTTCTTCTGGCAGGGACGGGCAGAATAGTTTCATAAGTGTGTAAAATGGCGAAAGCGTAAAATGTGACAATCACTTTTATATGGTGATTCAAGATCGATTATAAATTCCTTTCTAACAATGCCCCCACTCGTTGTGCCATGCAGTGAGGGGGGAGGGCTTTCCTTTCTTGAACCACCATTCCACTACCCCTACGATAGCAGCTCCAAAAAATTGAATATTCACATCTTCACCGTCACTTAATCCTTGAGATCTTTCTTCGGTTATGTTTTCTTCATTCTTTAACTCTTGGAGAACAAATTCAAGGAACCGACTGCGAAAAAAAGGGCTTCCTTTACTCGCTAACATCGTTAATACGTGGATTAGGCTTCGAGATTTGTAAACAACTTATTAAGCGTAATCATCTATCATTTCTTTAGCCAAGAATAATAATGATACTATATTAGAACTAGCCATCCAAAACGACTGTGAAAATAGCTCCAATCTCACTATTCCAGCAAGCAGTAGCTGGTATGAGCGTATATTGTGCCTCGAAAGCGGCATTAAATATGCTGCCAATATCACCTTTCTTTAGGGAAGTTAAAGAAACAGGTTCTTTAAAGTCTGCAGAGGAGGTGATATTGAGTACGTAAAATCCCTTTTTTCGAGAGGTATTAGTACGAAGTTTGAGTGTATAAATTGTGGTCATTCTTTACTAAATATTGCTGTAGAAAATGAACAATTAGAGGTAATAAATTTCTTGCTTCTGAACGGGGCGGATATAAATCTTAAGAGTTTTGCAGGATGGACGCCATTACATGTAGCGGTGGATATTTCCATATACGGTACAATTCAATCGGGTGGAAGTCCTGGAGAGGAACCAAAGAATTAATAAAGTAGTTGTGCAAGACTCGGATTCCTTAAAACTTTATGTTACTTATATGAACAAATCCAATGATAAAGTAATGACTGGTGTTAGTTTAGTGAAAGTAGTTTCAAACGGGAAGCAATACGAATATGATTCAGACTTTAATTTTGAAAGATTTTATCAAAAGCCAGTTGATAAGGCTCCAGATTTTATTGAACCAACAATATCTGCAAATTCAGTAATATTTTTAAGTCCAATAGCTGGAGCTGACACGATCAATGTTGTGTTAAAAGCAAATATCGAGGAATATCGGTGCAACAATGTAAAAGTGAACTAAAACAAAAAAAACCCCGCCAGCCAAAAAAAAGAGGCTATATGGGGGGGGGGTTATAATATAAATTAAACTGCCGCTCTTTGCAAATGTGATTTCCGTTCTGTGTATCTTTGAGTAATTTTTTTCCCCGCTTTTATTGCTGGCAATTCGATCCATTTATAAGCTCCTGCACTTACTACTAAGCTAATAGCCATAGATATTACTAATATTGCTGAAATAGCTATGACACCGTGTAAAGTAAATACCAACGTGAACAAAATAACTATGTGATACAAGTACAGACTGTATGAAATTTTCCCAAGGAACGTGAATGGTTTGAGCAAAAGGAACTTATTGAATCCCTGTGAGGATAATGATAAGACAATGAATAAAGTGGCTCCGATAACTGTCATCCAATCGTTAATGATGAATTTATGAATTATCTCAACATTAGAAAAGGTCCCCGCGTAGGTGTAGAAAAGCAAGGCTACGACTAGCAAACATCCAAAAACAGCTTTGTTTACTTTTCCAAAGAAGTTGGTGAGTTGATCTTTGTATTTAGCTAAAAGGGCTCCAACAATAAACATCGATGTATAGTACAGAGTCAAAAAAATATTCGTTTGATTAGCTGGAGAGATCATAATAACAAGTGCATAGGCCACAAGTGAAGTAAATAACGCAATAAGTATATTTGTTTTATATCCAAATTTACGGATAAGTATCATAAGTAAAGGGAATATCAGCGATATCCTCATCTCATGAGTCAGCGACCAAATAACAGGACTGTATGCTCTAGTGTCGTAATCACCGATCAGGAAAAGATGATTTATTATAAGACTCCACGAAAAATTAGATGACCATATTCGATTAAAGAAATCACTTAGGGAATCGATATTCTGAGTATTAAATAGCGAACTAAACAAGAATGTAATAAAAATTGCTGCAAGATATGGCACATAAATCCGGAAAATCCTACGCACCACAAATGTTTTGTAATTTTGTTGTTGGTTGTTTAGAAACGGCAATGAAAGAACAAATCCACTTAAGATAAAGAATATAATTACCGCTTCGTGTCCAGCGAAAAAGAAACGCAAAGGTGAATATTTTACAGCATTTAATAATGGCATGCCCGACTCATAAAATGTATCTGGTTCAAATTTCGGGAAAACGTACAGAAAGTGCTGAAGTAAAACAGTTAACGCCGCAATGCCCCTAATTGAATCCAACTGTCCTAAACGTTGATTCATAGATTCACCCTCATGTAATCAATTTTTATTATTTAAAACATAAGGTTGTAGTGGAAAACTCTGATTCATGATAAAATCATTTGAATGAAGTCATGAGATGGAGCTACTTACTTTGGAAACGAAAATGGATTTACTTAAATGGAAGCAATATGAATCGTTAGCTAGCTAGTAGCCTAGATGAAGCACTCTACGATTAAAAGGAATGAAGAATGCCTCTTTTTGTCAATTAGTTGGTATACACAAATACTATATGAATTCCCAGAATTATGATATTACCCGATATTATAATTTTTAGGGTCTATTTCGTGTATCCACCAATGGTTATATGTAATAAAGCGATGGTATACTTTCTGACCATGAATGCTCAAATGGCTATTGATATCGCAAGTGAGAATCCCCAAGTTTTATATAATTACCCGATCGTTTGTATTTTCGGTGGTGATCCATTTTACTTATTAGATCAAATTAAGAAAGCTAAGGTTGATGACATCCTTATTGATATCAAGGAGAGGGGCAGCAGTATTGTCAGGGGTCACAGTTCGGGAGCGGTTGTACTCGGAAAAACAATAAAACATGCAAATATTTTGCACCCTGAATGGAATCACATTGGATTAACTGATTTTGATGCTGTCGGAATCGTACCGAAAATCATTTTGCCTCATCACAACAGATATCAAGGGCAGGAGCAGACATTGGTTGATCTCGAAATGAAGGAGAATTTCAAATTAACCAGAATAGAAGACGGTAAATGCATAGTCATATAATTTTATGATCAATGAGTCTTCAAACAGCTTTATTGAGCTAACGAAAATAAGTATAAAGCTTTCGGCGGGGAAACCCGCTCTTTTAAAAAGGCTGGGTGATTTTATGCAACTGATTAAAAGAATAACGGATAGTGATATTCTAAGAATTACTCAGTTCAAAATTGTGTTGATTATTCAACTAAATTTATGATTTTACGAGATCAGACTATACTTGAAAAAGCAGTAGAAAAAATAACTCGTAATGTTAATGAAAAATAGATCATTAAGCTAACGAAGAACGATAGCACTTGAAATGAGTCCATTCTACATGAAAAAAAGCACCTTATTCAGGTGCTCAAAGAATTAACTACTAGTTTTAACAGCTAACCCACTAAAAGAAATCGGACCAACAACATCAACTCTTGTATTTGCGGTTTGGTTTTCCGCGGTCGCGGTATAAACATGATTTCCTGAACTTACATTTCTATCGATTGCCTGAAATGTAACAGCATAGTTTTGTTCAGAACCAGCAGATTCAATCCCTTGTATTGTATTGAAAATTTCTCTGCCATCGCGGAAGATTCTAAAGAGAATTTGAGCAATGCCCGAAATACCCCTTACACCAACTGTTGCAACCAGTTCAACCCGATTAGGTTGAGCATTGACGGACGGAATTCTTATACGAATGGATGCAAGGCGAACCCTTTTTGGCGAACGTGGGATAATGAAAGACCTTGATAAGTTAAATCTACGACGCGGCTGAACGGCTTTTTTATCAAGAATACGCACCAAATTAATCACTCCTATTTTTTGATACCTCAATATATGAAAAAAAATAGTAGAGTGATTGTGTGAATGATCTAAGATATCATTGATTAATGACTATTGAGTCGCCTTTTCTATAATAATTCTCTAATTACGGCGTGGGAGTTGAACTAACGCAGAACAATAGTTCAATTTCAAAAGGGCTGCCGCGAGGCAGCCTTTCATTCAAGTAACAGGAGTAGAGCGTGGTACATCCCAAAATTATGGTATTATATTGCGGGACATATTCTTCAAACGAAAATATTCTGAGGAGTGAACATTTTTGCGAATATATAGTATTAAATTGCTCTCAAAACAATTAGAACAACTAAATAGGTTCTACACTCATGTACTCGGACTTCCATTGGTGGAGAGTTCAAACGATACGTTTACTGTAAAAGTGGGGCATTCAGACTTAATTTTCGAGCAGACGGATAGTACCAAGGAAAACCCATTTTATCATTTTGCCTTTGACATCCCAGAAAACAAAATTGATGAATCAATAGCTTGGCTAAACTCGGTCGGGGTTACACTAAATTTATTGCCAGACAACTCATATAAAGCTTATTCCAAAACCTGGAACGCAACATCAATTTATTTTTATGACCCTGCGGGGAATATAGTTGAATTTATCGCTAGGCACACTCTTGATAACGCAATACTTACTCCATTTACAGGTAAAGAACTATTAAATATCAGTGAAATCGGTCTTGTCGTTAATGATGTAAATAGTATTAAAGACTTATTGAGCACAAATCATTTAATCAACGAATATAAGGATAGCAAAGAAACATTTGCTGCGGTAGGTGATGAAGATGGATTGTTCATTTTGTCTGCACATAGAAGAGTTTGGCTAGGTTCAGAAAAAAAAGCGGATATTTTTAAAACGGAAATTACAGTAGAAGGAACTCATGAAGGAGTATTTGCTATTGGACAATACCCCTACAATCTTTCATTAGTTAATTCGTCGCTCAACTAACGCAGAACAATAGTTGACTTTTAATCACGTAAAAGGAGGTTTACGGCGGTACGATGATAATGATTGGCTTCGTTCAAAATCTAAACAATAAGAAGTGGCTCCGTGCAAAGTCTAAACTATGAACAACGGCGGTTGTTTGTGTGGAGCTGGAAATAAGTTGCCGCCATGTGAAATGATTCTCTTTTGTTTATAGTATAGACTTTGCCCCTTAAAACCAAAATTTTTAAGGTGCCGTGCTAAAATGAAATATGCGAATGCAGTTACCGTCTTTCCAGAAAAATTACTAAAGGAAATACAGAAGTATATAAAAGGTGGAATAATATATATCCCCTTCCCCGAGGAAACACATAAGAAGTGGGGGCAAAATTCAGGAAGTAGAAAATATTTGGATGATCGATATGAAGAAATCCGCGAAGGGTATCTAAACGGTTCTTCGATTGATGAATTATCAGATACATTCTGTCTTTCTTACCATAGTATAAGAAAAATCATTTACTCTAAAAGATAATGGATACTAGAAGTCGCATCGGATCCGGTGCGACTTTTTGTGTAAAAATTATTTTCTAGTTGATTATTAAACATTTAAAAAGTTCCGACCTTGCAGATAAGGCGATAGCAAAAATAATACAAACCCCTGAATCGGCATTTCATCGTACAACATACTCAATGATTAATAAGGCCTTGCCGAATTTGGATGGAAAGAAAGTATGTGTTCCTTCAAGTGGAGATAACCATGCAGTCTTCGCTTTTCATTTAATGGGGGCAAGGGTTACATCATGCGACATATCGGAAAGACAAATAGAAAACAGCTCGAACTTGGCTCGAAAAATATGCAGAGGATGGCTCATTTTGGATCGATGAGTCAAAAGATGAAGGGAAATCGCTCTCAAAACAAGAACTAGATGACTTGTGTAACTGGAAATTAAATCCCATGGCAGCCCTTCCTCAATGGTTTTCGATACATGCAGTTAAATAAACCGGTACAGGTAACTCATTAACCTAACGGAAAACTATAGTTCAATCACGACATGAAGGCAGCCGGCACACGATCGGCTGCCTTTGTCTGTTGAAGTAACGGGCAGCATAGTAGAATAAGTAGTATCTGCTGCAATAAGTAATCGCGGTAAGTACCTCACAAATCGAATGGCATCACGATGACATTGTCGATTTTAATTTTTTTATTTTCTTTTGTTAAGGTGAATTTTTTAGGTAAATATTCCCTTTTGATCTAGTGAGATTTTCGATATTCTTATAGAAGCCCTTCAAAGGAGGAGATGACTTTATGAACAAACGGATTGGAATTATCGGTAGCGGTGCCGCAGGACTGCAGCTTGCCTATTCCATGAAAAATGATTTTGACATAACATTGCTTCATTACGAGGAACAGGATAAGATTCGCCATGGAAGGATACGATCGACCCAGGTTCATTTTCGCCCGACGTTGGACCGGGAGCAGCGCTTTCATATGCCGGAAACGGATGTAGCTCCTTCCATTAAAACGGTCCACTTCAACATGGGCCAGCTGAAGCTATTTGTAGGGAGGCTGACGGGCGAGGCAACGTCTGTCGATCAGCGAATGGCCTTCTCCAAGGCGATGGACGATTTGACGCAACAAGGAGTGCGCATTCGCAAAGCCCGCGTTTTATCAAGCGAGATTAAAACATTGGCTGAATCTTATGAAATCCTTATAGATGCCACCGGAAAATCTGGTCCGTTGCTTCCATTCCCAGTTGAAGCCGAACTCACACCATTAAGTACTCCTCAACGTAAATGCATCGTCGGATATTTTAAGGGAGTAGCCCCGATTCAGCCTGAAGGGGTTTCGATAACAGTGCTTCCCGGGGCTGGTGAAATGTTTGAAATTCCCGCATTAACCGAACAGGGAACGGTAACCATTTTATTCATAGAGGCAATGCCTGAGGGGCCGTTGGATGCTTTTAAAGGTGTAAGAACCGCTCAAGATTTTGAGGAACGGATGAAGAGCATTCTGTTGGAAAATTTCTCAGAGATTTACGAGCGCGTCGATCTGGATCGTTTCTCTCTGGTAGATGAAGCAGCTTATCTCCAGACAGCGATTACACCGTTTATTCGCCGGCCGTATCTGATGCTGAACGGCACTTTAGTGCTGGGATGCGGTGATAGTGTCTTCCCTACAGATCCTATCACGGGTCAAGGCTGCAATACGGCCTCCTATTGTGCGGAACAGTTGTTTGAGACCCTTATGGCACACAAGGATTCCCAATGGGATGAAAAAGTAGGAATCGAATATTGGAGCCGCATCCGCCCCTATCTGACTGCAGTGACAGAATGGACCAATGCTATGACAGGACCACTGCCCGAACATATCATACAAATACTTATGCAGGCAGCCACAGATCAACAGATCGCTGACCAAGTGGCCCATTGGTTCGAGAACCCCCCGAAAGCTCACGAAGCATTCTTCCGTCAATAATATTTAAGCATTCAGTTAAGTGAATGAGATAAATAAACGAAAGTTTTATCTGTGATGAGGGCTCGTGTTCGTTACAACAACATTTAACTCTAACGAAAAACGATAGCACTACAACAGTTAGAGAAAGTTGATTATAAATTTAATAATAATATTTTTTTTTAGGGTTCCAAGTATCATTCTGGTTTAGGGGCAGTTGGAGTAGAAGTTACAGTTCATTATAAGGATAAAAGCTGTTGACTTGGATTAGCTAATTATTGATTAAACTAACGAGGAACGATAGTGCAATAACCAGGGAGCAGATCGCCATGCGGCAGCTGCTCCCTGGTTTCGTTGAAGTAATGGGCTTATTAATATGACACAAGGTGACATATTAAAGGTCTATAATGGGTGGTATATCAACGAAAGGAGTAACAAATCATGAAACGAAGAATAATTTTGGATTTAGCAGTTACTTTAGATGGTTTAATCGAAGGGAGAAATGGGGAAGTTGATTGGTGCATTATGGACTCTGAGATGGGGTTTATTAATTTCTTAAATCAAATTGATACTATTTTATATGGAAGAAAAAGCTATGATTTATGGGGACAATTTACTCCAGAAATTGAACATACTGATACTGAAAAAGAAATTTGGGAATTAGTTCATAGTAAAGAAAAATATGTGTTTTCGAGGACACAAAATGGTACTGATAATAAAGCAATATTCATAAATGATAATATTCTTGAAGAAGTAAATAAATTAAAGGATAAGCCTGGTAAAGACATCTGGCTATATGGTGGTGCAAGTCTTATTACAACTTTTATCAATTTAGGGCTCGTTGATGAATTTAGATTATCTGTTCATCCTGTGATTTTAGGAGAAGGAAAACCGTTGTTTATTGATATAAAACAGAGGTTGAATTTAAAAATGGTGAATACAAGAACGTTCCCCTCTGGCATTGTGCAACTAATCTATCATTCGAATGGGAAATAAAATAGCACATTCCAATGATAAAATACAATAAATATCATCAGGAATTACTGGACAGTAATTGTCACTTAAACGGAAACGTTAGTTAAATATCATAAGGACTGCTGCGTGGCAGCCCTTCACTCCGCTAACGGGCAGCATAGCTCAATAAATCCACTGTCATATTAATAAAATGTTATAATATGGATATAAAATTTAAATATAGTAAATATTCCCTGTCGACGAGGCGTTTTAATACTGATGGACTCATATTACAAACTACTGACTCAGATAAACTTGAGAAAGACTATATCGAAGTATTAGAGGAGCTTGGAGTAGTTGTTTAGCTACCGAGTAACCAATGAAGAATGGTGAAAATGAAGCGTATAACCTGCTTTTTGTTTTTAACGGACAGTAGAGGGATTACAAACTCATTATTCAAATGGTAAAATACGGTGTCCATGTAAGGAACATGAAAGGAGCGATATGAATGGATTGCCTTGGATGTCGAATTTCTAATGGGATAGAGCCAAACTTAAACATTATTTTTGAGAATGAGTTGATAACCTGTGTTCTTGATATCGCTCCGTTTAACGAAGGTCATACACTAATTCTCCCGAAAAAACATTTTTGGGATGTCGAGGAAATGGATACTAACACTGCAAATGCCATAATGGAAACTTCAATCAAAATATCCAAGATACTAAAGCAAATATTTCAACCAGACGGTATTTCTATATCCCAAAACGGCGGTGTGTTTAACGATTTAACGCATTATCATATGCATATTATTCCTAGATATAAAGGTGACGGGTTCAGCTGGAGTGAACCCTTAATCCCTAATGGTGCAGAAAAACGATTAGGAGAAACTAGATTTAAAATTGTAAATGCATTAAACACTAATTAAAGTAACAGGAAACGATGGTGCATAGGCTGATTTGAAACGTTTGATTCTCGTTGAAGTAACGGGCATTGAAGGCAAGTCGATCACTCGTGGATCGGATCAGCTGCCTTTCATAAAGTTAACGGGCTGTATTCTCCTTAGGCTTTGAAATTAACTTAACTTTTCTCTCATCGATATAATCAATTTCAAATTCACCAAATAATTTAATCTTTGATAGAACATATTTTGGGAAATTCGGCGAATTAATTTCAAGATTATTATCTAGTTCATTATACCAATATAGCAAATTTTTATTAATTACTAGAATCTTTTCAGATGCCATCAAATTATTCTCCTCTACCATAGTTTTATAAATTATTTTATGAGTAGATAGATAATAATGAATGGACAAACCACAAAAAAGTATAAATTCAACTATCTGGCAGATTAGTGTAATGGGTTAAAGCGAAAATATGGTAATCTGTATTTAGTCATTAAATCATGAGGAGTTAAAATCATGGGAAAAGTTCGTGCTGTAATACAAGATCCATATTTTGAGCAGCCCTCTTGGTTATCAAAAGTTGAATACAGGGAAACCACTTCTCTTTCCAGATTTTCTACGTCGGAAGATGCCGCCCTGTTTTTGACGTTGGCTTGCGGGTATAACAACATAGATGTGGATAGAGAGCCTGCTGAGGTATTAAATGAACTCATAACCATCGATGAAATTGCAATAAGTGGTGGAATAGCCTTTGAGGATAAAAATAAAGTAATACTTCCGAGTTGTTGTTGTGGGCTTGAGAATTGGAGAGACGTGCTTGAAGCGGTCCTAAGCAAAAAGGATGTATGGCTTGGTCATGATCCATTCCCCACTTTGGAATACGTAAATAATTCGGTAAGAGTTTGGTCTGACGATTATTCTGGCACATATAGAAAAGATTTGTCGGAGCAAGAATTACAGAAAATGTTTTATATAGAATACAACCGAAATGACTTAATTAGTAAGTTACAAGCCATCGAGACAGATTTGTTGGAGTTTTATAAACATTCATTGAAAAAGGTATTATGCATGACTGATGACAACCTTAAAGGAATGTTATTTTCGAAATATTGTAGGTGGTTCAATCTGAAGGTAAGTTAAAGACCTCAAATGATTGATCTAACGTGACATATAGTGCATCTTACAGTCAAGATGGAATGTGAGGGGATGAATCAAGTCATTAAACTAACGGAAACTTTAGCTTAGTAACAAAATCAAGCAGGCTGCCAGTGTTAAACTTGGTGGCCTGCTATGCTAACGGGCAGAAGAGTGTGGTGGAACGGCTATTTATTATCGCTCACTATTTTGCCAGAGTAACAGATCCGCTTCACCTACAATATGATGTGTATAGAAATCTAAAGAGGTGAGCCAATGGCAGTCGTAAAAGCTAGGAAACAGGATATTGATATGTTGGCAAGGTTGCTTCGAGCTGAAGCTGAGACCGAAGGCGAAATGGGCATGCTCCTTGTTGGAAATGTTGGCATTAACCGAATAAGAGCGAATTGCTCCGATTTTAAAGGAATCCGGACAATTCCCCAAATGATCAACCAGCCGCATGCGTTCGAAGCATTGCAACATGGTATGTACTATCAAAACGCAAGAGAGAGGGAACGTCGTCTGGCGCAACGGACTGTGAATGGGGAGCGGAATTGGCCAGGCAAATTCTCCCTATGGTATTTCCGTCCAGGAACGTTCGAAAATCCCGGACCATGTCCGCCAACTTGGTATAATCAGCCGCTCGTAGGACGATGGAAGAAGCACTGTTTTTATGAACCGACCGCGAAAGAATGTGAAAATGTATATAATACGTTTTAATTTTATAAACGTAAAGAGCTCAGGATCTCTTAACCTGACTTGTCACAGCCATGTGTCGGTTGACAAGAACTTTATCTCATTAAGTGCCGCGTAAATCGGGGCTTCTTTGGGTTTAGTGGAATAAAGTTGTTGTCACGGTCATTATTCGGAAACTATACCAACGTGACAGGCCGTCCGATGTCGGATGACAAGAACATTAGCCGAATGAAGTCTGCTTGAATTGCGGGCTTTATTTATGATCGGATCAAGTTCTTGTCATTTGTCAATGTTAAGAACATTGTCCGGTTGCCGACGAGCTTTGCTGGTCGGCAGCCTGTTTAACGAACGGAAAAAAGTTTAAAAAAGGAAAATCACGATGGGTGGAGAAAAAGTTGTTGTCGGGTTAAGCATTAGACGATGTACCCCTTAATCATTGTCCATTGAACTTGGAATTGTTCATCTAACAAGACAAGATCAGCATCAAAACCCCTGGAGATCCTACCTTTATTATCCAGACCTAGTATTCGTGCAGGTGATCTTGAAGCCATTTTAACCGCGTCTATTAAAGAAATGCCGGTTTCTATGGTTAGACGCAGTGCCTCATTCATCGTAACCGTACTGGAGGCTAAAGTCCCATCCTCTAGGCGTGCTACACCTTCGGAAACCGTAACATGATGGCCACCGAACATATAATTTCCATCACCAAGTCCCATGGCTTGCAAAGCATCTGTGATAAGTACCATGCCATCTGGTCCTTTCAGACGATGCATCATTCGAACGATTGCAGGATGCAAATGAATGCCATCTACAATCGCTTGTAGGCTGACATGTTCTTCTTCAAAAGCGGCTACAACCAGACCGGGATCCCGATGATGAATCGGACGCATGCCATTGAAACAATGCGTAACATGACTCGCTCCTGCTTCAAAGGCTTGCTTGGCCTCCTCGTATGTGGCATCCGAATGCGCGACGGCGATAACTACGCCCATTTCCTTCAGAAAAGAGATGAGTTCCATCCCACCAGGTAATTCGGGGGCTATTGTAACCATCTTAATCAGTCCATCTGCTTCGTTAAAAATTTCTTTCATTTCAGTAAGATTCGGATGTCGTAAAAACCGTTCATTTTGCATACCTTTACGCTTCGGATTCAGGTAAGGACCTTCTAGATGAAGCCCTGCAATTTTGGCCCCGACTTCATGTCCTATGACACGTTTCACACTACGAATCATGGATAATAATTCTTCAATAGTAGAGCTGACGGAAGTGACCAGAAACGAGGTGCAGCCGGTTTCTGCACAAGCCCGAGAAACCTCCTGAATACTTGTCTCACTTCCATCCATCATATCGAACCCGTTGGCACCGTGAATATGAACATCGATCATGCCTGGTATTAATAAATGTCCTTGACCATCCATAAGTTCATATTCGCCCTCAGGAAGAGAAGATAGGCCGCTTTCTATCTTTTCAATAATTCCATCTCGTATCCAAAGTATGGCAGATAGACCAGGGTTATCTTCTTGAATCACGTTTACATTGTGTAAAATTTTAAGACTCATCTCTGTTTTCCCCCTCGAATTTGTCTTTCTCCTCACATTGAATAATCGTTATATTTTTATTATGAAGTACTTCTCTTATTTCGATAGGCACCTCTTGATCGGTAATTAAAATGTCTACAAAGTCAAAATCTAAACGATAAACCGACTTGCTTGTAAACTTTGTGAAATCTGCTACAACAATGACCTGATCCGATCTGCGGGCCATCTCTTTTTTAACAGAAACATCATCTTCGTAAGGAAAGTAAAGCCCATCGGCTCGTATAGCTGTAGCTCCGATAAATGCCTTATCAGCTCTTAATTCTCTCAGCTTATCAATGACGGAGGGTCCAAATAACAACCGATTTTTGGCATGTAAATAGCCGCCGAGTACATATACTTGCAGATCTTCCCGACCTGATAGAATCCCTACAATGTCTATGGAATGTGTAACAGCCGTAATATTTTTAGCTGTAATTTGTTCTGCTACAGACTGTACCGTAGTTGAAACGTCTAAAATAACTGTTTCCCGATCTTGAACCAGTTTAGCTGCTAACTTCCCAATTTTTCTTTTACTGTCTGTTTCGTCAATTAAACGTTCCTGATAAGTGGCTATTTCCTTCTGCAATTGAGGCAGAGCGACACCTCCATGTGTACGAATAACGACCCCTTCTTGTACTAATTTAACAATATCTCTTCGGGCTGTATCCCTAGATACATCTAGAAGAGAACAGATATCCATAACACTCATCGCGTGGTGTTTATTAATATAGTCGAGTATTTTCAGTAATCGTTCTTCTTGATACATCAATCTCACCTCTTATAAGTAACTTTACCATAAAATTTAAGTATTTTAAAGTAATTTATAAGTATATTTAAGTATTATATTGGATTTCCCAATTTCAATTGGCCGATATATGCTTGAATACCCATGGTTGGGTAATTATCACGAAAAAAGAAATGAGAAGAGGGTGTGGAGTTCAATGCATAATATTTCACATTTAAGCAGTGTTATTAAACCACTTCAAATACTATTTAGGGACGTCATACAAGGAATAAACAAAAAATATTTGTGCTAAGAACATATATCTTTTGCCGTAAATATAGACAAGAACAAAGTATTATTGCTACAGCGTGAAATGGAGAATAATGGAATGAAATGGAAGGGTTTCATTACCCACATGCCGAAAAATAAAAGCAGATGGGTTAGAATATTTATATTTGGGGAGGGCTCTGGTATGGATAAAAAATCTGCTTATAGAACAAACATTATAGGAGCTGGCGAGGTTGGCGTCGCCAGCTCGGTCGACATGGATAATAATGTTGTTCATAAAACAAACAGCTTCTTTTGGGATACAAAAGGAAATGATATCTTAGGAACAACCGCGCTTCCTCTCTATGGCGCATTTGTCTCGGAAGAAAAATGCCAACTTTTTGGCGATGTTTCAGGAAAAAAGATGCTGGAGATAGGCTGTGGAAGCGGTCAATCTTTGCAATATCAGGGGGAACGCAAAGCATCTGAACTATGGGCTGTGGATATATCAGAAAAACAAATCGAAAAGACAAGGCAACATTTGACGGCATGCGGTCTTTCAGCAACATTGATCTGTTCTCCCATGGAAGAAGAATGTGGCATACCAGAGGATTATTTTGACTTTGTTTATTCGATTTATGCCATAGGCTGGACCACCGACCTTGAGGGTACTTTTTGCCGGATTGCTTCTTACCTAAAAAAAGACGGCGTATTTATTTTCAGTTGGTCTCACCCTATACACAAATGTGTTGTTGCAGAAAATAATATGCTTGTTTTTAAAAAATGTTATTTCGATGAATCTTGGTATTCGGTATCTCTTGACGAAAGTACACTAACATTATCGGACCGTAAACTATCAAGCTATGTGAATGCGTTGGCAAAAGCGGGATTTGTCATTGAGCAAATGATTGAGCAATCTGATGATGAAATTATGAATAACAGCGATTTTGCAAAAAAAGCAAAGATGCTTCCTGTAACTTTTGTAATCAAAGCAAGAAAACTATAAGAGTACAGTATAAGCATTCGACCGCCATCCATAAAAAAACAAACATCAATCTGAGTATAGAGATTAGCCGCCAAAGAATGTGGCGGCGAACATCAATGAGAGACGATTGTTGAAGTAACGGAGAACGATAGCTCAAAAAAGACACGAATGCAGCACCTACTCGACAATCGCTATTAGAGCTTCTGCGGCAATCGTCTTGGCTACCTCGTTGCCTTGCGCTGAGCTCTCCGCAATAGTTTGGAGCGCTTTCTTGGCGATCTCCAGCTGTGTGGTAAAACGGTCAGCCATTTTGGCGATATCGATGGTAAAGTCGTCTGTTAGCTCGCCATTGCCTATTAAGACGACCGCAGTAAATTCGAATCTATTCTTCACCTTTATTCATCTCCTTCAGCTGGATTTCATTGCCGGCGTAGTCGGTCCCAATAGACGCACAATTACCCCAATGGGCGAATATTTAAATCATAGGTGGGGCTATGACTTCCCTATGGACAATTTTTTAAAATTAAAGGTTCGTTAAGGCGAGGCATTGAGCTAACGGCGAACGATTGTAAAAAGTACTTCAAAACTTATTTGTAATTCAGCTTTTTCACTCCAAAACACCACTTAAAAACTTAATTTGTAAATCGATTTTATAAGAAAAGCCAGCAATCCCTTGAGTTTGCTGGCTTCTTGCACTTCAAGTGACAAATTAAGTTTTGAAGTAAAATATACGTTCACACTATTGAGAGAACGCATACGAACGGGCAGATTAGCGTATGTGGAAGCCATTATCGCACTCGCGCATAGTCTGGGACTCGATGTCGTGGCCGAGGGCGTGGAGACGGAGCAGCAGTATGCGATTTTGGATGCTCTAGGCTGCGACCATATTCAAGGCTACTATTCCACAGGCCGATGCTTGCGAAAGAAGCCGTTTCAAAACTGAAAGAATTGCATAACGGTAAGCCGCACGGTGTGTGACCTGATAGGTTGCGCACCGTGCGGCTTTTTTCGATTGGTGCCGCATGCCGGAGGATCATGAAGGGCGAAATTTTCAAAACGTTAATATAAAACATGAATGGTTCTTACAAACTGAAAATATAATTTATAAATATACGCGGGGTGTGAAAAAAAATTTCGGACTAATCGACATAAAAGCGCCCCGACATGATCCCAAAGAAACAGGAGGAAAGCTACAGTATGAGACAGACGAATCGAAGAATTCTCCATGTGCTGCTCAGCCTAAGCATGGCCTTTGCCATGCTGGTTCCGCTGCAGACGGTACAAGCTGTCGACAGCGACCCGGCGGATGCGCAAGTACTGGACACAAGGAGCATGGAAATTGCTCCGAACGCGACCTACAACTGGTACAGCATGAAGATGCCGAGAGGATTGGAAAAGGTTCATAGCCTAGAGTTCAGCCCGACCGATCCGAACTTGGAGCTGTTAGCAGGCACCAAAGGCGGAAAAGTATATGGGATGCAAGGGGTCACCGAGATGGCCCAATATTACGATAAACCCGGACAACGGGTGATTGCAGGTGTAAACGGTGATTTCTATGATTTGAGCGGCTACGGCTCCGGGGTTCCTGGCGGATTGTTCATGGGCGACGGCAAAATCCTCAATACGCCGGACTCGAACTATGCCGTCTTCCTTATGGACTACGACGGTACGACGCGTTATGTGCCTAACCCGAAGCTGACTCGAACGCTAACCATTAACGGAGCGACAAGCAATATCACGCATATTAACCGTTATCGTGGAAATCATGAGCTGATTCTATACACGTTCGACTACGCCGACACGACGAAGACGAACGAGTTCGGTGATGAAGTGGTGCTCGATGTTCTCGAGGGGGAAGCGAAGAGCGGCCAAACGATGAGGCTCAAGGTCTCGGAAGTGCGGAAGGATGCAGGCAATACTCCTCTTGCAGCGGGCAAAGTTGTGTTGTCGGCAAGCGGAACGGCAAGACCTGTTCTTGCTGGGCTTAAAGCCGGTGACGAGATAACGGCGAGCTTCAACTTCCCGGCAGGGTTCGAGAACGTGAAAGTCGCCATGAGTGGGTACCAACTGATGCAGAACGGCACCGTATTGAACAACGTCCCGCCTGCAGGCATTCACCCGCGCACGGCGATCGGCTCGAAAGCCGACGGGACCGTAGTGATGATCGAGATCGACGGACGACAGCCGGGCTTCAGCGAAGGGGTGGAGACGTCCGAGCTCGGTGATATCATGAAGAACATGGGTATCGTGAATGCGATCAACCTCGACGGCGGCGGCTCCTCGACCTTCATCGCCAGATTGCCCGGCGAGTCGAAGTTTAAGCTGCTCAATACGCCTTCCGACGGAGGCGAGAGGCAAACCGGCAACTCACTGCTGCTCGTGAACAAAGCATCAGAGGGGGCGGCGGCCAAGCTGGTCGTGCAGCCGCAGCTGGAGCGCGTGCTGGCCGGCACGAGGCTGCCTTTGAAGACGGCGGCGGTAGATGCCACAGGTCATCCTGCCGCCATGCCGGCGGGGACGCTCAGCTGGTCCGTCGATCCGGAATACGGAAGCATTGACGAGGCGGGTGTGTTCACCGCAGGTACGAAGGTCGGCATGGCTGCGATCCAGGTGACTGGCGGTGGCTTAACCGGTACAGGCACTGTGGAGGTTGTCACGGAGCTGACGGAGCTGAAGTTTCCGGATGTGGAAAAGGCGGTAGATACCGCAGCCTCCGTACCTTTGAAGGTACAGACGCTTCGCAACGGACAGCAGATTGTGGCTGAGAATCGCCTGCTCGAATGGAGAGTGGAGGGCGACATCGGCACGATCGATGCGAACGGAGTGCTTAAGGCGACAAGCGAGAGTGGCAAGAGCGGCAAAATTTTCGTCAAATACGGATCGGTAGAAACCTCTATGAATGTAAACGTCGGCACACCGCCGGTCATATTGGAGGATTTCGAAGGGGGTCTAAGTAAATATTTGACGACGGCGGGAGCCAGCTACAATAAAGCGGTAGCCAGCATCACCAACGAAGATGAATTTGTGCGCTTCGGGACGAAGGCGCTGAAGCTGGAATATGATTTTACAGGGAAGCCGAGCACTTCAGGGGTGTACCTGCAGTCGACGAATGCGTCGAACTACATTGACATCCCGGGCTATCCGAAGAAAATCAGCATGTGGGTGTACGGCGACGGCAGCGGTTACTGGCTGCGATCGCAGCTGCGTGCGAAGGACGGCACCGCGAGCGGTACGCCGATTAACTTCACGGACGATGTGACTGGCGTCAACTGGAAAGGCTGGAAATACGTCGAGGCGGACGTGCCGGCCGGATTAACTCCGGGGCTGAAGCTGGACATGCCGGTTCGTCTAATGGCTACAACCGCTAAGGTAAAAGGTGCAGGCGCCATCTATGTCGATAACATCCGAGCGCTTTACGGACCATCGACTGACGACATCGAACCTCCTATTATCAAAAATCTAGAGCCCGTCGAGGGCAGCACCATCACCACGAACCTTCCGAACATTCGGGCGATCGCCGAGGATGCAGGGTACGATCGAACGCAGCATCCAGGTACGACGCTGATTGATCCGGAGAAGATTGCATTCTTCATCGACAACAATCCGGTGACGCATACGCTGTATCCTCCTGAAGGACGGATTTCGCACAAGGTTGACGTACCGTTGGTGGACGGCTTGCATAAGGCAAAGATCCAGGTTCGCGACCTGTTCGGAAATCGTACGGAGAAGGAATGGACCTTCAACGTTAATACCGGCTCAGCCAAATTTCAATACAGCGCACCTGCGGTTACGAACGCCGGAGGCACGTATTCGGTGGACATCAAAGGCGGCAATGTAGGGCTGATCGGAGGAGGCGAACTGAATTTCAAGCTCGATCCGGCTAAGGTGGAGGCGCTGCAGTTCATTCCCGGCGGCAAGCTGAACGGGACTCAGGCGCAAGCGTCGGTGGACTCGGTTGCGGGTACGGCCAAAATTACGTTTGCAGGGTTGAATAGCCTCACGCTGACGGATTCCGATGTGCTCGGCAGCCTGCAATTCCGGGTGAAGTCGGATGCAGTCGGCAAGCATACGATTCAGTTCCAATCGGGCACGATCAAACTGGCATCTGATCCGAGTCGCGCTTGGCCATTCTTCGGACTTCCGCTCGAGGCGGATATTCAATACGGCCTGCAGGTCGGGTGGGATGAATTCGGTATCGTGCAAGGTCATCCGACGAATTTTACGGTAACGGGTGAGTCCGGGGCGGCGGCCTCCAGGGCCAAGCTGCTGGTAGACGGGGTGGAGCGAGGTACCGCGGACGGCGCGGGCAAGCTGACGCTGTCCGACCTGACCGGGGCGCTGAAGACGTACAAAATCCAAGCGGTGAAGGATTCCGTCTACAGCCCAGTGATGACGCTGACGGTATCGAAGCTGTTCGGAACGATGACGCCGTACAACGTGAATGTGAGCATGGGCGGCGATCCGAAACACGAGCGCGGTTTTACATGGCATACGCATCCGAGCGTTGAGGGCACGGTGCTGGAGCTCGCGAAGAAGGACGGGTTCACCGGCTTTGATCAGGCAGGGGTTATGAAGGTAGAGGGCGACAGCTCGCTGTTCGTCACGTATGATATCGGTACCGTTCGCGTGCATAAAGCGACGGTCAGCGGTCTGGAGCCGGGAACAACGTATGTGTACCGGGTCGGCAATGGCAGTGGCGGCCAAGTTAGCGGTCAAGGCACATTCACGACGGCGCCGGAAAGCGGCGATCATTTGAAGTTTGTGTTCTTCGGCGACTCTCAGGCGTCGGACAGCGCGGGCTATGACAAGTGGGCGGCTACGGTGAACAAAGCGGTGGCGGAGCATCCGGATGCGGATTTCCTGGCTCATGCAGGCGATATGGTTGACTCCGGCCACTTGGAAGCGCAATGGAACATGTTCTTTGACAAGGTCAAGGATCCGCTGATGAAGACGACATTGGTGTCCGTGCTCGGCAACCATGAGGTTACGGGAACGAAAGGCATCAGCGATTTTATGCAGCATTTCAATCAACCGGGGAATGGGTTGGATACGCTCAAGGGGACTCATTTTTCCTTCGACTATAAAGATGCGCACATTGTTGTTCTGAACAGCGAATACCAATATGCAGAGCAAAGAACATGGCTGCGTCAAGATCTAGCGGCGACGAAACAAAAGTGGAAGATCGTCCTGTTCCACCGCGGTCCATACGGCAGCATCTATGATACGGTGGAAACACGCGAGCAGTGGACGCCGGTGTTCGATGAGTTTAAGGTGGACTTAGTGTTGAACGGACACGATCATATTTATTTGCGCAGTTACATGAAGAACAACCAGCCGGCAGCTGCCGGGGAAGGTACGGCTTATGTGACCGCAGGTTCGACAGGGCCAAAGTTTTACGATTTGGTGCCGAAGCCTTGGACGCAATTTACCGATGGTGAGCAAACGCAAATGTACGTAACGGTGGAGACGGCCGGCGATGAAATGTCGGTTGTGACGAAAACGGTCGGCGGCCGTGAGGTGGATCGGTTTACCGTGTCTTCGAAGGCAGCCGATACCGCTCAGTCCGTCGTGATTAATAAGCCGGAGGTTCAGCTTCCGTTCGGCGGCTCCGTCAAGCTGGAAGCGACGGTACTACCGGAGACGGCCCAGGACCGCTCGGTGACGTGGTCGGTGTACAACTCGACGGCTCCAAATGTCGTTGAGGTGACAAATGATGGGGTCGTCCATGCGGTTGGGTTTGGTACTGCCGTCGTGCGGGCAACCAGTGTGAACGCAGATGTGTACGCGGACAGCGTGGTAATGGTGCTGGATGAGACGGCTCCGGTCACTACAGCCGAATTACCTCCGGCCAATGCCAACGGATGGTATCATTCGGATGTAAAGTTGACCTTAAATGCATCGGATCCATTATCCGGTATCGATAAAGTTCAATATCGGATCAATGGCGGCCAATGGCAAACCTATGATGGCGCCATAGACGTTTCAGCTGAAGGAACGAATACAATTGAGTATCAAAGCAAGGACAAAGCAGGAAACATGGAAGAGCTAAAGAGTGAAGTCGTAAAAGTAGATAAAACAGCACCGGAAATGCAAATGAATCAGAATAAAAACGAGCTGTGGCCGGCAAATCATAAAATGGTGACCGTAACGGCCGGAACTTACGGCGTAATAGATCCGATTTCCGGCATTCAGTCCATTGTTTTAAAATCCATCACCTCTAACGAACCGGATGATGGTCTTGGAGACGGAGACACCTCGCAAGATATTCAAAATGCGGACTTTGACACACTGGATTATATGTTTGATTTGAGGGCTGAGCGATCCGGAAGCGGAGGAGGACGGGTATACACCATTACTTACGTCGCTACGGATTATGCAGGTAACGTGAAAACAGTAACATTGACGGTAACCGTTCCGAAGAACCGATAACAAGAATGATCTGATAAATAATGGCTCCCGCTCTAATGGTGGGGGCCATTTATCGTTGTACTTTTACGATATTGGAGCTAATGCCAGCCATTTATGATGGGTGTTACGGGCAGTTTAATATTAAAATCTGTTGTTTTATTGGAACTATATGGTATTATATATGGGAACATTAGTTCCCTTTCTTAGAGTTACGGAATAGTGTATATCGAACATATGTTCACTTTCATTGTTATTAGGAGGTATGAGTTTATTGGATAACACATCGATACTGATTGAGTTTCTCTTGAAGAAATATAAAGCTGAAAAGAAATGGACACTGAAAGTAATTGCACAATTAGGAGGGACAAGCGGATGTTGAACAAAGCGTTGATGGTCGGGGATGTCATGCAGGAATGGACGGGGACGCGCCGACTGTTGGCGAGCTTGCAGGACGAGCATCTCGGTTGGAGGCCGCACGCGAAGTCGTATACTCTTGGGGAATTGGCGACGCATGTCGTCAACCTGATCAATTGGCAACTGGTCATTTTGCGCGATCCGGGACTGGATCTGGCGACCGTGCCACCTCATAGGGTAGCCTTAGCGAGCCGGCAGGCGTTGCTGGACGAATTCGACGCGAACATCCAGGAGCTAGAGCGGACGCTGGACGCCATCGAAGAAGCGGCGTTGGCCTCGAACTGGACCCTCCGTCGCGGCGATACGGTCATGGCCGTACAGCCGAAGGCATTCGCATTCCGTACGATGGGCATGAGTCACATGATTCACCACCGTGCGCAGCTCGGCATGTACTTGCGTCTGCTCGACCAGCCGGTACCGGGCGTCTACGGTCCGACCGCGGACGAACTCGGCTAGTAGCGTTAGCTATCACAACTAAGCCCGTCGGACTTGTCCGGCGGGTTTGCTGCTCTCATTCGCCACATTCATGTGTCGGAAGCGTAGTACACCGTCTGCAACCTTAGAGCTCGGCCGTCTGTCTTAGGATCGAAGGAAAGGTGTTGCCATGAGAACCTTTGTACGGATGCTCGTGTTGCTCCTGACGCTCCCGTTTGCGGTCAGGCTCAAGCGCTTAGCTGCGAGGCGATGAGGATCGATGAGGCCTATGGGAAATATGATGCCATTGTAACCGGTTATGTGGAGGCCGTAAGGCGAACCGATGATCGTCCGATCTGGGCGTACGCGTTACGGAAATGTTCAAGGGCGACCTGGACCCGCATCTTACTGTGGTGGAAAACGAACCTGGGGACCACCTCCGGATAAGAGGCAAGCCTATTTGTTTTTCATGGCCCGAAATGGCGACGGTTGGGAGCATATTGTGCGCTCCGACGGTGTCTCTGGACATTTACCCGGTCACACAGCACAATCAAATACATAGCCAAAATGAGGAAGGGCCGATTACAGTAGCAGTACTCCTATAAATGATCATTATTAAAGATTGATTGTTAAGCTAACGCAGAACAATAGCACCACGACAAAAAGCTGCCGGAAATTGGGAGCGATACAAATTGCACAATCTCAATGATTTATTGGATTTGTTAATTGAACTAAGGGATTTGATAGACAACGTTGAGGCTTTGCTAGGGGTACGTAAGGAGGAACAAGTTGCTTCAAATCGAGCTCGAGCGGTACCTTCGGAATAATAGGTGATGCAAGAGAGAATCTTATCAATAAATTAGGCAAGCATTGTGGTAGATGATAAATGCATCGAACATGAGGAGGTCACAGGGTGGAGGTCATTTCATTAATAAAAGAAACTTTCAAGGGACAGATCAATCATGGGATCACGCTCGTTGACTTTTATGCGCCTGGGAGCGAATCTTGTCAAGAACAGCTTCTCATTGCTGAGAAGCTGGCTCATGAAGTAAGATATCAAGCTACCATTGCCAAAGTTGATATCGATCAGGAAAAAGAACTTGCAACGGAATACGGTGTGTTGAGCGTGCCAACGTTAATGCTGTTTAAAGATGGTTATCAAGTGGAAACATTGGTTGGGCAACAAAGTAAAGAAGTTTTGCTGCAGAACATCAATCGATATGCAACCATGGGCGATTCATGCGTGTAATGAGAAACAAAAATACCACTATGCCAATCGCTGAGTTGTATTTTTGTTCTACAAGTTGATATGTGCCGCGTGAGCCTAAAGTAGTAGGTTATTCTGAATATATAATCAAAGATTTTAATCATTAGTCATGTTTACACTACCAATAGATAACTTGAGCCATATCATAAATGAGAAGTTAGGTCATACGTTGAACGATAGCTCAATCACGACATGACGGCAGCCGGCCACACGATCGGCTGCCGTTGTCCGTTGAAGTTACGGGCAGATTAGCGGAAATTACTTAAAGTGAAATTATTAAATGTTCAAAGGACTCCGTTAGTAATTTGATTTTAAGCATTTATTTGCTGTTTATTCGCAGCTAAAACGTTATTTTCAACCGAAGTATATGGAAGACTGCCATCGAGGGCGCTTTTCGCGCGATTATG
This sequence comes from Paenibacillus sp. JT22N1, assembly GCF_059692155.1. Lineage (NCBI taxonomy): Bacteria > Bacillati > Bacillota > Bacilli > Caryophanales > Paenibacillaceae > Paenibacillus > Paenibacillus sp. JT22N1. Next base: position 34,890 of record NZ_JCAUAW010000040.1, read on the forward strand.
GTCAAGCAAACCTTCCCAACGTGCAATGACGAAGGTGGCAACAGCGTAGCCGATAATATTCACTGTCGTACGATAATTGCCCATGAATCGGTCCGGTGCAAGCATTAGAGCAACGGCGGCCATAGAGATCGAACCTGTTGCCGCCGCAGTCGCTGACAGTGCCACAAATGCAGAACCCGGTATACCAGCCATCCCCTTGGACGTTAACAAAAGGACTCCCAGAATCATAAGCTGTTCGACAAGACTCAATTCGACGCCGGTCGCTTGGGCAAGAAATATCAGAGCGAGTGATAAATAGATTGACGCCCCGTCTAGGTTGAATGAATATCCGGTCGGAACAACCAGACCGACAACAGCTCGGTTGCAGCCGGCATGTTCAAATTTATTCATGAGCTGCGGCATTGCCGCTTCCGTCGAACCTGTTGCAAACGCGAGAATGATCTCCTCTCGAATGTAGAGGATCAACTTCCAAAGGCTGATGCCAACGAATATTCGTGTGATGATAGCTAACACAAAGAGAAATGCAAGACAAGCGATCGTCATGGCCACAAAGAGTTTACCGAACGACACGAGTGTGGTAACCCCATACTGACTAACAGCGAACGCCATCGCGCCGAATGTCGCTATAGCCGTAAGCTTCATGATATAGCCCATAATTTGAAACACGACTTTATTGAAATGCTCTAGAAGATCGACAACAACCTCCGCTGTTCGTCCGCCTACATGGATAAGCGCAAAACCGAAGAAGCAGGAGACGAGCAGTACCTGCAGCATTGTATTATTCGCAAACGCTGAGACGGCACTATCCGGTATGATATTCAGGAAAAATTGCGCCCCGCTTGGAAGTGTAGAACTCTTAGTGACATTATTGACAGCTTCCGTTGTCAAGGTTCCAGGATCGATATTCATTCCCGCGCCGGGATTGAATAAGTTCGCCACTACCATGCCTATGATTAGGGCAAAGGTTGTAACAACTTCGAAATAAAGGAGGGTTTTTCCGCCTATCCTACCAACTGATTTGATGTCGCCAACCTTCGCAATACCAACGACAACAACACCAAAAACAAGCGGTGAAATGATCATTTTGATAAGCTTGATGAAACCGTCGCCGACTGGTTTAAGCGTGACACCAATTGTCGGCCAAAGATAACCGACTAAAATACCCCCGATGATTGATACCATAATCTGAAAAAAAAGGCCTTGATAAAAAGGTTTCTTTACAGTTGCCGTTTTTGGATTCACTATGCATCCTCTTTTCTTCATTTTTTTGATATCAATAGACCCTAATGTAATATTTCTTTTCAACTCTGTTCATTATTTTATGTTAACTTATGTTACAAGAATAGTTTGTTTTTATAACATTGTTTGAAAATACAAAATAAGAATCCCCCGTTGTTAACACTGCATAACTGTAATATGCTCGATAAGGTGGTCATTGACGCCATGAACGAATGATTCAAAATATTTTATAGGTTCAATAGCGTCTAGTGTAGTCATAGAATGCTAAGGAGTTTTCATGAATATTCGACGATGAACCTCATTGAACTGGGAAACGATGTTGTCGGGTGACAAGAACATAGTCCGATTAATATCCGCCTAAATGGTCTTACCCCCGTCAAGTAGACAGTCAAAAAAGTCGGATTATGCAACGACCGTTTCCCGGTACTCAACCAGGGGACGGTTCTTTAATTTTTTTTGAAATCTGTTGTGGTTGTAAAACTCTATGTATTCTTCAATCGCTATAGGTATTTGGATTATACACGGAGACATGAACCCATCTAATGTCCATGTTATTACTTAGAAAGAGTAAAGATATTTTAGACATGTTGGAAGCAGAAGGAAGTTCAGAAGGGAAAAAGAGAGAAGTTGTTATTAACGCAATAGATATATTGAACTTTCTAATGGACAGATCTTTCAACTAACGCAGAACGAGAGTTCAATAAATAGGAGAAGGAAGCTGACCTCTGAAATTGAATCGATTTCAGTAATCTGGATAAACTATCCTCGATACCTTGATTTGAAGTGGATCGATTATCTTATTATGAACGATGACATGGAGGTATAAAGCATGTTAAATTTATCTGAGCTCGAGAATGTCCATGCAGATATTGAATCCGTTCACGAAGTCGTACAATGTTTAAAAGCAAGAATAGATGGCATATATATTGGAATTCACATTCTCAAAAATCGGGAGAGCAGTTACTTTTATGAGCTCAGTCATTATTATAGAGGTGCAGACAATGCCGGACCTCTTGTTGCAATGGAAAACCGCTATTATTCGATAGAGGAAGCGGCAAAGGGAGCACTCCAAGCTGCAACGATGTGTTACCGAGGCACTGATGAAGGTGGGTCTTGGCTTAGAAACGATTCCTTTCTTCAATAAAGAGATCAAATCGATGATAAGCTTCACGATTGCGAAAGACAGGACTGACTGGATCATCCCATCTGTCAGATGACAAGAATATTATCCCATTACAAGCCGCTTATATTGCGGCTTTTTTGACGCGAAGTAGGGAAGATACAATAAAGCAGTTGTTATAGCTTGTGAGGAGAACCGTTTCGCATTAAGTTGAAAATTGATAAATTTCCATAATAATAGTCTCAAAAGTCCATTCATTGCGGGAATGAGATAAAGTTCTTGTCAATTCTCAGTGTCAAGAACTTAATCCGATTGCCGATTTGTGTCAAGAACATTGACCGAATGCCGACAAGTTTAAAGAGCGCGCTCAGCTAACGGGCAGAAGAGTGTGGTGGAACGGCTATTTATTATCGCTCACTATTTTGCCAGAGTAACAGATCCGCTTCACCTACAATATGATGTGTATAGAAATCTAAAGAGGTGAGCCAATGGCAGTCGTAAAAGCTAGGAAACAGGATATTGATATGTTGGCAAGGTTGCTTCGAGCTGAAGCTGAGACCGAAGGCGAAATGGGCATGCTCCTTGTTGGAAATGTTG
>NZ_JCAUAW010000041.1:0-31686 GCF_059692155.1 Paenibacillus sp. JT22N1
CAGTGACTTAGGGTACTTTTAGGAATGTTTAATTCTCTGGCTATTTGCGTCGGTTTCTTACCTGAAGACTCCATGTGTTCAATCGTATTACGTTTAAATTCTTCATCATAACTTTCTCTTTGTGTGCTCACAGGGGGACACCTCAACCTTTTATTAGATAAATTTATTATAAAGGTTGTTCCTTAGTCTGTGTCTACTGTTTAGTCTAACTTCAAATCTGAGCAAATAAGAGCCTCTAGAGACTGCTATTTTTGCTTTTCTGGCACTTTCCACTCAAATAAGAGTCTCTAGCAACCCTTATGTGGCGGATCACGCTCCGCGCTTCCAATCTTCGCCCCCATCCGATGGACGGCTTATCCGTTGACATGATAAGATATAAGAAAGCGTTATCTACAGGAAGAATAAGGATCTGCTTTTAGGAGGTACCATGGGAAAGACAGACATTCGCCGCGATGCGATTATGCAAGCCATTAAAGATAAAGGTTCCATTGCCTTGACCGATATCGTCAAGCAGTTTGCTGTATCGGAAGCAACCGCTAGACGGGATCTTGAGATACTCGAACAAGAGAAGCGCTGCATCCGCACCTTTGGAGGCGCCGTGCTTGAAAGCCTAAAGGTCGAAGTCCCTTTTTTCAACAAAATGGACCTCTACACGGATGAGAAGAAAGAAATCGCCGACAAGGCGCTGCGCTATATTGAAGATGGCGATATCATTGGTTTAACCGGTGGTACGACGACCACATTTATCGCTAAAAAGCTTAACCAATTCAAGAACCTTACCGTAATCACGAATGCGGTTAATATCGCCTATGAACTGATCGGAACGCCGGGACTGCAGCTCATTCTAACGGGTGGGGTAATTCGCACCCAAACTTTCGAGCTGTCGGGACCACTCGCCAATGCAACGTTAGAAAATCTCAGCATTCGCAAAACTTTCATGGGTGTGGACGGTGTCTCGTTATCCCGCGGCATGATGATTTATAATGAGCTCGAAGCCGAAACCAATCGGCGCATGATGAAGCAGTCCATGGAAACTTACCTCGTTGCCGATCATTCCAAGTTCAGCCGAAGCTCCCTGTTTGTGATAGGGGAAGTCCAAGAAACCATCGGAATTATCAGCGATTCTGCCATAACACAGGAAATGAAGGCAGCCTTTAAAGATGCTGGAGCTCCATTTTTGTGAGAAAAAAATAAAAACTCGATGTCACTGGTCTTAACCACCAGCGGTGTCGAGTTTTTTTGTATCCATGCTCTCGCCTCACATAGTTGCTCGTAGCTTTCTTTTAATTCTATTTGCCATAACCTCAAGCACGATGGCAAAAATTAAAATGAAATAGGTAATTCCCCCAACTTCTCTGAGATCATAATAAAATCCGCTTGCCATAAACATATCAAACCCGATCCCGCCAGCGCCGGCTGCTGCGCCCATGGCGACTGCAACGGCAAAGTTAATTTCAAACCGCATGAAGGTCCAAGAAATGATATACGTTATGCAGGAAGGGATGACGGCTTGAAACACAATCTGCCACCAATTGGCGCCGCTTGCCCTTAGAGCTTCTACAACACCATGATCCAATTCTTCGAAAGACTCCGAATAAGCTTTAACTAAATAACTTACGGAGTGAAAGGTCATGCCGATGACGGCTGCCACACTACCGAGACCGGCGGCAACGGCAAAGATCAGTACCCACAACACCGTTGGAACAGCTCTAATGATAGCAACTAACCCTTTGATGATCATCGAAACCCCATTCGAGGATAAGTTCCGGGCAGCCAGCAGCCCTAGAAACAAGGCGATCACCGCACCAAACAGTGTCGTCAGAAAAGCGAGCCCAAGCGTAACAACTACTTGCTTAAGACCGTCAACAAAAGTAAAATGCTGGAAGTGTGGCTCCAGAAACATCGTTTTAACCGTAACAGCCGCTGATTGAATACCTTCGAGAAGACTGATGCCTTTGTAATCGAAACTGCTGAATCCATATAAGGTCAGTACAACTAATGTGACTAGGGTGATTTGTATAACGAATGAAGCCAAGTTAAAGGGCCTAGCCTTAATAGGTTGGTTATGATTCTGCTTAACTTGTTTCTCAGATGTATCATATACAGCTCTTACTGATTCATCCCATTCCATTTACAAGATCACCCTCCTCACATAATTGGAAACATATTCGATGACGAGTATGGTGATCACGATGACGAAAACGATCAAACTCGCAGAGCTATAATTCAAGCTTTTATAATATAAACTAAACAAGAATCCAATTCCCGTCCCTGTCAGAATGCCTATTAGTGTGGCATGACGAATATTCGTTTCCACCATAAATAAGATCCAACTCAAGAGCTGAGGCATACTTGCAGGAATAACAGACTGGCATATAATCGAGAGATAGCTTGCCCCTGTAGCCTTTAAAGCTTCAACGGAACTGGAACTCACTTCATCGATTGATTCCATAAAAGCCCTAGTCAGAAAACCAAAGGATCCAAAAAATAGAGCGAAATAACCGGTCAAGACGCTTTGACCAAATGATAAAAGCAATATCATCGACCATGCCGCTACATCAATGTTGCGGAATAGGGTTGCGATACCTCTGCAAAAGTAGCCTAGTATCCCGTTAACACCTGTTGTGTTGGAACCTAATATTGCGCACAGAAGTGCAAACACGGCAGCGACAGTTGTAGCAGCGATAGAGATTAATACGGTTTCAACCAGCTTGTCCAAGATGTCCGGCAGTCTTTTCATTGCTTTTTCATTTGGATAGAAGTTAGAAGCTGCCCAGTCTATCGCCTTCGGTATAGAAGTAAATCCTTTCACGACGTTATATTCCGTTATGACAATGGCGACCAAAGTCAATACAATCAATAAGACACCATACAGGATGGAGTTTCTTCTTTTTGCGGCAAAGAAATTACCCTGCATGTTGACCTCCGAGGTCACTCAGGTTGTTTCCCACCTCAGAACCATAAATGCTTTGGAGTTCGTCTGCCTTGATTCCCTCTGGCACACCGTCGTATACAACTCTTCCCTTATTGACGCCTATTATTCGGTCCGAGTATTTCAAAGCAACATCAACTTGATGGAGATTGACGACAACGGTTATTCCCATGGAGGACGAAATGTTCTTCAAATGATCCATAATAACCTTGGATGCATTGGGATCCAAAGAAGCGATCGGCTCGTCACAAAGCAGCATTCTAGGTGCTTGGATTAAAGCCCTGGCAATCCCTACCCGCTGCTTCTGACCGCCGCTTAGCTGGTCACATCTTTTGTAAATCTGCTCTTCCAAACCTAGGATCTGCAAGATATTGAATGCCTGACGTTTTTCTTCATCGTTGTACAAACCTAAGGCACCAGCCAAGGTAGACTTGTAACCGAGTCGGCCATGAAGGACGTTTTCGATGACGCTCAACCGATTGACCAAATTGTTATGTTGAAAAATCATCCCGATTCTGGTTCGTAATCGCTTCAACTCTTTTTTCTTAAATGCCGAAACATTGGCGCCATCAAAAACAATCTCTCCGCTGCTAGCATCAATCATCCGGTTGATACAACGAAGGAGCGTTGATTTCCCCGCTCCCGAGGGTCCAATGATCGAAACAAATTCTCCTTCTTTAACAGCGAAGTTAATATTCGATAACGCCTTTGTTTCAGAACCGTATTGTTTCGACACATTCTTGAATTCCAATAAGGTTGTCATGGGTAACTCCCAAACGTTTTATTTTCGAATGACGATCAGTCTGACGATTACTTCGATAGTTCTCTAACTGGGTTGAACCAAGAATCTTCTACAGATAGGAAATGCTCCTTACCCGACTTCATCTTGAACAATCCCGAAGCTTTGGAATCCTTCGGAAGAAAGATCTTCTCGTTTTTGGTTACTTCATCCGATGTAAATGTATCTTTCAATTTTTTTGTGTCTTCCGCACTAATGGTTCCTGTATTGATGGCAAATGGTGAATTTAGCACCGGCGTAACAGAAATAAGCGAAAATTCTTTTCCTATTTGGGTATTAAACGGCTCGGCAGCACCTTGCTTCACTTTGTAGACAGCTCCAGGCTTATTCGCAGTTCCGGATGACAATTCCACATAGTTGGCAACGCAAGTGTCACAGAAGGCGGCAACATCGGCTTTGCCCGTCAGTAGGTTTACTGCGGATCCTTGGTGAGACCCTCCGAACAGTACTTCTGTGAAGAACTTGTCCTTCCCGCCTTGAAGCAAATCGTCTGCAGTTAAACTTTTATATTTATCTTTTTTGCTAAAATAACTTACAATGCCAGAGGATGGTACTTTAAATCCGGATGTAGAGCTGTTTGAAACGAAGGAGAATTTTTTACCGGCAATGTTATCGAGCGAAAAATCGCTGCCGCTTTTATAAGCCGCTTCTTCTCCTTTCCTCACATTGAGCCAACTATAGTAGACCGCATCGTCCAGTGTCCCGGATTCTCCACTTTGTACGACGAGTGGTTGAACCTTTTTATTTTTCGTATTTGCTTCAATGTATCCTTGAGGCCCCATAAAGGCTAAATCAGCATTCCCATTCGCAATCGCCTCAATCGCGATAATATAATCTGTCGTCGTTTTATGCTCCACTTTCTTACCGGTCGCTTTTTCAACGGCCTTTCCAATTTCATCTCTAGCGTCTTTCAGATCCCCACCTGATTCATTCGGATACCAAGCGATCGTAATGATATCTTTCGTTTTGACAGGTGCAGACGCCGCCCCTTGAGAATTTGCTTCTTTCATACCACAACCTGCAACAACGGCTACGAGAGATAAAGATAGTACAAGACCTAACATTTTCTTCATATTCCATACTCTCCTTTTATAAATTCTAGTTTTGCCGTACAAGTTAACGATACTCGTTATTTATCAACGGACTGTTAATGCAGTATGAAGATTTCGTTGTGATCTCTTGTCTTTAGTTGCTATCTAGCTGCCACTACAAACTGGCCACCCTGGATATTGTATTCCCGGGTACATAAATTCTGCATGAATTCAAGATCATGGAAGATCCCAAGCATTGTTGTTCCTTCTTGCATCAACTGTTCAATCAATACTTTTACTTTGATTTTCGAACTATGATCAAGACTTGCCGTCGGTTCATCAAGCAGCAGCAGCCTAGGCCGCTTCACCATTGCTCTTGCGATGTTTAAACGAAGCTTTTCACCTCCCGAGAAGGTAGCAGGGTAACTGTCCCACAAGCTGTGATCCAAATCGAAATGATCCAGCATCTTTTCTGTCTCCCGGTCGGCAAAATCGGCTTTATGCCCCATCTCTACAATCGCATGCTTCACCAATTCTCTTGCCGTCGTTCGGGGCATTACATTAAGAAACTGTGATACATAGCCAATCTCATACTTGCGCAGCTCGATAATCGTTCTCTCGGCTGCATGCACCAAATCAATTTGCCCATATTTTTTGGAGTTGTACCAAATATGGCCTTCTTGCGGTAAATAAGTACGATGAATGCATCTTAGAACCGTTGATTTTCCGCTTCCGCTTTTTCCGGTGATTCCGACAAATTCTCCTTCTTTCAGAAAGAAACTTACGTTCTCAATCGCTTTGATCTGTTTGTTTAAGTTATGCAAAGTGAAGGATTTGGACAAATGTTCAATCGTTAGTATATTTTCCACGGAATCACCCCTATCAGATCCTGTAATTGGTTTTCTGTATTAGCTTTCCGTCTACAAATACGGTTGTAATGACCGGGAAATCAGGTTCGATCTTCTCAATAATGAGAAGATCAGCTTTCTTCCCTTCTCGTATGGAGCCCACTTCCTCATCGATATTCACAGCTTTTGCTGGATGAAGGGAGACCATCTTAAACATGTCTACAAGGTCCTTCTGACAGTGATTAACAAGATGAAATACAGCATGAAGCATGGCGGCCGGATAATAATCGCTGCATAAAATATCAATGCTGTCCTCGCAAACCGCTTCAGCTGCTGATAAATTTCCGCTGTGCGAACCACCCAAAATCACATTCGGCGCACCCGCTACCGTGTACATTCCTAATTCTTTCGCTTTCTTGGCAATCGCAAGCGTAATCGGGAATTCGCTGATGACAGCGCCAAAGCTCTGCACCAGTTCCAGCTTTTCAAGTGAATCATCGTCATGAGAGGCAATGGCAATCTGATTGTCTTTAGCCAACTGTGCAATTTCCCGAATTCCCTCAACGGTTAATTTTTGCTTGGTTTGATGATTGGCTATGAGTACAGCGATGCCTTCATCGCTTAAATCATCATACCCTTTGACCGTTTTTTTATAGATTTCCAAATCCCGATATTGTCCTTGGCCAGGCGTATGATCCATGAATGAGATCAGATGGACTTTCTTCTCAGTGATATAGCTCTTTAAATTATCAATCTCATCTAGATTGTCGATCTCAAATCTCGCATGAAACCGATGTCGGACCAGGTGCTTGCTCGTGTGCGTCTGATCGATCAAATCGATTAATTTACGCACATTGTGCGACTCACGAATCGGCCGGTATTTGTAATCAACGCTTTTGAAAATCGACAGTGAGTGATACATCGTTGTGATACCGTGAGAGATCAGTTCTTTTTCCGTTTCTCTGAGGCTCAGATTGAAATCCATCAGAGAGGTGGGCCTAGGTGCCGTCATATGCTCAATGTAATCGGAATGAATATCGATGAACCCTGGGGAAATGTAGCCCCCTGCCGCATCGATCACCTCGGTATGTTCATTCCGTTCAATCTCTCCGCGCAGGGCAATCCGCTCAATCCGGTCCTGTTTGATGAGTAGATCGAATCCTTCAAGAATCGCCTCTTCCGTAATAATGAGTCCGTTAGTGATGAGATACATGTCGCTGCCTCCATTATTGGATTACCTAAAGTAAGGAATGAACCAACTGCTGTGTATACGCATGCTGTGGGTCTTCAAGAATTTGGTCGGTTAACCCTTGTTCAACCACTTGACCGTCCAACATCACCATCGTACGATCCGCCAGCATGCGGATGACGCCTAGATCATGGGATACAAGCAGAATGCTGATGCCTAACTCCCGCTGCAAATGCTTTATTAAATCGAGCACATTAGCTTGGACCGATAAGTCGAGTCCTGTCGTCACTTCATCCAAGAGAAGAATAGGCGGGTTATTGGATAATGCCTTTGCGATTTGAACCCGCTGCTGCATACCTCCGGAGAAGTTTTTCGGTGCTTCCTTCATCCGGTATACGGGAATATGAACCCGCTCCAGCAGTTCACTTCCCCTCGCTTGCATTGCCCCTACACGCCGATTTCCGGCTGCGATCATTTTCTCGGCAATGTTGCCGATAGAGGTAAATCCCATTCTCAAACCGAGCACCGGATTTTGGTATACTTTGCCCATCAAATGATTTCTGAGATATCTTTTTTGTTGTGAAGATACTTCGAACAGATTGCTCTCACCGTCTTTATAGAACTTCAGGAGAGCTTCACCGCTCGTTACTTCTTGATCGAAATACAAGCATCGCATCAACGTCGACTTACCGCTGCCGCTCTCGCCTACAATCCCGAGCACTTCCCCCGGATACAGGTCAAAAGTAACCTCTTGACACGAATAGACGGTACCGCAAATGGGGCAATAGTTTTTGACCAATTTCCTTTTTCTGTCGGACGGTTTCTCGCATTGATCGCATCCACTTCCGAATTGCTTATTCAAATTTTTTACGGTCAAGATCGGAGCTACATTTTCATCCATCTTCACATCACCTCTTTATAAGGACTGCTGATTCATTCGGCTTATACAATAGCTTGTATCATTGCACTGGTAGTAGGTAACTTCCTCTTTGGTGTCAAAGAGCTCGTCCAGGAACACCCCTTGGGCTCCGCACTGCTTGCAGCACTTGCCAAGAAACGATTCCACCTCGAATGGGACATCTTCAAACGAAAGGGAGACGACCCGGGTATAGGGAGGCACCGCATAAATCTTTTTCTCCCGTCCTGCGCCTAGCAGAATCAGCGATTCCGAACTATTTAACTTCGGATTGTCGAACTTCGGTATCGGACTCGGAGCCATAACGTATCGCTCATGCACCATGACGGGATGGTCGGATCCGGTCGTCATATTTCTGTATTTCATGATCTGCTCGAACAACACCAACCACGCGCCGCTGTAATCTTTTTCCCCATGCAGCTTTTTGGTCTCCATCTCGCTGGATTCAATGATCCGCAGCGGTTCCGGCATCGGTACCTGCAGAACCAGTATTTGGCCCGGCTTTAGCGGAATTTCAGGAACGCGATGTCTCGATTGAATGAGCGTGGCTTCCGCTGTCTCATCGACGGTTTCTACGCCGGTCGTTTTTTGAATCAATTTTTTAATACTCACCGCATTGACCGATTCGTCCGAACCTTGGTCGATCACTTTGAGCGCATCCTTCTTCCCAATAAGAGACAGAGTAAGCTGAAGCCCTCCGGTTCCCCATCCTCTGCCAATTGGCATCTCACGGGAGGCGAACGGTACCTGATATCCAGGGATCGCAATGGCTTTCAAGGTTGCTCTTCGGATTTCCCTTTTCGAGCCTTCATCAAAAAAAGCGTAATTATATTGGATTTGCATTGGTTACACCTCTTGAGCTTGCTCGGTTTGGATTTGCTTTGTTTTGCGCACGTCGTTTAGCTTCGATTGAAAGGTGACATAGTGCGGCATTTTCAAGTGTGAAATAAACCCTGTGGATTCTACCGAGTCGATATGATAAAGCACGAATTCCTCATTCTGCGTCGGAATGGAACGGTCCCCTCGCTCGAGACTTTTATCTAAAATGCTCATGGCGATCGCTTTGGTTTCATTTTGTCCGAAGCAAAGTCCATAGCCGAACTCGAGTTCAAGCTCTTTCCTGCCTTTATCTTTATCCACAGATACTGGCACCAGCATCTCCACTTCGGTTACCTTGATTTCTCCAATGTAATAAGCGTCGTCCTCATCGCCCATTGCATGCAGTGGATTGTCAATATACATGGGCAGCCGACCGACTCGCAGCTCTCCAACGGTAGGATGGACAGCCCCGTAACCGCGGATGACTGCATACGCCATCGAAGTAACCGTCCCTGTCTGGCCCCTGGTTAAAATTTGCAGCTTCTGACTGCGGCTGGCGGGAAACGCTAGGCTCTTTCTCGTTACATCATCGGGCTCCTGAACATCCACAGGACAATCAGCTACGAGGCCTTCTTTTCTCAAATAATCAAGCACTTTAGGTACCTGGGCTAAATCGGTATCTTGCTCTCGATTCTCCTGACCTGAGTCATCACAATGCTCAAACGCAATCAACCATTCGCTAATCGCAGCTTCCGTTTCATCGATCAGGTCGAAATCTAGCAAGCGATGGCTATAATCCGTTGAAGCTCCGAGAATCTGTCCGCCAGGGATGTCTTTGAAACTGGCGGAGATTCTTCTTTCCACATGCATCTGCTCAGAAACCGCCGTTCTCGTATAATGCTTTCTCGGAAGTGTGGAGCGGTAAGCTCTCATCAAAAAAACCGCTTCCTCCGGGCTGCCTTCCGCTTGCTTGATGGCGATGGCTGCCAATGTTTCGCTGTAAAGACTGCTTTCCGACATAACCTGATCGATCAAGCCTCTCATTCCGCCTTCAATCTTCCCGATGTCCAGCACCGTTTTTTGTTTGACCCGTTCGTATTGGATTCGTTTTAAGGACTCCTCAATAGCTGAAGTTCCGCCTTTCACCGCGACATAGCCCATTTATTTGTCCCCCTCATTCGTAATCTGGGTTGTCCTTGGCAAGCAGAGGAGATGATTCGCTGAATCGATAAAAATAAGGTCTAATCCCAGCGGAAACTCTGAGTTTCTCTCCTCCCGAAGCTCCATCCAGTCCACGTCCAGTAAAATCTGGGCGAACGCGGCGTGTTCGATTCCCGGACCCGTTAACCTTAACGTGCTGTCCTTAGATAAGCCCACGGTCTCAATAACTATTGTGGCGGAATCGTGAGGATCGATCAGTGTTCCGATCTTTGCTTTATCAAGAACATTTTGCAAATCCCCCACTGCTGCATCCTGCAGAATAAAGATAAAATCCGCTTGCTCCGCTTCCGATGTTTTAGCATAGGTCAATTGTCTGAACAGATGAGTGACCTGATCTCCTTTTTCGGAAAATACTTTGAACGTAACCTCCGTATCCAGCAGCATCATGGCCAACACAAGTGTAGAAGGAAAACAACCGGCGTCCATATCCAGCTTCTCGACCTCTTCGGAAAGATCAGAAATCAATCCTGGCCTCGACATGGAATCCACTACTTTGCGATAAGAAGTTTGTATATCATGCACCAGATCCAGCTTCATCGTGTTTGCTCCTTTCAATCCGTGTCCATCGTTTCAAAATTCACTTTGGTCCTTAACACTTTCGCATCGAACGCCTTTCGCTCTTCTGCGATTCTGTCGGCTTCGGCCAATAGTATGGCTGACCAAGCGGCTGTTTCCTTCAGACGCGCCTCGAATGCTGCATCAATCACGGCCAAATCATAAGCTAGATCTGATTCGTCGCCTTTCAAGATTCCGACGCCCACTTGATCGTCAATCTTGACCTTACATTCCGTCACTAACACTTCGCCAAGGTAGAATAGGCTTTTCTGCGCGGTCTCTCTCACCTTGACCATCACCAAGCCGTGGCTGGGTTCCTCTATCGTTGTCACGGTATATCGGTTCTTGATTTCTTGTGCCAATGCGGCTGCAATCCCGGCAGATCCATTAATGAGGATTTCCGTTCTTTGTTTTCGTCTCATAGCCAAACCTCCATGCACTAGTGATCGCTTTCCGAGACTTACTATATCTTGTTGCCAACAGAGCGGATGTTAAGTTTTAGTTAAAGCACATAAGTAAAGAAGTCGCCCCGATACAAAATTTTACTGTATTCCAGCGTCCTGCCTGTCGTTTGTTCCACTCGTTCGCTTTCTAGCACCAATAAAGGAATCAAACTCGAACAAGATAGCAGTTCCCGCTCATATTTAGAAGGGTACATCACGCTTAACAAGGTTTGTGTGGAATGAAATTCCGTAAGACCTCTATCCTTATAAAACTCAAACATAGAGGTAATTTCTCTCCCCGTCTTTTCAATATCGCCAAACATCGTTTCTGCCACATAAGAAGCATGCAAAGCTATCGGTTCCCCGTCGATAATCCGCAGTATCCCCACTTTAAATACGCGATCCTGCTCATCCACACTGAGCGCCTGATAGATTTTGTTGTTATATTCGATAGGCTCGCAAAAAATATTTTTGGCTCGATAGTTATAACCTAGCTCTATCATCTTTTTGCTGAAGCTCTCATTGCCAGATAATACTAATGGAATTCGTTGGTGTCTGTCTTTGACAAAGCTGCCTTTTCCTTGCTTGGAGTAGATATAACCCAGTTCCTGAAGCCTTTCGTAAGCCTTCCGTGCGGTCATCCGAGGGACTCGAAACAGATCGGCAAGTTCATTTTCCGAGGGCAGTTTATCGTCGGGATCATATTTACCTGCCTGAATATCTGCTATGAGGTGATCCATAATATTCATCTCTTCCGACATCTTGGGTCAACTCCTACGTATAATTTGACACTGCTGAGCCGCATGCCATCCGCATTGTTTGCAAGTTCAGCTGTATGTTTGAATAAAATGTTCCATATCATTCAATTCGTGAAAACGTTCCTCGAGCACCTCACGAGGCCAGTCCCACCAGGCAATCTGCATGAGTTTATCGACTATTTCCTTGGGGAATCTAGCTTTAATCGGTTTGGCTGGCACCCCTACTACAACCGAATAAGGCTCTACATCTTTCGTCACGACAGAACCCGAACCTATGACCGCCCCGGTTCCAATGTGAACTCCTTTCATAACGATAGCTCCGTGGCCTATCCAGACATCATGGCCAATCGTCACCCGATTCGATCGTCGCCAGTCAAAAATATCTTCATCATCAGTACTTGCAAAACCGTATGCTGCCCTACGGTAGGTCATGTGATGCTGTGTTACTCGATCCATAGGGTGATTGACAGGATTGATGCATACATGAGAAGCGATAGAAGTAAACTTTCCGATCTCGGAATAGTTAATCGTCACATCATCCATCGTATAGGTATAATCGCCAATCGTGGATTCAATGATCTTGTTACTGGGACCGATCGAAGACCACTCCCCAGCGGAGCTGTTCACAATATGGCTGCTTTCGTGAATACTAGGTTCTGCTGTAAGCTTAGTATGTGCTCTGGGCTGGTGAATTTGTCTCATATCTAATAAACTCCTTTGATGTTGCGATTATTTCGCGAACCACATTTTCGTACGTTCTCTCAAGGCATCCACGCAGGAAATCCCCGGACTTTTACTGCCGGGCAGCACTTCCTTCTCTCCATAAAATCCGTGAAAATCAGATCCACCGGTCACGACCAAATCGTATTCTAGTGCATACTCTTGGGCTTTCACTTCGTCATCGGGACCATGTAACGGGTGCCAGACCTCGATTCCCTGAAGCCCGCTTTCAACTAGTTCTGGTACGGCGTCGAAATTACGATACTGCCCGGGATGCGCTAGAACGGATACTCCTCCGGCTTGTCGGATCGCTTGAATGGCAAGCTTTGCATCGACATATTTCATTGGGATATAGGCAAGTCCCGGCTCCTCCCCATTCTGACCGCGTGAGAACAGTTTTCGGTATAATTCTCCGTAAATCGTTGTCGTGTAGCCCTTATCGATCAACGCATGCATGATATGTTGTTTATAAATGCCCGTGCCGCCTTCCGCAAACCTCATGACTTGATCCAGTGTGATGGCGTATCCTGCTTCAATCAAATTGTGGATCATGATCAAGCAGGCCTGATGGCGTTGTTTCAGCAGCGGGCTGCATAAATCTTCGAGAGCTGAATGCCCCGGTTCGATAAAATAACCCAATATATGAACCCTTCTATGCCTCT
Organism: Paenibacillus sp. JT22N1; assembly: GCF_059692155.1. NCBI lineage: Bacteria > Bacillati > Bacillota > Bacilli > Caryophanales > Paenibacillaceae > Paenibacillus > Paenibacillus sp. JT22N1. Next base: position 12,894 of record NZ_JCAUAW010000041.1, read on the forward strand.
TAAAATCATATGCCGATATTTCAATGCTAGGGATGATCTCGATTCCTCGTTCCTTTCCCTGAATCATCATTTCGTTAAGGCCTCTAGTCGTGTCATGATTTGTAATCGCCAAATGGCTTACCTTTTCTTTCTGGGCTAAGTCTACTACTTCATTAAAGGAGAAGGAGCCATCGGAAATATTGGTATGGCAGTGCAGTTCTACTTTCATAGGAAACCTCCATGAATATTTAAATTGGATCCAGCTGCATATGCATCAGTTACGAGACCATGGACATAGTCTAACTTGATGCCAAGTTTCAATGGTCAATGCACTGTAAACTACGTGTTAATTTCGTGTAAGCATGCTGGCATTCACATCAGAAATAGAGACAACATGAAAAAGAACCCGAGGCTATACCTCAGGTCCTTCGTGTCGTTCAACCTTCAATGCTCCGTTTCTCTTTTAGCAGCAGCGATTAATTTTGCCGCTTTCATAACGTTCTTGAAGGGAAAGCATGTAAAACTCTTTTTCCGTCAAAGGTGTTTCATTCGAATGATGATCCTGTTGATGCTTCAAGTATCTTTCATAGTCCGGGATATTGAAAATGATCTTGATTGTCGTACTGACCTTGTTTGTAAAGCTTGTTATTTTTTTCATGGCATCAGGCTCCAAATGTGGATTGTACAAAAGGTGCTTCATTCAATTGAGGTTTCTGCTTTTGAATCAAGATATTGTACCATACCCGTAAAGAGATAATAATCATCAGAATGACTACAATACCGAAGAAGATAGTCAGCCCTGCATCTATATAGTTATTCGTCACAATCTGATGCATGACATCCATGTTCTTAGCAGGTGCGATGACTTGGCCTTTATCAATTCCTGCTTGGTATTTCTTCGCTGCCGCTAAAAATCCGATGCTTGCGTTATCGGAAAATGCTTTTTGGAAGCCGGCGGTCAATGTCGTCACAGAGAGGAACACGAAGGGCAGAAGACCAACCCAAGCATAGCGGGCTTTGCCCATTTTAATCATAATCGTTACCGCTACGGCTAAAGCGATGGCAGCTAGCATTTGATTCGCGATTCCGAATAACGCCCATAAGGAATTGATACCCCCGAATGGATCGATCGCTCCTTGATACAAGAAGTATCCCCATGCCGAGCAAACAAGCAGCGAAGCAATGAAATTGTATTTGAAATCTTTCGTTTGGCCAAATGGCTTGTAGAAGTTACCGATCAAATCCTGCAGCATAAACCGGCCAACACGCGTACCGGCATCTACAGCTGTTAGGATAAAGACAGCTTCAAATAATATAGCGAAATGGTACCAGAATGCTTTGGCTCCATTTAGGAATGTTGAAAAAATCTCAGCCATACCTACGGCAAGCGTTGGTGCCCCGCCTGTTCGCGAGAGGATCGTCTTTTCACCGATTTCTTTGGCCGTGCTTGTAATCTGATCGGGCGTCAGCGTGAAGCCCCATGATGAGATTTTGGCAGCAACGGCAGCTGGATCGGTTCCAATCACCGCCGGTGAAGAGTTCATCGCGAAGTAAATGCCGGGCTCTAAGGCGCATGCCGCGATCAATGCCATAACGGCGACGAAGGATTCTGCAGCCATACCGGCAAAACCGATAAAAGGGGCATGACTTTCTCGATCGATCATTTTCGGAGTCGTACCGGAAGATATCAAAGAATGGAAACCGGAAACCGCTCCACAAGCTATGGTAATGAATAAGAATGGGAATAAATTGCCGGAAAATACAGGACCTGTTCCATCAATAAATTTGGTAACAGCCGGCATTTTCAGATCCGGTAAAAGGACCATGATGCCGCCAGCAAGTAAGATGATGACACCAATTTTCAGAAAAGAACTCAAATAGTCACGAGGCGCAAGAAGGACCCAAACCGGTAAAATGGAAGCAATCAAGCCATAGACGACCATTAAAATAGCGATTTGCGGAGCTGTGAAGGTAAACATTTGGGACAGCATTGGACTTTCCGCTACGTACTGCCCTGACCATAAAGCAATCATCAATAAAACGAAACCAATGATGGAGCCCTCGATCACTTTACCAGGTCGAATATAACGCATGTAAAAGCCCATAAATATGGCAATCGGCATGGTCATGGCGATCGTAAACATGCCCCACGGTGATTCTGCTAGCGCTTTCACTACGACGAGTCCAAGAACGGCGACGATAATAATGAGGATCGCTAACGTTGCAATAGACGCTAACGTACCACTGAATCGACCGACTTCGTCTTTGGCCATTTGACCGAGTGACTTTCCATCCCGACGCATGGATCCAACAAGGGTCACAAAGTCTTGTACGCAGCCAGCAAGAACGGCCCCGATAATAATCCAGAGAATGCTGGGCAAATACCCCATTTGCGCGGCTAATATCGGTCCAACAAGCGGTCCTGCTCCAGCGATGGCCGCGAAATGATGGCCAAAAAGGACATATTTATTGGTCGGAACATAGTCTTTAGAGTCGTTATGAACATGGGCTGGGGTTGCCCGTTTGTCATTTAACTCGTAAATTTTCTTAGCAATGAACCGACTGTAAAAACGATAACCAAAAGCATATGTACAGATAGCGGCAATGATTAGCCAAGCTGCCGAAATTTTCTCGCCATTCGAAAGCGCGAGCATAGCGAAACCAACTGCACCTAACGCTGCAATCGCTCCCCAGATCACATACGAAGTAAATTTGTTTTTCATACCTATCACTCCTAGTAAGTGTTTTCTTCTTCAATTGACTATTGGTTGATAACGCTTACAAGGAGTATAGCTTGTTTTGTTTCCGAGCGAAATATCTGGAGCGCATCATGCCATATTGGGGCCTTATGATGTTAGATTTCGAGTTTCAAACGCAGCATCTTCACATAATTTCGACTAACAGGTATGCTGCTTCGCAGCAGGTCATCCATCCGCAGATTGTAAGCACCGTTGATCCAGGTCTTCATCTCAACAATGGATGCCAGGTTGACAAGATAGCTTTTGTGGCAGCGAAAAAAACCGAATGGTTCCAACTTTTGTTCCAGTTCTACTAATGTATAGGAAACGTTATAGGCTTTATTATGAAGATGAACCTGTACATGTTTGAGTTCTTTGCTGATATACATGATGTCCTTCGGTGACACATAGGTAATGCCTTCATCCAATTCTAGCGCTAGCTTCACACTTGTCATTCCGGAGGAAGGATGGACTACGACGCCCGATCCGTTCTGCATTCGAATTTTACGCAGTTCTCGAAAGACGATTGCTAGATCCTCTTCGTCATACGGCTTGAGCATATAATGAAAAGCACGCAGCTTAAACGCATGAACGGCATATTGATCGTACGCAGTGGAGAATACAATCTTCACCTGCGGATTGATTTCTCGTATGATTTCCGCCACTTGAAGCCCGTTAAGATCCGGCATGTTCATATCGAGAAATAAGACATCCGGAGCTAGTTCTTTTACCTTCTTTATCGCATCCATACCGCCGGTCGCCGGGGTCACCTTGTCCACATCTTCGAACTGCTCTAAGAGATAAACTAATTCTTCCCTTGCCGGCTCTTCATCATCAGCAATCACAATATTCCAGCCCACCGACTATCACCTCACCCAGAATCTAATTTTTGTACCTTCACCTGGCTTGCTCTCAATTTCTAGCGGATGCTCTCTTCCGTAATGGTAGTTTAGACGCTGCTCGATATTCCTTAAAGCCATACCGGCGTGTTCCCCATGACTCTGAAGCCGGGCGATTTCTAAGCCAACTCCATTGTCCTCGACTGAAATACGCGCATGCAGCTTTCCGTCGTCCAGCTCCTCCTTCACAGTAAGCCTGATCACACCGATACCCTTCTTATTATTGATACCATGAACAATGGCGTTCTCGACAAGAGGTTGAATCGTAAATGGAGGGATCTGATGATCCAGCAACCTTTTATCGATTTCAGCATAAAATTCCAATTGATCCCCAAGACGTGATTTAATCAAACTGAGGTAAGACATGACCAACTCGTATTCGTCACGTATCGTGATCATGCGTTGGTTACCATGGCTCATATTTTTGCGTAAAAATTTTGATAAATGCATCACCATCTGACGGGCCTCTTCCGGTTTAGTACGAATAAACGATTTGACTGTGTTCAGCACATTAAACAGGAAGTGAGGATTCATCTGCGCCTGCAGCGAACGAATCTCCGCATCGGCCAGCAGCTGCGACTGTCTCTCGGACTCGACAAACGCATACTGCTGTGAAAGCAGACCGGCGAGCGAGGACAACATTCGTCTGCGAGAAGGATTATCATCCTGCTCCCGTTCGAAATACAAGCGAAATTGCCCAATCGGACGCTGATTCGGAATATGAATGAAGAGGTCGATCCAATGTTTTGTTTTTCTTCCTTCTGCTACCCATGCCGAGCCATTCTTGCTGAAAAATGCACCAACGGCCTTCATTTCCTCATTCAAAACTTTGGCGATTTCACGTACCGCCTTCTCGAATTCCAATCGCCAAAGTGGCATCGTCATATCCGCAATTTGTAGGGCTTTGTGAGCATGCTCCGCGCCGATGCGTTCCTCTTCACGCTCCATCGTGTTGTATAGCACGAAATATAGCGCTACCCCGATGCTGTTTGCGAGAGTCTGAGGTAAACCTATGAGTGAAACCAGGCTCAAAGCATCCCCCCATGGCTTGGCGAGCGCAAGAATGAGTACCATTTGCAGAGCTTCAGCCATGAACCCAACAAGAAAGGCGAGTTGAACAGATGACACCTTGCGGAAGCGTTTCTTGAACGCATTGCGGCAGAGTCCAGCCAAGACACCTTGAAGAATAGGTGCAATCATACAAGCCACGGCAACAAATCCACCCAAGCTGTAGCGGTGCAGGCCGGCTGCGACACCAACGATGAGCCCGCTTTTCACACCGCCAAGCAAGCCGGCAATGACGACGCCAACGGTTCGTGCATTGGCAATGGCCGCTGTTGGGGAAACTTCGCCGATCCATGGAGCCGGTCGATACGTAAAGTCGGATACCGTCACACCCGAGTAGGTGGCGAGAATCGCATAAGCAGTGAAAAAGAAAAGAAAACGCCATTGATAGGTCCTGTTACCTTGATAGCTCATATAACTGCGCATCCATCGGCTGCGAGAAAAGGCAAACGCAAGCGCTATCAAGAATCCAACCCTTTCAATCATATCGACGAACAACTGAAGCATCGTTCACACACCTTTTTACATCTTTTAAAGTAATCCTAGCAGAAATCTGGTAATCTTGCAGTAAAAAGACCATGGTTTCTACGTTTGTAGAAACCATGGTCTTTTGTGCCCTCTCGGCAATAGAGAGGGTTCGTATATCACTCACTACTAGGCTGCGAAACCACACTTTGCTTATATTTCAGCGAAGGCACCATAATGAAGACCCCGATTAGAAACAGTGCAGCACACGTGAGATAAATCGTTTCAAGCGAGAAGGAAGCTTTGATACTTCCAGCCAAACTCATTGTGATGACCATGGCACCCATGAACAATGGATTCAGAATACCATTCACACGACCCACGAACGACTCCTCCGTGTTGCCAAGAATCATTGTATTGATACCAATTTGAATAGCAGGCATGACGAGACCGGACATAAATTGCATCAAAAGTGCTACCCATAGTAGATGTGTCATGCCAATAACCGCAAACGCCACGACACTGACTGACATCCCGAGTATAAGGAGCGCTTGCGACGACATTTTTTTGGAAAAGCCCATCGTCAAGCCTCCGCCGATAATCATCGCGACACCATTCGTGGCCATAAACCATTGCAAGTTCTCTTTAGGCAAGCCTAGATTTTCCGTAACAAGAAAGATACCAAGCGGACTGATTAGACCAATCGCAAGACCGGCAACGGCAAAGCAGCCTCCCAAAGTGACAAGCATTTTATTCTTGAGCACATACCGGAAACCTTCACCCATCTCAGCAAAAATATGCGTGGATGGTCCAGCGGATCCTTTTTCAGCTTTACGGTCAGATGGTAGAAACGTTAGGACAAGAGCGGAGAGCACGAAGCAAATTCCCATGATCGCTATAGCGACTTCGATTCCAAAGGTATAGTACACGAAAGTTCCCATAATTGGACCCAAAATCATAAAGATAGCCATCATCGATTGAAATAATGACATCCCCATTTGCATTTGGGATTCATGCACATGAACCTTGAACAGCTTCATCCCGGACGGCTGAGAGAATTGGGACAGGATGGACGACACTAATGTGGCAAAAAAGATCGCCTTCCATGAACCATAATACAGGGTAACCATAATGACAAACACCGAGGCAGCGCTGAGAATATCGCACCAGACCATCGTGAGCTTAGGTCTCCATCGATCTGCAAAGGCACCGCCAATGAAAGAGAAAATAAATATCGGCGCAAACTCGGCAACGGAAATCAAGGAAACCGAGTAAGGATCGTTGTTCGTCATGTCGGTTACATAGAGGAGAATCGCGAAGTTACGAATCCAAATCCCGATTTGGAGGAAAAGACCCGATAACATAATGGACTGCACGAAACGATTCGCAAAAAAAGATCGCATCGTTGGCGCAGAATTAGATACGGTTTGAGACATAGAAAAAAACACCCCTTCGACAATAGATTGGTCAATAAAACATCAACTTCATTCCGACGTATTCGGAACCAAGAAAGTTTCATAAGCCTCATCTAATGTAACGAAAAAGGTGTCTAACGTCTAGTGCAATTTGTCATATGACCGGTCATAAATTGAAATGACTCAGCGACCATCCCTCGACATAAGCAGTGCTGCGCCTACAGCTCCTGCGGAGGAACCAAGAGCGGATGTTACGAATCGGACCGGACTTAGAATCGAAGGCAGGCAGCGATCCTCGATGACTTCACGCATCGGACCTAGGAGCGGCTCGCCGATGTGCGAAGCTCCGCCGCCAAGAATGACCACCTGCGGATTGAGCAGGTGGAGGATGCTCACGAGCCCGATGCCGAGGGCTCGTCCCGCTTCGCGCAGGATGCCGCTTGCCTCGGCATCCCCTTCCGCGGCTGCGGCCGCGACCAACCGCGCATCGACGCGGTCTGGGTCGCCTCCCGCAAGCCTCGTGAGGGCGCCGGCAGCGTCGCCGTCGCCTCCCGCAACGCGGCGCACGTGCTCGGCGCCGCGGCGGCCAATGGCGGTGCCTGACGCGTAGAGCTCCAGGCACCCCACATTTCCGCAGAGGCAGCGCGGCCCATTTCCATCAATGGAAATGTGGCCGAGCTCCCCTGCGTTATGGTTGACTCCGGCGATCAAGCGGCCGCCGGAGATGATGCCCCCGCCGATCCCCGTGGAGATCGTCACGAAGATACAGTCCGGCGCGCCCTCGCCCGCGCCGGCCAGCCATTCGCCAGCCGCTGCGGCGGTGGCGTCGTTCTCGAGCCGGACCTCGCAAGCGAAGCGGTCCGACAACACGGCGGCCACGGCAACGTCGCGCCAGCCGAGATTCGTGGCGAAGGTGACGACACCATTCGCCGTATCGAGCGTGCCCGCGGTGGCGACGCCAATACCGCGGAGAGCACTGCGGCTGCCGGGCACAGCCGCGAGAATCCCCTCGATCAGGTTACCCAGTCGATCGAGCACAGCTACCTCTCCCTGCTGCGCAAGGGTGGGGATCTCTTCTCTTGCGATGATGCTGCCATCGTACGCAACCAAGGCGGCCAACATCTTCGTGCCTCCCAAATCTACCCCAACAAAATACTCCCGAACGAAGACATCTTGTTCTTCTCCGATGTTTTTCACACCTTTTTCTTGCTCCATGCTGTTACCCTTTACAAAAACATCCTGCTTATTGTCTTGCTCCAATGTCATCTCTTTTTCCCCTTTCCCCATCAATCTAGCCTCCAACCAAGCGGATACTCCTCCGACAATGTCACAGGCAGCCTTCCAACCGCTTTCTCTTTCCCAAGAAGCACATTCGCGAGAGAAACCATCGCAAGCGGACGGTTTTCATAACAAGCATAATAAGTCTTTACCTCAGGAAATTCAAGTAAATCATAAGGATTTCTACCGGCAGCCACAATAACATATTGATCTTCCCTTTGAACTAATTCTTTAACCAACCTGGTTTGTCCTGCTGAGAATGTTGCATTGTATGTGACAATGACAATTTGCTTGTTACCTTCACAAGCTTCCAGAACCGAAGCTACTTCCGTATCCGAAGGATATAATCCCAAGTAAATCTCCTGAATAGGCTTTCCGGCTATCTCAGACAAGACACTGCCCAGTGTCCCGCTCCGATCCACGACTTCATCAATCTCAGTTCCCGTTTGTACTTCCGCCCAAATGACTAAGGTCGGCTTGTTCAGATCCAGCACTTTACCTACTTCATCCTTGACCCGTGTAATACTTTTACGGCTCAATTCTTTGGCGAGCAGTTGATGCTCGGGTGTAGAGATTGGTTCAGTCGGAATGGGCGCTAATGTATCATATCGAATCTCTCGCTTATATTTGTAGGTCATAATCCGCAGTACGGACTCGTCAATTCGCGACTCCGGAATCCGTCCACTCTCCACCGCAGCAATAACCGCTTCTATTGCAGACACTTGGCGATCCAGCAAATGACTAACCAGAATCAGATCCGATCCAGCCTCAATGGCACGAACAGCGCCTTCCGCCACACCAATCCCTTCTGAGATCGCCTTCATCTCCAGACAGTCTGTTACAATTAACCCTTTGAATTGAAGCTTCTCACGAAGCAACTCCGTTAAAATGCGATACGACAACGTCGATGGAACGCCGTTATCTTCCAGTGCCGCGAAAACGACATGCGCCGTCATAATCGCATCTACACCGCCTTCAATCGCTTTCATGAAAGGGGCTAGCTCTAGCTCCATCAATCGCTCCATACTATGTGGCACAACGGGAAGATCATGATGAGAATCCTCTGACGTATCACCATGCCCTGGGAAATGCTTGACTGTGGCAATAACGCCCATATCCTGCAAGCCTTTCACCGCATGTGTGCCCATATCACCCACTAGCGCAGCTGTTTCACCATAAGAGCGCACGCCGATAACAGGGTTTAATCGATCATTATTGATATCTAAACAAGGGGCGAAGTTCATATTCACGCCCATTTGGCGCAATTCTTTACCCATCACTTTAGAGCTGGCATAAACACCTGCGGGCGCAAAAGCTGCCCCTAACGCCATGTTCCCTGGCAGCAGAGTTGCTCCTTTTTCAATACGGGAAACCATACCTCCCTCTTGATCTACTGCAATGAATAACGGCTGTCCGCCGCTGCGGAGACTTATCGCTTGCAATTCGGCTGACAAATGAGCCAATTGGTGCGCATCTTTTACATTTCGACGAAAATAGATGACACCGCCAAGTCCGTATTCTTCAATTAATTGGGTAATGGACTCATTGGGTTCTAAAGATTCAAAACCGCAAATAAACATTTGACCCACTTTTTGACGCAAGGTTAAAGGATGTTGGTTATTGGGCGATGAAGATGACATAATTACACGCTCCTTGAGTGAGTTAAGATTTAATGCTTTCAATGATACGTTTCTGCAAAATAAAATACATCAGCACGACTGGAATAACACTAAACATGATTGCCGCGCAGAGCGAACCGTAGTTCATATTCAATTGGTCGTAAAAGGCTACCATGCTCACAGGAAGTGTTCTAAACTTTTCCTTCGCTAGAAACAGATTGGCCATCATAAACTCATTCCAATTGCTTAGGAAATTGAGCATAAAAACCGTGACGAGTGAAGGTATCGTAATTGGAATAATGACTCGCCACAAAAGTCCATAGATCGATAATCCATCCATGATTCCCGCTTCTTCTAACTCACTCGGTATGGATTTCAAAAAAGCACTAAAAATAAACACAGTCAAAGGTAAACCCATCGTTACATAGGGCAGGATCAAGGCTAGCGGTGTGTTGTATAAGTACATGCTGCGAAGCAGCATATATAAAGGAACAAGCAAGGAACCCGCGGGAACAAGCAATGCGAGCATCAATATACGCTTCAAGAACTTGCTTAATCGTGGAAATTCCATTCGTGTTAGGGCGTACGCCGTTGCCGTACCAAGAAACAGCGTTGCCATGGCCGATATCACAGAAATCACCAAACTGTTCGTAAAATAGTGACTTACATGTGCTCCAGTCCAGGCATTCCAATAATTCGAAAAGGAGAGTTGCTCTGGAAGGGACCACGGCGAGGCAATGATTTCTTTATTTGTTTTAAAAGAGGAGTTCAATACCCAAAGAAGAGGAAACAAAATAATGCCTATGTACAACATGAGTACAACATGCAGGAAGACACGGCGATAGGGAATTCCCTTCAATATCGCACCTCCTCCTGCTTCCTTGTGAACCAACCAAACAAGGATGTTAACATGCAGGTTAAAAGGAGAATAAGTACGGCAATTCCATTTGCATACCCATATTCACCAATGCGGTAAGCTTTTTTATACATATACGTGGCCATCACTTCTGTAATCCCATACGGATTGCCGCCAGTCATCACAAAGACGATGTCTAAGGCCTTCATAGCACCGGTAATCGATAGCAAAATCATGACCATGATGACGGGACGCAGCAGTGGAAGCGTAATCGACCAAGCCTCTCTCAGGCTTGTCGCCCCGTCTAACTCAGCAGCTTCCAAGATATTTTTGGGGATAGCATAGATCGCCGATAAAACCAGCACGACATAGAATCCAATCCACTGCCATGCGTTGGTAACAAGCACGGAGAGCATCGCTGTCGCTTCCTCTGCTAACCAAACATGCTGCCAAGTCATTAACCCGACAGCTTCCAATGCTTGATTGAGCAGCCCCGCCTGCGGGTGATAAATGAACCCCCATAGTACACCAACCACAGCTGTAGAAAGAACTGTAGGGAGGAAAATCATCGTTTTATAGAAGCTAGTCCATCGCCTAACTTTGCTCACCAGAAGCGCTAAACCAAGTATAAAGGGGATTTGTAATCCAACTGAAAAACCAATAAAATACAGGTTATTTCGCACTGCCATCCAGAAATATTTGTCTTGAAAAGCAGTAACGAAATTATCTAAACCATTAAATCTCGCCGGCGATACTCCGTTCCACTCCGTGAATCCGTAGCGCAGCGACATGATCATGGGATATAAGAAAAAGATCACGAATAGCAGCAGTGTCGGTAACGTAAAAAGCGCATAAGCAAATGGGTTTCTTCCTATCTTATTCATGTCTCATCCTACTATTTGGTATGGGTTTCTTCCTTATTCGAAGCCTCTTGCTGCTTCTGTATTTCTGCCATTAAGGAGGCCGGATCTGTTCTTCCGCCTATTAATTCTTGCATGCCGCGTTCCAATTTTTCTCGAACTTTCGTTTGAATGCGTGAGTCGAATGCGGGGAAAGCACCTTTACTGCTTTCAAATACATTCAAAATTTCCGTAATGAGCGGGTTTACATTGCTCGTATCCTGCAGTTTCATGGCAGGTGGCATACCTTCTTCGACGAGCTGTCTTTTTTGTATGGATTCGTTATACATTTGCCTGATAAACTCCTTGATTGCCACCAGTTGGTTTGGCGTCACTTTTTTAGAGAAACCATAGGCATTAGACCATCCTCCATTGATATAACCATCTCCTGGCCCTCCCATAGCTGGGAAACTCATAAAGCCTACATCCTTTACAATGGATGACTTCTCAGGGTCAAGCAGCGGCGTATTCGCCCAACTGCCATCGAACATGAAAGCCGCTTCACCGCTGCTAAATTTATTTTGCTGCTCGGCATATGCCAGTGCTAAGCTGCCATCCTGGAGATACCCCTTTTGAATCAACGAATGATATTTCTCAAAAGCATCTACAACATCCGGATCCGTCCATCGTTTGCTTCCATCCAATAAGCCCAGAACAGAATCTGGCCCGGCCGTGCGTACCCACATGGTATTGCTCATCATGTTTATGACCCATGAATCTTTAGCCGCCATTGCAAATGGTGTGATTTTCTGGGCCTTCAGTATCGCGGCAGCTGCGAGCAGTTCCTCCCACGTTTGAGGTGGTTTTATTTGATGATCCGCCAAAATCCTTTTGTTATAGTACAAGCCCTCGACGTACCCTGCCATTGGAATGCCATAAATTTTACCGTTAACCGTAAACTCCTCGAAGCTATAAAACTTATTGTTTAATCCAAGCTCATTCAGTATGGGCGTAAGATCAAGCAGCCTACCCGCTTTGACGTAATCCTTCGTATCCGTTCCGCCAAACAAGTCGAATATTTCCGGTGGATTCCCAGCTGCCATCTCCGCTCTCAGCTTCTCGAAACGATTGACCTTATCCTCCACCCCATCTAACGTAATGGATAATCCAGGAACCCTCGACTCCGTTGCTTTCACTACATCCTGCAGCATCGCGAAGCGCTTCTTCTGCGTATCTTTCACCTGCGTATGACGAAGTGTTAGTAGGATCGGCTCTCCCTTTGTTCCCGCGGGGTCGGGAGTCTCGCCAGCATGAAGGTTTTGTTCATTGTTCGAAGTTAAGCTGTTGCAAGCAGACACGATGAACGTCATAGCCACTACCGCTGCTACCGAAATCAACGTTCCTTTTCTCATCTTTATTGATCTCCTTTTTGCTTGCCATCTAAGTATAAAATAACGGTTGTTTGTCCTAAAGACCCACAAATTCCTTATAAAGGGGCAAAATCCTCTACTTAGCTTCTTTGCGCTTTTCGCGAAACTCCGATGGAATCTCACCAGTAAACTTTTGAAATACTTTGGTAAAATATCGCCGTTCGATGTATCCTACTGATTTTCCGATGTCCGTTATACTTTTATCACTGTGGAGCAGCATCGACTTCGCCAATTCCATCCGATGTTTCGTGACATATTCAACGAAGGTTTCTCCAAAATGCTGCTTAAATAATAAACTAAAATAGCTGGAGCTAATCCCTAGGGAGCTCGCTATATCCTCGATCCCGAAATCATTTGAATAGTGAGTTCTTATGTATTCCTTCGCCGCTGTCATGAGCAGTTCGCTGTTTTTCTTCTTATTCGTCCCCTCCAGCCCAAGTGCTACAAGCTGTACCATAACCTGAAGCAAATGTTGAATGCTCTCGCTCTTGTCAAGTTGACACCAGATCTGTTCTTCCTCCTGAAAATCAAGGGAATTCATTTCTCTCAGTTCGCGGAGCAGATGAAGAATAAGGAAATGCAGCATTTGATAGGCTCTGGCAAAAGAGCTGTCTGACAAACCTTCAAGCAGTAATTTCAAGCGTTTTAAGGCATCCTCCGTTTTGATACGGTTTAGTTGTTTAAGTCCAGTTACAATTTCCTCTACCAAATACCATAAGGAGCTGTTTGCATCAGCTGGCTCTTTGGACTCTTTATACAACAGCACGGATTGCTGCTTCCCCAGATTAAGCTGCATGAATCGCTGAAGCTTCCGATAGGCCGCAGAGAGTTGACGGAGTCCCACAGCTGCTGGGAAGATGCCGACACTAATGCCTAATTTAACCGATTGGGAAACGTTATGCTGAAGTTGAGCAGCTATTTCATTTAACTTCACCAATGCAGCGCTTTCGCCCTTTTCATCCCATTGGATGATTACACACCACTCACCTTCGCGGATCTGGAGTACTGTGAATTTCAATTTCTCATCCGTTAACGAATCTTGCAATACATTACGTACTGCGAAATTCCATAGCTTTCGCTCCTGCTCGGTCCAAGGCAGTGATTTCTGTGAGTAATCATCCACATCGATCATCGCAAATAAATAGGTCAACGTTTCAAGGTCCATATCATCAATCGGAAGCAGCGTATTCGGCGTAATTTCCGTATAATTCATCAAAACGTCCTGCAGGATCTTCTCATAGGCCAAATTTTTCATTTTGCCCCACTTTTGCTGCTCCTCTTGCTCACTTAGCTTCTTAACCCTGATTTCATTCGTCAATTTACTAATAGAATTCTCTAACTCTTCATAGTTAATAGGCTTCAATATGTAATCGCTAACGCCAACTCGCATCAACGAGCGTACATATTCGAAATCCTGATAACCCGTCACCATAAGCACCGTACAATCCTCATTGATCTCACGCAGCTTCTGAACGAATGTAATTCCATCCATTAGCGGCATACGAATATCACTCATGACCAGATCCGGCACATGCTGGGAGCTAAGTTCCAGCGCCTCCACTCCGTTTTTGGCCGTTCCAACAATATCAATCCCCAGTTCGTCCCAGGGAATAACCGCCTGCAAATTACGCAAAATGTTAGGCTCATCATCTGCCAATATCGCTTTCAGCCTCATAAGCCTTCCCCCTTATTTTTTGGGATCACGATCTTCATCGTCGTACCGTGACCTTCTTGACTGCAGATGAACATGCCATAATGTTCGCCATATTGGATCCGTATACGGTCAGCTACATTGCTGACACCAAGACCTCTTCGCTCTTCATTTGCGCCCAATATTTCGTGAAATGGCGTCTCTAGCTCTGTTTTATAATGGAATTTAGCTAATTTCTCCGCACTTATACCGATGCCGTTATCCGTCACATAAAGAGCAATCCGTTCTCCTTCATCCACAACCTTTATGGCGATCATGCCCATATAATCAATGGGTTCAAAACCATGCTGCAAACTATTCTCTACCAATGGTTGGAGAGTTAGCTTGAGAACGCAATAATCCAACAGCTCAGGCGGTGCTTGAATGTCATATTGAAACTGATCTTCAAAGCGGAATTCCTGAATTTCGAGGTAGCTTTTCAGATGCTCAAGCTCTTGCTTTAGCGAAATCTCTTCTCTGTTTTCCATTCCAATACGCAGCAGATTCCCAAGTCGATACACCATTTGGCTGACTTTTTTTCCTTGGTTTTGGATCGCTAACACATTGATGGATTCGAGTGTATTAAAAAGAAAATGCGGCTTTATCTGGGCTTGCAGCAGCATAAGCTCGGCCTTATTTTTACGGTCTTGCTGACGTTTGACTTCTTCCAGGAGATCCTCCACACGCACAACCAAACTGTTGAATCCTCTAGCGAGAGCGGACGTTTCATCCTTACCGCTTTCCTCCATGCGAGTCGTCAGATCGCCGCGTTCAACCTTTTTCATCGAAGAAAGCATTCGCAGAATCAACTGAACAATTCGCCTTACGAAAACCAGATTGTACACGAGTGCAAAAAATAAACAGACGAACGTAATCCCAGCGACCAGCTTCATAATCGTCTCAATTTCCCCGGCTACATACTTCCAAGAGGTGATTGATACGACGCTCCAATCCTGAACGCCCATCTGATTAATATTTAAATGGTAGAGTGAGATTAAGCTTTTTTCATTCTGAAAATTTGCCTGAAAACTGTTATTGTTTAGCTGCAGATCCAATTTGCCAGGCAGCAGCTGCAGCACATTGGCACCTTCTAAATTTTGCTTATTATCATAAAAAATAAGTCCGCTTTTGTTGACGAGTAAATAACGCTTCGAGCTTTCCTCATTCGTATTGAATGATTTGAAAATTTGATCAAGCTCATTAAATTTGAACTTCAGCAGCATGAACCCTAGGTTGTCCATCGTCCAGAAATCTTTGACCAATCTCGCTTGATAAAATTCCCCGCGGCCCGTCCCGAACTCCTTATATTCGGAAGGTCCAATCCAGAGTGGACTTCCGTTCAATTCCTGTATGTGCTGGAACGCGGTACTTTGTGTCAGCGCTGTCCACGGCAAAGCGCTTCCACCTCCGCGCCCCGCACTAAACGACTTGCCGGCATTATTATAAATCGCGACAGATTGCACAGGTGAATAGGTCAATATGGAGCCGCGCAGCAAGGTATCAAAAGTATTCAAGTCATAAGACGAGAGCGTGTTTTCATTCGGCTTTACCTCATCGATTGTTCGATAAATACCCTGAATACTCTCTTTTACCATCCAAAAGTCCGAAAAGTAATTGGCTTCCTTAAACATGTAATAAATATTACGGGAAATCGCCTGCAAAGTGACCTCGGTCAAATCGCCGTACTTCTTCTCAATTAGTTGCTGAGATACCGTATAAACAGCGGAGCCTAGTACGAACAAAGGAATAATAATGAACATTAAAAAACCGATAAACACTTTTTTGTTCAAATTCATCGACGAGGCAGACTCCTTCCAAACCGAATCAGGCACCCTCCTAGTGTTGGCGCCTTTACATTGCTTACTATTAATTATAAATGCCCCGCATTTTATGATCCTAGGGAGAGGTTTGGATGTTATAGGGATAAAATCCTCTACTCTTTCAATAGATGAATCTCAGGTTCCACGATGACCTCAACATTTCCTTTTAAAGCTTTACTGATCATACAAGTCTGCTCAGCACGATAGGCGGCTTTGCTTATTTTATCCGTAATCTCTTGTGAAGTATGAGCTGGGATACAGATTCGCGGCCGGTGAATGATTTTATCCACCTTCATCGCCGGACTGCTATGGACGAATATTTCTGAGTTCAGCTCGATCGATGCAATTCCTAGACGCTTCAGCAGCATGCTGAGTGTGATTAAATAGCAGGTCGCTGCCGCGCCAAGCAGCATCTCCTCCGGATTCGTCCCTATGCCAGGACCATCTAATTGGCTTGGCACTGAAATCGCCGAGATTAGGTTACCTGCTCGGATGTGACCTGTGCCGTCCAAGCCTCCGGACCACTCCGCTTTTAGTTCAAAACGATGCTCGATCATAGGTTTTTGAGCCTCTCTTTCATCTATTCCTTCGTGTCTGAGTTTATTGCCGTTGAATTTTGCGCTTGCGAGGCCTTCGATTGATCTTCGTCCCCAGTGCTGCTTATATGTAGACCAATTACCCCTAAGATGATGAGAACAATGGAAAGCACCTTCAGAGTAGAAACCGATTCATTGAACCACCATATGCCGATTATTGTGATAAGTGCTGTCCCTACACCAGACCATATGGCATAAGCCAAACTGACATCGAGCTGTTTTAGAGCCAGCGTCAATAAGGTGAAGCATAAAATATAGCAAATGCCCATAACAATAGCCGGACCTATCCTAGTAAAGCCTGACGACATCTTCATAGCCGTCGTTCCTACGGTTTCAAATAGTATTGCCAGCAGTAAAAAAGTCCAATTCATATTCCAAATCATAGCAATCATCCTTTACGTTTAAACTGTTAATTATAATTGTAAAGGAATGCGTTGGGTTTCACCAGTAAGCAAAAAATCGTTCTCATCCTAGTGTCAGGACGGGAACGATTTTGTATATTGCAATAGAAAAAGGCCATCCTTATCCCTAAAATAGATAAAAACAGCCTTATACTTGCTATCATTGATATCTATGAAAATGCATAATTAATGTGTTGGAATCAAAACAATGAAAGCCCTACCTCTCTTCCATCCTTGCGGCTCCAATGACCGCGCCAGTACGAATTGCTTAACAAACACCTGCTGCCGAAACACTTGACGTAGCCTCGGGTTTACCATAAATGAGCTTATTTTTACTGCACATTGGGAGAAAAACAAACAAGGAGAGGGGGTTACTTTCTTCTCGCTAATCGTTTCGTGTGGGGTAAATGAGGTTTGGTTTTAAGTGTTTATATAATTCATTTCAATCAATTCATAAATTATATATGGAATTAGGTGAAATGTCAACATATAGATGTATTTATTTTTCAACTTTTTTTCTTTTAGCATACGTACACGCCATCTATGCCCGATGCTTTTGCTTAGTCCATTCAAAATTTAAAAGTCAAACCCACCAACTAACAGCAGAGTTACCTGCCATCGGTCAATGTAAATTCTAAAGTAAAGGCAGCTACTATCTCTTTAAAGGTTCTTATGATATTATCTGTTTAAGATATGTAGCACATAGAACAATTGGGTTCAAAAGACACATACGCTTACACATTACACACTAAATTACAGCTGTGAAGCACACGCCGCTTTTCTAGTTCAGCAATTTGCTGATCTCGAGAAGCGGCTTATTTTTTCTTTGGGAGGTCATGTAAATGAACGATCTTATGTACACTGCACATGAAAATTACCTATCTCATCATTTAGCTATCAGAAAGGGGGAACGGTTGCGAAGGCTCAAAGAAGGCCATGGCCATGCTGAAAAAGCATTTCTTCATCAGGTTTGGTGGCCAGCATTCGGTAACTTTAATGACCTACATCCTGAGTATGAAGTGAAAGACTTTCGCGATGGAGCACGATTCCTAGACTTCGCTTTTCTACGTCATTCCCTTAAACTAGCCATCGAAATTGATGGTTACGGTACACACTCTTCCCAAATAAGCCGCAGCCAATTTGCCGACCAATGCAATCGCCAAAACCACCTCATTATCGATGGCTGGAAGATTTTACGTTTCTCATACGATGATGTTAAAGATCGCCCCCGCATGTGTGAACAAATCCTGCAGCAGTTTATGGGTCGATACCTTGGCGGAACGTTGCCACAAAACTTTAGCATGAGCTACATAGAAAAAGAAGTGTTTCGGTATGCCCTTACATTAAGCAGATCACTTACACCTCAAGATGTGTGCGACGTTCTTGACGTAGAAAAACAAAAAGCACGACACATTTTGAAAGACATGCTAGAAAAAGAGTTGATCCAAATCGCAGGTAAAGGAGAAAAGCGAATCCGCACTTACCGCCTTACGCCCGCGGTACTTCAATATTTAAATACTTTTAATTAGCCTTTACTTTATGCGGGTTTTTCATCACTATCGAGCCACCTTCTCGCACTCCCCTCACTTTAGCGATGAATTTCATCGTCTCAGCAACTCATCCAGAGGATTTGGCCGTATCCACCTACTTTAAGCATGTTTTTCATCACTATGGAGTCACTTTCTCGCACTTCCCTCACTTTA
>NZ_JCAUAW010000042.1:0-28877 GCF_059692155.1 Paenibacillus sp. JT22N1
TTTCAAACGTACTTCTTCTCCTAATCTTTTTCCCATCCCGGATCATCCCCTTTGTAAATAAGTTTAATTTATTTAACGGGAGGACTCCAGTTTATTTAGGGGGCCTAGGAGCGAGATACAACAATGATCGGTTGCACCAGTGTGAGGTAGATGTATTGTTGCACAAAATACAACTTGGACTATCGTGCACTTGGGGATTTCAATTGGCGGGTGCCCAACTGGTCGATACCAACTGTTAGATGCCAACTAAAGTTGCTCGAAATGATGAATGTCTAAGTAGTGGGTGTGGTTGCTGAATTGGTGCGAGTACTCAAACTGGTGCGACTAATAATTATCCCTAACTCGCCGAATTGTTGTATTTTGTGCAACAATATGGAGGTATTTTTGGACAAATTGGCTTTTTGTTGTACCGCGTACAACATTTTGGTGGGAATCGCTCAGAAATAGGCGTTTTAAGCTCAAATTGTTGTACGGAATACAACAGTACCAGGCTACAGTGGCGTGAGGAAGGTGTATTGTTGCACAAAATACAACTTGGACTATCGTGAACTCGTGGATTTTCAATTGCCGGGTACCCAACTGGTGTAGGCACAGATTGGCTCGAATAGTGGAAGTGAAAAGCACTTGGCAGTTATGCAACATTGCTATGTGCTGCTAAGGCATCAGACCCATGCCACTAAATTAAATGCTGCCACGCACCTTCCTTAAGCTCATAGTAACAGGTATATTTGCCGCGCGTTATTGAGCGCAGGATGCCCTTTTCGACTAAACAATACAGCCATTTACGTGCTGTGCGAAAATTTACATCAGAATGCAGGATGATATCCTTGGGACGAATAGGCTTTCCTAGGTTTACTGCTAACCTAAGGACTTCCTTTTCTTCTGGAGAGATAGAAGTGGCTGCTATATTGCGGAGGAGATGGGGTCCGATGACCAATTGCAGCAGCATCCGGCATACCTCGGGCCGGTTCTGGATATCATCGAAGGAGAAATGAATCATTGTCCACCCCATTCCAATGAGGAACGTATCTCGGTTCAGAGCGTAACTGAATTTCTCGCGGTCCATATCTTTGATATGGCTTTGATAGCCGTCGCACTCAATTCCAAAACGGCCGAATGGGGTGAGGAACGCAAAGTCAAGGAATTGCGATTTACGATTCCAGTCGTAGATCTCATATTCCGGATGCAGATTCTCGAAGTTTCCGAATAGCGGCCACCAAACCTGTTGGAGCAGCAACTTTTCTGCATAGTTGTGCCCCCTAATTAAACGGCCCTTTCTTTCACCGCTTCTGCGTGCATGATGGTTTTCTATGAACGATTGATGTGCTTGTTCAAATGGCATTTGGCAAACGCCTCCTTATAAAAGAATAAAAAAAACGCCCTTGCGCCACAGGGCTCAAGGACGTTCTTCGTCTAACAGATATTATAACATTTTCCGGGAGACAGCGGAATTCAAAAGATTATCTTTATCCTAACGCTTTACAAGAATCACGCTCGATGAGTTCTCCATATATGGAAATCTTCGCAGGGCTTCCGCCGAAGTCGATTTTGCGAATCAGAAAATCCACGGCCTCATAGCCGAGCTGTTCGCGCTGCACTTGGATCGTCGTTAAGCGAGGAGCGATCATTTGAGCCGCTTCAATGTCACCAAACCCAACAACGGAGATATCCTCCGGTACCTTGTAGCCTTTGGAAATAAGGATTTGAATGAAGGAAATTGCAACGCGATCATCCGCACAAAACCAGGCTGTCGGCAGGGAAGTCATCGCATCGAGATGATCTGCTAACTGGGCGGGGGTGGAATTTAACGCTTCCAGTGGTAAGGGATTGACGATATTTTGATTCATATCGACTGTCAGCCCCGCATCTGTCATGGCATTTTGGTACCCGGACCAGCGTTCCCTGAAGCTCTTCGTCATACTAATCGCACCGATAAAACCAATCTGCCGATGACCTTTGTCAATGAGATGAGTGACGATTTTGTAAGCCTCTTCGGCATTCGCAGTCACCACAGCGTCAAGCTGTAAGCAATCATAATAATGATCCACCGTAACAAGGGGAATACCCAAATCCACAAGCTTTCGAACATAGTTAAGATGAAGGACGCCAACGAGTAATATACCGTCAAATACAATTTCATGATAAAGCTCCGGCAGGATGAGTTGATCCTCCATCTCTTGTGTAACACCGCAGATAATGGCGTTGTAGCCATTTTCTTTGGCTCTTTTTTCTATGGACCAGAACACTTCGTAATAGAAGATTTTATCATTACGAATGTTCTCAGGGATTAAGACGAGCAGGTTGCCGCGTTTCTTTTTTGTTTTGGAATCTGTCCGGTAGTTCAACTGATTAGCTGCTTCGAAAATACGAAAGCGCAATTCTTCGCTGACGCCAGCTTTATTATTAAGGGCCAAGGAGACGGCATTCTTGGAAATGCCCAACTTATCGGCGATGTCTTGCATGGAGGTTTTCGAGTTCATTTTATGTATTGCCCCTTGAGAAGTATGTGGATCCTATTTGTATTCTATAATTACAGAAGTCTATTTGTAAAGTAAAATCAATTAACATATTACTTTACAAATAGAAATTGTCAATGTAGTTGCATGGAGCCTTAACTTCTAAAAATGAATTGCTCAAGTTCATCTAGCTTTACAGATGAAAGCGGTCCTGAATTATCGAAATAGAGAATCGAAGAGGGATCAATAAGCCATTTGATTTCCCTACGAACGAGCGACTGGCTAAAATGCTTCCAGTTGTCCAGCTTCCAAACATCCAAAGCGGAGCCTCTAGTCCGTATTCGTTCTTGGTAGGCATTCTCGCTTGGTAAATAGACAAAAATAGCCCTAACGCACACATCGTTAATCGTAGCACCGACGCTTGAAAGTTCCTTTTCCAGCCAAAGCGGATCTGCCAGTTCTTTGGTGAAAGGTCCGACTACAATAGCATCCAAGCCTAGTTCGAGATTCTCAAGTGCTGCGTCCATCGTTATACGGTATCCTAAATCGCGACAGTATGTCTTGTATGTGGGGGAATCCCGGTCGTTCGGGTCTTGTCCGGCAAGGGTCATGATCGCTTCTGCCGCCGGTCGGAGCAGCGTATCCATGTCCAGAAAAGCTCCGCCGTGCTTGCGTGCCCATGCTTTGGCGAGTGTCGTTTTCCCTGCACCGGCAGGACCTATGAAAAATATGAGTTTTCGCATGCCTAACCTCCGAATAAAGCTTCCTTTTAGGGGGATTTGTACGATTATTGTAACATATGGGGCTCAAATCACATGAAATTCAGCAAACGTTCAGCTAATATTAAGGTTCTATTAAGGTTTAAGCCATAATTAGTTCACACTTATCAAGTAAAATACATAGCACAGGGGGCTTAAACCATACTGGAAGGAAAGATAGAGATGAAAAATAAAAATAAACCACTTGTCGGAAGTGGAAATAAAACAGCAACCCTTTCTTTGTCAGCGTCTGGAACCCAAAATAATCAAGTGCATAATTTGAACAAATCGTTTCATCAAATATCCAGCAATTCTGATAGTATTTCTGAAATAAGGGCTAATGATTGGCCTACCCAAGGTTGGAAAACATCTACGCCAGAGGCGCAAGGGATGAACTCGGCTACACTGGCCAAGATGCTTGAAGTTTTTCGCGACCAGCAGGTACATAGTGTAGCGGTTATTCGTAACGGACATTTGGTTGCTGAAGCTTATAATGAGAGCAGCCAAACTGATTTGCCGCAAGATGTGAAGTCCGTGACCAAAAGCGTGACGTCCGCATTGATCGGTATTGCCTTGTCTGAACGTAAGCTTATAAGTCTGGATCAGAGGCTTGCTACTTTTTTTCCTGAGCTGGAAAGTGATCCTCTGAAGTCAAAGATCATGTTAAAGCATTTGCTTAACATGACCTCAGGGCTTGCGTGGAACAATGAAAACGAACAATCCTCAACCGAAATGATGTACTCATCGGACTGGGTGCAAAATGTTCTGGAACGTCCGGCTAAGAACCAGCCTGGTGCCGTATTTAATTACAGCAATGGTGATGCACATCTTCTATCTGCTGTACTGCAAAAGGTAACAGGTGAGTCCATGTTAGACTATGCCAAATCCCGCTTATTCGACCCGCTTGGTATAACAGATGTCAACTGGAATCATGACCCTCAAGGCTGTACGATTGGGGCTTGGGCTCTGGCATTAACGTTAAGAGACATGGCCAAAATTGGCTATCTGTATCTGAAGGAAGGCCAGTGGGAAGACAAGGTCATTATTCCGAAGTCATGGATCCGGGAGTCGGTGACTAAGCGCGTATTCCTCAATTATAGTAATGGTACACAAGGTGGTTACGGCTATTATTGGTGGTCCAAGCCTTTGTCTCAGGGGCTAGTCAGAGGAAGCAAGAAGCAGCATGAAGTGTACTATGCATCTGGTTCAGGAGGAAGGCGCATATTTGTTGTCCCTGATCTGCAATTAGTCGTTGCAGCTACAGCGCATTCGGCGGATGTAGACATGCCGGAACAACTGCTGAACCATGTGGTTCAAGCTATTAGATCAGATAAGCCGATTCAAGAGAATTCGGATGCTTTTGATGGATTAGGTCAGGCTATTGAGGCTTTTAAGCTGGGAGTAGAGTAGGTTTAAAAAGTTTATAAATAATGAAGGAGCTGCCGTGGTAGCTCCTTTTTGCTTTACAAATTTTCTGATTTGTAGTTCGTAAATATGCAGGGATATATTGGGATTAATTGAATTAATAATTAGTTTGGTAAACGTTTTTTTATAAGGGGACGAGAATGG
This sequence comes from Paenibacillus sp. JT22N1, assembly GCF_059692155.1. NCBI lineage: Bacteria > Bacillati > Bacillota > Bacilli > Caryophanales > Paenibacillaceae > Paenibacillus > Paenibacillus sp. JT22N1. The sequence continues at coordinate 4,784 of NZ_JCAUAW010000042.1, forward strand.
AGTTGGACATTTTGTCTGTAAATGTAACACACAAAATATACCTGAAAAAGGATTAAGATATATGGTATTTAATTATTTGGCTACTTCATTTGAGGGAGATATACTCGAAAATCCACCTGAAGGGGAGCTATTGTGGGTAGAAATCGAAGAAGCATTAAAGTTACCTATGCAAGATTGGTTTAAGCGAAGATTTCCTTTGTTTTTTGAACAGGGAACTTTCGAGATGAGTTTCGTTTGGAATGAGAAAAGCAATGAAACATTAGAAAAGACTATTAAGAACTATGGTGTGGGCGAATTCAAGCCTTATAATAATCACAAAAGAAATGAGGACATCATATGAAGGTTCCTTTTAAAGAAATTATAAAATCGGAAGATGATATTAGAGAACTAATAGGTTTTCCAAGTGAACTTGTAAAGCAAAAAGTAATTAACAGTTTAGATAAACATTGTCAGGATTTCATAAGTTTATCACCTTTATTATTTTTATCTACTTCTGATGATCAAGGTTATTGTGATGTTTCACCGAGAGGAGACGCTCCGGGTTCGGTTCTTGTTCTTAATGAAAGATATTTTGTTATTCCAGAAAGACCTGGGAACCGTAGGATTGTAGAATAATAGGATTCTTATATAGGAATCTATTGAATAAGACATCTTGAATAATATGAGGTGAAACTATGTTGGACGAATTTACAAAGAAACGATTAGAAAACATTTTGCAGGAATATATTGAGAAGAAGATTCCCAAACATTTAAACAATCAAATTCGGATGGTGTATAAATTTAGAGGGAACAATGTGACACTCATTGAGGAAAGAGAACCCTATATCGGTACGGAATGGACGCAATTTGACATTGCGCAGTTCAGATTAGAATCAAATGAATGGAAAGTCTATTGGAGAGACAGTAGAGATAAGTGGCACTGGGTTGATTATATCCATCCAGATAGTAATTTTGAAAAACAATTACAATTAGTTGATAAGGACAATACAGGAGTGTTTTGGGGATAAAGATTGCGAAATTTTGATGACCTTCGACAAGGCATTTATAGAACCGAGGTAACCCATGAGGAGAATTATTTGGCTTGTTCTTTCTGTATTCGTACTATCAGGCTGTACATACACTCTTCAAGACGCAAAGAATAATGGAGATATTATTGTAGGTCATCTAGGGCCAATGAACTCTGAAAAGATTGATTCTTTTGTTGCTGACTTTGAAAAACAAAGAGCATCTAAACTCAGAATTACTAGTTACTCAGTGGAAGGGGATCCAATATTAAGCGATCTCTATTATGATGGGAAGCAAATTAACTATACATTTGATAACTCAAGAGATAAACATGGTGGAAGACAAAAAGGGAAAGATAAAACATCGTGCAATAAAATTGAGAAGAGAAGTGTAACAAGAGAAGACAGTGCAAAAGGAATTGAATATATTTTAATGGATTGCAAGGAGATTATTGGTTTTCATTCAGCTGATAAAGATGAAATTTACTTAATGTTTAGAGCTCAGTAATTTTCTTGGTCTGCTTCCCTTCAAGCCCTCTTTTAAGGGCTTTTTTTTGTTCCCGAGGCAAGATGTAGTAATATAGGAAGAACAGCAAGAAGAAGGGGAGTTTATTCGTGGGTATAAGAAGTTTTACGGATTATAATTTGAGTGAAGATATCGTACGGGCGCTTCAAAGTTTAGGATACGAGCAACCGACAGATGTGCAGAACGAAGTGATTCCTATCGCACTGCAGGAGAAGGATATCACGGTTAAGTCACGTACGGGGAGCGGGAAGACGGCGGCATTCGGTATACCGATTTGTGAATTGGTGGAGTGGGAAGAGAACAGACCGCAGGCGCTGATTTTGACCCCGACGAGAGAGCTGGCCGACCAAGTGAAGCAGGATATCACCAATATCGGGAGATTCAAGCGGATTAAAGCGGTGGCTCTGTATGGGAAGCAGCCTTTTGCCAAGCAGAAGATTGAGCTGCACCAGAAGTGCCATGTTGTTGTTGGGACGCCGGGCCGCGTGCTGGATCATATTCAGAAAGGGACGCTGGACCTGGAGCGGCTGAAATATCTAGTCATCGATGAAGCGGATGAGATGCTGCGGATGGGCTTCATTGAGCAGGTGGGAGCGATAATTGATGAGCTGCCGACGGATCGCATGACGATGTTATTTTCGGCGACACTCCCGAATGACGTGGAACAATTATGCCATCAATACATGCATAACCCTATCGATATTGAAATTCAAACGCCGGAAGCGTCCAAGGTTCAGATTGAGCATTCCATTATAACGGTTCGAGAAAACGATAAGTTTAATGTGCTTAAGGATGTCTTCGTGGTGGAGAATCCCGATAATTGCATCATTTTCTGCCGGACACAAGAGCATGTCGACTACTTATACAGGCAGTTGGAGCAGCTAGACTATCCGTGCGACAAAATCCACGGGGGCATGATGCAGGACGATCGGTTCCTAGTCATGAATGCTTTCAAAAGAGGGGAATTCCGTTTCTTAATTGCCACGGATGTCGCGGCGCGAGGGATTGATGTGGAGGATATCACGCATGTCATTAACTACGATCTTCCGCTTGAAAAAGAAAGCTATGTCCACCGAATCGGAAGAACTGGACGTGCAGGGAAAACGGGCAAGGCGATTACGTTTGTAACGCCAAATGAGGACAAGTTTCTAGCTGATATCGAAGGCTATCTGGGGTTCGAAATACCGAGAAAAGACGCTCCCACGGCGGATGAGGTTGATCTTGGACAACCGGCTTTTGATCAGAAAATGCAGGCCACACCTGTCATTAAGAGGGATAAAAGTGACCAACTGAACAAGGGAATCATGAAGCTCTATTTTAACGGCGGGAAAAAGAAAAAGATCCGGGCGGTAGACTTTGTGGGAACCTTGGCCAAAATTGAAGGTGTGACGGCTGACGATATCGGAATCATTACGATTCAGGACAATGTTTCGTATGTGGATATTTTGAATGGTAAGGGTCCGCTAGTGCTCAAAATAATGAAGAATACGACGATTAAAGGCAAGCTGCTGAAGGTGCATGAAGCGAATAAATAAGATCAAGGATCCGGTTAGCCTCTATGGCTTGTCGGATTTTTTGCGATTTGGGGGGGAATGTTGTATTATCTGCAACAATCGGTGGGAAAACGTGGATTAGCTAGCCTAATGTTGTACAAAATACAATATTGCTTGAAGTAAACATTGCATCAATCATGGCTTGGACCCAAAAGGTGGGCAAACTAAAAGAACGCGTAAGCCATATTACCTCCCCACAGGTCAAAATTTTACCCAAAGGGGTCAATTAATTGACTTACCCATCCTACTCCACCAAGGTAGACTAGAGAAAACACGACATGGGGTGAATTTCATGGCTACCAAAATACATTCACAAGCAGACACCATTCCATCCGTACAAGTGAAGCGGAAGCGGTCCATGCAGCAGGTGCGTGAGGATCTGGTCGGATACGCATTCGTCAGTCCCATGATACTTGGATTATTTATTTTTACATTATTTCCGATCGTAGCTTCCTTTTTCCTCAGTTTTACGAATTGGAACTTTGTTGCCGGATTTTCTAAAGTGAAATTTCTCGGCTTAGATAACTTTGTTAAGCTTGTGCATGACAGCGTATTTCTTCTATCGCTCAAAAATAACCTGATTCTTATGATTGTAGTGCCGTTAACCTTAATCTCTTCACTCGTTCTGGCGGTTATCATTGATAAGAAAATTCATTTTAAAGATCTTTTTAAAGTTATTTATTTCATTCCTTATATTTCAAGTGTTGTTGCTGTAGCTATTGTGTTCCAGGTGCTATTTCACCCAACTTATGGACCGATTAATCAGATATTAATCGACTGGGGGATGGCGAACCCGCCCAAATGGCTAGCTGATCCGGATTTTGCTTTATATTGTGTGATGGGACTTATGATTTGGGTGAGTATCGGATATAACATGATTATTTTTATGGCCGGTCTGCAGTCGATTCCGAACGATCTTTACGAGGCAGCGGACATTGACGGCGCATCGAAGTTGAAGCAATTTTTCAGCATAACTGTGCCTCTCTTATCACCAACCACATTCTTCTTGCTCGTAACTGGCATTATAGGGACATTTAAAGCGTTCGACGTTATTTCCGTTCTAACAGGCGGCGGTCCTGCGAATTCAACCAGTGTAGTCGTATATCGTTTGTATGAAACAGCTTTCGTTAATCTACAATCCGGTTATGCCTCCGCTATGGCTATTGTGCTGCTGGTGTTTGTCCTCCTGATTACACTCGTTCAGTGGTTTGGACAACGTAGATGGGTCAATTACTAGAGAAGAAGGAGGAGTAACCGATGGACAAGTTTAAAAATGTTAAAAAAACGCTGCTAACTATACTCATGTTTATCATAGGCATATTGTTCATGTCTCCCTTCTTATGGATGATATCCGCATCTATGAAGCCGGAAGCTGATGTGTTTCTATATCCCATTCAGTGGATCCCGAAGCATTGGAATTTGATTGAAAATTATAAGGCGGTTTGGTCGACGAAGTTCTCTCTGTATTACTGGAATTCTATCAAGGTTTCCGTTTTGACTACGGCGCTTTCCGTCCTGCTTTCCTCCATGGCAGCTTACGCCTTCTCGAAAATCAAGTTTCGCGGCCGTCATGTGCTCTTTGTTCTCGTCCTGGCGATCTATATGATTCCCAGTCAAGCGATTCTTGTTCCGCAGTTTCTTTTGTTCCGCTGGATGGGCTTGTTCGATAGTCACTTTGGTTTAATTTTACTAGGCTCATTCAGTGTTCTCGGGACTTTCATGCTGCGCCAGTTCTATATGGGCATTCATGAGGAGTTTATCGAGTCAGCGCGAATGGATGGAGCGGGTCATGTTCGAATTTTCTTCTCTATCTGTACACCGCTTGTACGTCCGGCGATCGCCACTTATGCGATTCTGCGTTTTATCTGGACATGGAACGACTACCAGAACCCGCTTATTTTCTTAAGAACGAAAGATTTATTCACACTGCCTCTTGGCATTCGATCCTTCGCTGATTTAAATGGAGAGTTCTACTCACTTATCATGGCCGCTTCTGTATCGGCAATCGTACCTTTACTTATCATTTTTATCATTGGTCAAAAGCAAGTTATCGAGGGAATCTCGATGGGTGGGGTTAAAGGCTAAGGGTAAAAAGGTCAAAAAATGAATGCATGAGGTTAAAATAGTGCCTCGTGTGCTCCAAACAAGTTTGTTACGATCGATCATGTAAAGGTTTTCAAAATATTCAATACAACTTGGAGGGGTTCCTATGAAAAAGAGTTTATTAGTACTAAGCGGTATCCTAGCGATCAGTACTGCACTTGCAGGCTGTGGCAAAGGAGATACACCAGCAGCGGATACAGGTAAAGAAGCGGCAAGTGCGGCTCCTAAAGCTCCGGTTACGATTAAAGTACAAGGTTGGTACACCGAAGTTCAAGGGAATTGGAATGCGACAGTTGAAGCTTACAATAAAACACACCCGAACGTGAAAGTCGTTTATGAAAGCATGTCCGAAAAGGGTGATTCCCAAGAAGGTATGAAAAAGCTAGACCTATTAGCAGCTTCCGGTGAGCAAATGGACGTTGTTTTGTATTCCAGTGCACCTGACTTCGCTCAACGCGTAGGAGCAGGTATCTTGGAACCGCTTGATGAATATTTGAAGAAAGATAACATTGTTGTCAAAGATGAATATAAGCTTGACCCGATCGTAAACGGCAAATATTATGCGCTGCCAGGTAAAATGGCTGAATGGTTCGTTCTATTGAACAAGGATAAGTTGGATGAAGCGAAGCTTCCAGTACCAACAGAGTGGACTTGGAATGATTATGCAGAGTATGCTAAGAAATTAACCAAAGGTGAGGGTGCAGCCAAGTCGTACGGATCCTACTTCCATACGTGGAAAGAATATGCGGAATTGGCACTAAACAACGACATGGATAACGCTTACCTTGTGAAACCGGACGGTACACAGAACATCGATAATCCAAAGGTTCGTTTCTCCCTCGACTTACGTAACAAAATGGAAAACGTGGACAAAACATCCGTTCCTTTCTTTGAAGTTGTATCGCAGAAAATGGCTTACCGCGATGTATTCTATAGCGGAAAAACAGCAATGCTAGCAACTGGTAACTGGATGGTAGGAGAACTATCACAAAATGCGAAGTTTAAAACAGTGTTTGCTCCATATCCGAAGTATGACGCGAAAGATGAAAACGGTCTAACGATTGGTGGCGCAGACTTCATTGGTGTTGCAGCTAATTCCAAGAATAAGCAAGCGGCATATGACTTTGTGAAATGGTATACGACGGAAGGAATCCAAACACAGGGTCTGTTCTTCTCTAGTTGGAAGAAAGCCGATATTGCCAAGAATGTAGATGCGATTCTGAAAAGTGGTAAACCAGAACAAGCTGCTCTGATCGATAAGGATTCATTGCTGGCTACGTTGAAAGCGAATAAAGCAACGAAGCTTGTTATTCCTCCGACATATGCCCTGCAACAAGAGAAGGAATTCTTAACACAAGTCGAGCTGTTCTTGACAGGTAAGCAGGATCTGGAGAAAACAATTCAAACAGCAAAAACGAAAATCGAAGATATCCGTAAGAGCAATGCCCAGTAGTTATTAACGAATCGTGCACCATTCCTGATATAATTGAAAGAGGAGGCCTAGGGCTCCTCTTTTTCCCATTTCATTGATTCAACCGAAAGGCAGGAGAGTGCAGTGCCGAGCTGGCTTCGTACCTTATCACTAAGTAATAAATTGGTGCTGACGATTCTGATTTGTCTCGTTCTCCCTTCAATCGTTTCCATGAACGTCTCCAGTCTGCTAACACGAGATGCTGTGAGGTCGCAAGTGGCTGATAACTCGCAGGAATCAATGCGGATCGTTAATCAGATTGTAAACGGACAAATGAAAAATATGCTTTATGTGATGAATTTCATACAATTTGATGAAGATCTGCAGCCTTCCATTAGGGAATTAGGCCGTGCTAATGACCAAACGGATAAAGGGGATGTCTTGGCGTATAAGCAAACGATAATTAAGAAAATGACAACGGTTATCAACTCATTTGGTAATTTGTACGTCACACTGCTTTTGCCCAATGGAGAGTATGTTGCTTCGTATTCAACCTTTGCTTTTAACCCGAATGAATTCCTGCAAAAAAGTTGGTTTAGCGATGTGGAGAAGGCGTCCGGTTATAATGTCAAATGGATAGGCGCTGAACCCAATTATAGTCAAGCAACCAATCAACCTTATTTATTGGCAGCAGCAAAACCGCTTCGTATCAATGGATTAACGTACGGTTATGTGGTTGTTGGACTGGAATTAAGCACAATCCAACAGTTATTTGATCAATATAAAAACAATGAATCGATGGTCATTTTGGACGGTCAGGGGCGTATTCTGGTTGATAAAGACTCCAGCACAATAGGTAATCCATTTCCTTACTATGATCAGCTTCCGGCTCAGGATGGATCTTCGTTTGTGAAGGTAGATGGAGAAGATTACATCTTGCATAGCAATCATTTAACGTCCGAATGGAAGCTTGTTAATATGAGTCCTTATAAGACTGCTGCTCACAAAATTGAGTCGTTCCGAAAGACTGATTTCCTGATTCAGTTGTTCTTTTTAATTCTATTCGCTGTATTGCTCCTTTATATGGTGCGTACACTTACGAAACCGATTGCGCGGCTTGTCCAAACCGTTGTCCGCATTGAATCCGGTCAACTGAGTGAGCGATCTAACATCAGCGGGGGAGATGAAGTAGGGCGGCTTGGCTATGTATTCGACCGAATGATCGACCGCATTGAGCGGATGTTAGAAGAGAACAGCCGCGAACAAGAATTAAAGCGCAAGGCAGAGTTAGCCATGCTGCAGGCGCAAATTAATCCGCATTTTCTGTTCAACGTGCTTAATTCGATCCGACTGAAAATTATGATGAAGGGTGATTCTGAGAATGCGGAGCTGATCAGTTCATTGTCATCACTGTTGCGTATGACGATCAACCGCAACAATGAATACATTTCGCTGCATGAAGAAATTGAGATCAACGAACATTACATTCGACTCTTAAATTCTCGGCACGGTGATCGGGTACAGCTGCAGATTTCTGCGGCATCAGACACCCTTCTTTTTGAAATACCTCGGTTTTTATTGCAACCGCTTATTGAGAACGCTTATATACATGGGCTTAAAAGTAAGGCTGGGGAAATTACCATAGCCTCGAGGATTTGTGAGGATGGGAGGCTGCAGGTTGAGGTTAGAGATTCGGGTGTCGGGATGCCCCCTGAACGACTAGCTGCGCTGCGCAATCATTTGGATGACGTTCCTAGCCAGCAATTTCAAGAAACAAGCAGCCCTTCCTTGTCGGGCATTGGTATACACAATGTATTTGAAAGACTTCGTTTAATATATGGTCATCGTTTCGATTATGAAATCGAAAGTGGACCAGATCAGGGAACGCAGATTGTGCTGCGCTTTCCTCAGCAGGCAGGAAAGGAGGATTAGCCATGTACTCCGTTATTATTGTGGATGATGATTTACCTGTGCTTGAATTTCTGAAGACTTCAATTAAGTGGGCAGAATTAGGGTATACGTTGACGGGCGCTTACGAGAATCCACTGGATGCGCTCGAGGCAGGACGCCAGGAAAAGACGGATGTGCTTATAAGTGATATCGGCATGCCTGACATGAATGGACTGGAGCTCATTGGTCATCTGCGTGAGGTTCATCCTCACATGAAGGCCGTCATTCTATCCTGTCACGATGATTTTCACTTTGCGCAAACAGCGATGAAGCTGTCGGTAAGCGAATATATCTTGAAGGAAACGATGAATGTTGGCAACATTTCCGAGTTGCTGGGAAGGCTGAAGGAACAGTTGGACGCGGAGGTCCAAGTATTGTCGAAGAGCCGCAAGCTCGAGAAGGAGGCTTATCAACACCGCGGAGCATCCAAGCGTCAATTTATCCGCAGTACGGTGAATGAGCCCTTGTTTGATGCGGAAGAGTGGACTCTGAAAGCTGAAGGATTCGGTATTCGTCTTGGAAAACAAGGCGTACTTCCGGTCTTTGGTTATGCGAATCGTGTGAAGGAGGCAGACAATCGCTTTCAATCCAAGGATCTGTTTGAATACACCATCCAGAATATTGTTGAAGAGCTGCTTGTCGATCAGAAGGAGACAGCACTTTTCACTTACGATACCGGAGAATTTGTTTTGTTGTTTCCACATTACTCGGAGCTTCACGTCAACAACAGTCAGAAGGTGGAGCAGACGCTAAGGCAGCTGCAAAGCAGCTTACAGCAGTACTCGAAGCTTTCATTCACCTTTCTAACGGGAAACCCAGTCAAAGATGCACGTTCTTTGAAGGATCAATTGATTCGAATGGTCGAAGGGAAGAATCTGCGTTTTTATTTACCGGAGTCATCTATCATTAAATTGGGGCATGTCAGAGAAGGATTTGGGGACGGTGGGTTGCTGCTAGCGCAGTACTCCGAAGCATTAGATGAGTTTCGGAGTGTCATTTTCGATGAGCGATTGGATATGATCGACGTATTTGTCTCGAAGTGGATAGACTTTATTCAATATAACCGATTTCGCCCGATGGAAGTAAAGGAATGGCTGCTGAAGATGATTCTTGACGTGCGGATGAGGCTCAAGTCGCTTCAGCACTATCAGTCTACCTTTTCTTCGGAGCTCTTGCATCATGATGTTCATGAATTATCATCGATTCGTGAGTTTGAGCTGTGGCTCAAAGACTACCTTCAGCAAGCCATTCAGTGGGCAGGCCAGGTGTATCGCGAGTCACACAACCGTGAAATTCTAGAGTGTCAACGCTTTGTATATAATCATCTGCATACGAAAATTTCCCTCGAAGATGCTGCCACCCATCTTCATCTGCATCCAAGCTATTTAAGCCGATTGTTCAAACGGGAAACCGGGGAGAATTTCATTGAATACGTCACACGGCTGAAGATGGAGAAAGCGAAGGAGCTCTTGGAAATCACAGACAAGAGCGTTGAACAAATTTCCGATTCGTTGGGCTACGAAAATAAGAATTATTTCGGTAAGCTGTTCAAAGCGCATACAGGGTTTGTGCCAAATGCTTATCGTGGACAAACGAAAGCGAATCAGCCGACTTAGCTATGGGAACAAGAATTTCTTGAGGCGTCGATGCTAATGGGGGAGAGGATCGTAGGTTCGATATTTGGACAAAAAAAGCCGGAATCATGAGGAAAAGGAACGTAGATGCTTTATTTGGACGAAAACATCCGAAATCTGGAGGAAGAGGAACGAGGAGGCGTTATATCGCGGTTTTTGCCTTTGGATCGTTCTTTTTTGATCAAATAGCGCCCTCACGTTCCTCTTATTCGATTTTATGCGCAGATTTCCCGAAATAGCGGCTCTACGTTCCGTTAGCTAGAGGTCGGGTGACTTTCCTTGCCCATAATAAGCTTATAAAAGGCAGTGGCATACAAAAAACGGAGACAGTTGGACAAGCAGATATAACCTGCCGTTCAGCTGTCTTTTCAATTTTTAAGGAAAGCCTCAGAAAATATTGAGAGCGATTACAAATTAATCGAGTGAAATTCATGATCAATCCTGCCCGAGTGCTAGTGAAGTTTGCATAGGTAGCTTATTAAACGATTGTGCACCTGCACAATCTGCCTTATCTTTACAAAAAAAAATCACTTTTTCCTTTTGAACCATGGTAAAATTTAGGAGCATAATTGGGCTTGTCTGTCCATAAAGCCTCTGCTTATGAAGAAATTTTTTGACACAGCAAATGCTAAGGAGGAATTGTAATGAGTAGGCTAGCAGGATGGAAAGCAAAACTTTTGAAAACAACACTTGCCGTAACAATCGCGTTACCGTTTCAAGTATTGGCCACAAGCAGTTGGCAAGCTGTTATGGCGGAAGGACCGACTGATCCAGCTCCTTTCATTGAAGCCAAAGTTGTGAATGAAAATGCTGGCAAGAAGGTGCTTTTCGACAATACGCATGAACAAACGGCAGGGGCGGCCGATTGGGTCATTGATGGCGCCTTCTCCGATTTCGCCAATGCTTTAGCGAATAATGGTTATTATGTGAAAGAGCTGCGTAAAACGACACCAATTACCTTGAGTGATTTGAGTGGTTACGATGTATTCGTCGTTGCAGAGTCTAATGTTCCTTATAAGACGAGCGAGCAGGCCGCTCTGGAGCAATACGTGCAGGGAGGCGGCAGTATCTTCTTCATCGGAGATCACTACAATGCAGACCGCAACAAGAACCGTTGGGACGGTTCGGAAGTATTCAATGGCTACCGCAGAGGCGCATGGACGAACCCGGCTAGCGGCATGAACGCAGAAGAGATTGCTTCGTCGGCTATGCAGGATGTAGCTAGTTCGGATTGGTTGGCTACACAGTTCGGGTTGCGTTTCCGCTATAATGCTTTAGGGGATATTACGGCGAATCAAATTGTTGCGCCAGAGCAAGCTTTCGGGATTACCAGCGGTGTCTCAACAGTGGCTATGCACGCAGGTTCAACACTAGCCATTCTTGATCCGACAAAGGCGAAGGGGATTGTGTACCTTCCGCAAACGAGCGATGCTTGGGCGAACGCAGTCGATCAAGGTGTTTATAATGGAGGCGGTATTGCCGAAGGCCCTTATGTGGCTGTTGCTAAAGCGGGTGCAGGGAAGGCTGCTTTTATTGGCGATTCCTCACCGGTTGAAGACGCAACTCCGAAATATGTCCGCGAGGATACGGGTGCGAAGAAGACGACCTATGACGGCTTTAAAGAGCAGAATGATGGCGTACTGCTTGTAAATATGGTGAACTGGCTCTCGAAGAAAGAAAGCTATACAAGCTTATCTCAGGTTAGCGGCTTGCAGTTGGATCAACCGACAGCGCTGCTGCCTTTTGAAAATCCGGCTGCATCAACGGAGCCACAGCCAGAGCCTTGGGCTGCGCCAAACGCAGGCTACAAATGGTATGACCGCAGCACATTTAAAGCGGGCTCATACGGTGGACCTACGGCAACAGCTAGCGCAGCTTACAGCTTTGTGCATCAAGCAACACTACCCAATGCAGTGGACTTCCCCGTACGGGTAGTTGTGGATAACCTGCCTGCGTCTACGACTGTAGCGGGGTTCAGTGTTGGTATATATTTGGTCACCGGAGGCGCTCAAATAGCCATGATTCAAAATGCAGATGGCACATGGCCTGCTGCATACGGGTACAGCTCTACGTTCAGCGTGACCTCAGATATTAACGGACATGCTACAAAAGATTTGAATGTTAGAATTAAGCCGGGAACGACGGCTGCGGCCAACTTGAGGCTGCGTCAAAACGGAACGAACTTGAAGACAGAAGGCGTTACACTTGGTAACGTTCCGGCTGAACCATTACCGGAAGAGCAGAATCCGATTCCAGCAAAGATCACCGTCGCTGAAGCACGGGGGAAAGCTGCAGGAACATTGGTGACTGTTGAGGGCGTGGTAATTACGGAACCGGGCTCTTTTGGCGGACAATCTTTTTACTTGCAGGATGCTACAGGTGGTATGTATGTGTTCCAAAGCTTAAGTGGATTCCATCTTGGAGATACCGTGAAGGTGACGGCTTCGACAGCGCTATTTAACACAGAGTTCGAGTTGACTGATCCGGTGGAAATTGCTAAAACAGGGGCCGCTGCTGTGCCTACGCCAGCTGTTGTATCTGCTGTAACTAGCGATAATCAAGGTCAATTGGTGGAACTTAGCAATGTGACGATTAGCAATATCATCAGCGCTTCACCGACTGGCTCTTTTGAATTTGATGCGGTTAGCGGAGCGGTAAGCAATCATGTTCGGGTAGACGCACGGACTGGATTAACACAGAGTGCGTTCCCGTACCAGGCAGGTCAAACCGTAAATATCAAAGGTGTCGCTGCCATTTTCAAAGGTGTATTCCAGTTGAAACCAAGAGGATTAAGCGACTTCACCGTAGTGGCTGACACAGTGGCACCTGTGACGACGGCGGCATTGTCGAGTGCTCCAAATAGCGAAGGCTGGTATAAAGAAGATGTGACGGTTACATTGACAGCTGTGGATGAATCAGCGGGTGCGGTGGGTACCGAATACAGTATCAATGGTGGGGCAGCAGCTGCTTACGTTGCACCAATTGTCATTCAAAACGAAGGTACGAGTACGATCGGATATTTCTCTAAAGATGCCGCAGGGAATGTGGAAGCGGCGAAATCTTTACAGGTTAAATTAGATAAAACAGCACCCGTTGCTGTTTTGACGGAGTCTGGCCACACTGTAGCGGATGTGACAGATGCGGATACGCTGAGATTTGATTTGAACAGTACAGATGCACACTCCGGTGTGGCTACGCAGACGTTGACTTTGGATGGCGCTGTGATTAACAGCGGTCAAACGATTGCTGCAGGTAGTCTAGCATTAGGTGCACATACGGTGCAATACAGTGTAGTGGATGCAGCGGGCAATTTGGTGCAATCGACACAAACATTCAACGTGAGTGCGAGCGTTACGTTCAGTCAAGCTATTCTTGCCGCTGACGCGGTGTCGTTGAAGCCGGGTGAAACGACGGCTACTCGCCTCTCAGGTACATTAAGCAATGGAGCGCCTGCTGATCTTAGTGGTGCTGTAATTGCCTACAACACAAGCAATGGAGCGGTAGTAACTGTAGATGCAACAGGTAAAGTTAGCGCTTTGGCAGAAGGTACTGCACAAATTACAGCTACCGTCACACTGAATGGAAAAACAGTACCAACCAACGCTGTGACTATTACGGTTGTGAAACCGTTATCGGTTGGGGCGCCAGGTAAGCCCGTTTTGTCAGATAACAGCGGTCAGGCAACTGGATTAAAGGATGGTAACTATACCGTCACAATGAACATGTGGTGGGGGAATAACGGCTCCGTGTTCAAGCTGTACGAAAATGGCGTACTCATTAGTACGCAAACATTGACAGACGCATCTCCAGCGGCGCAAGTGGCTAAAGTAGATGTAAAAGGCAAAGCGAACGGCACTTATACGTATACGAGCGAACTTATTAATTCCTTCGGAACAACAGCCAGCAGCCCACTTGTGGTCAAGATTACAGACGCATCGCCAGGTAAACCGGTACTATCTCAAGATAATTGGGATGGAGATGGCAACTACAAGGTAACGATGAACATGTGGTGGGGCACCAACGCTACCGAGTATCGCCTATACGAAAATGGCATAATGATCGAAACGAAGAGCTTGAATGCAGCTTCTCCAAGTGCACAAAGCGCCGTGTCTACGATTACCGGCAGAGCCATTGGCGTGTATGAGTACCGCAGCGAATTGGTCAATGCGGGCGGAGTCACTTCGAGCGAGAAGATTACGGTGAAAGTAACGAAGTAAGAGATGAAGTAAGAGATGAAATGAGTAACGAAGTAAGAGATGACGTTTTGGAAAAGGCCTCTAACGACTCCGGCTGGAGTTGTTGGAGGCTCTTTTTTCGTCTGGGTTGGGGAGACGGGAGGTCCAGTAACCAACCCCAACCCCAACCCCAACCCCAACCCCAACCCCAACCCCAACCCCAACCCCAACCCCAACCCCAACCCCAACCCCAACCCCAACCCCAACCCCAACCCCAACCCCAACCCAGTAATTTAGCCACATAACGCCTCTAGTTGTCAGAAACCAGTCGAGTTTGCAGCAACAGATGCAGAAAGTGCAGCAAATTATGAGTTATTCGCCGATTTGAGTAGAAAAGATGCATTTAGTACATCAAATATCAGCATTATAGCTGGAATTTGCTTTTTCCGTTGAATTAGCTGCACTTTTTGCATGTTTTCTCATGAAAACGTGATAGGGATGAAATTAGCTGCACTTTTTGCATCAAAAGTTGTTATCCTTGTCGCCCAAGTCTGGATTTCCAACTCATCCCATCCCCATGCTCAGCCTTATCGCCATTGCCATCTCCATTTTTCATCTTCACCCGCACCCACAGCCACAGCCATAGCCACACTCCCATCTCTCGACTACAGGTACAGAGCAAGCTACTCCAAGTAATTTAATAAGTCTGCACACGAGCTAATTTTGAGCGAGGTACCCCGTAGTTTCACCGCGCGCGACTTTAAATTAGAGTAATAACGAGTAGCTCTTCCGCAAAAGAGAGCTCGTTTGAGAGGTTTGCCTTCCATTAAACTGCCAGCTAGCCTACAAAATCCATGACCCCACGGGCAAGCTCGTATTGGACGACTCTGCCTCCTGCGGTTCGGCTTATTGGAGTTAGCCATCCTTTGGTGCGTAAGGATTGTAGAAGCCGCACGGCTGTTCGATGGTTTATTGCGAAATGTTCTTTAACATCTACGGGGCGTACAGGTCTAGCTAGCTGGTGGAGCAGTCGGATGACTTCCTTTTCGGCTAGGATGGCTCGGTTTGTAGGGGAAGGGGCATTCTGATAGCGGCTCAAGAGCATGCGAAGTAGGGTGATACATAGCTCAGGGCGATGAGCGACGTCGTCGTAAGCGAACGAGACAACTCGAAAGCCAAGGGCTTGTAGGAATATTTCTCGGTTTAACTCTTCGCAATATCGTTTGCGATCCATGTCCTGCACATGGGGGCCGAAGCCCTTGATTTCCCAAATGAATTTCACGTCACCGGGTAAGTAGGCGAAATCCCCAAAGTACGAGCGTCCTCTCCAATCTATAATTTCGTATTCGGGGTGCAAATTATCAAAATGCCCGACTAGCGGAAACCAGACTTGTTCCAAAAAAAGAGCCTCCGCATGCTGATGCCCGCGTTCAAGATTTCCTTTCCGTTCTCCGGATCTGCGGGAGATATGGGAGTCTATAAAGGCTTGGTGCTTCTCATGAAAATGTAAACTACTCATAGGTTCAGCTCCTCTTCGTGTAAATAAAAAAACGCCCCTAATTCATCAAAGATGAATAGGGACGTTCTTCGTCGCTTTAGCAATCATTATAGTCGAAAGGCGAATAGTTGGCTATACGGACTCTGCATTTGTTATATCACTTTGCGCAGCTTTGTAAAAGTTACCTACTAGACAAAATCACATCTCGGTGGTAGCGTAAATTTACTACGAATGAAAGTTTGTGATACGTGATGTCTAATCCTAGTACTTCCCAAGCGAGACTATCTGTAAGTCGTTCAAGCCGTTTATGGATCGTGCTCGTGCTCGGTTCACTGGCCTCTTTCGGTCCGCTCTCGCTCGATATGTACTTACCCGCGCTGCCTGTGCTCGCAAATGATCTTCATACAACCACCTCGCTGGCACAAATGAGTTTAACCGCCTGCATGCTCGGCCTATCGATCGGTCAGCTCATCGCCGGTTCGGTGAGTGATGTGCGCGGAAGACGAATGCCACTGCTGATCGGGCTCGTTATTTATGCGATTTCCTCGGTTCTATGCATGTTCTCGCCAACGATCTGGGTATTTCTGGGTCTGCGTTTCGTTCAAGGCATGGCTGGCGCAGCTGGCATCGTCATCTCCCGTGCGATAGTTCGTGATATGTATGAAGGTGTGGAGCTGACGAAATTTTTTGCACTATTAATGTTGGTCAATGGGTCCGCACCTATACTTGCTCCCATCGTAGGTGGACAAATTTTGCAGTTCACCTCGTGGCGTGGCGTATTCCTTGTTTTGAGTCTGATCGGTGTGGTTATGTTCTTTGCTACGGTGTTAGGCTTGAAGGAAACACACCCGCCAGAGCGACGTTCCAAAGGTGGTCTCACCAACACGCTCCGAACGTTTGGCGGCCTGCTAACAGACCGTATGTTCATGGGCTATGCGTTAACGCAAGGGCTCGTTTTTGCTGGCATGTTCGCCTATATATCGGGTTCCCCATTCGTGCTGCAGGATATTTTCGGTGTTTCCCCGCAAATGTTCAGTCTTTGCTTCGCGATTAACGGTCTAGGTGTCATCACAGCCGGTCAAATCACGGGCAAGCTGGCAGGCAAAGTAAGCAATCATAGATTGCTAGCTGGTGGGCTCGCTATTGCCGCTTTTGGCGGTTTGTTACTTTTCATTTCTACCCTTATCGGGGCAGGGTTATATGCGATTTTGGCGGCTTTTTTCTTCATCGTTTCTAGCGTAGGACCTGTATCAGTGGCTACCTCCTCCCTAGCTCTTCAAAATCAAGGGAAAACAGCAGGCAGCGCCGCAGCATTGTTAGGCTTGCTATCTTTTATCATAGGAGGCCTAGTTGCTCCGCTGGTCGGTATTGGCGGCAGCCAAACCGCGGTTCCGTTAGGCATCATCATAGCTGTGATGGAATTAGGAGCGATCCTATGTTTTATTTTACTCACCCGTAAGAAAGTAGTGGCATAATAAATCAAATAAGGTTGCCTCTTTCGATCTTGCTAAGACCGAAGGGGCAACCTTTTTCCTATACATTGGCGAGTTCTGTTTGATATAGAAGCTGAAATATTACTTTTCTTCAGGCCGTTTCATCGTTGAGGCTTGTGCAGCCCCGTTTTCAAACGACTACGCCATTTGAAGAGGAAAAAGACAGCCACAGCTATGCATAACCCAATCAAAGTGTAAATTAAAAACTTTTCTACCCACATAAAAATGATAAGCCACTGATCACCGAAAAGGTAACCAATTCCGAAAAATACAACTACCCATAAAGCTGAACCTGTGAAGGCGAATAGAGCGAAAATTCGGTATGGAACGCGGATGATGCCTACAAAATAAAAGATAAATTGTCTGATTCCCGGTATGAAATAACTGAAAAGCAGCAATTTGTTTCCGTACTTCGCGTAATATTCTCTAGATTTCTGCAGATGTGCGGGCTTCAAAAACAGAAGTTTTCCATAACGTTCAATCAGAGGCGTGCCCAGTTTATATCCGATCCAATAGGTAATCGTCATGCCTATCATAGTTCCGACCCAGGCCGCAACCATGGCTAAAAACCAATTAAGCACCCCTTTATAAGCTAAAAAACCCGTATACGTCATCGTCGTATTTCCCGGAGGAATCGGAAGCGCAATAGCGTCCAATGGCAAACCGATCAACAATACCCAATAGCCAAATTGTGCAAATAATTGTTCAATTAGTCCCATAAACTTCATGACTTATGCTCTCCTTGTAACAAAAAACCGTATATTTTTTGTGGAAATTTGCATGAATATCTCTAATTTGCGCAGCAGAAATGAACCATCTTACGTAAATTATACCTGTTTCAAGTAAAGCTATGAACCGTCAGAAAGTCAAGTTTTGTTCAGGACCTTAGTCTAGTTATCCATAGGGTAGTCTCACGTAATCGCATCAATTCGGTTAATATAATACACGCCATAAATAAAAAGTCGCATAAGCTTCCCACCCATTCCATCCTTCAGCAAGCTGTCTAATATGAGGAATAGTCGGTTTCTGTTCTAAGCCAAGCACATGCTTCAGAGCATTGTGCAAGCCAACGTCAGCAAGAGGGAAAGCAGCGGGGTTCCGCAAGCAACGCATCAGCACATAATTGGCCGTCCACGGACCGATGCCGCGAATACTTAACAGCTCTTTCTCCATATCGGCAAAATCGTTCCGCCTCAGCAGCTCCTCTTTAACAAGCAGTCCCTCAGTCATCAACTTGGCAACGCCGATTAAGTATTCTGCTTTTTTACCCGTGAACTGTAAGGCGGACAAAGCATCAGGCGTAAGCTCGGCGATTCGCTCTGGTTTAGGAAATGCCCAGTACGTCCGTCCTTCCCAGTCTAGAAGCGTGCCGAAGGCTTCAACAAGACGTCTTTTGAGCGTATAGGCAAAAGTCAGGTTGATTTGCTGTCCGATAATGCCCCAGCTCATCGCCTCGAATAGATCTGGAATCCCCATCAGGCGCAGCCCATAAAAGTCCTGAGTGACTTGCTTCAGCAGAGGATCACCCTTGGCCAACTCGTAGAAAGGCGTAAGGTCGGTGCCAAGGTCAAACCACTCCCACACATAACGAGCCACGTCTTCACGAATGGAGGAGGTGAGGGTACCGTCGGTACAATGGAGTAGTTGAATGCGCAGCCGGGAATTATCCTCACTGTTGACAGTGATTAGGACATGGTTATCCCCAATCGGAAGCAGTTTGTAAATAGCCAAGTTATCCACATGGAATAGGCATTCATTGGTTGATCGGGATAGGTAACTGAGATTTTGCTCATATCGAAAAGGATCAGGAAGCGGCAGTGTAAGGGAGCTTGTCTGTTCGCACCATTTTAGGATAGAAGGGTCAAAGGGTTGAAGATGTGGCATGTTAAGTTCTCCTCTTATCTGATAAAGTTTCTTCCTCTATTATCGCTGAAGGCGGCTTTCGTAATCTTGCTTTTTCATCTTCATTCCCTTACAAGAGCAGCATGGTTTGGGTATACTGAGCTAGTAGGGAAATGGAGCTGAGAGGAGCGGTAGTCATGCAAGAACGGTTTTGGAAAGCGATTGTTGCGAATGATGCGGCTTATGATGGTACGTTTTATTATGCGGTGACGACAACTGGGATCTTCTGCAGACCGTCTTGCAAATCAAGGCTGCCTAAGAAGGAGAATGTCCGGATTTTTGGGAACCGCCAAGCAGCTTTCTCGGAAAATTATCGTCCCTGCAAAAGGTGCAGGCCAGACGGCGTGAGGCTGCCTGATGAAGAATGGGTGTCGCTTATGACGGCTCACATCGATGAACATTATTCCGAGCCGCTGACGCTGACTATCCTGGCAGATCACTTTTATGCAAGTGTCTATCATCTGCAAAGGACTTTCAAACGCCTGCAGGGAATCACACCTCTAACGTATCTTCAACAAGTACGTATCGAAGTGGCCAAACGACTACTTCTAGAGACGAATGCTCCTGTGAATGCGATTGGTGTTCAAGTGGGGATTGCGAATGCGGCACATTTTGCCACGATATTTCAAAAAAAGACCGGTTTTTCGCCAACGGAATTCCGTCAAATAAAATCAATCTAAACATAACCGAGGAGGGTTCGAAGATGCAAACTATGCGGGAGAAAACCGAGGCACAAACCTTGCAAGAGAAGTCAGAGATGGAAACCAAACGAGCGAACTCTGAGATGCAAGACGAACCGACCAAGTCGATCTACTGGGGAGTCGTTCGTTTGTTGGAGAATGACTTTTTGATGGCGGCAACGGATGAGGGGCTTTGCTACTTGCAATTTCATGAGGCGGATTCTGATGGTGGTGTAGATGAGGGTGCGTGGTTGGAATTAACAAAATGGGCTCGTTCGCAGCTGTCTGAGCCTAACTGGGTAGAGGATGCAGATAAGCTGCTGCCCTATATCCTTCAATTAGATGAGTACTTGAAAGGACTTCGCACGACATTTACTTTGCCGTTGGATCTGCGAGGTACTGCTTTTCAGCAGTCAGTGTGGCGTGTGCTTCATGAGATTCCACATGGGGAAACGTTTAGTTATTCACAGGTAGCCCAAGAGCTGGATAAAATAAGTGCAGTTAGGGCTGTGGGCACTGCTATTGGGGCTAACCCCGTGCTCATCGTGGTGCCGTGTCATCGTGTTGTGGGGAAGGATGGTTCGCTAACTGGCTACCGTGGTGGACTCCGGAACAAGGAGAAGCTGCTGAGGTTGGAGCGAGCAGGATTATGATCGGATGTGGCTGCACATAACTCTGATCCATTGGAGTTTTTACAGTACTTTTAAATTTAAGCCTATGGATAACCGATCCTATTGGAGTTTATCCATTCAAAACTCATAGAAACAACAATTTTCATAGAAAATAAAAAATTCCATTGGATTATTCCAATGAAAGTACAAAAGCTAAAGTTAAAATAGAGATTACATTGGATTTTCTCCAATCTAATAGATGAAAATGTGATGATTTCGAAAGGGTAAGCGAAAGGGAAAAGTGGAGGTGAGTCTATGAAGATTGACGTAAACCGGAAGACGGCGAAGCAGCTGCTAACGAAAGCGAGCGGCTTTCTTAAGGGGTATACTCACACGCTAAACCCCTACACCGGCTGCTCCTTCGCCTGTTCCTACTGCTATGTGAGGCAGATGCCGGTCGCATTTTTCCGCAGCGACGCATGGGGCGAATGGGTCGATGTAAAAGAAAATGCGGCCGCGCTTCTAGCGAAGGAGTTGGCTAAAGCGAAGAGCAAAGGGCCGGTAACGATCTTCATGTCATCGGCCACGGATCCCTACCAGCCGATCGAACATAAGGAGCGAATCACCCGTTCGCTCCTTGAGGTGATGTCCGCGAATCCGCCGGACTTCTTGTTCGTTCAGACCCGCAGCCCGCTCGTGACACGGGATGCGGATGTATTAAAGCTGCTCGGCGAACGCGTAAGAGTCAGCATGACGGTCGAGACCGACCGCGAGGATATACGCCGAGCGTTCACGCCGTCCGCGCCGCCGATTCCGGCGCGGCTAAATGCCATCCGCGAGCTCGCAGCTCGCGGCATTCCGGTGCAGGCCACGATAGCGCCAGCGCTGCCGAGCTCGGAGCATTTCTCCGAGCTGCTTGCGGGCATCGTGGATCGGGTGTGCATCGACGATTACTTCATGGGCGATGGCAGTGGGGGCAAGCGCACGGAACGCATCGGCGTGCGCGCTATCTATGACGCGCTGGAGCTACCAGACTGGTACAGTCGGGATGCGTACGAGCGCGTGCGCGAACAGCTCCTGCAGCATTTCCCGCAGGAGCGTGTGTTTGTCAGCCAACAAGGCTTCCTGCCTTGATGGATATAACAAAGCCTCCTACGGGATTTCCCGTGGAGGCTATAAACGCGCTAGTCCGCTTGCGCAAGCAGAGGCGTCAACCCTGATTGACTGCGCATGCGTTGTTTAAATTCTTTGGGCGAGCATTGGTTATGACGCTTAAACAGCTTGTAGAACTGCGCCATATTCAGTATGCCTACTTCAAAGCTTACTTCCATAATGCTGAGGTCGCCTGTTAAAAGGAGACGCTCGGCTTTTTTGATCCGCTTGTAATTAACGTAATCGACGAAGGATATCCCCATCACCTTTTTGAAATACTTAATAAAGTAATGATAGCTCAAATTGAGCACACTGCACATGTCTTCGACCGAAATCCGTTCACTCAGATGCTCGTCAATAAAGTCTAGTGCCGGACGCACACGAGAAATGCCGGAATCCTCGGCAAGAGCCGAGAAATCTCGGTTGTCATTACGCAGCATTAAAAGTAAGAGATTTTTGATCGCTGCACTGATCGCCAACTCATACCCAATCTTACGGGATTGCGACTCTTCGTAAATCTGCATGATGAGGTTGTAAGCAGCTTGCTTGACGTTTGCATTGCCTTGAAACAGCTCATTAAATTGCTCAAGTGGATGAGTCAGCTCCGAGAAGCAATGCAGGTAGGGCATGGTGCTAAGGTCAAAATGCTGCTTTAGATCAATCTGAAAAACGATCTGTCGCAAGGCATCCGCTGAGTGCTTATACGTACGATGCGGCTGGGAAGAGCCCAAGACCATGACATCTCCAGGGGCCATCACCGTAAAATCGTGCTTCGTTTGGATGCCGAGTTGACCCTCTATGACCACAAGAAATTCAACTTGCATATGTGAATGCCAACGCCAAGGAGTAGGAGGCCCGAATTGCTGGGTGTCAGAATTCATTTCCCAAATTTTCAAAAAGAGCAAAGGGTTCTGATAGATGACTTCTTCATTAACAATTTCGGTAAAGGTGCTAGAGCTATGTATAGGGTCCATGGATATGTATACCTCACTACTGTGAAAGACATTTTTGAATACGTAAAAAGTGGCGGAACGTAAGGTTTATCAGTAATGAGTATATCATTGTTTGAAAGGGAAGGACACTATTGAATAAGAATTAGGCAGGATCTTGCCTTTATTTTCGGCGAGGGAGTGACTATACTCAAAAGTATGAATGAATACGCTACCCTGGAGGGAATAAGAAGATGAGTCAGAAGCTTAGAGTAACGGTTTGGAACGAGTTCCGTCATGAAAAAGAAAACGAAGTCGTACGCGCAGCGTATCCAGATGGTATCCACACGGCAATTGGTGAAGGTTTGAGCGGAGCAGTTGATGTCACTTATGCGACATTAGATGATGCTGAACATGGCTTGTCCGAAGAAGTTTTGAATAACACAGATGTCCTCATCTGGTGGGGACATAAGGCACATAACGAAGTGCAGGACGAGATCGTAGACCGCGTTCAAAAGCGTGTATGGCAAGGCATGGGGCTTATCGTGCTGCATTCCGGACATTTCTCCAAAGTGTTCAAAAAGTTAATGGGTACTTCTTGTGACCTCAAATGGCGTGAAGCTGATGAGAAGGAACGTCTTTGGGTTGTTGCTCCGGGTCATCCAATCGTTGAAGGCATCGGCGAGTACATCGATCTTGAAGCAGAGGAAATGTACGGTGAGCACTTTGATATCCCTCAGCCGGACGAGCTGATCATGGTTTCTTGGTTTGAAGGCGGCGAAGTTTTCCGCAGCGGTTGCACGTTCAACCGCGGCAACGGGAAAATTTTCTACTTCCGTCCTGGGCACGAAACATACCGTACGTACTACAATGAGCAAATCCGCCGCGTAATCAGCAATGCGGTTCACTGGGCGGCTCCATCCACGCGTGAGTATCCGAAATACGGAAACCACAAGCCGCTTGAAGAGATCAAAGCAAAAGTCAAAGCTTAATAGTGAAATGATAGGAATGCTCCCGATTATCGGGGGCATTTTTTGCTTTGCGATGGTTGCACGTATCCATGAGGACTTCCGCCATCAGGGTGAGTTTTTGGCAGAGTTGTTCTTAACGGAACGACAAGCCGCTAAAGTGGATGAAATGCGCTAAAAATTGAATTAGCGGAACGAGGTGGCGTTATTTGATGAAATTTGTGGTATTTGAAGCTAATAAACAACGAAATAGCGGCGCTACGTTCCTCTTTTGCTTTAATTTGAGCTGTTTGAAGTTAGACTAAACAGTAGACACAGACTAAGGAACAACCTTTATAATAAATTTATCTAATAAAAGGTTGAGGTGTCCCCCTGTGAGCACACAAAGAGAAATTTATGATGAAGAATTTAAACGTAATACGATTGAACACATGGAGTCTTCAGGTAAGAAACCGACGCAAATAGCCAGAGAATTAAACATTCCTAAAAGTACCCTAAGTCACTG
>NZ_JCAUAW010000043.1:0-22863 GCF_059692155.1 Paenibacillus sp. JT22N1
ACGGATCACCAATATCCTAGGCGCTGCACATTTTCAAAAAATGAATTAGCTGCGTCTTCTTTAGTGCTGTTCTTTTTCTTCGACTGCCGATTTTTAATTTTCATGGTAGTTTAATGACTTGCTCATATTAAATGGGATTTCATTTTTATAAGCTGTTGTGTATTTCTCAATTAGTTCTTTTTTTTCTTCTTCATTGGCAATTAGAATGTCGCCGTAAACAGGTACTAAGGTATTCCAATTCTCTTCCTTCAAATGTTTGGTTACAAATAAATATGATTGTCCATCGTGAAGTAATTGGTCATTTTCAAATAGTATTAATTCATTTCTTTTGAATCCACCTTGTTGATTTACAATTACTGTTCCGTTAAATTTACCTTTTACATTATCAGACACTTCCACCTTAAACTGAGTTTCAGGAGTGCCATCCAATGATTTAGTTCCATCCTGTTTTATCACTTTCCCGACAAATACATTATTTGCCCACCCAACAAGCCTACGTGTATCGGTTACATCAAAAGCGTTGCTGGATGCGATTGTTCTTATAACAGGATTTTCTGGATGATTGTTTGTAAAGTAGTTAGGTACAAAAATCGCTAAAGCAAAAGAAGCAGCTATTATACTGCCTATAACAAAAGACCACCTACGTTTTGAATATCCCATCTATACCCCCCCCCCAGAACCACAGATAAATATTTCCCTGCTCTTATATTACCATAATTAGGAATCGCACGTTACCGTTAGCGGAGCAAAGGGCTGTCACGCAATGACTTAATTTTCATTCTTCCAACCACCTTGAAGCCAATCATAAAGTTCTGGAGATTTTAAACGAATATGCTTTGACTCATAGTTGAAGACAATCTCGCCATTAGCAGTTGTACATCTTTTTGTAACATAACCTTTATCATCCTTTGTCGTGTCACAATTGTATGCAGGCTCAACAACAGCTACTTGTCCGCTATTCAAATAGAAATTCAAAATATTGGGATAACCGTGTTTTCCCCAATTAGTTTCTCCATTAACTATCTCTGATGAATTTAGCCAACCCATAACTTTGGATATAACCTTTGTTCCTTTCGCGTCCTCTTTCCATAATGGGTTCGGCTTCTCATTACTCGGTAAACCACCTGCTACTTGTAACGAATTAATATCACCCGCATTTAAAAATTGTTGAATTGGTTTTGGATTCTCGTTAGTGCTTACTACTAATTGAACTGTCGCTGTATTTTCAATGGTTTTTAAAGCTACTGGAGATTGCGATGTGCAAGCAGAAATGACGGAAAATGATAAACAAGTAAGCAATGTTTGAATAAGATACTTCATTAAACTATCACCCCGAAACAAGTATTATTATGCTAGGTGTTTTCATATTCCTATCAATATATGAAACTAAGCCAAATAATATTGCAGGTGTTTTGTTGTCACGCTTTTCTTAATCCATCCACAACAATTCCAATGCAACAGGAAAATAAGTAAGTCGCAGTATATACCGATGCTTGTCACCCTTTACGCTAAATTACCCGTTAGGTGGCGAAAGGCTGCCAAATGTACCTGCAGCCTCACCATTGTTGTGTAACTCATAGTCCGTTGATGGAACACAAACTCATAGCACGCTCTACTGCCAGTTACTTCAACGGACAACGGCAGCCGATCGTGTGTCGGCTGCCGTCATGTCGTGATTTAACTAACGTTTCCGTTAGTTGAACGACCTGACCAGGACCTAATACTTCAAATTGTCGCTTAGCAAAGAAATCAAGGGCTTTTTGCTTTTTTAACAGGATATTCAAACCGAATAACTTCAGACTATTTGCTTAGGGGTAACATTGGAGTAACTTTTAATCCAGTTATTATATACCAAGTCAGCCAAGAGATTTTCCACCATCGACAAAGAGGGTTTGTCCTGTAATAAAATGTGTCGTTGGCGCAGCAAAAAACGCAATTGCATTAGCGATATCGGCAGGTGAAGTGGGCGCGCCGCTGGGTTCGAGCGCGACGGCTGCAGCGTATTTCCCTCCCAATTGCATCAAAAACGTCTGGTCAGAGACGTTTTTGATTTTAACTCCACTCAGTTTCCCGACACGCTCCAAGGAGCAGATCTGTAAGATTCTGATCGTTTACGTTGATCGTAATGTCGCGAATCGTCGATGTTTTTCCAACTTGATTCACGTCAACTGCGATGATGTCTCCCCCGCAATCGCTAATCGTCGTTGCGATTATACCAAAATTCATGACCTCTTTATCGATTTCCAATCGGAGAATAATGCTAGTACTACGCTAATGCTAATTGGATTTGGAATGACATAATCCGGATGCAGCTCACTTTCCGGTATCAGTTCAGTTCGGCAAGAAACTACTCCATCCTGTCGAAGCTTTCTCCGACCTTGACGTCCACTTCGTGATCCCATGGAGCAAGCTCCACTTCCATATTGACAAGTAGGCATCCCGGAGGCTTGTCGTCGTATCCTTCAATCATGAAGTCAAACAACCAACATGTGCATTATATAGTTCTTCACTACAATCATCAATTCTCTGACCAAATTCACATCAATTGTCGTATTGGTCGCATTTTCAAGCATGAGTTATTTTACAATCATTACAGCACAATGAGCGTGTTGGATTACTTTATGGCTTACACTTCCCACGAACAGTTCTGAAAAAAGGCTAAGTCCCCTGCTTCCCATTACGATCAGGTCATAATCTCCTTCTTTCGCCTTCTTACATATCATCTCTGCAGGATCCCCAATATGGTATTCGATATCATATTGTATAGATGACCCTGAAAGAACCTGTGCGGATTCTTCTAAAATCCTCCTAGCCTCCTCTTCTTGCAATTGTTCAAGATCCACCCCGTACGCAACTGTATTGATATCATTCCGAGGAATGATATGAAGTAGCGTTATGCGGGCATTTATTCCGGCGTTTTGCGTCTGCCATTGAGCTGATTTCAATGCATGTTTGGAGTGTTCGGAACCGTCAACTGGAACCAAAATACGTTCATACATGTTCTCATCCCCCTATTTATCAATTCAAAAATTTTACTTTTATAGTTATAAACAATGGCAAAAAACGATAATGATGATTATTGTGACGTAACATTAGAATAATAACGATTAAATCTGACTGAATAAATCAACACATAGATAACGATTAGCGCAGCAAACAAATTTAGTAGAATCAATGAAAAGTTTAAATTAAAAAATTGAGACAGGACTCCGACTCCAATAACCGGAACAATGAATCCGGAATAGGCGCATAAATAAAAAGCCGATATAACTCGTGGACGTTCTTCTGATTTCGGCAACTGACTAGCAAACCTTAAAGAAACTTGAAACGTCCACCCACCGCCGATTGCTTGAATGAATATGCCGGCCCAAAGCAAAAATACATTCGCTGTCAGACCAGAAAATACAATGCCCCATGATCCAATAGCAAGTAGTAAGATTCCAAAGCGCATCCGTGAGACTGGATTACTCGGCCAAGGAACAAACTGAGCCAAGGCCCCTCCTCCAAGAAGCAACAAAATTAATAACCCGGAAAAGGAGAGGTTTGAAGTGTGAATGACATTTTTGATGAATGAAGGTATAAGGGAAAACGCAATTCCTTGAATTGTGAAAACAGTAAAGATCGGCAGTGCAACAAATGACCAAAAATGTGAACGAATACTATTGGGCACACCGAGTGAAATCTTAGTCTTAACCGGCTTTTGCATTGAAGAATCCTCATGTTTAGGAAGAGTCTCCAGAAATACTAAGGAAGAAATTAACATTACAAGTAGAAACCAATATGGTACTCGAAGCGGCTGCAGATGTAAATATTGCAAAATTAAACCGGCAATAGCTGGACCTAGGCCAAAACCGATGAGTATCGTTACTCCCGAAAACTTGATAGCTGTACTTACTTTATTAGGTGAGATTTGTTTTATTAAAAAAGCTGCTGCAGTACCCGTAAAAGCGCCATATGCTATACCTTCCAATATCCTTGCAGCATAGAGCATCCAAGCATCAAAACTTCCTAGTAAGAGCAACGTTGATGCGATGGAGATCCAAATACTGCTGCGAAGTACTTTTTTCAATCCCCAAGCGTTGCCTTTGGCTCCCACGACAAGCAATGTCGGAAGCAGGAAAGCAGCATAAATGGCAAACAAAATCGTAATTTGCAGACTATTCAATCGATAATGTTCACTGTACAAAGGAAATAAAGGTGTAATAAAAGTAGCACAGCAGGACATTATAAGAATAACCAAAAGCATTCTTTTCATTTTAGTAATTTCCTACTTTCTCATTTTATTTTACTTACTAGTTAGTAAGTGTAATTCGTAAATAAACCGCCTTTTAACTTTTAATAAGACGGTTTATCTGAATCAGAACTTGGGATAATACATCCTTTTCCAATGTTCGTTTATATTGCAGAGCACCTTTTATACATGACAGAATGGTATAAGCTAATGATTCAATATCTTCTGATTTTGGAACGATATTTTCATTATACCCTTCTGTAAGAATATTTATTAAAACCTTTAATTCAAACTTACTTACTTCCTGTACTTTTTGTTTAATAATATCAGGTAAGGATACAAAATCAGATTGTAATGACGAAATTGGGCATATTCCATCCCCGCTTATTTCAATTTGTCTAACAATGAACTGCATAAGCTTCTCTTCTACTGTCATTGTAGAATGATTAATGAATAATAAGAAATTCTGCAAATTTTGTTGCATCCGCTCGGTAACGGCAACTCCTAAATCCTCCTTTTTTTCAAAATGATAGTGAATGCTTGCCTTGGTTACGCCCAGCTGTTTGGACAAATCATCATAACTTATGGCAACATATCCTTTTTCTCGAATAAGTTTTAGTGCCAAGTCTAAAATTTGTGTTTTTCTATTTTCCATAACTGTATTTTTACTTACTAGTAGATAAGAGTCAAGCCGATCAGAGCAGAATTTACTCTCCCTCGCCAGTTCATTGGAGTTCGACTTTACCGGCTTTATTCAAATCGACCTTAGAGATGCCTTCCATCCGCAGTCGATTTGCATGTGAGGCATCCTATGTTGCGCAACTTACGATGCCAATCACAATCTGCCTCAATTTTTGATTCCCTTGTCGATTAGATTTTCCAAAAATTCCTTACCGCGATGTCACTGAACCTACAAACAACGATTCACGGTCCAAGAGAGGGATTTACAGAGGATGTTATTGCGAAAGCGTATTAAATCTATTATTCCCTTGCCTTCTCCGAGTTACTCCAATAATCATCTCCATAGTCTCTCTACTACTATTAATTTCTGTTCTTCAAATTCTAATTTATATATGTCTGGCATTGAGGTTGATTCCCAAAATTCAAAATCATATCGGTTATCAAAGTAATTCATTATTAAAGTCATAATATCTCCATGCGTTCCAATTACAATTTTCTTTCCCATATTTTCATTTAAAATGTTTTCGATTACCTTCACTGCTCTTCTTTGAGCATAAATGGTTGATTCACCATTAAAAAATGAAAAATTAATATCTTTATACACTTTCAGCTTGGCTTCCATAAAATTCATATTCTTGATCTGACCAATTTCTCTTTCTCTGAGCTCTTCAGATAATATAATTTCGTTAGTTCCGGCTGCGCCTTTAATAGTTTGTATCGCTCTTTCATACGGACTTGATATAAAAACATCAATTTCTTCATCTTTCAATATTTCATTGATTTTAAGTGCATCTAATTTACCTTTGTCCGACAGCCCTCTTGTCCTCTCCATACCTTCAATATATGGTGATTCGGCATGTCTGACAAAGTAAATAAAGGTTCTCATTTTTTTTACTTCTTCCTATAATGCAATTGTTTCAGCTAACTTCTTTTTATGAACTGCACAAATTTTCCATATTCAAAGTATTCTAGAAGTGATTAAGTTATCCTGGCTGTTAACATGAGAAATCAAAGATTCTGGATTAGCCGACTGCTTTCTTATATTGCTGGACTATCGTTTTGCGTTCTTCCTCCTAATTTTCTCCAACTTGTTTCCATTATCCTCCCCGTCACATCAACATATGAAAAAGGAGCTGCCGTCTTGCAAGCTCCTCCAATCCAACTATCGTTTCTCTATAGTTTTCCGTTAGCTTAATCCGATTTACATATATTACTTAGTCAGACGCGGTATTTATAAAGGATCTGTCGCCCAAAGCATTCCTATTTTATCATTATCGAATACGACTATACCTGTATCATAAGTATAAAATTTGGAACTAGTTATTGTTGTCCACCCATAGAGCTTAAAGTATCCAGAATTTGAATCAAATTGGCCATTTGTGTAAAAAACTGCCTCTGGCTGAAATTTCTCTAAAAAGTAATTACTTAATTTCTCAGCCAATGGTTTTGTCTCCAAATCGATATTATGAGTCATGTTTTTTGAAAGAGTATATGTAAGTATATTTTTAGCATAGCTTCTATTCACTTGTTTCCAGTTACCCTTTATTTTCTTGGGGTTATGGCCCATTCGTTTTAAAAAAACTTCTTTTAATTCCTCGTCTTCAATATTTTTTCTGTCCTCGAAACCACAAGTAACTTTACCGGAATTTCTTCTACTTAATAAACTATAAAACTCTTCATCATCTTTGATCATTGCTTATTTCCTTTCTTACAAGTATCGTATCAAACCTAACTAATAGTATTAAAAATATAATATTACCATACTTTGGAACCATACTACCCGTTCGTATTAGCGGTAACCTGCCCTTTAGCTTAATGAGAAATGGAGCAGCTGCCGTGATGGCGTCTGCTCCATGATCTGATTGAACTAACGTTCCCCGTTAGTTCAATGACTAAGAATTCTCTCTATGATACGGTTCACCGTAATGTATCTAAGCACAAAGTTCATTTTGACCATATATATCAGCATATAAAGACAAAACCACTCCTGCCAATGGAGTGGTTCTTTGGATAGAACTTGTCTTTTATCGTACTTTTTCTTTTCTACGCAAAAAATTAAAGTTAAACTCCCGTTTAACATTTTCATCCGATTTGATTTTTTCGAAATTATTCATTGTACTTATCCAGAAGGAGATTAAAAAAATTGAAGAATGAATAAAGAAAATCATATGTGTGATGCCAACCTTTAGCGTTGTAAAAATGAAGTTTTTCAAAAATAGGTTCTAAAATAAACGCACCTACCAAACCAAAAACAATTGCTTTTATCAAGGGATTAATATTGGGTTTCAATTGAATAAAAAACATGACTGCTACAGGTAATAAGCACCAATCAAAAACAATATCCAACACAGGAAAAAAAGGAATTACTGTAAAAGGGTATGACCATTTTCCTAACGATATAGCGATGCTCTCTATAACACAAGAGAGAAGCATAGAGGTAAAGCCTGCTAAAAGTAAACGACCCATGCTTTCTTTTTTTCCAAACGTAAACCAAAGTGCCCACGGTATAATGATTAATGCAATTCCAAGCCACCATGTCCATGTAAATAAAAATGCGTTCTTTATTGCACTGCTCGTCAAACTATTTGCTTCATATATTTTTTGATATCCCTGCTCCGCTTGTTGTAATCCTTCTTCGATGCTCATTTTCCTTTCATCTCCCTGTTTCTTTCAATTCCATACTCAATATTTGTTATGTACGATATGTTTATTTTATCCAGTTGGTTTGATATTCAATCAATCTGTTATAAAATCGTGCTTTCATAAAAATCACTTCAACTTTCTAGCATCCTTTCCCTTGCACCTGTATCTAAAGGGGCATTTCATGAAAATCCATCACCTTCATATCTAGCCTTTTAGTATCATTTATATCAAACTTTTAAAGTACTGAAGAGTCTGCTCATATCTATCTGAAGTGATATACCAAAGTTTGCTCAAAAAAAGACAGTCAATGACTTTTGTTTAAAAGTCGATGACTGTCTTATTATTAAGCTATCGTTCCTCGTTAGCTTAACCGAAATGCTTTTTTAGAACAGTTAATTTCGCAAATCTCCTGTCGTAATTTTGTCGTTCCAGAAGGTTATTTAACCAAAATAATGCTCTTTGTTTTTCCCCGTTTTTAAGAAATGTTTCAATGATTTTTTTGAAATTATTGCTATATTTGAATTGCTCATCTGATACTAATTCCAGTGATTGATGGTAAAAATTTGACGCTTGATTAAATTCGTTCATTTTCGAATACAAAATTCCCAAATAAATCAAACCACTCGCCTTTTCTTTTTTAGAAAATGGTTGATTTATTGCATCCTTCATTGTTTCAATTGCTTTTTTCCTAAGAAAGAGCGATTCATAAAAAGATGCTCTATCAACATAATGCACATATTTTTTCAAAGGTCTTATCAACGAAAAAATGCCCATTTATTAACCCGTCCCCATATTAAATTCTCCCTTAATTATGTTTATGTTTTCCAAATCCTTTCTCAACTAACCTGCCCGTTAGCTTAATCAGTAAGGCCACTCTTTCCAGCAATCCGTCGGGAATGAGATAATGTTCTTGTCAAAATCGGGAATGAGATAAGGTTCTTGTCATTTGGTTTTGACAAGAGATGTCGGATGTCAAGAACATTATCCGATTCCCCACACAAACAAAAAAGTCACGAATGACGTGACTTTTTTGTTCTTATAACTTCGAAAATTTTACTGGAGCAGCAGTTCGGTAAATTAGCTTACGGCTATCAAGCTCCATAAAATCTTCGGATCATCCGTAATAATGCCAGATACGCCGTATGCGAGCATCTGCTTCATGATGGCTGCTTCATTGACTGTCCAAACAATCACATGTCTGCCACTCTTGCGAATAGCAATGACATCCTCGGCATCCACCATACAAGCATGAAGGGATACGGAAAATACATCCAAACCGAAATCCTCAATTAGTCTTAACGGGTTCAGAAGTTTACCGTCATACACCAGGCTGATTCGGCATTCGGGTGCTTTTTGCTTGATTTCATGCAGCAGTTTATGATCGTAGGATGAGAATAAAACATCATCCAACCGCCCATATTCACGCAGCAGCTTAATTAACGGCTCTACAATGCGGCCGTCGTAGCTTTGCTTCAGTTCGATGTTTAGTCCGATACGTGCAGGTATCTGCTCGAGAACTTCTTTCAGAAGCGGAATCTGTTCACCTCTATATCTGGAGTCGAACCAGGAACCTGCATCGGCTTGCTTGATTTCCGCAAGCGTCAGTTCGCCAATCACACCACTTTGATCCGTTGTCCGACCCATAGTTTCATCATGACAGACGATCACCTGTCCATCACGGGTTAGATGAATATCAAGTTCGATGACATCGCACTGCTGCTCTGCCGCAAGTTGGAATGCGGACATCGTATTTTCCGGTGCCTCCAAAGAAGAACCTCTATGTGCAAATACCCACGGTGTAGGGTTGTTCCAGTTCATGGTCATCATCCTTTTCAATAAATTAGTCTCATGTATCGTTCATACCTATTTGAGTCCGGCATGCATGAAGCTCGCGACAAATTGACGTTGAAAGACGAAAAATGCCAATAAGAGCGGTAAAACAACCAGAAGCGTTGCGGCGGTTACTGTCCCCCACTGTGCTCCCGTCTCCGAGGTTTGAGCGAATATAGCCAAACCTACGGTAAGTGAGCGATTTTCCACCGAGTTGGTCACGATGAGCGGCCACATGAAGTTGCTCCAATGCGTACTGACTGAGATCAAGCCAAACGCTATATAGGTAGGCTTTGCGGAAGGGAAATACACATGCCATAAGGTACGCCACCACTGACATCCATCCACTTTTGACGCCTCGTCGAGCTCTATTGGAATTTGCTTAAATGTCTGCCGCAGCAAGAAAACACCGAATGCAGATGCCCAAAAAGGCAGCATAACCGCTAATTTGGTATCCACTAATCCAAGCTGCTTAATAACGGTATAGTTTGGAAAGATGAGAACTTCTGCGGGTATCATAATTTGAACAAGAAATAAGATAAAAACGACACCCTGTCCAATAAAACGCAAACGCGCAAATGCGTAGGCAGCCAATGTTGCCGTAATCAATTGTACAGCTAGAACACCCCCAACAATTATCATCGTATTGCTGTAGTACCTTAGAAAGGGAACCGTTGTCCAAGCAGATACGTAATTATCAAACGTCGGATTCACAATCGCGAACGGATTTACTCGGGTAATGACTTCGCTTGATGGTGTAAATGAGGTGAAAACGATCCACACCAGCGGGATCAGAAATACAATGCCTAATAAAGCAACAACGGACCGATTTAATGCTCGTGCCAGCATAAGCTCCCCCCCTAGTAATTAACGCGCTTATCTAGATAAGCATAGTTGAAAATAGAAACAGCGAGTAAAATAGCAAGCAGCACAACGGTGAGTACGGATGCCTTGCCCATATCCCAGAAACTAAAAGCTGTCTCATAAATGTGATAGAGAAGCAGATTACTGGCATTGTCCGGACCGCCCTTTGTCATAATATACAGGTGATCGACCATTTTGAAAGAGTTCGTAATGGCAATAATCAAAACGAATAACGTCGTCGGCATCAACAATGGAAACGTAATTTTGCGAAAAACGTGCCAAGGACTCGCGCCTTCCATTTCTGCGGCTTCATACACTTCCTTAGGCAAGTTTTGCAGGCCAGCCAAATAGAAGATCATGAAGAACCCAGCTTCCTTCCAAATGACCATGATAATCATGGAAAAAGTAACCCAATGCGGATCACCCAGCCAGTTGTGGACCGGCATACCCATAAAACCTAGAAATTTATCCAGCAAACCATAATCAGGCGTATAAATGAACAACCAGATGTTCGCTATCGCGATCATCGGGATTATTGTCGGATAGAAAAAGGCAGCTCGTAGAATGCTCGTACCTTTCAGCTTGTTATTCACCCAAACCGCCAAATAAATCGCGAGCAGTATGCTTGTCGGCACTGTGCCGATGGAAAGAAGGATATTGTTTTTCATCACTTTTATAAACACTTCATCTTGCAGAACTTGCGCATATTGATCGAATCCAACAAACTTCTTGACGGAAAGCGTTGAGCTGAAGAAACTCAAATACACTGATTTCATAATCGGGTAAAATGTAAAGAGCCCCAGTAACACTAAGGAAGGAAGAAGCAATGCATAGGCAAAAGCGTTTTCTTTCCAGTTGATTTTACTTCTTGTGAGCAGCGCTAGCTGTTTCAATTAAATCCCTCCGCACATCGTATATCTGTATACTAAACTGCTAATGTTTCGGCTGTATAAAAGCTCAAATTTTTATATATGACTATCACGGCAATACTCGCCGCCGTGATAGTCACACTACAAGTTAGAAGCTTCTTATTTGCGGAAATTTTTCAAAATCTCATCAGCCTGCTGCTGGGATTTATCAAGTGCCTCTTTTGGCGTCATGTTGCCCAGCAAAGCAGCTTGAATGTTATCGTTAAACAGCTTGGTGACTTGTCCATTCTGAAACGTGGATAATTCACTGTCTGCGTATTGAAGCTGATCTCTGGCCACCGCTGCTTGTGGGAAGTCCTTCACGTAATTTTTGAGCAGGTCTGTCTCATAAGCGGCTTTCGTCGTGCCTACATAACCTGTATCGATCGACCATTGCGCGACACGCTGCGGCTGCGTCAAGAATTCAATGAACTTCACAGCAGCTTTCTTGCGATCTTCCGGGATATTTTTGAACACATATAAGTTGCCGCCGCCTGTCGGAGAGCCATACTTCTTGTTAGCAGGCAGGAACGATACGCCAAAATCAAATTTGGCATCTGTTTTCACCTTCGTAAGATTCCCCGTTGTGTGATACATCATAGCCGTCTTTCCGCTGATGAAATCGGATGGTACAGTTGCCCATTCCAGCGTGCCTTCCGGCATGACTTTATCTTTGCGGCCCAGATCCGTGTAATACTGTAACGCTTCTTGAACCTCAGGCTTGTTGAAATAAACATTTTTCCCGTCGTTAGACACAATGTTCGTCCCTGTTTGCAGTGACAGTGCCTGCAGCATCCAATACTGGTAGCCCGTACTTGGAATTTCAATCCCCCATTGCGATGTTTTGCCGGCACTATCCTTCACCGTCAGTTTGTTCGCAGCTTCACGCATTTCTGTCCAGTTAGCCGGTGCTTTATCCGGATTAAGTCCCGCTTTCTTAAACAATTCTTTATTGTAATAAAGAACGATCGTACTGCGCTGGAAAGGAACACTCCATACCGTTTCACCAGACTTCGTATTGCCCATGAAAGCTTCATAAAAACCGTTGAAATACTCTTTGTTAAAGCGAGGCGTTAAATCCTCAATGGCATTCATAGAAATCAAGCTGTACAAATCCGTTGATAGCAGCACCGCTACGTCTGGAGAAGTTCCCCCCTGCACGGAAGTGACGACTTTGGTCATCGTATCTTGATAACTGCCTCCATAGACTGGTTTCACCGTAATCGTCGGGTTTTCTTTGTGGAAGTCACTAGCTAGTTGATCAATTAACTTCGTAATGGGGCCACCGACAGCCACCGGAAAATAGAACTGCAGCTCAACGGGCTTCGCTTCCTGTTTCGTCGCTGTCTCTGGTGTGGAAGCTGATGTGCTGGCAGGAGCGGCTTTCTGATTACTTTCACCTTGTCCGCAAGCTGTTGTTACCATTGCAATCGCAGCTAGTGTTAGAAATACTTTTTTCATTGTACATGTCCTCCCGAGATTAGGTTTTATATGATTTTTTATGGTCTCCTCCATGTAGAGGAGGTTAATGCCTGAATTCGTCTACTTCAATATTTCCTAATAATCTCGCTGAGTGATGCCAATACATAGTCAGGCTTTATCCCTTGAAGCATAATATCTTTCCTAGAATCCGCTCCCGTCAATACGAGTGCGGTATACATGCCGTTGGTATTGCCGAAGCATATATCGGTGGAGACTCTGTCACCTACCATTAAGCATGCTTCCGGTGCGATCGCCAGCTTTTCTAATGCCTTTTTTGCGTAGTAATCTGAGGGTTTGCCAATCACTTTATAAACCGACTGAGAGCTTGCTATCTCCAGGGCTTTGACCAACGACCATGTATCAGGAATCGCCCCATCTTCAAGCGGGCAAAATGGATCTGGATTAGCAGCAATCAATTGTGCGCCATTCCGGAGAGCATTCATACCGAGTGTTAATTTCTCATACGTAAACTGCCTGTCTAGTCCAACAAGAACATGTGTCGCGCTGAGTGGGTCAGTCGTCGTATCTACACCATACTGCTCCAGCTCATTCCTCATGGCCTGCTCGCCAATCATCAACACCTTAGCCCCTGGCAGATACTCCTGAAAGTACATTCGCGATACACATAGTGCGGTTAGAATATCCTCTTCCGAGCAAGCAATCCCCAAGTGCGATAGGCGTTCATGTACGCCTTCTCGCGTATGTGTTGTCGTATTCGTTACGAAGAGGATCGGTTTTCCTCTCTCACGAAGCTTGTCCAGGGTGGATAGCACTCCTGGCAAAATTTGATTTCCGGAATAAACCGTACCGTCAAGATCAAACAAATAGCCATCGAAAGCATGAAGTCCTTTAGGTTCGAAGCCATTCTTAAGATGTTTAGCGTGCTCTGACACCGTTCCTACCCCTTTTCAACAAAAATAAAAACCCTTGTTTGAAAATGTAAAAATAAGCGATGTTGAAACAAAGCAATCTATCGTTGCTTCAACTTATTTTTACACTTTACGAAACAAGGGTTTTCTCCAATTCTCAACCCGTCATTATCAGTTAGGTGCTGAATATTCAATTATTAAATTAAATATAAACCCTATTTGTTGCCCGTATATTAAATACACGTGTTGCTTTTGTAAATACGTTTTACCACATCGCAGGATCACCAGTTGAGATAAAATTAGCCCCGCTCTCTAGCGCCTCAATGATCTCTTGCTCGTACCGGATTAAACCACCTACGATTAACGGCTGCTTAATCGTTTGCTTAAGCTCATGGATCACTCTTGGCATTAAGCCTGGCATAAGCTCAACTTCATCAGGCTGACAATTGTTAATCATACGAATCGCTGTCTGGATAGCAGCTGTATCAATCGCAAAAATGCGCTGAATACTCTTCAAGCCGGCTTGTCTGGCTGCCGTAACCGCAGCTGACTTGGTTGTCACAATACCGTCTGCCCGAAATTTTTCGGCTAAGTAATGGATGGCATGCGAATCTTTGCCTAAGCCCGAAACCATCTCCAAATGGATGTAGACTTTTTTACCCGAATCATGGGCTTGTCTAATAATGGTCTCCAAATTCCCAATATGGCCGGTCATTAAATTGACTCTCTCCACGCTGCTTTGGAGCATCTTCGGAATTTGTTCCTCTTTCGTGACTGAAGCGATAATAGGGAATGGGTTCATCTCGCGCACCTCCAAAAGAAACTTACCTTCACCAAAATCGTAGCATCCGTATGTTTGCTGAGTATTAACCCACGATTATTCATTCATGAAGCTTGCCGTCTTCGCCATGGCCCTTTACTTTAATCGAGAAGGGAGCTGTATAAATATCATACTTATTGTTATTATCCATGACTGTTGTATATCTCAAAAGCGCGTGGACTGTTCCTGATTTCTTAGCCGTCACTTTAGCTTCATCCAGATCAACTAGCTCTTGGCCATCCAGTAGAACGAGTTCCGGTACAATGGTCGTTTTCATCCCTTTATAGGATTGAACAACCGCCGCTAAAATAATACTCTCATCCTTAGCCAACTCATACTTCTCCTTCTCAGGTTTTATGGAAGCTGCCCAATCTGAAGCGTAATATGAGTAATCTGTCGTAATGCCAAAGGCGCCTAGTCCCATGAATTGAATGAAGGCATTTTTATCATTAAATGTCCATGGTGAGATGACCAAGCCACGGTGCTTGGCAGCCTCCATAAAATTCTTGCCTAAACCGCCATAACTCGTGTTAAACGAAGCATTCAGTCCCTGCAGAAGCTTCAACGTTCCCCGCAGCGATTTATTCACGTTCGTCTCGTTCGCATAACCGCCTGTCAAAAATCCCAGTGGCATTTCAGGCATCAATTCCGCCATTTTCTTTAATTGAGCATCATGAAAAGCCATCGTATTAATGAGTGACTCTGCACCTTTGTCCTTGATGAGTTGGACGTAAGCAGGTATTATTTTCGGGTTTGTTGTCTTTATTTCCGCCATAATCATTGCGCCTTTTTCTTTGGCGAGGTCGATCTGTTCATCCAGAGTCGGAATCTTGACGTCCGGGAATCCTTCTGGATGCGGTTTATTGGCATTTAACTTCTTTAATTCCTCAAGTGTAAAATCCTCGATGAAACCTGTTCCATTCGTTGTAGCGCTTAATGTTCCGTCATGATGAATCACAATATGTCCGTCTTTGGATAGGTACATATCGTTTTCAATGAAATCCGCACCCGCGTCTAATCCTTCCCTGTTACTTTCGATTGTATTTTCAGGCGACGTCGAAGGCATACCCCGATGTGCGATAATATAAGGCTTGCGGATCAAAGTCGTATTCTTGTCATACACTTTCAAAGCATCCCATTGCATGCTAGGGGAATCCGTAACGATGCCATTTACGCCTGTTGTAATGAGTTGATGCAGCGTAATCTGTTTATCCTTCTCTTTGGACATATCATTGGCCCATACCATAAGCATCCGTTCTTGAAGGTAAGAAACGTTATCTTTAGTAGATAGTTTCTCTGGCAATATAGCAATCCTGGCTGAACTTGTAACTGTTTGTCTGCGGATATCCAAGAGATTGTCTTTAGACAGGTTGTTCACATGGCTAAAATCCAAAATTCCACGGATGATTGGGTAAGCAGATCTCGCTCGTTTGATCAACTCTCCGTTGTCGGAAACGATAGAGGCATCTTCCCAACTGTTTGTTTTCAAATAATCAACCAGTTGATCTACGGTGACTTCATCCTTTACATAGAAAGCCGGAATGATTCGCCCACCGATTTTACCTAGAAGTGCATCGAGGCTGCTGATTTCAAGCTTTCCTTTAGGATCCGTCACCTTCAGACCTTGTCCGATGTGAATAATGACGTTGGAAGGCAGCGCAGGAGCGTCCAACTTCGCCAAATCTGCCGTGCTTCGAAGTTCCGTTACGACCGATGCGGCCATCGCAATGCGGGTTTCCGGCTCTGTCACTTCGGCAAAATGGCCATTCGGAATGGCAGGCAGCGCATTTTCCTGCAGCGTAACCCGGATATTGTCCACCTTCATTTTACTGCCGTTCGCTTGCAGGCCCAATCCTCCTTTGGAATAGGCTGTGGCCTGATCCGTATCCACCAAGACTCGGTCGTTAATCCATTCCTGAACCCGATTTCCGTATGTTTTTACCGTATAATGATACATTTTGGCCGGATCAATGGCTTCGGTATTGGAGCCTCTGTCGATCACGTTCCACCCATTGGCAGGCGTTCTCTCTGCGAACTCGACGCCATTCGCTGCTGTTGCATCTTTTCTTACAGCCATTTGGTAATACGGATAATCGTTATTTTGAATACGATACATGATGGAGTGCCATCTTGCTGTATCATTCGCCTGCAAGTGGGTCACATCAGCTTCAATCTTGTAATTGCCAAAAGCATTTAGAAACGAAGGTAAAATGACTCGGGATGGATTATCCGGAGCGGCGAGTGCATTCATCTCAAAAGCGCCGGATTTCACCGCAGCATTGGAAGCCGTCGTTCCTTCTTTGCGAGTCCAGCCCGTAGGAAGAGTACCATCGGTCAAGTTATTAAAGTTCTCCTCGTACAGGACATATTCCGTATCTCCTGCATTTTTGGCAAGCACTAACATACTGACAGATGCGCTATCTTTCGTACCAGTAATCGTATAAATACCTTTCTGCTGCACCTTTGGCCTATTGTTCTCAATTATAATAGCTGGGCTAGTCGATGCCCAAGTTAGCTCATTCCCTTTCACTACACCTGTGGTGAGATCGGTAAATTCAGCTTGGAACTGTACGCTACTGAGGTCTACCGGAGTTCCAACCGTCGCGAGAGCATATCCTTTCTCATCAGTCTTTAAGGAAACTACTTTAGCTCCTGTCAAAGAAGGCGTAACGGTAATCTCTTTTGAAGCCTCTACATTGCTATATACAGCCTTAATGTTTGCTTTCCCTGGCTTAAGGGGATAAAGCTGGTTGTTGTTCACTTTGATGATACTTTCATCGGAGGAATACAGCTTCACGCGATCCACAGGCGGTGTATCGGTAATTCCATCCGAATAATACATGCTGCTAGTCACGCTTGCCGCACCGCTCAAAGCTTCCAAGTTACTTGCTGCCGTGATAGTAAGTTGGTCTGCCGTGATCCGAGTGACCTTTAGATTGTCGAAAGATACCTTGCTCTGATCCCCTTGGAAGCCGACTCTCCCTCTGTCTGGAAGCACATTAGCGGCTAGATTTTTGTCGCCGTATAGCGTAAAGTTCGTGTCGCTTTTGGCTTTCAAATATTGCTTAACGTTGCGATCAAATACCCTTACTTTCATTGTGTAATCCTTATTCACCTGCAGCTGAGGCCCTGTAGCAATTATAGGTGTGGGAGAGAACCAATTCCCGTCAGAATTTCGATAAGCCGTTTCAATGGTACCATTCTGTTTAATCGCCATCTGTGAGTAAGGAGGCTTCCCGGTAGACGGTGCTCGAAACATGATCGAAGCCCATCTTCCCGTATTAAGAAAACTATTAAAGCGCACATCGGCTTCTATCGTGTAGTTATCCCACTGCACAGGTGCTATAATGCGGCTCTGCTTGCCAGCGGCATTTCCGTCGAAAGTCATGCTGCCGTTACCATATGTATCTTGGACAACTGTAAAAGGCGGGCTCCCCGCATTCACATCGGATATCCAATTAGGAGGCAGCGTTCCCGTTGCATAACTATCAAAATTTTCCTCAAAAAGCACCGGGTTCGAACTACCTGAGACTGGACTTGCATCCACCAGCTTAAGCGTACCATAGCCAGTGGTATCGTTCCAAAATGAGGAAGACCCAAAAGCGCTCCAGTAGCTTGATCTTTGCTCTGCCGTCGTGGCACCATAACGGTCCGTCGTCCCGATCTCCATACCCAGCTGCTTCTGCAGCACAGGATCAAATTTCATCATTTCCCAAGGCACAGCGATCTCTGTAGACCAGCCCGATGCTGTCTTATTTATCGCTCGAAGTATTTTCTTCTCATCCTTACCCGTATGATTGTTCAGCGCAGCACCGAAATGAAACTCTGGTGTTGTCGTACCAGGCTG
This sequence comes from Paenibacillus sp. JT22N1, assembly GCF_059692155.1. Taxonomy (NCBI): domain Bacteria; kingdom Bacillati; phylum Bacillota; class Bacilli; order Caryophanales; family Paenibacillaceae; genus Paenibacillus; species Paenibacillus sp. JT22N1. Next base: position 18,176 of record NZ_JCAUAW010000043.1, read on the forward strand.
ATACACGAAGCCGATCTGCATATCTTCATTGATATACGGAGCGGACCGGTGCAGACTTGGATCCAGAAAGACGTTGATATTATCCTGTTCAAACCAGTTGCCCGAGTGGCCAACCAATAAGTTGTCATCATCCGCCTTTACGCCGATATATAAGTACTGATTGTCCCACAGCAAGCCGAATTTCGACGCTTTAAAAGAGCCTTGTCCAACTTGAACGTTTAAAGATTGATCCATCGTCCAGATTGACTCATCTAGGTTACCGTCGATGACAGGAGCTGTTAACGTTTTGTTGACCTCCATCGACTTTCTTCCTGACTCCTCCGCGTGAACGCGAGGTACCCAGGCGTTTGGCTGAAAAAGGCCACTGATCAAAGACGTTATTGTAACAATACCTAAAAGCTTTGCAGACATTTTTTTCATAACGTTTTCCATCCTCTCATGGTTTTAATTTTTCAACAAACACAAAAAAACCCTCATTCAACAAATAGAAAGATCACGCTCCTTGGGGGCGCACTTTTCATTTGCTGAATAAAAGGGTTTTCTCCTAGACTCATACCCTGAGTATTCTTTTGCATCTATTAATCTCACTTTAGCAATCCTTTGTTATCCTTGCGTCAACTTTACATGAAAGTATTGTAAAAGTGTCACCTGTTCAATATCACATTCAACATATTAATCTAGTTTAATACCGAAATGCTCCTGCAAGGCTGCTTTATACGCTTCTTCCGTCTGTGGAGTGAAGGTCCTTACCCCCGCCGAGGTAAAGATTCGAAATTCTTGGCCCGCTATCGTATTTCGTCCCTCCGGGGTTCGTATGGCCAACATTGGGCCTTTGGTAAAAATCGAATCAGGGGCGTTCTCGCACCAGAAGGACGCAAATGCGAAGTCCTTCGGTAGTTGAGGCTCCGCCGTGAATGAGTAAATGCGGTTCCATTCCTTGTTCTTCTGCTCACAAAGCATCCAACCGTAATAGGGATCGCGTTCGAGCTTGTAGCATTCTTCGCCTTGATACTGTTCAAGGCCCTCGATCCATGCGATCGGCCTGCGGGGAACGATCCCGCCTACTCCGACATCACACAAGTAAGCTGCCCTTCTGCCTCAACCTTCAGGACATGATGACGTCGTTTCGGTGGCGTATTCGGCTCGTCGCGCCAAAATCGAGCAACCAAGTCAGTGACCGGGTAGCCCAGCTCCCGCAGCAGCCAGCCGAATAAGGCATTCAGCTCGAAGCAGTACCCACCGCGCCCACGCACAACAATCTTTTGATAGACATCCTGAGGATCCAAAGATAAAGCTATGCGGTTCAGAATGTCCAAATTTTCGTAAGGAACCGTGTGCAGATGACACTCCTGCAGGTCGGCCAGCGTCTTAGCACTGGTATCAAGCGAGCCATCAAACCCAATTCGCTTCAGATAGTCCCCAATTTGACGATTTGTACCAAGCATGCTGAACACTCCGTTCATTGAGAGTTATACCAGCTGAATGCCGTATACGGTTTAGATATGTATAATTTCTTTATTTAAATAGGTGTTTCCTTCTTAAGCCAACAAGGACACAGAAAAGGCATAGATTCGCCATGCCGATTGTAGAAAGAAAATAAAGTATTAGACTGGATATGTTGGTCCCACGTGGCTTTTCGAATTATAAAACCGTCAGAACTCGTAAAAAAAGTATTAGACTGGCCCCAACTATAAAAACAGTGGCAGCCGTGGACGAGAAAATAAAGTCCTAGATTGCCGCTGTTTTATTGAGCTAACGTGTCCCGTTAACTTAACCAACATCGGACCCAAGCCTTCTAAAAAAGGCTTGTTCAGCTGAGATGATAAAGTCAATTAGCCCCATATCCTGATTCTGAAGCAACATGTGAAACTCGTATCTGTCATTCACTTTATATACTTCCTCATATAACCACCATGAATTTTCCAATCCAGCGTCTTGCTTTATTATCGTAACATTCTCAAAGATAACTTCATCGATGTCTGTAAAACCACCAGTGTTGTCAAGAAGTAATGTTATGGATTTATCATTCAGAATTGATTTGATAATCCTACAATCATGAAATCTGAAATTCTCAACAATTTCTCTATCCATGGATAATGAGGCTTCTGTATGATATTTTCTGTAATTATCAATTGTTGTATCTACAGACCTTTTATTATCCTCACAAAATTGAGCTACAGCATTTATAACATCACGTGTTGCTTTATTTAAGGCAAAGACCCTTAGATCGGCTATCTGATTCAAAATAGTTTCTGGTAATGACTTTTTTAAATGCTCTTGATTATAAATGATCGATTCATGAAATTGTTTCGTTTCTTTATCTTTATTGAAAGGCTCATTCGTTCCGTTCGCTTGCATAATGGAAGCCACTTCTTCTTGGAGATGAAGCCATTTGTTTAATTCGGCACTGTAGAGTTGTTGGAAATATGCTTCTGAGAATGTTTCCGCTTGTTTTTCTTCCTCTAAAGGTAAATGAAAGCTTATTTTTTGACAAAGTTCGTACCATTCTTTCGTAAAATATTTCATTAAATAATTTTCTCCTCTCTACCCGTATATTTCATTCATCTCCCACATATGTCGGTAGCCATTTGACACCATATATTGTTAGTGTTCTGCCCGTTACTTTAACGAGGCTGCCGATTGATTTCGGCAGCCTCGTCCTCGTTTCTTATTGAACAAACGTTCTGCGTTAGTGTAGTGACTAAGGCGGGCTACTCAAAAGGTCTCGCTTGGGGTATCAAAATGTTGTTGAACTTTTGAATAGTCATATATATCAACGACAGCATCATGTTCAAAGTCTTTTTTAAATAAAAACTCAATTATTTGTTTTGCAGTTTTCTCTGGTGTTGACAGCATACCAGCATCTTTGACCATTCCAAATAACTCTGCGGATGGGAATTTTGCTTTGTCTTGGTTCCTTGCTTCTCTTTGCAGAGTAGTGTCAATCATTCCAGGCCAGATTGAGACAATTCCTACTGGTGCTTGGGAGTGATTTTGTTCAAGGCCCACACATTGAGAAAATACGTCCAACCCTGCCTTAGCAGCCGAATACAAACTCATACCAGGATGGTGATTCTTAACAGATGCTGATGAGATATTTAAAATTCTTTTCTCAATTAAATGATTATTCGTAATGCTTTATTAATAAGGAAGTCAGTATGATTGGTGCAAGTAGATTTACACTAATGTTTCCAGTTATGTCCTTAACACTGGCTGTATCAATGAATGCTACAGGAGCTATCATTGATGCATTATTGATAAGATAAATTGCCGCCGCATTTGACAGGTCTATTGAATTGAATATACGATCCATTAAAGATTCAATCTGGTCGATTTGATTTAAATCAAATTCTATATACTCAATGTTATTACTTTTGCAAATCAACTTCGTATTTCTTTCGCGTGAGATACAGAACAGATAGCGATCAGGTGAGATCAGTTGTTCAGCAATAGATTCTCCAATTCCCCTTGATGTACCCGTTATTATAAAATATTTCATAGTTGTGTATCTCCTCAATTAACAATCAGACACTAGTACCAACTACTAAATTATTGCTTTTTATATACCCTTCTGTCAATTGCATCCAACTGCATTATCCTGCCCGTCCCTCGGAATAGGACACCGAATTTATAACCGGCAGCCTGCTAGATCTTGTTATGAAGCTATCGTTTCTCGTTAGCTTAGATTGCCAATGTCGGCAGCGGAATTTAGTTTTACAAAAACGATATTATCCATTTTACTATTAAAATGAAAAGCGTAATCCCGATTAATTCAAATATGTAATCTCTCCATGATAATTTGTCTTTGCTTAATTTCAATTTAAAAGCTAGGAAGATTGCAACACCAAAAATAATTGAAAGTATCTCCTGCAGCATATACCTCACCTCAAACGTATTGAACTAAAGTTCTCCGTTAGTTCAACAAGTTAATCCTGTTTACAAGGTCCAATTGGCGCAAAAAAAGGTAGTACTCTTTTAGTTCCTATTTCCTCCATGAATTTTACTATGAATTCTGTATCCTTCCCTTCGCTAATAATTTCAAGAATTTTACCTTTTCCAAATTTAGCATGTTGGATCTCTTCTCCAACCACAAGAGATCCAATAAATTTTAGTTGATCATCGGGGATTTTAATTTCAGACTCATAGATATTTATTACTGGAGCTATGCGTAGATGCTCGGGCGGTTCCGGATAAGACTTATCGGTATTATCGTAATATTCACCTTCATCGCCTTGAACTCGAGCACCAATTCTATTTGCGATAGTAATCATTACGCCGATTACCATTTCATCAGCACGGAATAGAGTAATTCTGCCATACTGAAACAAAAATGGTATCCCCCTATAGGTATTTAAAAGATCAGCGATTTTTTTTATATCATCTTTTGTTATTGGGTTTTGCTCGCTAGATACCCAGTGATCAGCCTTGGTAATATGAAGATCGTAACTCATAGAAACCACTTCCTCAGTTATTTGAATTAAAAGAAATATTCTCCGTTAAAACTCTATCACCTTCTATTAGTATTTTTTTGAATACACCTAATATTTCCCACCATGTTGCCGTGTTAACCTGCCCGTTCGTATTATGAGGTCACCAGATCTTTCTGGTCGACCTCTTTTTTGTAAGGTCGTAAGATAGCGGTAGCCGGGGATCGAACGATTCTGCCCGTGGGACTTGGATCCCGAGAG
>NZ_JCAUAW010000044.1:0-21815 GCF_059692155.1 Paenibacillus sp. JT22N1
AGCCCCATACCAATAACGAAGTTACAATAACAACGGCGATTACACCACCAATTAAATTTTCCTTCAATTTTGCTTTCATAATAAGTTCCCCCAATGTTAGTATGTATTCAAATAATATAACGCAATAAAATGGAAAAAGTTTCTAAGTATAGGGAAAATATAGTTAAGAAGGTATAATAGCGGCGGGTCGAAGGAAACGATTGTTGCACCATCACCTAAGATAATTATAACAGCTTTATTCAACTATGCTGCCCGTTACTTGAATGAACAGAAAAAAAGAGCAACCTCGAGGCATGCTCCTTCACTATCGTCTCCCGTTAGCTTAATGTTATTTATCTTGAACTTGCATACTATGTTCTTCTAATAAGCCATTTGCGTCTTTGTATTTGATAGTCCAAACATCTGAATTTTCATCATAACTCACTTCTTTAAGGCGCTCCTTTTCTTTCAAAGTCCAATTCTTAGGACTAACAGGAATGTTTAGCTTAACGCCGCTTTTCAGTCAATCGTCAATCCTAGCCCCCACGATGTCCCCGAAGTTTACCCAAGCCAGCCCCATAAGGCACTTCAGCCTGATCCGCCTTGGCGGTAAGTGTTGGAAGGAATAGCGCGGAGCTAAATGGGTATCGAAATGGGGGTATAGACCTAGTGCGGAACCATCCACTTGACCATATATTGATATTGCCAGCCAGCACCCAACTCATTCGTCACCCTCGTTAAACAACGACAAAAAACGGTCTGTATTCGCATCTATTTGCGATAAGACCGTTCTTGTTTTTCTCGATAAGTTGGATTAAGGAATTACCATACAAAAGCTGATGTGATGATAACCAAAAGAATAAAAAGAACTAAAACAGCTGCTGCGCTGCTACCACCTTAACCTGCACAACTTGCACCATAACCCATGTTTACTAATTCCCCTCAAGTGAATTTTCATTACGGTATAATCATACGCTCTTTACATGATCATTGATTGGACATCTTCCTTGCTGGAAGGAATAAAATTATAGGTAATGTCTTCTGGAGGAGGCTTCAAACTCACTCGTCACCCTCATTTAAACAACGAGAAAAAAACGGTCTGTATTCGCATCTAGTTCGCGATAAGACCGTTTTTGTTTTTTGGTGATGTTGGTTTAAATTGCAAAAGTCATTAAGATAATAACCAAAAGAATGAAAAGAACCAAAATAGCTGCTGAGCTGCTACCATAACCTGCACAACTTCCACCATAACCTACTCCCATGTTTACTCAGTCCCCTCTGGTGATTTGTCACTACGGTATAAAATATGTTCGTTAAATAGTGATTGATTGGACATAAGCCGTTCCTCTTAAGTTAGGCGGACCCAATTAGTCGAAGCTTGACCACTTTCAATTTCTGAATTATTCGTGGAATTGATTCAACTATCCTGCCCGTTCGTAGCGAGGCTGCCGATCGTTCTTTTACTAATGTGAAGCTCTAATATATCCCACGGCAACCTCATGGCTCAGGTTATTGTCTCGTACTAGTTATTAATACATACATTACCGTACTATATGCTGTTACCGGCAATAATTTGATTTACAGTTCGTAACGCAGAAGAGATCGCACCTTCAATCCAACCGGGAAAAAGACTTGTATTATCGCCAGCAAAGTAAATTCTACCTTGTTCGGCAGACAGTGTTGGGAGCATTCGAATCATCTGTTTCGGCTTATACCAAGCATACGCACCTCGGGAGTAAGGATTATGATCCCAAGAAAAGACCGTCCCACCTTCATAATTATACGACAATTCAGGAAGCACCTGTTTGATTTCTGATACAGCTGAATTAAACTTACCAGCTCTAGATATTTCTCGCGCCGATTCACCGGAGGAGTACGAACAAATTAACCCTCTCCTTGATGTCGTTTGAGTGAATGTAGCATCAAGCAACCATCCAATTTTCAGATCCGTATTTACTGTAGTAAAGGAACTTAAGTTGTTCCAGAATCTAGTTCGGCTTTGTATGACGGTACGCGTAACGGAAGTAGAAAGTTGATTTTGAATGACATCATTTTTTTCTTTGCTAAGTGGCGGAGAAAAATGAATTGTACGCAAGACTGTAGAGGGAATGGCCACAATGACCCGATCACAGCAGATAGTGAATACTTCGCCGGAATTATTAAATTGGATAGTTACTCCTTTATTACTATGTTCAATATGCGTCACAGCACATCCATAACTGATATTAGAGCCAATTGTAAGGGCAAGCTTTTTCGGTAGTTGATCCATTCCACCTACTATAGTCTTTGCACTTCTTTCGGAACTGGCCATTTTTAGGTCAAGCAGTCGCTGTAATGCAGATACTTTGCGAATACCATCACCTAACATCTGCATATATCCGATTTCAAACAGCTTAATCGCACCCGAAGATGCTCCTTGACCTTTAAGATATTCTTCCATTGTCATTGAATCGAGCTGTGCCGCTTGTTTTGTGGGCCAGCCCGGCAAAAAAGGATTACCCGTCGCTTTAAGCCCCGGCTTGAGATACTTTTCCAACATTCCCGCATATCCTAAAATTCTTTCCTCGGCTGTAAGTGAAACAGGCCATAGTGCAGGTTCAGCCGGAGAATCTATTATTAATCTCCCGTCGATATATGACAAACTTCTATTGGGGACTGGTAAATTTATTAATTGAACCCCGGCTTGCCGGGCATAACTCAATGTGAGAAAATGATGCGCTCCAATGAAGGCAGCCCCGATTTCGCAAAACAATCCGTCGGCAAATTGATCCCGCATCGTGTATATGCGACCACCCGGTTGACTATTTGCCTCTAATAAACGTACGTTATATCCTTGTTTCATAAGCTCCAAAGTGCATACCAAACCCGCCATCCCTGCCCCAATAACTACAATACGCTCAGGAAAACGACCTATTACCATAAAATCCGATTCCTCCAAATATTACTTTTATATACATCATGTGTGTTTATAATCCTTTAGTTCCTGGGCACTTCTTATTATTCTATGCTGTCCGTTACTTCAATAAAACAATAGAGGAGCTGCCTGAAGCAAGCTCCTCCACTATCTCTAGTTCCCCGTTAGCGTAATACAAACTTACCTTTCACTTACCTTCCATCGTAATTACATCACCGTCGAATAACAACTTCTATGTATTCAATTTAAGTTCTACAGGCCTCAATCCTTCCCTTCATTCAAGAAAAAAGGGCGCTTTTCAGCGTCCCTTTAGTCTATATTTTGGGAATGCCGCTTGGCATTCCGCCTGTACGTTGAATGGTACGAATCTGAGAAGTTGTTATCCGGAATCCAACCAGAATAAACGACGAGGTTACATTGTTAAAGTTGAAAGCTCGTAAGTCTGGAATGTTCTGGCTGCCACGGAAAATTCGAAAATTCCCTGTAAAGTTGCGCCCTGAAAACAGTACTAACGTAACTTGACTAGGAATTACAACATTTCTTAGCCGGAAACTGGAGATGATGTTGTTAAAACCGAATAATCCCAGATTTGAAACTGCAACGCCTCGTCTAAATGATAGACTTCTTCCAGTAAAGTTAAAACCCGAGAAAAAAGTAACTCTAACATTTCGATTAAATATTAATCCCATCCCTATCACTCTCCTAATCACAAGATAGTAACAGTGTATGAATTGGTTAATATATTGGCTTGGACTTATGCTATTAATCTGTCTAAATTCTCCCGGATATCTTATCCTGCCCAATAGCAACGCGGCTTCCAATCCATGTCGGCAGCGCATACTTGACTCTTAATATCTGTTAGTTAAATTGAGGAATTAAATACTTAATAATATAAGCATATATACAATCTTTATATATCTTGATCATAGGCCGATCTCCAGTAGCCTCGTGCTGTTTGTTTGTCAAACTCTTGTTCCCCGTTAGCGTAATGACGCTGTATCACCGTAATAGCCTTAAGATTTGAATATTTCTGTTGTTTCTCTTAGAACATAATCCCTCAGTATCACTCTTTCATTAATAAAAGCTTTAAATAGTACTACTGCTTGATCAGAGTTCATAACTTCATTTGTCCTTACTTTTATTTCTCCACCGCTATAGGGAACCTTAGTACTTGTCTTGATCAGACTCTTCACACCTATTACAAAATGCCTAAAATCGTTTCCGCTTTTATCTGGTGATCTGTATTCTATTGTCATTTTTGACTTAGAACCCGCACATTGAATAAATAAAAAATCATTAAACGATAATGTACAAAATGAACTTGTTTTGTTGTTCATTTGTTTGAGGAAATTGATAACAAAATCAATATCTGGATCAATATCTTCCATTACATAGTTATCTACTTCATATTGAAATTGCATGAAATTCCACCCCCACAGTAGTTCATTATATTATGAATATTCGCTTGTAAACTGAACAATCCTACCCGTCCCTCGGTTGAGAAAAGGCAGCCGATCATCTTTCCGGCTGCCTTCATACTTTATTGATTGAACTATTGTTTTCGTTAGCGTAATCCCCCACTTTTGTTCAGATATCCTAAGTCTCAGGTTTTACACCATTCAAAGTCCTTAAATATACATTTTCTGTACTTAATCCATTTGACTTTGATAAATGAATATCATATGTGTTACGTTATTCGGCCCGATAACTTAAAGAAGCCGGCGTTCCATTGCGCGCAGCTTCAGATAATTATTTATTGAGCTCTCGTTCTTCGTTGCGTAACAAGTTTTTTAAATCCAGAAAGAATAAATAACTTGACATGGGGTGGGATATACTAACAATACTTCCCTCATTAGCTACCGAGTGGAATAAATATTTGATTTTTACACTTAAGGGGTTGTTATCTATGGTAGGTTCTCATGTTGTTGGACTGTCTTCAACGGAAATATCCGCATTGTGGTCATCTTACATTAGTGACAGTTTAGCGATATGTATCTCCAAGTATTTACTAAAAATAACTGAAGACGACGAAGTAAAGCCACTTGTTGAATTGTCGTTGACCTTAGCGCAATCACACATAGAAACCATTCAGGATCTTTTTGAAAAGGAAAAATTCCCTATCCCTATTGGATTTACTGATGCAGATGTCAATGTTACAGCCCCCCCCCTATTTTTCGATACATTCCCTCTGAGTTATGTGTATTCTGTGAGCCGAATTGGCCTGACGAAATATGCCTTGTTTTTATCTAACACTGCTCGAGAGGATGTAAGAAACTATTTTACTCAGTGTCTACGGTCCACAACTGATTTGTACAACAAAACCATCACACTTATGTTAACCAAGGGAATCTACGATCGACCTCCAATGATCCCTTATCCGGAGCATGCTACCTTTATTAAAAAGAAAGAAAACTTTCTGTCTAAATGGTTTTGGCCGCAAAGAACGCTGAATGTAATGGAAATATCCGAAATGTTCTTCAACATAGAACGGAATTATTTCGGACTAATCCTTCTTACAGCTTTTATGCAAGTTGTTAAGGACGAACATATTAAGCGTTTACTGGCACGGGGAAAACAACTGTCTATGGATCAAATCAAATTCATCAACGATAAGTTGGTTCAAGATGATTTGCTCGGGACAATCATGGTCAATACAGAAGTCACCACATCAACGGTATCCCCTTTTTCAGATAAATTGATCCTAAATCTACTTAACATACTTAATTCATCAGCTCTCACCTATCTTGGAAATGCGCTATCCGTGACGACGCGACTTGATTTGGCTGGTGAGTATTCCAAGCTTATGGTTGAAGTAATGAGTTTCGGTAAAGATGTAACTGATTTGCTGATTGAAAGGGAATGGCTAGAAGAGCCTCCGCCTACACCTGACCGGAAGAAACTTGCAGGCGTCTAAATTAGCTAAAAGTAGCTTCAATGAACAAATCCAATTGACCCATATAATATTGGAACTATCCATTTAGTGTTTAATAAAAACCAGGGAGTAGCTGCCGCACGGAAAACTTACTCCCTGATTCATTTGAACTAACGTTCTTCGTTAGTTGAGTGAATGAGTCACGCCTTGGCTCCTTCGTGAATCATCAGAGATTTAAGCCCAATTTTATTTAAGTAGACCAACCGTAATTCAATTTCATCCTTCACCTGGCTAGAAACCTTCAACTCATGCACGTCGAGTGAATGGGGTAAACCTCGAATAAACAGCAACAATTCCTGTATCGGCAATCTTAGAGTATCTACAATCGATTGACCTTGTATCGTTGTAGCTATTAATTCAGGTGCCATCTTGCTTCCGTTACATGCAGCGCATTGGACTTGCTTGGAGAAGAAACGGATCGCCCTAAGGTTCCCCTTACTCTTCGTTCCCGCATCGCGCATATATCGCAAATCGGCAACGCATCCGCGGTAGAAACTTGTCGCTTGTTTCTTTTTGTATACATAGGAAACAGGGTCATTCTTGTAACCGTAAAGTAAAATATCCATAAATCGCCTATCCTGCTCGGCAAGCGGCTTTTCATAGTCAATCCCGATCATCTTGGCCAATGCTTTGATTTTGAACACCGGCGCACAAATCGTACCTGCCCAAAGAAGCACGGCCCCATGTTTTAGGGATAGTTCGGATGCGATCATTCGGGCGGGATCAATATCAATCACGGTTTCGGTTCCATTACATGAAGTACAAATCCCGTATGGACTGTTCGCGGAAAAACTCTGAGAAGTCCCTGACCTACTGCTGTCTCTACACTTCCCAATCAGTGCATAAAGCAATCTAAGATATTCCGACACAGCTGTTATTGTACCGACTAGGCTGCCTGCTCTTTTTTCGTTAAACTTTTCTTGGGGGAGTAATAGACTTTCCAAATTTATAACCCCTTCCGTTATGCATCTAAGATAAATACAATAGGTAATAATTTTCCCAAAAATTGAAGAAAACCTTTTTTGATATCCTGCCAGTTAGCGGAGAAGGCCGCCGATCATTGCTGTCGGCAGCCTTCTCCTGATGTTTATTGAGCTATCGTTCCTCGTTAGCTCAATACCGTGGCACATAAATACGGTCAGTATCGAATATCAATCACGTAATCTGACTTTACCCACTCCTTATACTGTGAAGACAGTCGCTCATTAGCAAACGGCGGTGATGAATGTGATAGTCGAAATAGATGGTTATTTCGAGAATAAGCTCGGCGGGCTTGATCGGCGGTCGTTGTTCATTATGGCAGCCGAGTGACGTGGATTTGAAGGGGAAAATTGCCCCAGAGCACCTTAATAATCTAGTAGACGTCCATTATCATTCCATTGACCGTACATTTTGTTTTCTCTAGTATTTGTTATGAATTTATCTAATCTGCTCCTAAACAATTCTGACTGATTCTTATTGCTTTGTATCGTGTCGATCCGTACTCTATTATAAAGATCTGGAAATGCCATGAAATTATCGTATACTTGCTTTTCCTCTTTTAGCCTTTGCTCTATATCTTCATCTATTCTAAAAGAAACGTGATCCATATCAGGAAGAGCCCTTCTTCCTTCGTCTCTCATTAACCCCAACTTTTCGAGGCAACGGACACGTTCTTTATTTAATTCAGTCCATGAACTTTTTTTACTTCCGCTTCCAAATATAGTAACTGCGCAATAACTATGTTCGCGGTCACATCCGACACTTCTCCTGTAATAAAGACGATACGGTCTTGCATCATACGGGAATAAATGTCGTAAGACCGTTTGCCCCTGCTGGTATGTTCGACAACATATGGTATGAGATTCACGGATTGCCCTTCTATACGGGCTCTCGAGTAAAGATTTCAATGTAAATATCATTTGCAATTCGTGGGTTAAGAATAGATATTTCTCCGGTGCTATCTTCATCAAAACCAATTACGAGTTCGATGAATACCTATCGGAAGAGATATCTGTATTCGGACGTTGTCAACTTGACCAATCGGAGCAATTTGAATCCATAGATGGTTCATGCCTTCTTTATTTTCAATGGTAGTTTTTGCATGCCGGACTTTTATCATTGGTTCCCTTCCCCTTTCAGTAATTGGGTAACGGTTTCGATCATCTTAACTTTCAATTCCGGTGAAACACGTGAACTAACCGAGATAATAACATCTTCATTTAAGACATGTGTTTCGTTTCGAAAAATCTGATCTGACTGATACAATCGAAGGTTTTCACCGATTTTAATAACTTCTTCAATCGGCAAACCGACTAACTTTTCTTGTGCTGAGGCTAAGGTTTCACCTCTTTTGGAAAATAAGAGAATGGCACGCAAATAATGAAGATGATTATCCGTGTATACCCTTTTGTTTCCAACCAATTCAAGAGGCGGGATAATCCCTATCTGTGTGTAGTACCTAATCGTTCTTAAATTTATTTGAGGGTCGTCGTTCTGCAAAACTTCAGCTATTTGCTTTGCGGTGTATGTATTCAACACGCGTCTATATTCGTCTACCTCATCTCTGTTGTTAACGCAACAAACCGGCTGGAACGCAGCCGGTTTGAGTGCAAAATTATTATAATGTTCTTCCCGCCGTAGCCAATCTGGCTACTTTTGAAATTTTTCAAACTCGCTTTTTAACCAGGTTTGATTTTGATGGGCAATATATCCTGCTTTAGTCACCCCAACGGGTATCTTGTATACGGAGGAAGTAGCGGTAATATACATGGTCCGTCCTGATACTCCTCCCCACGTTAAATTGGAAGTTATTTCAGGAATCTTCAACAATCCGATAACGCTTCCGTCTGGTTCAAACACCCATACTCCTCCCGGTCCTGCGCAGTACACGTGCCCCTCTGCGTCCACCTTCAAGCCATCGGCGACGCCCTCTCCCTTGCTCACGTCCAGCTTGGCGAACAGTCTGCCGTACACCAATCGGCCTTGCTCATCAAGATCGAACACTCTGATATGCTGACGTTCCGTGTCGCTGACATACAGCTTTCGTTCATCAGGCGATAACGCTAAACCGTTAGGACCAGCAAAGTCATTGATCAGTAGTGTCAGTTTGCCTGACGGAGATAACCTGTAGACTCCCTGAAAAAACTGCTCTTGCGCTTTCGGTGCTTGCAATTCATTCACTAAACCGTAATTGGGGTCTGTGAAGTAAATGGAGCGGTCCGAAGCTACAATCACATCGTTCGGACTGTTCAAGCGTTTTCCCTCATAGCGGTCAGCCAGCGTAACGATCGGTCCAATCGGATCATACAGGGAATATAAAGAGAGCCTTCGACCAGCATGTTCGCAAGCAATGAGCCGCTGTTCGGCGTCAAACGCCAGTCCGTTCGACATTCCACTTGGACGCCGCACTACGGAGAGATGGTCCTGCTCCTTCAAGCGATAAATCGTGTTTGCCTTAATATCGCTGAATACAAGCGAGCCGTCCGTTTTATCCCAAGCTGGACCCTCGGTAAAAATAAATCCGGTGGCCGCCTGTTCGAGACAGGTGATCTGAGGAAACAAATCATAAAATACGTTAGATGCAATATCAGCTTTCATTTGTTTTACCTGCAATATCCAAATGTATTTCTCCTTTAAGACCCAGGATGAGTTTTTTCTTAGGATATGCAGGAAACATGTTCGTCGTCAAAAACATCACAACATATGAGTCCGCAACTTTGCGGCTTTTAAATAAACGTCTGTGAATAGCTGCGATAATCAATCAGTTCCACTTTATTGTGAATATTTATTAATATGCAGTCCATCCAGCGTCGGCTGTAATTACAGTTCCATTCACAAAGCCGGAATCGTCTGAGGCAGGAAAAGAGCGACTTTAGCAATGTCTACTGGATCACCCGTACGCGGGTTCAAATGCATGCCCGCCATTGCTCTCCCCATGCCAAATTCATTTGATGCGTTGATGGACGTTGCAATATTTGTATTTCCCCCACCTGGCGCAATCGCATTACAACGAACTCCCAAATTAGCATATTGAAACCCTACATTCTTAGTAAATCCTACAACTGCATGTTTGGACGCTAATGCCACCTGTATGCCACTTAAGAAGCAATCCAGCGAATGCTTTTTTTTCATTTTCATTCATATCAGTTAAAGATTTGAGCTCGTACACTTTCACTGAATCGCGAAGTTTCATAGACTTACCCCTCTAATTAATTTTGTTATATTATACAATGCTCGAGAGTTAATTCACATTAATGGGTTTCGATACGTTGCCTTTAGCAGGCCCGATCACCGCTGATGTCTATTTACCTCTCGATACTGAGTTAAATCAATCTGACCAAATGAATCGCAAATGTCTTTATAGTTTTAATAAGATCGAGGAGTTTAAGATAGAAATTGTCGACCACACCCATATAGATCAAAACACTGTAACAAACAATGGTTATACTTGAGACAAAGAATAAGCCTCCCCAAATTAACGCGGGAACCGATGTCATTTGGGATAGTGCCGTCGCGTCACCAGCGTTTCTGTAATCTTGAATACTTAATACGAACACGCTCCATGCACTCTTTATAGAATTTACTATTGCTATGCTCAATACTAAAAAAATTAACCTTTTAACGTCCATACCGTATAGGATTAATAACGCCAATACTAGTAAAACTGAACCTGCCCATATTAAACTGAATAAATCTCTCAGCCATAAAACAATAGTTATGGCTAACATCATTGCCAGAGTCCAATAGGCAGTTACATACTCGTTATTGAGAATCAGAAAAATCATAAAACAAGGAAATAAAGCGGAGAATGGATATCCAGATATTACGGTTAAAAATCGTCCGATCCACCACTTACTTCCTGTCTGCGCAAAGCCACTAGTATCCATGTTTAATTTTATTCGATATACCTGACCACCTGTTAACAGGGCCATAAATGCATGACCCCATTCGTGAAAAAAAGTATTTATCAAAGACAAATACTTGTTTAGGATGGGAATTTGAGTGAGTACTATAGAGACTGCAATTAACACATAAATCAATATGCTCTCCCCTTCTATATGCGTTGATCTTTCTATCTTAATATATCAATGCGATAGAAGGAAAGGAAGTTCCGATTCCACTGAGTCCATTTTGATTCCCAGCTGGCCAGCAATCGCCTCCTCCCTCCTCTTCGTAAACCCATGGGAGCGCCCAAGCTGTTCCTTTAAAGGAAGCGAAACCAAAAGCAGCGGTCCGTCTTGAAGCTTGATATGCATCTGGAATGCCGTGTCCGAAGTGAGATGCTCTCTATTGCCGATTCCCAAAAAAAGCTAGGATAAGCGAAAAATTCGTTTGCCATTTTTCTACCACCTCTACAAAGTTAAAAGAGCCTATTTATAGGCTCCGTTCATGCAAGAATTACATTTATTTACTGACTTCAAAACTACATGATGGTATAATTTTCCTATTAATTATAGGGAGATGATGATATTATGCCAGATGACATCCAGCTCTATATTCCAGTCAAAAAAGAATCTGTTGAAAAATCCTTTAGTACACTCGACGACTTAACAGAAGACGACACCAATGAAGAACTTGTTCCCTTTACTCAAGAAATCGTTGAAAAAATCGCAGCCAAGTTTACCAACTTTGAATTAAACAATCTTCAAGTATCTGTGAGTGCAAAAATAGGATCAGGCAACGCATTAAAATGGGTTGTAAGTCTAGAAGGCACTGGTGGACTTGTTCTTAACTTTAAGAAATTGTAGAGTTAACTACCTTCGGGTAGTTTTTTTGTATTACCTTCGTACTTGTAGCTTTTTTTGGACGGTTTTTGTGCGCCTGGCGTTCTTAATGCCGCTAGTACGGAGCCCCCTGATGTCGGTTGTCAAGAATTTTATCCCATTTCCGGCTTCTTTGCCGTCTCATTAATTCGAAATTCACAAATTGAAGCATGTTGTTTGTTAATGGAGAGATATATACGCTATTGCTGCCGCCGCGTTGATTTCGCGGCTATTTTGCTTTATCAAAGTTGCTAATATTGGATTATTATACTGTGTATAATTGCTGAATCGAGGAGATGATAAATATTACATATTTTAGAAATCAAAAGCAGGTGTGTCATGTTCATGTTTCCTATTGTAGTTGCATTTGTCTCCATGATTGCCGCTTGGAAGTGGGGCGATTGGAAACATTGGCGTAAGTATCTTCCTACAATCCAATACTTCATTCTCGGCGATATGCTTTATAACTTGCTCACGTGGGACTTTTCTTTATGGACGTATCCACATCCACCAAATTTACTTCCGAATCATTTGACAAATAGCCTATTTATTATGTTTACAAGTTATCCATGTACAATGCTGATTTTCTTATATCGCTATCCGCAAAAAAACATCGTTAAACAGATTTTGTATATTCTGATATGGATTATATTGTGGTTATTGGATGAATTTATTATGATTTCAAATGGACTATGCGTATATAGCAATGGATGGACTTATATGGCGTCAGTTTTCTTTGCATCCGTTATGAATCTAATGCTTTTACTACATTATAAACGACCAATGTGGGCGTATATCCTATCTGTGCCAATAACTGTGTTTCTTCTTCTGTGGTTTCATGTGCCTATTCTCAATGCCAAATAAAGTGTACCAATGATTAATGGGACAGACCTCTTAGCTGGGATTATATGTTCAACTAACGTTCTGCGTTAGTTCATTGCCAACCCCATTCCGAGTAATGGTGATTATTAGGCCCTGTTAGAGCCTCGCGAACGTGATGTAATCGACTTGGACAGCCTCTGCCGATTCGATCCGAAGTGCCCGGTTGATCTGTCCCCGATGATATTGCCCATGTAAGAGGACCTGCAACAGGATGTCCCGGACGGATGTTCGGAACGGAACCCCGCTCTGGTTCGCATAGTCGATCATCTCGTCCAACTCGGATTCCTCGAGCCCTTCGATATAGACGCGATATTGCTCGGCGTTTTCTTCGAACATCGTCCGGATCGCCGTCAGTTCTTCCGCTTCCTCCCACAACGAATATTGCGTGCTGCCCTTGCCCTGCAATCGGGACAGCCAGACTCGTTCCGCGACCGCGACGTGCCGAACCAGCTTCAGAAGGTCCTTGTTCTTCGTCTCACTCTCCTCGAGCGCGTCCAAGATGCGTCCGTCCGCCCAGTACAGGTGGTCCATCATGCACTTGATCGTCTTCATTTCGGTTTCCCCCTCTTCGTCTCATCGATTACTTGAACCTACTGTTATCCGTTAGCTTAACAAGCTATTCGAAATTATTGCATTTGCTACGTTAACCTGCCCTTTTAATATTGGACTATTGTTTTCGTTAGTTCAACAACTGACTGGCACAAGGGTCGGTAGTTTACACTAATTATTTATTTCAAAACTGCTTAATACTGCATCCCACGCCAACTCTGATGCAAATAATCCAATATGACCAGCATTAAGTTCTGGGTTATCTACTTCATTGGTTGAAGCCATAAATAAAACGTCACCATCGTCAATTGTGTGAAAAGGATATATTGCTCTTGCCATAGAAGTATGTATTTGTTTGGACAATTGGCGCAAAGAAACTGCAGGGGAAAAGTGTCCTTTATACGCTGTTTTTGCTGTAGCGCTTGTTCCTTAGCTTATTGCGCTATTTCTGCCCATTAGTTGAGCGAAAGCCATAAACATGAGTTGGACTGTGAAAGTGTTAAAATACAAGGTCATAGCCAAATAATTTGGCAATAATCCTGATGGTATATAGAACGAAAGTAACTGCTCCAATCAAGAAAAAAATTAAAGATATTATTACAGCAGGTCGTGTAAGCGTCCCTAATAACGCTTCCAATAGTAAAAAAATCCAGTCCAGATACCAAAACCGTAAAGTTTCTTTATTTGCTTTTTCTTCTTTGTACCTTTTACCATGTTCAATTACATCTTTTAAAGTTCTATAACCAAAGAAACCACCACCAAGCATCATCACAAAGCCAATGAACCAGGCTATAAGCAATTCCTTTATTCCCATTATTATACTCCTAACATACGATGAATAAATCACTCTGTAATAATGTATTGTTCCCAAGTTCAAGAATACTGAAATCACAATTACGTTGTTCTATATATACTTGGAGTAATACGTTGAAATTGAAAAAAGATGGTTCTACAGAAAAGTAAAGATGGAAACAAAAAAAATACTGCCACCACGAAGATAGCAGGAGCATTAATCATATATCTATTTTCCATCCACTCTGTCGCATGGGTAAACAGAATCTACATTAGTAAACTAAACGTTACTTCAATAAAAAAGAGGAGCTTCCGAACGCTCAATCTTCTCCACTATCGTTCTCCGTTAGCTTAACAAAGGATATTTCATTTTCAGTTTAGAACAAAATTATCAGAAACTACCGTTTTGTTCCATTCTACTCGTATACTGTACGAACCAGGTTGCAAATTTGAAAATGTCTTTTTATCTGTATAATCTTCTCCAGGATCCAAATCAATGTAGTCTTTTACTGGAACATTACCTTCTTCTACTAATTTGTTGTCTCTATGTAACTTATAACTTGCTCCTCCAATAACAGTTACCCTTTTTCCACTTTGATTCTTGAATGTATAAGTCACTGTTGTTGCTGAATCTAAATTTTCTACATTGACAGTACCGATTAAGTCCGAATGTGCTTTTTTACCTTTTAAACACCCAGCAAAAATCAGGGACACCATTATTACTAACAGAATAATCAAGTAACTTCTCATATTCATTTATGTCACCTCTAATACCTTAACGAACTATTTATTCAATTTGTTGCTCTTACCTGATTTCAATAACCTCCCGTTTCTTTATCGAAACCAGGGAGCAGTTTCCGCGTAGCGAGCTGCTCCCTGGTTATTGCGCTATCGTTTTCCGTTAGGTTAACGCCAGCGCCCAGTCTACAACTTTATTATCACAGTTCTTTATTGTTCAGTACTTCATTTTATCGAATACCAACAAAACTTTTGCATTTCTCCACCCCATGAGTTACTATTTTTATATTGACATATTTGCAGATCTATACAAGGAGGTTAACACGCTATGTGCCCCCGTACCAAAGAACAAAATGAGCTCATACGCATACAGCGCAGAGAACAGATCCTGGACGTCGCCGCGCGCTCCTACTTTCGCACGGGCGGCAGCTTTGATATTCGCGACGTCGCCCGCGAGGCAGGGCTTGGTTACGGCACAGTATACCATTATTACCCCAACCGGCATTTATTAATAGAAGATGTGTTAGGAAGCGGCTTCGAGCGATGCGAGCAAGTTATCGCAAAATGGGCGAACATCAGCGGCAGCCCCCCGGATGACTGGCAGTTGTTGACGTATTGTAAAGCGCTGCTCCGGCTGTGGCAGTCGGACGCCCGCGCATATCTCGTCTACAAAATGGCTGCGGAACATTATGCAGGCTTGCCTGAAAGGGATCGACACCACGCCAAAAGAAAATTTATGGAACGGCTGTACGTTCCACTCCAATCGATCGCCCAGTGCGAAGACGACTGCGTCGACCATATGCTTGCCGTGCTGGTCGGTTGCTGTGGGCTGCACTACTATGCGGGCAATTCCGACCTGGACGTCGATCGAATCGCCCGACTCGCTATGCAAGCTATTACGAAGGAGTCCTGATACGAACATGGTCATTTTAAAAAGCAAGCATGAAATTGAGGCTATCCGCAAGGCATGCCAAGTGGTGGCTGAATGCCATCGTACAATCGCCCCGCTTATCAAACCGGGTATTACCACACACGAGATTGAGCGCATATTCGAGGACATTATGTTGAAGCACGGCGCAAAGCCATACCAGAAAGGCTATAAGGGCTATCAATATGCGACCTGTGCCTCCGCCAACGATGTGATCGCACATGGCTTCCCTAGCAATAAGCCACTTGAGGAAGGCGATATCGTGACGATCGACACTGTCGCTGAGCTCGATGGCTGGCTCGGCGATTCGGCCTGGAGTTATGCGGTTGGGCAGATCTCGCCGACGGCCGAGAAGTTGATGCGTATTACGAAGGAATGTCTTGACCTGGGCATCGAGCAGGCGCAGCCCGGCAATCGACTCGGCGACGTGACGAGCGCGATTCAGCGGCATGCGGAATCACACAGTTTCGGCGTCGTACGCGACCTTCTCGCCCATGGCATCGGCCGCGACCTGCACGAAGAGCCGACTTATATGCATGTCGGCAAGCCTGGAAAAGGCCTCCGTATCAAGGAAGGTATGGTGTTCACGATTGAGCCCATGATCACCGAAGGCACCTACTTCATGACAATCGATCCGGACGGCTGGACCGCACGGACGATGGACAACAAGCTAGCCGCCCAATACGAGCATACGATCGCCATCACGGCTGAAGGTCCACAAATTTTGACCGCGCAATAGAAAAATTAGAGGTCGACCAACGAAATGGTCGACTTATTTTTTTCGTATTCGGCATAACGATATCCCGTTCCCATCTTCAAGCCGAAGCAGGTTCGGGGACAGCGTGTCCATAGATCTGATGAGGCTTCTCGCTTGGACGCGATCATATTCAGTGCGAATAATTCATCTCAGGTGAACCACGCAACAAATTCGGAAACACCGAGTGACTCGGACAATAACCAGGTCAGATGACTCAATACTGTTCTCCTGCAGGATACCACGGGTGCAGAGTATCATTAATCGAGCTTTTTTTCCTCTATTTCAACTGCGGTCCCATTCCGTTAGCCTGCCCGTTACTTTAATGAACAAAAAAGTGACCCACAGCAACGGGCTGTGGGTCATAACTATTTATATTTTAAAGGGGGTCAGCTTTATTATAGGCTTGATTCATTAAAGCCATATGAAAATAAGATTTCATTCTTGTTACATTTACTCAACTAACGTTCCCCGATAGTTCAATAAAAACAAAATTTATTGCCTCTCTTTTGCTAATCTGGTTATTTGTCTAATGAATTCCGTTTTATTGTCAGTGTAGTCTTCCCTATCATACTTATAAGTTTCCGCTAATTTAAGCTTTAGTTCTTCATACTGTTTGGCAACAGTAGGGTTCTCACGTAGGTAGTCCCTAAAATACAATTCACAAATTCCACTTTCATTTGGAATCTCCACTAAAATATCAATTGTTGGCTTGGCTGATAAATTTGGTACAGCGGTGCTTCCGATATGTTCTATTCTTAGAGCTATTTCTGAGCCAAGAAGATTGGTTAAAAATTGTTTTTCATTTTTAAACAATAAAGTCCAATTTTCATCGTAAGGGACAACTGTTATTGGATATAATTTTCCAAGTTCATCTTTGTTCATAACGAACTCACTCCTTATTGGTACAAAATCCTAAGTAAGTAAATTCCATATTGACGTTTATAGTCCTTCTCCTGAACAAAACTGCCCGTTAGTTCAGCAAACGAAAAAGGAGCAGCCACGAAGCATGCTCCTCAACTATAGTGTCCCGTTAGCGTAATCTATTTTAGGAGACAAAGGTCATCTAACCGACTGGTAAACGAGACCTATGGCTCCAGAATCAAAGGTCTTGTTTTCGATAAGTTTAAGATTGACCTTCTCTTTAAGACCTTGGAATAACGGCAACCCGCTGCCGATCAGGACGGGAGAAACCGTAATTTTATACTCATCGATTAAATCAAGCTGCATAAGGTGGTGTGCGATCCTAGGACTGCCGAGGATGACCATATCCTTGCCTGGCTGCTGTTTGAGGTTCTTGATCTCTTCCTCGACATCTTCTTTCACCAGTCTGGAATTGTTCCATTCGACTTTGTCCAGCGTCGTGGAAAAAACGATTTTGGCTGTCTTATCGATCCACTCGGCATGATTCCGTTCATGCTGCGAAGCTGATGGGTTCGAAGGCACAGATGGCCAATAACCGTGCATTAATTGATAAGTCCCTCGTCCCCAAATGACGGTGTCGGCAGTACTTAGAATTTCTTTCGCGTATTTCTCTAAATCACCATCGTAGGAAATCCAGCCAATGTCCATTGCACCGTTTGGCCCTTCTACAAAACCGTCAAGCGATGCGTGCAAAAATAGAACGAGTTTTCTCATTTTCAGTGCTCCTTTGTTCATGAGGGATGTCTACATTAGTTACATTTTAGCACATTTCAGCTTGGATTGTTTCTTATGGATTGCTAAGCTAAACTGCCCTTTAGCTTAATGAAAATGGAGCAGTTGCCGCGGCAATCTACTCCTTGGTTCAACTAATGTTTTCCGATAGCTTAATTTATTAGGTTATGATGATTGGATGGCTTTACGAAGGAAGTCTTTGATCAATGGATGAATGATATTTTTCAATGCTGAACGCTCTGGTTGAAATAACGTCCCAACATAGAAAGGATGTAGATCAAGCTCCATAATGCGAACTTCACCATCAGGGTCTACTCCAGCAATTCGCAAGCCTGCTTTTTCTAACATAGGGCTAAATTCAGGATTCAAACCGTAATTACAAATCCCATACTGTTCATTAATCTCATGGGTTCCATAAATGTCTATTACTTTTGAACCGGGGGTCAGCTTAAAAGTATGCATCTTTTCACTAACCGAGCATGTGAGAGGAGCAACTAATATCAAAGAAGAGGAAGGGTTTTCCTCAGCATGATCCGCTTCAGCAAGCCCCATGACATTCCTTGCAAACTCAATAAGCATGTGCTGAAAACCACCGCACGTACCTAAAAAAGGAATCTGATGTTCGCGAGCAAACCGGATACCATTGAGGGCCCCCTGCGTACTACGGTAAGGACTAGCAGGAACTACCCAAAGTGCATGGTACTTGGATAGCTTCTGTTCGAAATCCTGATCCAACGAAGGCGTTGAAACCCAGTCAAAATTGATTTGGACGCCAAGATCATCTGCTACCAATTGGATTGCTCGAGGTATAGCCACATGTGCTACGACTCCCGCATCATAATCACCAATTAATCCGATATTGTACACACTAACACATCCTCTCCACTTTTTGTTATAGCCATCAACAAAGAGCTAATTATAAAGTGGCTTTCACTTTATATCAAGAAAGAATTAATTTCGCTATGCTGCCCTTTAGCCGAACTGGACATATGTAAAAAATCTATTATTTTATGAACATGTAATAAGGAGCTGCCGTGGCAGCTCCTTCATCGTTTGTTGTCGTTGGACAAGAATATATATCATTAAAAGACAAGAACATATATCCATACCCCTTATATCCATACCCAACCGCAATTAATAAATAAGAATAACCGACGATTGGCGGTTATTCTTAAAACCTTAATTTCATAATTACAAAGCAATCTCAAGCCCCTGGCCGACAGGCTGAACCGTCTCCAGAACACGCTGGGTCATTTCATTCCCCATCAAAGAATCAATCACCCAAGCGGACAAATCTTGTCCGGCCAAACACCCGGCAGCCGTGCTGATGTTACCGTTATTTACAAAGCTCTCGTTAACGACCTCTACGCCAAACGCGGCTAACTGTCCGGCCGCAGTCGGATAAGTGGTAGCCCGCTTTCCTGTCAAATAACCCAAAGCTCCCAAGAGCAAAGCCCCCGAACACATGGATCCGATCAATTGCTGATCCGGAGAATGTTGAAATCGGCTTAGATAAGCCGGGTCCTTGAACAATGGTTGCACCCCTCTTCCGCTTGCGAACAGGACGGCATCCAATGTATTCGCCTCCTCAACCATCCCATGCATGGGGATTCTTAATCCCGCCATAGACACATGCGAAGATGCGGTCCCCAGCAGCTTTACTTCCCAATCGGCGATACCACCGACCAATCGCACTCTATTCAACAAATCCCAAGGCAGGAACACATCAAGATCCGTAAAATCATCAAAGCAAATGATAGCTATTTTCATTTGTAAACAGCCCCTCTCACCTTTTTTTGGGAAACGATACCAAATCCCTAGTATAGCTCATCTTTACGAGTTTACAATTCCCAATTTTTTTCTTTTTTTATAACAAAATTTCTATATAATTATCAGATGCTTCAAAACAATAAGGAAAACGGAGGATTTTTAAATGCTTACTGTTTTAAAAGAAAAGAAAAAACCTATGAACTACGCGACTTTTAAAATTTTCTCATGATTGCCGACTTCATCTTTTAACCTCCATTCCCAAGAAAATCAAACTGTGCTTTTGTTGATGATTACTTTACTACAGTTAAATTGATAAGAAAAAGACATATATGTTATTGTAGCAATATGATTTACTTATATCTTGAAAATTAGGTGATCTCGGAAATATGGAGTTTAGACAATTAGCTTACTTCGTTGAAGTCGCGAGATTGAGCAATTTAACACGAGCGGCTGAACGGCTGAAAGTCGCACAACCGGCGCTCTCGCAGCAAATCAGAAACCTGGAACGAGAACTTGGTGTAAGGCTGTTTAACCGCTCTGCCCGCGGTGTAGCGCTTACTGAGGCAGGAAAGATATTTTTTATTGGTGCAGAAAAAACATTAGCGGAGGCGGAACGGGCCAAAGATTCCGCCAAAGGATTCAACAACCAGCTAAGGGGGAAGGTAACTGTAGGTGCGCTAGAATCCGTAGTGCAAACCAGACTACCGCGAATGCTGGCAACCTTCGGGATTGAGTATCCGGGGATTAAAGTATTTATAAGGGAGAATACAACCAGATCGCTTCTTGAGGCACTTAAGAAGGGCGAATTGGATCTCGCTCTTGCACATGAATGGGATGATAAATATTTTCCACAGTTGGAAGATTCAAATCCTCCGTCTGGAATTTGTGCGAAATCGCTGTATAATGACGAGTTAGTTCTTGCCGTTGCTAAGGGTCATCCATTGGAGAAACATAAAGCGGTTTCTATCCGGGAATTAAGGGAAGAATCGTTTGTATCTTTTAAAGAGGGATCGAGGTTACGTTCACTTGTATATGCGGCGTGCATCAGAGAGGGTTTTGAGCCAATCATTACCTACGAATGCGCTTCTCCGCGGATACTGGTGGCAGAAGGCCTCGGGATTTCGATACTCCCTAGGCTGATGGCAGAGACGCCAGGTCCATCTATTTCGATTATCCCACTGGATCTTCCTCTATCTCGTTCGGTGGCCATCTTTTCCTTCGAGGGACGTTATCTCTCGCCGGCAGCCGATATTTTTATGCGTTATGCAGAAAAGTATCTAGGTACGGGTATTCCATGAGGGGATAGACTCACACTCTCATCAACACTCCCGCACTTTCCCCAACAAATTTTTTATGGTAGGGTTCACCTTAACGGTCATAACGGCGAAAAAGGCGAAGGAGCTACCTCGGCAGCTCCCTTTTAGTTGCTATACTTATTACCGCTATTGTTTCCGTTAGCATAACAACTGGGGTTTGATGAGATCTTTGCCAATAACATTAGCTGACACAGGCTTTTTGCCAACTTCTCTCGCCCAGACCGATAGTTGGCCAATATGGTGGATTTCATGTGCGATTATGTGACGCATTACTTCACCCCACGCATCGACGGCCATTTTCCCGTCCGGTTGGGGATCGTAAAATGGGCGAGTCTCCATACCTACGTCCCAGGAATGTACAAACGGTTGCACTTCAGGCCGGAACGCTGCATCCAGGTTGCGGACTTTCTCCAAACTACTGTAACTTTCAAAACTTTCTTGAAAATCTGATTTTCCCTGCAGGGAACGAATCCAACTCCACTCCACATCGATAATGTGAAAAAGAGTATGCAAAATCCCCCCGACTCCACCTGTACGAATACGAAGCAGTTCCTCCTCCGGTACGTCCTCACACCACCGGTACCATTCTTCCCTGACCAACCAATTGTAACGGAACATAATTTGCATGATATTCCTCCGCTTCTTTCACGATTTAATTTAAGCTTACTATTCTGTCGAACAAAGAACCTAATGTTGAATCGTCCTTCTCGTTATCTATATACTACCACTTATTGGAACTATTCTGCCCTATCGTATTATGAGGTCACCAGATCTTTCTGGTCGACCTCTTTTTTGTAAGGTCGTAAGATAGCGGTAGCCGGGGATCGAACGATTCTGCCCGTGGGACTTGGATCCCGAGAG
>NZ_JCAUAW010000045.1:0-20639 GCF_059692155.1 Paenibacillus sp. JT22N1
GGGTGACATGGTGACAAATGGTTTCGCCGTCTTTCAAGTCGTAAACCACCGTATAAAATGGAAAACCCCCTCTACTTTTTTTTTCAACGAACAATATGCGCCCAAGCGGACGTCTATTTAACGGTGATTTTTCATGGAACACATTAAACTAACGGAAACGATAGCTTCATAACAAAGATCAAACAGGCAGCGAACAAGGAAAGATTCGTTGCAAAAAAGTCACGGAGCTAACGAAACTTCGCGGAGGCTTATGTTCCAATTTCGTCAGGTATGAATTTGCAGTTGAAACGTTTCCAAAATGGTGATATGATAGCGTTAACAACAAATCATATGGGGGAACACAACTTGCCTAGTATAAAGGATGTCGCGGTATTGGCAGGAGTCGGAGTCGGCACGGTTTCGAGAGTGATTAACAATATAGGCTCCGTTAAACCCGAAACAAAGCGAAAAGTGAAACAAGCGATTCTTGAATTGAACTATATACCGAATGAAGTGGCTAGAAATTTCAAAATGCAAAAATCTAAAATGGTTGCGCTGTTACTTCCGAGTATTTTTCATCCTTTTTTCTCAGAATTGGCGTCATATATAGAAGATGAGCTGGATCGGGAAGGATTTAAGCTGATGCTGTGCAATAGTGGAGGCAAACCCGAGAAGGAATATTATTATCTGGATATGCTCAGGCAAAATAAAGTGGCGGGCATAATCGGAATCACTTACAACAATATTGATAATAGTGTCAGCACAGATATTCCAATGATTAGCATCGATCGGCATTTCACAAAGATGATAACGTGCGTGACTTCCGATAATTTCAGCGGTGGACAGATTGCATTGCGAGAACTCATCAAAGCCGGTTCTAAGAAACCTGCCTTTTTGGGAAGCGTAACCTCTGTTTACAGCGAGACCATGCTGAGAAGAGAAGGGTTTATTGATGAAGCGAAAAGGTTAGGCATCGAATACACGGTGTATGAGGAACCCGATCCGATAGCAGACGATAAAACCTTTTTTGAAGGCTTTTTTAAAAAACACAAAGATGTTGATGGGATCTTCGCCATTACAGATATGCTTGCTGCCAAATACATTGAATTTGCTAAAGGCTATGAAATTCGCGTTCCTGATGATGTCAAGGTCATTGGTTACGATGGGATTCAGGATCATCCCTATTTTCACCCTATTCTATCGACAATTCGGCAACCTGTTGAAGAAATGGCGCGAACAGCGGTGAAGCTGCTTCTTCAGAAGGTTGAGGGAAAAATTTTAGATAGGCTAACCTACAAGCTTCCGGTAATTTATAGAGAAGGGGAAACAACCTAGTCACAAGCAGTAGTTTTTTAACCAAAATTGGAAACGTTTCAAAATTTTTAACGCATTTTTTATTGGACAAATTGGAAACGTTTCAATATTGACAAAAAGGAGTAAAATACTTATGAAAAAAATGGCCTTGAACTATCAGCTTTACTTACTGCTGCTGCCCGTTGTGGCTTATTATGTCCTTTTTCATTATGTCCCCATGTATGGCGTGCTGATCGCATTCAAAGATTTTTCTGCAACAAAAGGGATTTTGGGAAGCCCTTGGGTTGGGCTGGAGAACTTTCAACGTTTTTTTGAATCCTACCATTTTTGGACGATAATCCGAAATACGCTGGGATTAAGCCTCGTTTCGCTAATCGTAGGCTTTCCGCTCCCAATAATTTTGGCGCTTCTGTTAAATCAACTTGTGTTTAAAAGGTACAAGAAATTCATTCAAACCGTTCTCTATGCCCCTCATTTCATATCGGTGGTCGTTCTAGTAGGGATGCTTTTTGTCTTCTTATCACAGAATGGTGCTGTTAACAGCATAATTACTTCATTGGGCGGAGAACGCATTAATTTTATGTCCGATCCGACATGGTTTAAGCCCCTCTACATCTTGTCAGGGCTTTGGCAGGAAACGGGGTTCGCATGCATTATTTATTTGGCTGCACTAAGTGGGGTCAATCCGGAAACTCATGAAGCTGCGATCATGGACGGTGCGAGTAAGAGGCAACGCATATGGAACGTAGATATCCCTGCCATCCTGCCGACCGCCGTAATTTTATTAATTCTGGCTTGCGGAAGTATTATGAATGTTGGATTTGAGAAGGCATTCCTGATGCAAACACCTTTGAACCAGCCCTCAGCAGAAATTATATCGACTTATGTATATAAAGTGGGGCTTCAACAAGCCGACTATAGCTTCTCTGCTGCAGTGGGACTATTTAATTCTGTGGTCAACTTGATCCTGTTAGTGCTTGTGAACAGCTTTGCTAAACGAATATCCGGCTCAGGTTTATGGGCGTAGGAGGAAATGATGACTACTTCAACTATTCGCAAAAAAGATGATCGACTGTTTGACATTTTGAATTTAATTTTCTTAACTATTGTTGGACTTACCGTGCTTTATCCGCTTTATTTTGTAATTATTGCGTCTTTTAGCAATCCGGATGCGGTAAATTCGGGCGAAATGTGGTTATTTCCCAAAGATATTACCTTCGAAGGTTATAATCGTATCTTTCAGGATAGTCGAATCTGGATAGGTTATTTGAATACCGTAAAATATACCTTGGTAGGTACTTTTGTTAATGTTTTGCTTACGGTTATGGGGGCTTATGCATTATCACGGAAAGACTTATATGGACGCAACGTGGTCATGTTGTTTCTTATCTTTACGATGTTTTTCTCTGGCGGTTTAATTCCTACGTATCTGCTTGTCAAAGATTTGGGGATGCTTAATTCGATGTGGGCTCTGATTCTTCCGAAAGCAGTCGCTTTATTTAACTTGATTGTAACCCGGACGTTCTTTCAAACGACATTGCCAGATGAGCTGCTCGAGGCGGCCAAGATGGACGGGTGCTCGGACTTTAGATTTTTCTTTAATTTTGCCTTGCCTTTATCCAAACCTATTATTGCCGTTATTGGTCTATATTACGGTGTGAGTCATTGGAACTCATATTTTGATGCCCTCATTTATTTAAATCGAGAATCAGCTTATCCGCTTCAGCTTATCTTACGAAATATATTGATTCAAAGCCAAATATCTGCACAAATGCTCGGTGGTGGTATCGAAGGGCTTGCTGCACAGCAGCGAATCGCTGAGTTAATCAAATATGGTGTCATAATCGTAGCATCCTTTCCGTTACTTATCGTGTATCCATTTCTCCAAAGATATTTCGTGCAGGGTGTCATGATTGGAAGCGTCAAAGGTTAGAGGTCCCTGTTCAAGCTAGATTATGTTAAAGGGGGGATTACCGGATTAGAGCATATTGGTAAAATGCATACTGCAATTCAATCTTCAAACGTTATTAAATACACTATTTAAATGGGGGAGAATGTCCATGAAAAAAACGTTATCTGTTCTATGTACAACAACGATGTTAGGTTTGCTGCTAGCAGCATGTCAAAGTAATGGTAGTAATGGCTCAGGAGAGGCTGCAAACAGCAAGGCACAACTCAATGAGACAGGATTGCCGATTGTGAACGAGAAAGTGACACTTCGCATGGCATCGCCGAAGTCGCCCATTGCTCCGGATTATAATGATATGACGATATTTAAAAACATGGAGAAAGCAACAAACGTTCACATTGAATGGAACAATATACCCGGAGACGGCTATCAGGAAAAGAAAAATTTGATGTTGGCAAGCGGAGATTTACCGGATGCGTTCTATGCTTCGGGGTTTTCTGACAACGATATTCTAAAATATGGGGCTGAAGGAACATTGCTTCCCCTTGAGACCCTGATTGATAAATATGCACCAAATTTGAAATCTTTATTCGAACAAAGACCAGAACTTAAGAAAATGATTACGGCACCGGATGGGCATATTTATTCGCTTCCTCGCGCAGAGGAAATGGATCTCGTCAATATGCCCAATATCATGGTGATTAACAAAACGTGGCTGGATAAGCTCGGGTTGCCAATGCCATCGACGGTTGAGGAATACAAGAATACACTGATTGCCTTCCGAGACAAAGATCCGAACGGGAACGGGAAGAAGGATGAAATTCCACTAACATGGTGGTGGCAGGGCTGGTGTGGGAATGAAGGTGATCTGTTTGCATGGTTCGGGCTGCCGGATACGCCTTTTGAAAACGACCACAGGATTGTGAAAAACGGCAAAGTGATATATTCCGCTGTACAGCCAGAATATAAATCAGCTTTAACATATTTGCATAATTGGTATAAGGACGGATTGATCGATCCTGAAGTAACGACCCTCGATCCTACGAAGCTTTTTGCAAAGGGGAAATCGAAAGATGAAACGGTTGGTTCCTTCATCTGGTGGGAAATAGAAGAGGTTGTCGGTACGGATAGAGCCAAGGACTATGTAATTTTGCCGCCGCTTAAAGGTGTAAATGGGGAAACTCTTGTCGGTCGGTCCAACTATTCGGAATATGGCCGAGATGCGTTCATTATGACCAAAGCAAATAAAAATCCAGAGATTACCATGAGATGGGTAGACCAAATGTACGAGCCGAAAATGTCTGCGCAAGTAAATTGGGGACCGATCGGTGACATATATGAGACAGATGCCAAAGGGATGCTTGTCAATAAGAAACTTCCGGATGGCGTAGCTATGGGTGAATTGCGTCAGAAGGTGGCACCAGGCGGTCCGTTTGTCGTGTTGAAGGAGCATTTTGGAACTGTTGTGGACATGGAGCCGCGGGCCAAACAACGGCTAAACGATCTGAAAAAGTATTATCAACCTTATCAGGTAAAAGAATCTTATCCTTCGATATTCTTTGGTTCAGAGGAGAGCAACACGGTGAACCGAATCAATACAGAGATCAAACAAGTAGTCAGCCAGAAAAAAGCCAAGTGGTTAATGGATGGCGGCATCGAACAAGAGTGGAATGATTATGTGAAGCAACTGGATGGAATGGGACTGCCTAAGCTGATGAAGATTTGGCAAGATGGCATGGATAAGTTCAACAAGTAATCGTTGGACGTGCGAATACGATCCAACCTTATAGGATTGAACGCACTAATTTGGAAACGTTTCATCGGATAATTTTAGGGAGTGTGAGAGAATGTCTACGACAGATTATAAAGAGAGATACCGCCCGCAATTTCATTTTACACCGGCTGCGCAATGGATGAATGATCCGAACGGCCTTGTCTTCTTTGAAGGAGAATATCATTTATTTTATCAATTTCATCCGGATGGGACGACCTGGGGACCGATGCACTGGGGCCATGCGGTGAGCACGGATATGGTTCATTGGGAGCATTTGCCGATCGCTTTGTTTCCCGATCAGAACGGTTATATTTTCTCCGGAAGTGCGGTAGTAGATTGGAAGGATACCACCGGATTTTTCTCTGGAAAACCTGGTTTGGTGGCCATATTTACACATGCAGATACGTTTCCGGATTCGGATCGACCGAGACAAAGACAAAGCTTGGCATATAGTACGGATAAGGGCAGAACCTGGACAATGTACGAAGGGAATCCTGTATTGTCTGACGAGTATTTCGCGGATTTCCGCGATCCTAAGGTATTTTGGCACAATGGAAGCCGTCGATGGGTCATGTCACTAGCAGTGGCCGATCGCATCCGATTTTATACCTCAGAGAATCTGAAAGAATGGTCCTATGCAAGTGAATTCGGAGAGACGGAAGGCTCACATGACGGTGTCTGGGAGTGCCCCGACCTTATTGAACTGCCCATCGAGGGTGAACCTAATCGGACCAAATGGGTGTTGATTGTCAGTATCGGAGACCATGCCGACATGCCGGAGGGCTCAAGAACCCAATACTTTATTGGGGATTTTGATGGAACTACCTTTATAAGCAATCATTCTCCGGAGACTATCCTATGGCTTGATCATGGGAGAGATAATTATGCAGGTGTAACATGGTCCGATTCGACTGGTCTGGGCAAGGCAAAGTTGTTTATCGGATGGATGAGCAATTGGAAATATGCCAATATAACACCGACGGATGGATGGCGCAGTGCAATGACAATCCCTCGCCTGATAACCCTAAGAGAAGAACCAGAAGGCTTGTGCTTGATTCAAACACCAATCGCTGCAATTAGAGCATTACGAAAAGAGCTGCATGACATAAAGGATGTTACAATCCAGCCTGGGCACAATCTGTTGGCAGATCTACAAGCAGACAGGTATGAAATAGAACTCGAGATTGAGCGCGGCAGCGCAGTGGAGTTTGGGATTAAGATTAGGACATCTGATCGGGAAGAAACCGTTATCGGGTACGATGTTGAAAACAATGCTTTATTCATTGATCGCTCCAACTCAGGTGATTCAAGTTTTCATAACCATTTCGCATGTAAGCACAATGCATCCCTAATGCTAAATAATGAGAAAATAAAGCTTCACATTTTCGTCGATCAATCTTCTGTAGAAGTATTTGCGAATCATGGAAAACTCGTTCTGACGGATCAGATTTTCCCTGACCCTTCAAGTACAGGGTTGGAATTGTACGCTATTGCTGGTGAAGCTAAATTAATATCCATGTCATTTTATACATTGGAGTCCATGTATACGACAAACCGATCGCCAGCTATGAATAGGAATTAGCACGTCGTCTTTTATTCCACTCCCGGTCTGTTCAATCGACGATCGGGAGTTTTTTTTACTAATTTCAAGGATTGAAGGAGAGAATTATCATGCGTATAGGTGCTATTGAAGCAGGTGGAACCAAGATCGTTTGTGGAATCGGGAATGAATACGGAATCATCGAAGATCGTATTCAATTCCCAACTGAGCAACCAGAACCAACCATGGAAAAAGTAATTGCCTATTTTCAGAATAAAGGCGTGGAGGCTATCGGAATTGGAACTTTCGGCCCGATTAACCTAGATCTTAAGAGTGAACAGTTTGGGAATGTGACTACAACACCGAAGCCGGGATGGTCGGGGTATCGGTTCCTTCCGACACTTAAAAAAGCGTTCGATGTTCCGTTCGGATGGGATACGGACGTGAATGCTGCTGCTTACGGGGAAGTGATGTGGGGGGCAGCCCAAGGATTAGACAGCTGCGTATATTACACCATCGGGACAGGAATCGGTGTAGGCGTTTACTCCGAAGGTAAAATCGTTCATGGGCTAGTTCACCCAGAGGGAGGACATCTTTTAACTCGACGGCACAAGGATGATGCATTCGAGGGTCTTTGCCCTTATCATGGAGATTGTCTGGAAGGCATGGCCGCTGGTCCTGCTATTGAGGCAAGATGGAATAGGAAGGCCATCGATCTCCCCTTCGATCATCCTGCTTGGCAAATGGAAGCATTCTATATCGGTCAAGCAATAACGGGAGTTATTCTCATGCTCTCTCCCAAAAAAGTTATTCTCGGCGGTGGGGTTATGCACCAACAGCAGTTGTTTAGCATGATTAGAGATGAGGTGCATCGTAACCTGAACGGGTATGTGAGCTCGGAGACAATTCTTAAGAATATCGACGCTTACATCGTACCGCCTAGCTTAGGGGATAATGCTGGGTTATGCGGTGCTTTGGCTCTTGGTCTTGCTGCTGCCATGGAATCTGTACATGGCTTCTGACCCTGAATTAGTAAAAGATCGTAGGACGGCTAAGAACTAACTCGTTTGTTTAATCAAAGGCTAGAAACGGGAAATGATCAACGCCATGAGTTCTTAAGAAGTTTTTTGGTTCAATGTCCGAAATTCTCCTAGAATGTTCCACATTTTCATCTGTTCTGTAGGTGACTTCTGAAGTTGACCAGGTTCCTAAAGCTTCGAAAAACAATCATTTGGGAACACATAAAGTTTACCAAGCAAACTTCAAAACTCTGGTCGGATCTAAAATTGAATTAATTGTTAGTGAACGTGACAGTTACAAAGACACTGCTGGACTGGTATCAAGGATTATCAAACATGGGGATGATCTCTCTATGATTGTATCAAGAAGTGCAGGTGATCAAAATAAAAGGGAACCAATATTACAAGTAATTGTAATTCACCTTAAAGACAGTTTCAATGACATGTCGGTTGACAAGAACATTGTCCGAATGAAGTCCGCGTAAACCGCGGGCTTTTTTAGTTATCGGATCAAGTTCTTGTCATTTGTCTTTGACAAGAACTTGATCCGATTCCCGATTGGTGACAAGAACATTGTCCGATTGCCGAATGAGGCCAAGAATCTGTACCAATTACTAATCCAGTGAAAGAAATTGAGAAATTGCAAGCATCATGTTGTTTTCATACAAATACATGAGTAAGATGTTCGTTCACATTGAAACTCTGATAAAAAGCATGTACGGTGAGCTCATGTGATATTTCTCTTGACATATAGCAATAAATGGAAGAATCTTAATAATAACAGTACTAGGTCATTTAAAATTATTACAAAGGACTGAATAATCACTAAAAGCCCACTACGCCAACCTTTTTGGACTACTCGCGAAATTTCGAGGAAGTGATTCAGGGAGCGGATAGCTCCTGCGAGGCTTAGTATTCGACCAGGCGCTAATCCTATTTAAATCTCTCGGCTCCGCTAATACAAGAACGTTCTCAAAATCCCGGTAAAGCAAATAATTAATGCGGAGTGATTTTATGAGTAATTTATCAATCAATGAGATTAGGGAAATCAAAACCCTGATTTTACAAGCAAAAGGACTTGAAAAGACTATTGATGACATATTAAGTAGAGAAGGTATGGAAGCAAACAAATACTCCTCTTTTAAAAACATGGCGTTCATTTACAATGATCTAGCAACTAGAGCCGGGACTGTAATGAAAGTCGGAGGCTTTTACAAGATGCAGACTGAAGATATGAGAGGTTGGGCAGATACTCTTTGGCCAATTGCAAAGAGTATCTTAGAAACCATTCTTATAAATACGAGAATTCTAATTTCTTCACTAGAAAGTAATATAGACTTTGTTGAAGAGGAGATAGGTAATATTGGAAGTTTCGTTAAATCAAAACTTCGTAGTGCTCTCTACGAAGCACCAGAAAAAGAAAGAGAAGTACAAAATGCAATAGAAAATTTATTCGTAGGTAGAGGATATAATAAAGCAATTGATTATGACAGAGAAACTGGTAAATTTAATTTTTCAGGTAGAGAATATATACCTGACTTTGTTCTCCCGAAGCTTAGAATGTGCATAGAAGTTAAATTATTAAAAGATAGTTC
The DNA here is from genome assembly GCF_059692155.1 of Paenibacillus sp. JT22N1. Taxonomy (NCBI): domain Bacteria; kingdom Bacillati; phylum Bacillota; class Bacilli; order Caryophanales; family Paenibacillaceae; genus Paenibacillus; species Paenibacillus sp. JT22N1. Next base: position 9,131 of record NZ_JCAUAW010000045.1, read on the forward strand.
CAAAAAGTCAAAGATTATTGAAGAAATTAATGCTGATATAACAGCATATTTAAAAGAATATGAAAACGTCCTATTTGTTGTCTATGATATCGGTGTCATTAGAGATGAGTTGGAATTCTGTAGAGATATTGAAAGTAATGATGGAATTAAAATAATTATCGTAAAGCATTGATATTAAAGTTGTTTCTTTGAAGGCTTGCATCAGGGTTCGTTAATACAACATAGCGTTTATGGTAGTGACAAAAAATAGGACAATAACTATCCGCAGAAATTGCGGATTTTTTTACTTTGTCTGAACAAATTCTTGTCAATTCCACTTTGAAACGAGTAAACCGAGCGCCAGAGTCGTAGTTAAATTACACACACAGGTAAAATAAACACACCCTAGACACAAATGGTTATTATATTATCTAACTATAGCTTTACGGGAGGTGGGTGTCGAAACTAAGAATTAAGATCAGCAGCATGAGAGTTGAACAGTAAGTGATCAAATCATCTAAGAAGTCTCAAGGGGGGATTCAATTGAAGATTGGAAAACAGTTTATTCTTGTCTTTTTATTCGTCGTATTTTAGATTTAAAAACTATTAACGATTTTAGAGGACTCCTATTGATTTGAATGATATTCATTTTACATTTTTTGTAATTACAAAAATTGTAATTCATTGTAGAATGAATCATAGAATTGGTTTTAAAATAAAAGGGGAGTTGTGGGTATGAGATTAAAGAGATTTAGTGTTACAAATTATAAAGTTTTCTGTGAAAAGTTTTGCATTGAGTTCTCTCAGCAAGATATCACTATTTTAACTGGGAAAAATAATACAGGTAAATCAACCTATCTTGAAGCGATTAACCAATTCTATCTTCCAACAGTTGCAAAAACAAAAATTCCAATTGAGTGTTATTCCGCTCAAGATGAGAGTAAAATAATTGAATTAGAAGCTGTTTTTGTAATAGAAGGAGAGGAAGTAATCATTGTTAAGAAGTATGCAAATGACAATGGAAAATACTTTGATCATGAAGGAAAAGAAATTAAAAAAGGGCATCAACTAAAGGTAGTATTAGACAAGATTCTAGAAAATTCACCATACTATATTACTCCATATATGACGACAGACGAAGTTGACAGGCAAGTACAAGAGATTTACTCACAGTTAATCACTGCCGAACTAACTAAACTTGAAAATGATGAATCAGATGACTCTAAATCTAAACAAGAGTACCTGGCACTTAAGAAGGCTGTCCCTTTATTGCTTTCACAGCTCAAGAATAAAACTGACTTGGCATTAAGAGCAGTTAGTGAGAATGTTTCTAGAAACTTGCAAGGACTCTTCTCTAACAACGATTTACAACTTGCCGTTACTGGCGGGGAGAGTAGTGGTTTTTCAATTTCTGATATAGTTAAGTCTACAAATTCAAGTGTAACGATTGACAATAAACAAACTCAAGGCATGCCGTTATCAACACAAGGCACAGGAATACAGAGAATGAGTCTGATATATATTTTTCAGAATATGATTGAACAAGGACTGCTGGGGATAAATGAAAATAAAATGCTCCTTATTGATGAACCAGAGGCTTTTTTACACCCAGAAGCAGTACGCGCATTGAGCAGTTCTTTGTATGCGATTGGAAGTAAGATGCCGTTGATAATTTCCACGCACTCACCTGTATTAATTGATTTATCTGAAAATCACACATCAATTCAAGTATTTAGAATTGGTAGTAACGATGCAATTGAATTGTATCAGTCATCCAACTCTGTCTTCGATGAAAATGACATAAACAATATGAAAATACTAAACTACATTGATTCGTACATAAACGAATTTTTCTTCGCTGAAAACATCATAATTGTGGAAGGCGATACAGAGTACATAACTTTAAAACATTATATAAAAGATAAAAAACTTCCGCTCCATGTAATTAGAGCAAGAGGAAAAGGAACAATTTGTTCATTGATGAAGATATTAAATCAGTTTAAATCACCATATTACATCTTGCATGATATGGATAATAATCACATTAAATATGATCAAAAAACATTGAAAGCACAACTAACGAACTGTAAAAATATTTTCAAATTGAAAAAAGAAGGCACACGAATTTTTTCTTCTGTTGCGAACTTTGAGCAGGCGATTGGTATTGGAGATGTGCCAAACAGCAAAAAGACTGCAACAATATACGGTATTATGAATAATATTGAAGGTTTGGAAATTAAAAATAGAATCTATTATTTTTTTGATCATATTTTTAGGATTAAAGAAACAAAAAAACTAGAAGTAAATATAATCGAAATATTAAGCGAAAGTATCTATGATGAATTATTTATTCCAATTATCGGTAATGAATATGTAGCAGCAGGGCCGGAAGATAGTAGCATTTAAAAGTAAAATTTAAGACACCCTGATTTTAGGGTGTCCTATTTGTTGCTCATTTTTCGGATAGGGAACAATCGTACTTCTTTTAGATCAGAAGTCTTCATTTCTAGTAGAAGCTCATTGACTTCATTCATAACTCTGATCTTGAATTAATGATCAGCTAATATACAAGTGTTTACCATCCATATTCGGAGGTGATAATTACGGCAATATGGGATTATCAGTTTATTCTATTTCCAATCGGAAATGTACCAACCTTGACGGAAGATGGAATGGAGTTTGTTGGGCAGAACAATTTTGTCTTTGTCCAAGCAGTAGAATTGCTAGAAAACTCTGCTTTTATAAAGAATGACCCAACATTGAAATCTTGGAATTCATTTAATGATGCGTGTTATTTTCTCTTTAATGATGGGATGTACAAAGTTGAAATTGAACTAAATACAGGCACCGAGGCTGAAAAGGCTGAAGAGATATCTGTCAGAACTAATATTTATAAAGAAGAGGGTAGTGTAACTGAAGCATTACGTATATGTAGGATGTTATGCGATTCCTTGAGTTTAAATTGCTGGAGCATGAAACTTCGTAAAATAGTTGATTTGAATGATATTCATGATGTGGAATTTACAATAAATCAGTTCAACGAGCTGCGAAATAAGGATTAATTCCCCAAAATTTGTTCAACTAACGGAGAACGATAGCTGATTAAAGACACTGCGGCAGCCGTTTCCACGCTATCGAGCAGATTAACGTAGTAAAAAAAGGGTTTTCCAATGTTCCAACGAATACCGTGTATAGATGGAAAATAGACATTGGGAGCAGGATGCTTACGAAGTTAATCAGTTGGAAATTTGATGATAAGATTGATGCTCCAAAAGATGATTGGAATTGGGTTGAAGTTACTTTAACATTTGAAGATGGTAGTAAACGTTGGAGTATTTTGTACACACCCGACCGCTTAAAAAATAATCTTTCACGTCCTGGGATTCACCCACCAGGGTTATTTATACCGCACATGATTATTGTTAGAAGTTACGAATCTAATGATGTTGAACTTACCCTGAGGTATTTGGAAAGTGAAGGCGATTTGTTAATAGCTACTAAACCATTAGAATGAATTCTTTATTACAATAACATTGAAGAACGAAAAAGCTTCCATCATCTGTGGTGCCGCAACGCATTAGCGGCTAACAGGAAACAAAGAGTTAAGTGAACGTAACATGATTGAAATCTTATTTTCATGTGGCATTAATGATACAAGCCTATAATAAAACTCGACCCCCTTTAAAATATAAAACTTAGGCCCTCAGCCCGTTGCTGTGGGTCTCTTTTTTGCTATTTGACTAAAGGGAGGATAGCGTAAAAAACGTCTTCGTCTTTGGTCTACAATATTAATTTACTTAATGTAAATTGGAGGGTGGGGGAATGGATATTAAATCGGAATTTCTAAAAGAAGTTAGGCAGCATGAAGAGCACCTTGATAGTAATTGTAAAACAGGGTATTCAATCGAAATTATAGGTATCGATCTATCAGGTATAGATTTATCAAACCGTCATTTAAGTGGAGCCGATTTAGTTGAGATAAATTTCAATACCAAATTAACAAACGCTGAATTGTACGGTTGCTTATTGTTTTCGTCTTCTTTTAACGGGGCTGATCTATCGGGAGAAAAAATAAATAAAGCGAAACTAGATGGTGCTTCCTTAAAAAGGGTGCAAATCTTGTTCAATTAAAACAGCGGCTGTCTAGGACATTATTTTTCGTCCTTTGCAGCCGCTATTTTGATTTTTGGGCCATAGAATATTGCCTGTTTTCCAACATGTCATAAAGTATGCTTTTGGACATGTTACGTACTATTAAAGGTTTACATGAGCATTTCTCAATCAATATTTGTGGAAAGAGATGCTTGAAATTAAAATACCTTGGTCGACGGCATGAGTGTTTTACACTGGTAAGCGTATTATTACTTCCAAAGGTCACTTTCTGGTTGTGGGCGATACCGTTCATGACCAGAACGCCGAGCAGTGTTTTCACAATATCGACATACCCATACCCCGTATGAGTATGTTATAGTTTGTTTGTTAGAATAGAATCCCACTCCAAAGGAGAGATCATCTTGAAAATCGCAATCATGCTTTTCGATGGAATCACAGCATTAGATGCAATTGGTCCATACGATGTATTTGCTGCTACACTGAAATGTGAAGTGAAGTTTGTCGCTAAGAAAAAAGGGTTAATCAAACTGGACTCAAATATGGGTTATTTGCATGCCGATTACAGTTTTTCTGAAGTTTCTTCAGCTGATATTCTCGTTGTTCCAGGTTGCAGTCCGCCAAATTATAAAACTCCAATGAATGACGAAGAAACGTTAAATTGGATTCGCCAAATACATGAAACTACGAAATGGACCACGTCGGTATGTAACGGCTCTCTGATTTTGAGCGCCGCAGGCTTGTTAAATGGAACCGTAGCCACCAGTCATTGGGGATCCTTCGACCTGCTTCAATCTCTTGGAACAATTCCAACAGATGAAAGAGTGGTTCGTCAGGGCAAAATCGTTACAGCAGCCGGTGTCTCCTCTGGTATCGATATGGCACTTCAATTAATAGCATGGGAATTGGGAGAAGATATGAGTAAAGGAGTCCAACTGATTTTGGAATACGATCCTCAGCCTCCGTTTGACACGGGTTCCCCAAAGAAAGCGCCTGCTTTATTGGTAGAACAAATAAGAGGGATGTTACAAGAGTTTGCAAAACGGGAGCCCAATGTATAAATCACTAATAATTCAGCATATTCTCAATAGCGTTATTGGGGTAGGTTGAGGTAGGTGTAAGGTATCTGAGCAAGACCTCATTCCGGTATTAACATGGCTTAAACGTTCAATATTGTTAGTGCTTGATAGCGGAAATATCCAAAGAAGAAGAAGGAGCGAAGTGCTCCTTCTTTTTTATATATCGAGATCATTTGAATCAAAGAGAAACCTTTCATTGGATGCACCCCGGTACTATATCTCATTAGTAGAATGTAAATGTATTAAGACGTTAAATTGTATAGTTACTAATTTTTCAAAAAAAGTTGTATGTGTCTTCGTTTCTAACGGTTACCCCTTAGCGGGGTGAAAACTGGTTATTTTAATGTTCAAATCCTCTTAACGGTGTAAATCTGCGTTTTGCTGGCGGTCCCCTTATATTAAATAATCACTAAATTTGAAGGTATTCAGTTGGAGTTCGTTGATGTAAATAATTTTATTAAAAAAGTAGAATATGATTTAGAGAGCTTAAATGTAACAAAAACAGCAGCTTATAACTTTTTTATGAAAATCATAGATAATCCGAAGGGGATAAGGTTAAAAAAAGGACATGTATATGATAAGTTTTTTGTCAGAATAATGATTATTACTTCATATATGAAGGGGGGATATAATACCATTAGCCAGAATAGTTTGATGTGAATGAAGAAAACAACACTTAGTGTGGTTTACACTCGTGTTGCTCTCGTTTCTTAATATCCTAACTTCTATTTCATGCATGTTGTTGTTAGATTGAGTTTATGTGCAGCAAAATTCTTCCGCGTCCATGTCTTGCTTCGCTTTTCTCCAGTGCTTTATTAGCTTGGTTTAGCGGGAATATGGAATCAATCTCTGCTTTAATCGTACCGTTGGCAATTAATTCCGTTAAGGTCTGCAGATTCGCGTATGTTGGGAATTTGGTGTTAAATTTAGCTGTAACGCCATGCTTTTGAGCGTTCTCTTGAGATGGATCCTGAGTCAAAGAGATGAGAATTCCCCCCTTCTTCAGAACGGCCCATGATCGATTCTCGGTCTCGCCTCCAATGGAATCGACGACCAGATCCACTTCTTTGACGACGTCTTCGAAAGCCGTCATGGTATAATCGATAACTTGATCCGCACCCAAAGACTTGACGAAGTCCAAGTTAGAGGTTGAAGCTGTAGCGATCACGGTCGCTCCCTTCCATTTGGCCAGCTGAACGGCATACTGTCCAACGCCGCCTGCTGCAGCATGAATGAGAACGGTTTGGCCAGACAGGAGTTCACCTTCAGTGAACAACGTTTTCCAAGCCGTTTCGGCTCCTGCTTTAATCGTTGCTGCATCTTCAAAGGTGAGAATATCGGGAATGTTGACTAATTCCTGGACTTTCGCAATGCCATATTCTGCGTAGGCTCCTCTAATACTACCAAAAATGCGATCACCCGGCTTGAAATCCGTTACACCTTGCCCTACCTCTTCGACAACTCCGGAAGCGTAAAATCCAGGAATGTAGGGGAGGGTTACAGGAAAAACTTCTTGAAGCCAACCGTTACGGATTTTATAGTCAAGCGGAATAATCGTAGCATATACGATGCGAACGAGCACTTCATCCGTTTGCGGTTGGGGGCATTCAACTGTTTCTACCTTTAAGACATTTGGACCACCATATTCATTGACCAGAATGGCTTGCATCGACTTTATAGACATGCTTATCTCTCCTTTATCACTCATCATTTTTTGAAATTTACAGTTAAGTTTCTAAAGAAGCGGCTATTTTTTGTGCCAGAGCTACAAACTGTATTTTTTCTTCGTCATTGAGAACTTTCGTTGTGATCTCTTCCAGCTTGCTCCAAGCCTGAATCACTCTGGGCTCAACTTCACGCCCTGCTTGAGTAAGCGATACGATGGTTACGCGTTTATCTTCCTGGGAGCGGCTGCAGGTAACCAGCCCCGCATCTTCCAAACGACGAACGGATTTAGCTATTGTCGAGTGATTAAGGCGCAGCGACCTTGAAAGACTATTCTGTGATTGGCTGTCTCGGTGCCACAACTGCATCAGTACGAGTTCCTGCCCTGGGTATAGGCCTGCTTCTCGAAGCAGCTGTCCTGCATTTCTATGATGTGAACGAGCCATGCTGAATATAGAGAAGCTTACGGGAAAATGCGTTACCGAACTGATTTCATTTTCAATGGCTTCGTTTTTGATGTTTTTCTTCAATAGTTTCATCTCTCCTTTCAATTGTGTGGTCGTCAACATATTCAATTAAACACAAGATAACATTTAAATATGTTGCCGTCAACATAAATAAAAAACAGATTAATTTCCCAGTTGGTATGGATGACTTTGGAGTTGCAGTTGGTTTAACACAAGTGACATTAAGGGGCAATAGTTAAAAGAAATTTTATAAAAGCTGCCATATAGGCAGCTCGGTGATAATATGCCGATAGCCTCGATAAACTTAACCGCACCATCGTCTAATAACAGGTCATTCCGCTAACGCAGAACGATTGTTCAATTAACCGTCTTATCACGAGGCGGTCGGTATAGTTGGGCGAGGAGAGGACTTCTCTCCAGAAAGAGTGGTTCCTCCTTTTAATCAAGCTGCTTAAGACTGGTAAAGAACTGTGTATTGACTCATTCGCAGGATTGAAAAAAGAAAGCACGGAGGACCGAGTTACTGCCCGATAAGGGCTCAGACCCGTCAGCTAAACGTTATCGGTCTCCACGCCTTGGTCAGGTGTAACGAAGGAATGTTAGGGCAAAGACCCGTAGAGTCATGGGATGGTGAACCCCAAGGTAAGTGTGGAGTGTTACGTGCAGAAGAATATCCCTTGGAGAAATGTTCCAACACTTCTTCTGTTCCCGCATGCCCAAAATGGGAATAGCTACGTCTGATGAGCGCTCTCCTGAACAACATCTGCAAACCAAGGTGTCAAAATCCTGCGAATGAGTGAGTATATGTGAGATAAACCCTTAAAACCGAGGGGCGGGCAGGATTAAGGAACCAAGACTAGAAAGATTAAATGGGAGGGGATTGAGGACGGATATATTTAATTGGATGCCGCTAACTGTGTCGGAGATAAATGAAGTGTTTTCTGAAATTCCACTCGGTGATGTGTCGCGGGAGGATGGGCGTTAGATTTGCATCTATGTAGGCAAACAAGGGAACATAGTGACATAGATGTTATTATTACTCGTGATGAGCAATTAATCGCTTATCAGCATTTAAAGCGTGATTGGATGTTAAACGAGGCTGAGAATGGTAAGCTTGTTCTTTGGGAAGATGGGGAGTATCTGCACTCGACAAGTGATGTTTGGGTTAGCAAGAGCAGTGAGATGCCTTGGGCTTTTCAAATTATGATAATTGATACCGAAAGGCCAATTGATGATATTTTGTTGAAAAATATTGAAGGCATACCTTATTTGAGACCTGAGATCCAACTTTTGCATAAAGCAGGCGGTTCTCAAGTACGAGAAAAGGATTATAGTGATTTTCAAACAATGCTTCCGTCACTTCTACCACAAGAAAAAGCATGGCTGAAATCTGCTTTAAACAGACAGTTTCCAGAAGGTCATGCTTGGGTCAAATTTATTTAAATTATATAACTTAACTGCTACTCGGTGTCCTGTACTAGGGGGAATCCCAGCGAAGCTGTCATGAAGTGCCAAGCGCCCTTCGAATCACACTTAATGCCGTTGTGTGTGATTGGGAGAAACCCGAGAAGCCACTCCCAGAAAGGGAATTAAGCAAATACGGCAGTTACAGAAAATATTTTCTAAAAACGAGTTCCCCCAAAAAAACGAAAAAAATGCTTTTTTAAAGTAGAATAGCTCATTTTTTTGTTTGGGGGTAAGAAGATTTATCAGCTTGATGGCGATGATGTAGACGGTTTTTACTCATTTGGTCCACAGATAGGCAAACGTGGATTATTTACGCAAGGTGATGTATACGCTATAACGGTAACGCCTTTTCGACTCGACACATGAACACCAGCGGAGTCAGTCACGTCAACCCCTACCCCCCATGTCCCTACACCAGGAAAACTTATGGAAGTGCTTTCAGCGGTCGGATTATCTACGGTTCCATTGGAACTCCAGTTCACCTGCAACGGTCTTACCAAATCTTCCGGGATAATTTGGTACAACCCCCCTGCGTCCCCGGGCTCGACCGGTCTCTCAACCCTGATCACGTCTGGTCCTACGATACCAACACGAGGATTATGCACGTGGGGTACGCCAACAACAACCCCCTTTAACTCCCAATCCCCCTCATTTCTCCATCTCCTCTGGAAGGTCCATCCCGGTGGGGCGGCTTGCCGAAGCTCTTTTAAGGTATAAACCTCATATAACGAACCAATAAAATCGTCTTGATTGTAAAGGAACTCTGCACCGCTTAGGGAGTTTTTAATCGCACGTACAACCCTTCCCTTTACTTCTTCAACGGCCGCATCCATTTCTGGTTGACTCGGTTTGTTACCGGCCAACGTATTTTGCGTGAATCGGACCAAAACATCGGAAACTGCCTGACCGAACTCCCAATGCCCATGTTTGAGGGCATCGAAGGGGGTATCATCCCTTTCGAGGATCACAGTTATAACACCAACCCGACTTTCTTCCTCAAAACCGGGAATTGGAATGGGATTCAGTACTAAGTCCACAGTGCCACCGCGCGGAAAAAGATCTCCGCGGTCCAGTATTACCTCATTTCCAGCGTCTACGTTGAAAGGATAGTCCAAGATATAATAGTAGGGCCTGATAGAGACATAAGGTATACCTGAGTGTAACGTGTCGCCATCAATCTTAAAGAAGGCTGCCCAAATGTAGGGTTCGGCACTTCCAGCTCCATCACCTTCGTCATACGCTTTGAGTGTCGATAGACTCAATGTTACATCGAGTGTATGCATTACCTGGATGATCTCCTTTAGACATTGTTTTTGACATTAACCTTAATGTTTCCAATAAACAAATCTATATACGGGGTACCACCTTGGCGCTACCCCTAAGTCTTAGATTTGTCTTATGAGGTGTTAAACGGGGATATTGGGGTCATCTGTTTCCAAGCCGAAAACCTCGACGCCAAGAAAAAAATGCAGGAGCCGTTATTCCGTAAAGGCAACTGGGTTTGAGGTTGAAAACGAAAACACCGCAACCTGCTTTTTCAAGCAGATGCGGTGTTTCTTTAACCACATCAGAATTTATAAATTTCGCCTTAGCGAAATGAAAATTCTGATTGGCATGAAAAGCTTCCGCTTACGCAGGGTCATTCATCGTGGAGAGGGCTACGAATAGGAGCTTTTCTTACTATTTAACTACGTTTTGCATGTGTGAAGGCTTAATCGAGGAGCCTATCAGCACCCACTTGCCGTCCTTGCACTTCCAGATAGAGTCCACATAACCGATAGTATCCGCATTGGCGATACCCGTAATCCGCTGTACACCTCTCAGCTCGCACACGCCGTCATAAAGAAGAAGGTAATGCAACTGAAGCATTACGTATATGTAGGATGTTATGTGATTCCTTGAATTTATGTTACTGGAGTATGAAGCTTCGCAAAATTGTTGATTTGAATGATGTTCAAGATGTAAAAGCTACAATTAATCACTTCAATAAGCTAAGAAATAAGGCTTAATTCCTAAACATCGTTGAACTAACGGAGAACGATAGTTCAACGCGCCGCCAAATCCAAAGGGTCTGATAAGATAATGATCACAATTTCATCCAGATGGTAAAATTAGTGAAAGCAATTAATTGAGGTGAAACTAATGATGGAGATATTAGTAATTCGACATGGAGAATCAGAGGATGAGAAAGTAAATGTACTTGAACCGTTAACAAGCTTAGGAATTGAGCAAAGTAAAAAAATGTCTGCACGTGTTTCAAAAGAATTTCCACCAGAGTTTATTTGGTCAAGTACACTTCAACGTGCAAGGCAAACGGCGGATATTTTAGCGAGTATCGTTGATTGTGAAGTGAGATATCTTGATAATCTATGCGAGCAGGAAGTTGATGAAAGCGACATAAAATTTTATGAGCGAATCAAACAAATCTTTTCTTACATAAAAGAGAATAGCAGCCAATATAAAAGAGTTGCCATTGTTTCTCACGGAGGAACTATTACGAAACTCATTGAAAATTTCCTCCAGTTACCTTCAAATAATAATGTTTGGTTCCATACCAACAACACCGGGATTCATTTCTTACACTATCATCCCAAAGCAGATATTTTAAAATTTTCAAATAGCACTTGTCATTTAAACTACCATGAAAATTAAAAATCGGCAGTCGAAGAAAAAGAACAGCACTAAAGAAGACGCAGCTAATTCATTTTTTGAAAATGTGCAGCGCCTAGGATATTGGTGATC
>NZ_JCAUAW010000046.1:0-20399 GCF_059692155.1 Paenibacillus sp. JT22N1
CGTTAGGGTACGAGACACCCCATCGATTTGAGCAGCTCTACTATGAAAACTTAGCTTCTTAATGCAACGGTTGTTCCATAAAAGTGTGTCTATTTTATTGACAGAAGTACAAAATGATGTCAATCATGCCTGAAACTGCAAAATAGCGCATCTACGTTCCTCTAATGCTGGGATTTGCCTGATTTTAACTAAATTAGCGCATCTACGTTCCTTCAAAGGGCTCATTTATTATTGAAAAAACCCTAGCCAATGGCTAGGGTTTTTCATCTTGATTTATAGGATGAACGTTTAGATTTTCTCAATTACCTTATCAATCAATCCATACGTTTTAGCATCTTCAGCGGTTAGGAAGTAATCACGGTCTGTGTCTAATTCAATCTTCTCGATCGGCTGCTTAGTTGTTTCGGCTAGAATTCGATTGAGTGTTCGCCGTGTTTTGAGGATGTGCTGGGCACGAATATGAATATCGCTGGCTTGGCCTTGGGCGCCTCCCCATGGTTGGTGAATCATGACCTCAGCATTAGGGAGAGCGAACCTTTTGCCAGGTGCACCGGCTGTTAAGAGAATGGCACCCATGGATGCGGCCATACCTACGCAGATGGTGGAAACATCAGGCTTAATGAAATGCATCGTATCGAAAATCGCGAGTCCAGCAGAAGTGGAGCCGCCGGGTGAGTTGATGTAGAGAGAAATATCTTTCTCCGGATCTTCAGCGGAAAGGAATAACAACTGGGCAACAATTGCATTTGCCACTTGATCGTTGACCTCCGTGCCAAGGAACACAATGCGATCTTTGAGCAATCTGGAATAAATATCGTAAGAGCGCTCGCCGCGCGAAGATTGTTCTACTACCATAGGTATGAAACTCATAGGAATCATCCTTTCATTTTTAAGTATTATATTTAAGAAGCTTTGCTTTGGACGGTATGACTGTGGACAGTGCGTTTTTGACCAAAACCAGAGGATACTATGATTAAACGGATCGGTTCTTCGCCATGGGTAGTTTGAAATTCACGAACGGTGAAGGTAGCTTCTGATTCATTAGGCGAGGTGCCTTGACGACGATAAGAGTCGATCGAGATCACGTTGCTTCCTGAGGTTTCAGGAGAACGATCAACGGCTTTCTCCCAAGCAATAACAGGCGTTGCAGGTACTGCGTCATTCTGCGGTTTACTTGTTTGTTGTTCATGATTCATGGCGTTTGCCTCCTCATTCTTTCGGTTTGGGATATACGGTTAACAAGACTTGATAGGCATCATTTCCGTCTTTGCAGCCCGAGTATCGATCCACCAATTGCTGCACCATGGCAGCGTACTCCTCAACGAATGTTTGCCTTTGCTGTTCATCAGACAGATGGACCTGCAGCTGAAGCGTAGCACTAGGAATTACTTCGCCCACTTCGGATTGCTCCATAAGCAGCATCGCATCTCTACGAATCCGCTCGGATGTGGTCACAAGGTGAGCCAAAGAGCTCTGGTCCTTCAATCTCTGCAAGGTTTCAGGCTTCATACTTAACGATTCGGCCAGCACGAATGTTTTGGCTATCGCTCTGTATAAGACTTCGACCAGATTGCGCACTTGACGAGTGCCTACGCGTTGAACCAAGCCTGCTTTTTCCAAAGCTTTGAGGTGATAGTTAATGCGTTGGGCCGTTTCCCCGAGTGTTCGAGCCACTTCAGCAGCTGAACCAGGTTCCAGCAGCTGAGCAATGATCTCCCCGCGAATAGGGTTCAACAAGACGGTAGCTTGCTCTGGAGACTCGATGTAATAACTGTCTTGAATATCTTTTAGCATGGAGTGGATAGCCTCCAATACAAAGTATGTGTTACGTAAAAATATTTTATTACGTGGGAGATGAAATGTCAATGGGCGGGTTGTAATTGCAACGAAAATGTTGGATGACAAATTGGTTTTGAAATTGACAATAAAGTTTTGAAATGACAAACAAAGTTTTGAAATGACAAATATAGTTCTGAAGTATAGAAAATAGCCTGTTTGTCGAGATTGTATAACACCAAGATCTTTAGGACATTTGTCCTTAGTCAGCAGTTGCGTTCACTCTATTGCGTGAACGCTTATTTTACTTTAGGGGAATGAATGATGAGTAGAGGTAGTGCTATACACAAAACGCAAATGAATAGACTTAAGGACGGTAGAGGTCAAGGATATGGAAAGGATTATGATCCTTTCATTCAAGCAAGTGACAACAAGGCGCCTTCTCTAGGATATCTTATCAGAGAATTAGGATGGAAGACTGGTAGAATCCACCATACTCTTTCTAAAGAAGAATGTCGCTATCTAATGGTATTAACCTGGTCAGATAAAGTCATAGATTTAAGAGAACAATACCCACTTAAGCCGATTGAACGGAGTATTGAATTTGCGGAGCAATTGAATATTAAGCATTCAAATCAAGATAATGAACCTATTCTTACAACGACCGATTTTATGATCACAATTGAGACAGAGAAAGGATTTGAAGATGTTGTTTTGTTAGAACGTCCTGGTAGAGCATTTATTATAACACCCGGCGATTAGTCTCTAAACTTTAATTTTCTTAGCATAAAAAACCTTCCGAATGGAAGATTTAAATTAATGTTTCAATAATTATGATTAAACCTGTATGTCCGATTCACTATATCCTAATCTTATTTAGAAAGATAATTAAATCAGAATGCGAGTGGGGTCTCCTTTTGCTTTTTTGCCACCACAACAGACATATATTTGAACAGTCTTGTTTCAGCCGTAACAGCTACTATACTCATCATGCCTGCAAGTAGCCTTGCTTGGTTTACAATACCCAAGACAATCACTCCTTCTTAGATTTTCTGAATCAACAAATATATACATTATTTAGATGAGACATATCTTTGAAGTGGAAGTCGGTAAAATGCAATAGATAAGTCGCCTTAGTAGTAGTCGGGACTATCATGAGACGGTAAACTTATGATAGTTTATCTGCATTAATTACGAAAGAGGTGCCTTATATTGAAACCGCTACCCTATTTAGCAAAAGAAAACGGACTTTTTAGCCTTATTGTAGATGGCAATCCTTACATTGCTCTTGCCGGAGAGATTCACAACTCCAGTTCTTCAAGCCTTGAATACATGAAGGAAAAGGTATGGCAGAATTTACGCGGTCTTCATCTGAACACCCTCATTGTGCCTGTTTTTTGGGAGATGCTGGAGCCTCGCCAGGGCAGCTTTGATTTTACTTTGGTGGATGGCATCATCGAGCAAGCACGCGAGGAGAATATACGTCTCGTACTGCTTTGGTTCGGATTGTGGAAGAATGGCAGATCTACGTATGTACCGGGTTGGGTGAAGAGAGATGATATGACCTATTTCAGAGCCTGCTATCCGGGGCCTTCAGCAACGGATACAATTTCACCCCTGTGTGATGCAGCCGTTCAAGCTGATGCCAAAGCTTTCAGCCGGTTAATGAGCCACTTGAAAGAAGTGGATGGCCAGCAACATACAGTTATTATGGTGCAGGTGGAGAATGAGATTGGATTTCTAGGCAGCGACAGAGATTATTCCGCTTATGCCAATGAACAATTCGCTCAATCGGTTCCGCAAGACGTGAGTGAGGCTTTTGACCGTGACGGTACTTGGAGCGAGGTATTTGGGGAAGACGCCGCGGAATATTTCATGGCCTATTATTATGCTCGGGCAGTGGAGGAGATTGCACAGGCGGGGACGAAAGAGTATGCTTTGCCTATGTTCGTAAACGCATGGCTGGAGCAATTCCCTGAGCGAGCGGGTTCTTATCCGAGCGGCGGTCCGATAGCGAAAGTGATGAAGATATGGAAAGCAGCGGCACCTACGATAGCCCTCTACGCACCTGATATTTATTTGGCTGACTTTGCCAAAGTTTGTGAGGAGTATACGGCGGGAGGCGATAATCCGCTGTTCATTCCTGAAGCGAGGCGCGATATGGTATCCGCCACGAATGTCTTTTATGCGATTGGCAAGCATGATGCGCTTTGTTTTGCGCCCTTTGGTATCGAAGATTTTCTAGCTCCCGCAGACGGCAGCGATACAGGGATTGATTTCGGAATCATGATGGCGTTGAACATAGACGTATCCGCTTTCCATTTGAACGGGACTGGGCCTTATTTGGCCCAAAGTTATGAATTACTCAGCAATATGCTGGGAATTATAAATCAATACCGCGGCACGGGGCAAATGACGGGATTTCTGCAGCATCACAACAGCGGTTGCATACTTCCGTTCTCGAAATATGACTTAAAGCTGACGTATAAACGTCAGGAACAGGGGAAACCCATAGCCGGAGGGCTGGTTATCGAAGTTTCCGAAGATGAGTTTATACTGGTGGGTATCGGATTTTCAGCGGAATTTCTCCCAAAACGCGGGGAAGCAAAAAAAGTCGGTTTTGTGAAAATTGAAGAGGGATCCTTTGTGAAAGACCGGTGGAAAATGAAGCGGGCACTTAATGGGGATGAGGCGGCATACGGGATTTCAATAGGAAGGAATCCTTCGGCGCTTTGTGTGGAAATGTATAAATACAATGCTTGATTAATATAAGCAAAAGCAAGGACTGTCGAGCAGAAGCTGGCGGTCCTTTTGGACATGTAGGAGGGCTGGTTCATGCTTGGATTCATATCGCATATTTCATGGAATTCAATTCGATTTAAACTGGTAGTTGGACTTTTGTGCATCACAGTGCCGCTGATTACTCTACTGATTTATACGAACTATTACAGTATTCATGTCGTTCATAATCAAGTGGCCGTGTCTAACAAAAATATGATGTCGCTTTACATGAAGCAAATCGATAATCAACTGGATGATGCGGGCAAGCACGTGGTCAGCCTTGCCGCTACGGATCTGGATATTCAAACGTTCGGAGCTCCGGAATCGGATAATGCCTATCAATTAGCCAAAACGAGCCTTAACAATAAACTATCCACCGATATACTGTCCAAGTCCGTCGATTCATTTTTTGTTTACTCTATTCCCAAAGATGATTTGTTAGATGTGTTCCGCAGCCCTACTTTCTATGGAGAAAGGACGTTAATCAGAGACTACCTACATTCTTATTTGAGCAGCAATCCGGATTATGACAGCATCCATGGCAACAGATGGTTCGCACAGAAGATTGGACAAAGCTTTTACTTTTTCCGTATCCTTCAAATTGGGGATATCTATATAGGAACTTGGGTCAATGCCGGAAGGCTGCTGACTCCACTTAATTTTATTAATCTTGGTAAAACAGGGGCGGCATTATTCGTATCGGATAAAGGGGATCCCATGAGCAGCACAAATATTTTACCATATGGGAAGATTGATCTTCATCAGGGGCTTCAACAGTATTATATGACAGGCGATAAAAATGATATCCTTGTAGTCGGCGAGTCTTCACGCATGGGTGATTTCAGCCTGATGGCTGTCATTCCTGACGATCAGATATTACAGCATTTGCCTTATCTTACCCGTATCATTACAGCCATATCGCTCGGCTCCATTGCATTGCTTCCACTTAGCTTATGGTTTCTGCGGAAGACGGTTCTCGTTCCGATAAAACGGATATTGGCGACAATGCGCAGGATCGGTGACGGACATGTAAGTGTAAGAATCGAACCGTTTTCAACGTCAGACGAATTTCGGATAGTAAACGATACGTTTAATAAAATGATGTCGCAAATTGAAGATCTGAAAATTAACGTATACGAAGAACAGCTTAGTAAGCAAAAAGCCGAACTCCAGCATTTGCAGCTACAAATCAATCCGCATTTTTTTATGAACTCGCTGAATATTTTATTTAACTTAGCCCGGATGAAAAACTTTGATTTGATTCAGGAAATGACGCTTTGTTTAATGCAATATTTCCGTTATATGTTTCGCAGTAACTTAAGCTTTGTCACCTTAAGAGATGAAATCAAGCATATTCAAAATTATTTGCGTATTCAAAAGCTTCGTTTTCCGCGGACGTTAACTTGCACCATATCAGCTCCTGATTTCTTATCGGAGACCCAGATTCCACCGCTTGTGATTCAGACCTTTGTAGAAAATGTTATCAAACATGCCATTACGATGGATGATCCGATGGAGTTGACCCTTGATATCGATTTAGATGAAACAGCACTTGAGCCCAAACTGAAGGTAGTCATTCGTGACACGGGAAAAGGCTTTTCTGAAGAGGTGCTTGATGAAATCCATAAAGGAAATAGAATCATTGATGAGCATGGAGATCACATCGGAATTTGGAATGTATCACAACGCTTGAAGTTACTGTATGGGGATAAGGCTCGGATCGTTTGTTATAACGGGTTTCCACAAGGGGCCGTTGTTGAAATGACGCTTCCACTTGAACCGCCAGAACAAAAAAGGGGATGATCGACCGTGTTTTCTGTACTTATCGTGGATGATGAACAAATAGCCGTAGAAAGCATACAATTCGGTTTGAATTGGAGTGAATTTGGCGTTTCCTCCGTTCATACCGCCTATAGCGTGCGTCAAGCGAAAGAAATATTTGAAAACCATCGGATTGATATTCTGCTCTGCGACATCGAGATGCCTCAAGCTTCGGGACTCGATCTGCTGGCGTGGGTGCGGGAGCGTTTTCCCAAGACGGAAACGATTTTCTTGACTTCCCATGCGGATTTCTCTTACGCGAAGCAGGCTATACAACTAGGCAGTCTTGATTATATGCTCAAACCGATCCTGTTTGAGGAGCTGGGAGTAGTGATGGGCAAGGCCACTGAGAAGATCAGTAAGGAGAGCGAGTTGAGCGAATACAGCCAGTATGGAAAATATTGGTTTCAACATCAACCGCTGTTGATCGAGCGGTTTTGGTTGGACATTATAAACCAGACAATTCCATCAAACCCCGAAGCTGTGATGAAAGCCGCTGAAGAACGGAATATTCCATATGCCGACGAAATGTCCTTTTACCCGATTCTAATCCGTGTTCAACGTTGGCACAAGAGTGTCAGTCTGCGTGACAAGAAGATTCTGGAGTACGCGTTAAAAAACTCAGCAGAAGAATTAATCATCAAAGAACGGCAGAATGGGATGTTGATTGCGATGGGGGCTGACACGCTTCTGGCTATTTTGACTGTCGAGGCAGGCACACAAGAGGATCTGAAGCAATCTTGTCAGAAATACATCGCATCTTGCCATCAATATTTCTTTTGCGATTTATCTTGTTACATGGGGGATGAGGTCGTCGGTCATGAAATGACGGCCATGGTTTTCAAGTTGATGGAGTTGGATAAAGACAATGTCGCCTATGACAATCGTGTATTCTTGTTAAAAGAAGCGCAAATCGCCGAACGGAGCGGCAAGCTGCCGGATATGAGTCTGTGGGCTGTCTTGCTGAAGGAGGGAGCCAAAGAAAAAGTGTTGGCGGAAGCAGCGCTTTTTTTCGAGCAGTTCAACGTCAAGGAACGGTTAAATGCACAGCTGTTGCATCAATTTTATCAGAATTTCCAACAAATGCTTCATTACTTGCTGCAAACAAAAGGGATACAGGCGCACCAATTACTGAGTGAACAAGAAACCATAGAGTTGTCGTCTAGTGCGACCCGATCTGTGACCGATCTTCTACGCTGGATCAGGCATGTTGTCACTAAAGCAATGGATTACATGGTGATTGTGGAGCAATCCCAGAGTGTGGTGGGAAAAGTAATCGCCTATATCAAACAGCACATCTCCGAGGATATAACACGTGATGACATCGCTGCCTATGTGTATTTAAACCCGGATTATTTAGCGCGTATTTTCAAAAAAGAAACGGGACTGATCATCTCTGATTATTTGAATCAGGAACGTGTGAAAATTGCCCAGGAGCTGTTGGCCAATACCGACATGCCGGTAGCTGCGGTCGCTTCACAAATCGGTTATTCTAACTTTTCTTATTTCTCCAGGGTTTTCAAAAAGGTCACGGACTTGAATCCGATCGAATACCGATTGAAATATCATACCGGGCGGAATGGCTCAAAAAGTCGGCTAAGTGAAAATGAAAAGTCGTGACTGAAGCAGATACCTTTCGTAGTGGATTGTAAAATAAAGATACATTCGTCAGGAACTGCAAAAAGGTTGAAGAAACCGGTTCCAATTTGGCGAATAGAAGATGAAACGGGGGATAACCATGAACAAAAAAACAATGGCAGTAAGCTCAGTTGTACTCTCTTCCATGCTCTTCCTCTCCGCATGCGGCAGTAGTGGCAACCAAGCCAGCACTACGACACCGGGCTCATCTACCTCGGCGAATACACCTTCATCCAATGAGAAATCGGTAGAGTTAAATGTAGCTTTTCCGATCTTCGGAGCCGTGCCGAAAGATATTCTGGCAGTACAGGAGGCTATTAATCAGATTTCCCTGAAGAAAATCAATGCAACGGTCAAATTAACGCCGATTAGCATCGGCGACTGGCAGCAGCAGAATAACTTGATGCTGACCAGCAATGAGAAGCTGGATTTGATGGCTGTTTTCGGCAATAATTACAGCAATCTCGTTGCTAAGAATCAGGTTCTGCCCTTGTCTAAGCTATTGGATCAGCAGGGAGCAGGCATCAAAAAGTCACTTGATCCCGCCTACTTGAATGCCGCCAAGATCAAAGGCGATATTTATGGAGTGCCCACGATTCGCGATCTTGCTGTCAATTATGGGATTTTAATGAAAAAAGAAATTGTCGACAAGTATAAAATTGATACGACGAAAATCAAAACGCTAGACGATGTGGAAGGTGTACTGAAGACAGTTAAAGATGGCAATCCGAACTTTACACCGCTCGTGCCGGCCGCTGTCGGCCAGTCGTTCATGGATGAGTATGTAACCTTTGACAGCATGGGCGATTTTATCGGAATTCTGCCAAATTATGATAACGATTTGAAAATTGTTAACTTGTATGAATCGAAGGAATATGCGGACTACGTGAAAAAGATGAGAAGCTGGTACAACGACGGATACATTCTTAAAGATGCAGCCACGAATAAAGACTCGCAATTCGATTTGATGAAAGCAAATAAAGGCTTTGCGTATATGTCCAATCAGAAGCCTGGCTTCGAAGTTAACGAATCGAAGTCCGTCGGTCAGCCAATGGTCGCAGCTTCCTTGATTTCTCCAGTTGCGACTACAGGCACTGTAACCTCAGTTATGTGGGGAATTCCACGCAACACCAAGACGCCTGATAAAGCGATGGCGTTCCTGAATTTAATGTACTCGGACAAAGAAATCATCAACTTGTTTGATTGGGGTATTGAAGGTAAACACTACGTGAAAAAGTCGGACAATGTCATCGATTATCCGGAAGGCGTTAACGCCTCTAACAGCGGATACAACCTGAATATGGGATGGTTGTTTGGCAATCAATTCTTGTCCTATGTATTTAACGGGGATGACCCTAATCTTTGGAAAAATTTAGATAAATTTAACAAGTCAGCCAAAAAATCGAAGGCTCTTGGTTTTATTTTCGATGTGACACCAATCAAAACCGAATATGCGGCTGTTACGAACGTTGTGAAGCAATATAAACTGCCGCTTGAAACAGGATCCGTGGATCCGGATAAAGTACTCCCTGATTTCATAGCCAAGCTAAAATCAGCCGGGATGGATAAAATTATCGCTGAGAAGCAAAAACAGCTCGATGAATGGGCGAAAACCAATAAATAAACCTGCGTTTTCATTATGGTTCTACTTGCCCGATCAACGTCATGTTGATTGGGCTTTTCTTTTTAAGTGGCAGCCTGATAGTCGCCTGAGTGAAAGTGAAAAGTCGGTTTAAAGGTAGTTGGGGAAATCCAATTTCACTATCATTAAGAGTATAAAGGACACCAAAAATAGCTATTGAATGAAGGGGGAATACGCCATGGCAGCTATCCGAATGCCAAATAAGAAAGTAAAAAGAATACTGAAATTTAGCCCGCTCTACGTCATGATGATTCCGGGAATCGTGTACATTCTGATCAATAATTATTTGCCGATGTTCGGTCTCAGCATCGCTTTTAAAGACATTGACTATGCCAAAGGGATCTGGGGCAGTGATTGGATCGGACTGAAAAATTTCGAATATTTATTCAAAACACAGGATGCATTCATTATTACTCGCAACACGATATTATATAACACCGCTTTTATTATTCTCGGTCTGATCGTTTCGGTTGGACTTGCGATTCTACTAAACGAGATCAAGAGTAAATTTGCTTCACGTTTTTATCAGAGTGTCGTTATATTACCGTTTTTGATTTCGATGGTGCTTGTTAGTTATCTGGTCTATTCCATGCTCAGTATGGAGAATGGTTTCATTAATAAAACGATTTTGCCTGCAATCGGCTTGGATCCGATTTCTTGGTACAGCGAACCGAAATATTGGCCGTTCATTTTGACTTTCGTCAACATTTGGAAAGGGGCAGGTTACTCTTGCATCGTCTATCTGGCGGCGATTATCGGCATTGACCAAGAATATTATGAAGCAGCAACCTTGGACGGTGCATCGAAGTTTCAGCAAATCCGTACGATTACGATTCCGCTGATTACTCCCGTTATCATCATGCTAACGATGCTTGCGATCGGCCGCATCTTTTATTCTGACTTTGGCTTGTTCTACCAAGTGCCTATGGACTCGGGTGCGATCTATGATACAACGAATGTTGTTGACACTTATGTGTATCGAGGCTTGATGCAGCTCGGCGATATCGGTATGGCATCGGCAGCGGGCTTCTATCAATCGATCGTCGGCTTCGTGCTTGTCATCGTATCCAACTTTATCGTTCGTAAAATAAACAAAGAGAACGCACTTTTTTAAGGGGGAAACATCGTGAACAAAGAAAATCGCGCCTGGCAGTCGGCGGCCCATATCATTCTAATCTTGTTTTCCCTGGCTTGCCTGCTTCCGTTCGTTCTGCTGACCGTCTCATCCTTTACCGATGAAAATGTGATTGTCCAATACGGCTATTCTTTTTTTCCAAAAGAACTGAGCCTTGAAGCTTATGTGTATTTGTGGCAGCAGTCCTCCCAACTTTTGCACGCTTATGCCATCACCATTCTGGTGACGGTGCTAGGAACAGCATCCAGTCTGCTGATAACATCGCTGCTTGCTTATCCACTGTCGCGTCGTGATCTCCCTGGGGGTGTATTCTTTGCCTTCCTGCTCTTCTTCACGCTGCTGTTCAACGGAGGATTGGTTCCGACGTACTTGATCTATACACAAATTTTCCATATAAAAAATACAATCTGGGCGCTGCTCATCCCAGGACTATTGATGAACGGCTTCAACGTGCTGCTGATGCGAACGTTCTTTATGACGACCGTGCCTGTGCCTGTGCTGGAGTCAGCGAGCATTGACGGCGCAGGGGAGTTCAAGATGTACTACAAAATCGTTCTTCCGTTATCGCTGCCGATTATGGCGACCGTAGGGCTCTTCCAGGGTCTTGCTTATTGGAACGACTGGTACAACGGCTTGATATATGTGACGGATCCCAGCTTGTTCAGCTTGCAGAATGTGCTTAACCGCATCATGAGCAATATTCAGTTTCTGGCCAGCAACAGTTCGTTGAGCTCCCGGTCCAGTGAAGCGGTTGCACAGATTCCGGGCGAAACGTTCCGGATGGCGATTGCGGTGGTCGGTGTCATTCCGATTCTGATTGCCTATCCGTTCTTCCAAAAATATTTTGTCAAAGGCATGACGGTTGGAGCAGTGAAGGGTTAATTCCATTAAAAACGAAAGAGAGCTGAGAGAATACATGATAGGTAATTGGCATTCCATACACCAGACTCCACAAACAAGGATGAAATTGCAGTTTATCATTGAGAACAAAGAAACGTATACGTTGACGATTGTGATGGAACCTTTTCCAATGTCTATTGTGATAAAGACAGTCACTTTTGAAGGAAATAGCTTGACCGCGAAGGGGTATTCAGCAATGGTACCGACGGAAGAGGTAACGGTTGAGTTGAATTTTAACGGTGATATCTTTAGCGGCGAGATCAAGCTTCCTTTTATGGGAAGTATACCGCTGCAAGGAGTTAAAGGCCGTGGTCCTTCCCTCTCGGAAACGCTGATTGAAGAAGTGGTGCCTTACCGGAAAACCGGAGTCACCGAGCGATCGGATGAGGAAATCCGCAAGGCTGTCGACGAGCTGCTTGGACAAATGACTGTTCTGGACAAAGTCGGCCAAATGAGCCAATGTATGGCGTCGAATTTCTCCTTTGGCGGCGACGTTGCCTCCGATCCACCGGAGAAGCTGGTTGCGGAAGGCAGAGCGGGGTCAATACTTGGCGCTTTTGACAGCCGCCGTGTATTCGAATTGCAGAAAATAGCCGTTGAGCAGTCGCCGCACGGCATTCCACTGTTGTTCAACGCCGATATTATTCACGGACATCAAACCGTATTCCCGGTACCACTAGCGTGGTCATGCAGTTGGGACATGGAAGCAATCAGGAGAGCCTGCGCGATTGCGGCCAAGGAAGCAAGTGCTTCAGGTATCACATACAATCACGGCCCGATGGTCGATATTACACGTGATGCCCGTTGGGGCCGGGTCGTAGAAGGCGCAGGCGAGGATCCTTACCTCGGCGCGCTCATTGCTCGGGCGCAGGTTGAGGGGTTCCAGGGAGACAGCTTGTTTGATCAAGAGACGATCATCGCCTGTTTGAAGCATTTCATCGCCTACGGGGCCGCGGAAGCGGGACGGGATTACAACAGCGTAGATATTTCTGAAGGTACGCTGCGTAACGTGTACCTGCCGCCGTTCCAGGAAGGAATAGCTGCGGGAGCGGGTTCGGTCATGAATTCCTTTAATATTTATCAGGGGATACCTGTGGCAGCCAGTAAGTTTTTATTGAATGAGTTATTGCGTGAAGAGCTTGGCTTTGATGGTATTCTTATTTCCGATTATGGGGCGATCGATGAGATTGTTATTCATGGAAATGCCAAGGACAGCAAGGAAGCAGCACGGAAGGCGCTTGAAGCGACGATGGATATCGAGATGGTGACTCGCGCTTACGATCATCTGCCTCAATTACTGGAGGAAGGCTCAATCACGGAGAAACTGTTGGATGATGCCGTTCGGCGCATTCTTATTTATAAATACAAATGCGGACTTATGGATGATCCATTCCGTTACATTAGACCAGAGATGGAAATAGTGTATCACTTTAGCGAAGCGCACCTTGAAGCTAGTAGAGAATTGGCCCGCAAATCAATTGTGTTGCTGAAAAATAACGATGTGCTGCCTTTAGCTGGCAAAGGGCGGACTGTAGCGCTGATCGGGCCGTTTGCTGACAGCAAGGATTTGCTGGGTCCATGGCAATTTTCGCGTTATGGACACGAAACAGTCACTTTAAGGCAGGGGCTTGAGGCTAAAGGATTGAAAGGCGGACAACTGCTCTATGCGCAAGGCTGCGGAGTAGAGGAAGAGATCGAAGACGGCATTTCTCGGGCGGTTGAGCAGGCGAATCAGGCCGACATGATTATTCTTGCGCTTGGAGAGACAAGCGATATGTCCGGTGAAGCGGCCTCACGCATGAGCATCGAGCTGCCGGAAGTGCAGCAGCGTCTTGCGTTAGCCTTAGCGGAGCTTGGAAAGCCCATCGTGCTGGTGCTGACGAACGGCAGGCCGCTTGTGTTAGATGGGATCGAACAGCTTGCGGATGCCATTCTGGAAACGTGGTTCCTTGGCTCGCAAGCCGGTCATGCCATCGCCGACGTGCTGTACGGAGATACCAATCCGTCGGGCAAACTGACAATGAGCTTTCCGGCAAACACGGGGCAGGTGCCTGTTTATTATAATCATTTCAGTACAGGCAGGCCCGTTACGGAAGCGAATAAGTATCAAAAATTCATTTCGAAATATTTGGATGGGCCGAACGAGCCTCTCTATCCATTTGGCTATGGGCTCAGTTATACAAGTTTTGCCTATTCGGATATTCGTTTAGATAAAACTACTCTGAAGGCAGGGGACTTGTTGACTGCATCGGTAACCGTTACCAATTCAGGTTCCATATTTGGCGAGGAAACCGTACAACTTTACATTCAAGATGTGCACGGAAGCGTTGTTCGGCCGGTGAAGGAGCTGAAAGGCTTCCATAAAGCGGCGCTTGCCGCAGGAGAAAACGAGGAAATCAGCTTTACGATCTCCGTCTCCGATCTCGCCTTCTGGACAGCAGATTTAAAGTATGAAGCGGAGCCGGGTGAGTTTAAGCTTTACATCGGAGCGAATTCAAGGGATGTGCGTGATGCCTCCTTCGAGCTGTTGGACTAATAACAATAATAGGGGTGTATACATCGATGGAACGTAATTTCAAACAGTTGATTAGTCAAATGACATTGGAGGAAAAGGCAGGACTCTGCTCCGGTCTTGATTTCTGGCATACGAAAGGAATTGAAAGACTCGGCATTCCGTCTATCATGATGACCGACGGCCCTCACGGGCTGCGGAAGCAGAGGGCTTCAGCCGACAATCTGGGCTTGTTCGATAGTGTACCGGCCACATGCTTTCCTTCCGCAGCGGGACTCGCGACTTCGTGGGACCGCGATCTGATTGAGCAGGTAGGCATCGCGCTGGGCGAGGAATGCCAAGCTGAGAACGTTGCTGTTTTGCTTGGACCCGGCGCCAACATCAAACGTTCGCCACTTTGCGGGAGGAACTTTGAATACTTCTCGGAGGATCCTTACTTGTCCTCCGAGATGGCCGCACACCATATCATGGGTGTGCAAAGTCAAGGCGTGGGTACGTCACTGAAGCATTTTGCTGCGAATAATCAGGAGCACCGCCGCATGTCGATTGATACGATTGTCGATGAGCGGACGCTCCGGGAAATTTACTTGGCAAGCTTTGAAGGTGCTGTCAAGCAGGCACAGCCATGGACAGTGATGTGCGCTTATAACCAAGTGAACGGCGGATTCTGTTCGGAGAACGAGTACTTGTTGACCGACATCTTGAAGGACGAATGGGGACATGAAGGCTTTGTGGTGTCCGACTGGGGCGCAGTCAACGACCGTTCTGTCGGTCTAGACGCCGGTCTAGAGCTAGAAATGCCGTCCAGCAACGGAGCCGGTGATCGCAAAATCGTTGAGGCTGTGCGCAGTGGCAAGCTGTCTGAACAAAAACTGGATGCAGCGGTCGAACGTCTGCTTACGGTCATTTTTAAGACGGTTGACAATCGGAAAGCGAACGCTGATTACGATGCGGAGGCACACCACCAATTGGCTCGGCATGTTGCTCGCGAGAGTATGGTGCTGTTGAAGAATGAAGATGGAATCTTGCCGCTGCCAAAATCCGGACGGATTGCTGTTATTGGTGCACTTGCGAAGCAGCCGCGTTATCAAGGCGGCGGCAGCTCACATGTGAAGCCTACCAAGTTGGAAGATATTAGTGAGGAGCTGGCGAAGTCCGCAGGGCTTGAAGCAGGGATTGTGTACGCACAAGGTTATGAACTGGATGGTGACGCAACGAATACGCAGCTGCTTCAGGAAGCAGTGAAAGCAGCGCAAGAAGCATCCGTTGCCGTTATTTTCGCCGGACTGCCAGAACGATACGAATCGGAAGGATTTGACCGAACGCACCTTGATATCCCAGCGAATCAGTCGGAACTGATTGACGCAGTCGCCGCTGTGCAGGGCAGAGTCGTTGTCGTGCTAAGTAACGGATCGGCTGTAGAGATGCCGTGGCTTGGCAGCGCTAAGGCAGTGCTTGAAGCGTACCTTGGCGGTCAGGCGTTAGGCGGCGCGATTGCAGACCTGCTGTTCGGCGACGCAAATCCTTGCGGAAAGCTCGCGGAAACGTTTCCAGTCCAGCTGAGTGACAATCCTTCCTACTTGTTTTTCCCAGGTGAAGGCGATCGTGTCGAGTATAAGGAAGGGCTGTTTGTTGGTTACCGTTATTACGATAAAAAGAAGCAGCGCGTGCAGTTCCCTTTTGGTCACGGGTTAAGCTACACATCCTTTGAGTATACAGATTTATGTCTGGATAAAACGCATCTATCTGACGCAGAGGAGCTTCATGTCTCGGTTACAGTCAGAAACATTGGTAGCCGTGCAGGAAAGGAAATCGTGCAGCTTTACGTACGAGACGTGGAGAGCAATGTGGTTAGACCAGATAAAGAACTCAAGGGCTTTGTGAAGGTATCTTTGGAACCAGGTGAAGTAAAAAGTGTATCGTTCACATTGAGCAAACGTTCTTTTGCCTACTATAACGTTCAATTGAAGGATTGGCATGTGGAGACAGGCAAGTTCGAAATCTTAATTGGCCAGTCATCTAGTGACATTGTGCTGAAAGAATCTGTTACGGTACAGTCGACGGTCGCTCTAAAGAAGACATACACGATTAATTCTACCGTTGGTGATTTAATGGATGACCCGGATGCCGCGCAAATTGCCATGGAGCTCGTGAAGCATTCCCCTTTTGCAGCAGCAGGTGGGGAGATGGATGGGGCATCGGATATGATGGCTGCCTTCCTCCGTTATTTACCTTTACGCGGTCTTGCTGCATTTAGTGGGGGAGCCGTTTCGGAGGAGCAGCTTGATAGAATCCTTTTTCGGATTAACGATAATCTAGAAGACATTTTATTAAAGAATTAATAGCCATTCTATACAGATGAGTGGACTCATTGGGGTCCACTCATTGTCTTTAGATATATAAAGAAAAAACTTATATATTCCAATGAGTTAGCGACTGCCACAGCGACAATATTTTATCGACTTGAGAGCGTAAAAAGGCTTAGGAGGAGAATATATTGAAATATCGGAATCCAGTCATTAGCGGCTTCCATCCTGATCCGAGCGTCTGTAGGGTGGGCAACGATTATTATTTAGTTACCAGTTCGTTCGAGTACTTTCCCGGCGTTCCCATCTTTCACAGTCGAGATTTAGTAAACTGGCGACAAATCGGACATTGTTTAACACGAGAGAGTCAACTTCCGCTCAAACAGTGCAAAAGCTCATCGGGCATATTCGCGCCCACGATTCGTTATCATAACGGACGTTTCTACATGATTACCACAAATGTTGCGGTAGGAAAGAACTTTATCGTATGGGCAGAACAACCCGAGGGACCATGGTCCGAGCATATATGGCTGGATTGGCCGGGAATCGATCCGTCACTTCTATTTGATGAAGATGGCAGGGTCTACATCACGGGAACTTCTGATTTCTTTAACTCTGAAGTATTGGGGATCTATCAATCAGAAATCGATGTGGAGACTGGTTGTATTCTAACGAAACGACAATTGGTATGGGAAGGAACCGGAGGACAGTTTCCCGAAGGTCCCCACCTCTATCGAATCGGTGATTGGTACTACCTAATTATTGCTGAGGGAGGTACCGAATATGGACATATGGTGACGATAGCCCGAAGTCACACGCCATACGGCCCCTTCGAAAGTAATCCGAATAACCCGATTCTGACTCATAGAAGCAGTGCTAGCCTGATACAAGGCACTGGGCATGCAGATCTTGTACAGGCTGAGGATGGCAGCTGGTGGATGGTATTCTTGGCAATACGACCTGCACCAATTCTATTTGCCGGGAAACATCACCATTTGGGACGAGAAACGTATCTGGCACCGGTACAGTGGTCTAATGAAGGGTGGCCTTTAATTGGCAACCGCGGTACAGTTGAGTTGGAGATGGATGCAGGTAACATTCTCCTGGAGGAGCAGGAGCCTTGGTGTAGTAAAGAAGACTTTAACAGCAGTAAATTGGACTTTGCCTGGAACTTCTTACGGAATCCTTATCCGGAAAATTTCTCTCTCACCGACAGGTTGGGATTTCTCACCCTTTATGGATCTGCGGTCACTCTTGATGATACCGATTCTCCTGCCTTCGTAGGAAGAAGACAGCAGCACTTTGATTGCAGTGTATCGACCCATTTGGAATTCAATCCTGCACAGGAGGGGGAAGAGGCAGGGTTAACCGTATTCATGAATGAACGGTTCCACTATGAGATCGCGTTAGGCTTCCGGAACGGTGTCCGTAAGGTTTTGGTAAGGCGAAGAATTGGGTCGTTATGGAGAATTGAGTATGAACAGGAGTACGATGCGAACAGCGTTATTCTCGGCATACGTGCTGATGCGAAGTGTTACAGTCTTACGTATCGACCACTGGAAGGTGAAGAGGTAGTAGCATCTATCGGGGAATGCGCGTTAATCTCGACGGAAACTGCCGGCGGGTTTACCGGCGTATATTTCGGACTTTATGCCACCGGAAATGGTAGGAATGCGACAACACCAGCTTATTTTGATTGGTTTGAATATGCCCCGACCTAATACTGTCCGCATTTTGATCTGGACCCTCTGTCAAGGACACTTGAAAAAAGCCTAGTATCTCTAGGCGAAACGCATCATACATGTGCTGGAGCTGTCGTCTCAGCCCGATGCAGAGCACACAGTTACCTTTAGCGTATATGCCTTGCAGGCGGGAACCTCGGATGATTTGAAGAGTAAGATTACCGTGAAAAAGACGAGCGGAGGCAGCTTCGCAGCGTTAGGGCAAGCCGATACGGTGGTGAACGCAACCTATACCCCTACATCGAGTACGCTTGAGATCCATTTTGAAGATACTGTAACTGGTTCGGAAAATGCAATTCGAATAGATGGCGGGGCGTTCGTAGATAGCTCAGGCGCTCTATACAGTCAATCGATCGAGATTGCCCCGCTCCGATTTGCCCCGCCCGTTCTCGTCCCCGACGCGACCGATAATTATACCGTTAACGACATCGAGATCGCGTTCGCGGACGATCCGCTGTGGCGCGGGGCGATCACGGCAGTATGGAACGGGGGATTCTCGTTAATTGAGGGGACGCAATACGTGGTCACGCCAGGTCTCCTTATGATCAAAGCCGGTGTGCTTGCCAAAGGCACTAATAACCTCCTGATCAAGGCAACGGGGTATTCGGATGCGACGGTGAATCAATCCGTCATCAAGTTCTACGAAGGACCGGAATCGGGAACGGGTACGGAAGCCGACCCGTATCTCATTGCGACTCCCAAACAATTGGATGGCGTTAGAATGAATATGGGGGACCTCACGCATTATCGGTTGAAAAATGATATCGATTTGAGCGGTTACCCGAACTGGGAGCCGATTGGCACCAATAACGACCCCTTTTACGGACACTTGGACGGAAATGGGAAAATCATCTCGGGACTAACGATCACTAATGCTGGCGGAAACTATGTAGGACTATTCGGGAGGACGTGGTCGACTAGCTCGATTAGGAACATGAAGCTGCGCAACGTGATTATTACCGGTGGATATTACGTCGGCGGAATGGTTGGCTACAATTCAGGCATCATAGAAAATTGCTCCGTTACGGGGATATTGAGCGGAGAATACTACGTCGGCGGATTAGTTGGCGGCAGCAGCGTGATGAAGATCAGCAACAGCTTTTCCTCGGCGGATGTGAGCGGATTGGACACTATCGGCGGCTTGGCTGGATCTCTGGATGGAACAATCAGCAATAGCTACGCCGCAGGAAACGTGAGTGGTAAAGATGCAGGGGGATTAGTTGGTACCAACTATGAACATGGCGTGATCCTTCACAGCTTCGCCACTGGGAATGTAACGGGAATTAATAGTTCGGAGATAGGCGGCTTGGTCGGCTTCAACTTCAAGGGAAAGATCAGCTATAGCTACGCCGTGGGGAAAACGAACGGAAGCGGGGATGTAGGAGGCTTAGTCGGTTTCAATAGCAATGGAGAGATTAGCAACAGCTACGCTTCAGCCGCAGTAAGCGGAAGTTATGGCGTAGGAAGCTTGATCGGGTTTAACGATAACAGCAGCGGCGGAGAGATTACCAACAATTACGCGTCAGGTGCCGTGACCAAAAGTGAGGCGTATAGCGTGGGTCTAGGCGGCTTAATCGGAGAAGACTACTTCGGAATCATCACGAATAGCTTCTACGACACGGTGACCACCGGGCAATCCGAATCTGCCGGAGGAGTAGGTAAATCAACCGATCTAATGAAGGATAGAGCTACCTACGAAGAAGACAGCGCTAATGCTTGGGATTTTTCGGGTTTCTGGGCAATAGATTCGTCGCTTAACGGCGGGTATCCTTACTTGCGAGACATTCAGGTATTTTTAACCTATGACGGGAATGGAAGTGCCATCGGGGCCGTTCCGGCCAGCGTCTCTTTCATGCCGGGCGTGGTAGCCGACATTTATTCGGGAACTGTGGATTTACGCAAAACCGGATATCTCTTCGATGGATGGAACACGCAGACTGACGGCGACGGTGATTCCTACTTGGCGGGGGATTCCTTCCGCATTACGTCCAATGAAATTTTGTGTGCGAAATGGAAGGCGGCCAGCGCGATAGCCACGCTGACTTCGACGATCGGGACCGTAAGTACGGGAGGAACGGCGAACGAAAGTATTAGGAGCGTTCCGAACGGAACGACGTTAGCCGCATTCAAGGCGGCAATCACTCCA
>NZ_JCAUAW010000047.1:0-17468 GCF_059692155.1 Paenibacillus sp. JT22N1
TAAGAGCGCCTCCTTGATGGTGTTGGGTTAAACCCTTTGACAAACCCATCATACCGAGGCGCTCCTTTTCTTTCAAAGTCCAATTCTTAGGACTAACAGGAATGTTTAGCTCAACGCTCAGCAGGACATATGTACAAAAACCACCATTTTGTGATCATGTAACCCAGTCAGCTGCCAAAACCGCAAGGCTATTCGACCGACATGGACTTGCTGAACAGCTACACCAAGGTTGAGATCGGGGAACGCGGCAACATCCATATCGTGTACTGACGCATTCCGAAATCGAATTCGGGAGTAAGCCCAAAAAATGTTAAAACGCTACTGACATACTGTTGTCAGTAGCGTCTTTTTATAATCGGAGTAAGTAAACATAAAGGAGTGGGAGATAAATGCGAAGTATTCTGGCCCAAAATGATATGATAAGGTATTGTATCATTTATTATAGGAAGGATGGTATCTCGTGAATTTTGCTTCTGTACGCATCATTACAGACGACGTGGATCGTCTCGTCGAGTTCTATGAGAAAGTCATGGGTGTTTCGGCGGAACGCCCCGCGCCCGTCTTTGCCGAACTCGTTGTGCCATCGTGCACCCTAGCGATCGGCCACTCCCAGACGGTGCAACTGTTCGGCGCTGGTTCCGCAGTGGCGGCCGACAATCACACTGTCATCATCGAGTTCCGCGTCCACGATGTCGACGCCGAATACGAGCGCTTGAAGCCGTTTGTCGACGAGTGGGTAAAGGAACCAACCACGATGCCGTGGGGGAACCGTGCTGTGCTGTTTCGCGATCCCGACGGCAATCTGGTTAACCTCTTCGCGCCGGTGACCGAGGAAGCGATCAAACGGTTCAGCGGTAGGCGTTGACGGACAGTTGAAGTGAGTGAGGCCTCAATTTGGGGAGTGACAACGATTCGTATGGCCATTTTGGCCGAATGTGCCGATAACATTTCTCCGATGATAACATCGTCTTTCCCTGTATGACAATGAACCCGAATGGGGCAACACGACTACCAATGTGTATATAGCTTATGGTAGAAATTACTCCAATTTGTGGTCATTATCATTTAGTATGTAAGAATTTTCATAAACAAGTCAAAGGAGCAGCTACGGCTGCTCCTTTACTGTTTTCAGTTCTGCTTGCTTTCTGGTGTCAGCAGAAAATAAAGTATTAGACTGGATGTCTTTATTCCATGCGGCTTTTCGAATTGTCATACCGTCAGACTTCATTGACTAAGTTTTAGACTGACCTTAGAAATTGAAACAGCGACAGCAAAGGACTAGAAAATAAAGTCCTAGACTGTCGCTATTTCATTGAACTAACGTTCCTCGTTAGTTAAACTTGCTGCCTTCAGGATCGCCATTTCCAGTGGGAAGAATTGTCCATTTTTATCATTGTGCGCCACTTTAATAAAAAAGTTCATAAAGCTATATTACATGCCGTAAATGTTAGAAGACAATACAAATCCCCAAAGAGATTTAGTTACTCCTCTCTATTCAAGATTTAATCCTAATTTGAATAGTGCCATTGACCTCCGTCTTGTTTTCAATGACGCCATACAAAACGTTAAGTTTCACTGGAGCATCGCTTGAAACCGTAAGGAGATAGGACCCATCTGTCTGTTCAATTGCGATCAGATCAATGGTTTTACCGGCAAACCAGTATCGATTGCACCCAATTGTACCCATTCCCGATTGAAGTCGCCATGTCAATTCGTTCCTTGAAGCGTCCCCCTTGAGACCAATCGCATGCTCCAACAGATAAAGCGTCGACGCAATACCAGACCAGCCTACAAAATCCTTTTTGTCAGCATTCCCCGAGTCAATGGAATCAGGCGGATAATTCTCCCAGATCGAACCTGTATCCTTATAGACATGCACAACATTATCCAAGTGGTTGAGCGCAATTTCTCTGGCTAAATCCAGATATCCGTATTTCTCCAAACCGCGAATAACCATCGTATTCGTCGGAGCCCAGACGGAACCTCTCCAATATCCGCCTTGCGGATCATATCCTGGCTCGTCAGCAGCACATACCGGAACACGATGTGTACGGTTGAAGGTGTTCGGATCATTCAACCATTCGGCTAGCTTGGCAGCCTGAGATTCATCCGCGACTTCAGCGAGCAGCGCCCAGTAGGCAGCAATTGTTTTGACGGGAGCGCGCTGCCCATCATTCTTAACGTCATAATAGAAGCCCGTTTCGGCATCCCACATGAATGTGTTAATCGCTGTCGTGAACGTTTGAGCATCTTTTTCCAATCGTTCGATTTGAACGGCAAGATCTTTGGCAGCCTCTTTGGAGCCGGAGCCTTCTTCTAATTTTTTATCAATCAGGATGCCCCCGATCTCGATCAAGCTTCGGGCTACAAGCACCATTTCGCAGCTAATATCAACCCCGCTGCCCAAATATTTGTTTCGCGGGGAATTATCCATGCTCGCCCAATCTGTCACAAATAAACCGTACTGATTATAAAGGTGGTAACAAAGCGCATCGTAGTACCGCACAAGTGGTTCCCAAACCAGCTCCAGTCGCTCCCGATCTCCCGTATGCTTAAAGCTTTCCAACTCCGCCCAAGAAACGATAGGGTGATTTAAATTGTCCAGTCTAAAGTAAGGTGGGTTTTCAACAGTCCGACCCAAATCTGGCTTGTACATCACATCAAAGTCAAGATCATTAATTTGCGCGAGTCCCCGGTGCTTGTAATGATTATGGAAGAATGAATGCAGTGGTTTGCGCTCGGCATTTACCCATTTATAGAACTCGACACCTGAATTCGTCACATATTCACGAGCGATTTCCCCGTCATCCAGCTGCTTGCAATAAAAGTTATCTAGTGAGCGGATCCCCGGGATGTAAGGATGGGCAAGATTACAAAACATCGTTATAAAAGCCGTATCCCATAAGAAAATTTTATC
Organism: Paenibacillus sp. JT22N1; assembly: GCF_059692155.1. Classification (NCBI taxonomy): domain Bacteria; kingdom Bacillati; phylum Bacillota; class Bacilli; order Caryophanales; family Paenibacillaceae; genus Paenibacillus; species Paenibacillus sp. JT22N1. The sequence goes on from NZ_JCAUAW010000047.1 coordinate 2,918, forward strand.
ATTAAACGCTGCGTCAATGAAATTACTTACAAATCCACTTTCCTTGGTAGGCACGAAAGTATTCCGATAAGCAATTTCCCATGTACGCCAGTAACATTCGATATAATCGGGACGGCTCTCGAAAATAGGTGCTGGAAGAAAAGGACGCGCCTCCTCGAACGTCATAAGCGGCGTATCTGCATAAGCCTTTTTATTAAAAAACAAACCTCTTGTCCATTGTTCTGGTTGCGTATGATTAGTAGTTGGCATGAATTATTCTCCTACTCCGATGAACTTGATTATTTGATAAAGTCGTAACGATTTATCGCTTCTGTGATTTCTTCGGCAATGAGCTCATAAGCGTATCGACTAGGGTGAATATGGTCATTTTGATCGATAAACCAACGGATCGGAACACCGGAGCTCACCTTTTCATTAACACGCTCAAACACATTGATGTACGGCACATTTTCATTTTGTGCAAATTGGACTGCAGCTTGAAGGTACATCTCGCTGTATGCTGCCCATTCCTGCCTTAAATCCTGAGCAACGTTCCGATATGTCGGGATATGATCCAAGAAGTTTTCTTTATCAGGCGGTATGGTAACAAGAAACACCACCTTGGCTGGTGTCGTTGCTTTGATTTCGTCTAATAACCGGCGCAATACTTGATGATAGTTATCTATGCGATGCTTCCCATCCAGCCGATGATTGTAGGCGAACGATTCGACGACAACGAGGTCGGGGCTAACAGAAGAAAGACATTTCTGTATGCCGGTTCCTGACGGACTCGGGAAGTCATGGGAGACACGATATATCCCATATTCCGCCCGAGTACCGCTTACACCGTAATTGAAGAGTTCAAAAGGCTGCTCCGGAAATTTTCTTTCTAAGGAAGCCTTAAGCTCGGGCATCTCTGTTCCCCAAAATGCCGTCATGGAATCGCCTAGACAAGCGATTTTATATTTGCGTTTCATCTCGGTATCTCCTTCTTACCCTTTTACAGCCCCGGCCATCAATCCATTAACAAATTGCTTCTGAAGTACGAGGAACACGGCAAGCGCTGGGATTAATGACAAGACATTGGCCGCTAATATTTTGGACCAAGGAACGTTGTCAGAATTGCTTAGCATCATGGCCAGCTTTAACGGTAAAGTGAAATGAGATTCGCTTTGCAGCAGGACGAGCGGCATCGTGAATGAGTTCCAATTCTGTACGAAATCAATTATAACTAACGCGGTTATAGCAGGCCGGATCAATGGAATAATGATCTGTACGAATGTGCGGAAATCTCCTGCCCCGTCCATTTTGGCTGCCTCAAGCATTTCATCTGGAATGTCATCGATATATTGCTTCGTGAAAAATATAGCAAAAACAGTTACGGAGAACGGCAGAATTAAACCAAGTAACGAATCGAACATGCCTAACTTCGTAATAATGAAGTACACAGGCAACATCAAGACGGTTGGTGGAATGATCATTGTCGCGATTAAACCAGAGAATAGGACATCCTTACCCAGAAAGCGTTTCTTGGAAAATGCAAACCCAGCCATACTCGAAAACAACACCGTAAGAATAACAGTAGGAACTGCCACAACTAGTGAGTTCGTAAAGGTCACGCCGAATTTGAGCTTACTCCAAATATCTGGGTAGTTATTCCAAACTAATGTTTCTGGGAAAAACGTTGGCGGAAATTTCGTAATGTCCGCATCGCTTTTCAAGCTGGATACCAATACCCAGTAAATAGGTATTAGAAATACGACGCCAATTGCCCAAAGAGTGACAGTGGGCAGTACGTTTTTGTTTTTCATTTTACGAACCCCCCTAGCCTAATCTTCGATCTACTAGTTTTCTTTGAATAATGGCCACGCCTACGACAAAGATGAACAACAAGTAAGACATCGCAGCAGCAGGACCGAACTCATAGTATTTAAACGCCCTGTTGTAAATAAGGAATGGAACCGTAATGGTTGAATCTCCCGGGCCGCCACCTGTCATGATGAATATTTCTTGGAACACGTTCAATGAGTGAATTAACAGCAATATCATAACGACTAACGAGATACGCCCTAGCAATGGCCAGGTAATATACCGGAATTTTTGAAATTTAGTTGCGCCTTCCACATCGGCTACTTCATAAAGATCTTTAGGTATATTTTGCAAGCCAGATAAGTAAATCAGCATATAATAACCGATATTTCTCCAGCATGACATCAACACGATGACTGGCATCGCCCAAGCTGCATTAGCAAGCCAATCAGGCCCTGTTAAACTGAACTTCAATAGCAACGCATTGACTAAACCTTTGTCCCCATTAAACAAAAACATGAAAATTAAACTGCCGCTTACAATTGAGATAATATAAGGGATAAAGAAAATGGATCTGACAAAGTTAACACCTTTGAGTTTCTGATTCACAAGAATGGCAAGAAATACAGCGCCAAACATAGAAATCGGTATGAATAGAACACCGAAATAGGCTGTATTTACAATGGCTTTGAAAAATAACGGATTATGAATGGCCGCCGCATAATTATCAAAACCAACAAATGTCCCCGGAATTTCGAAAAGACCTGCATTTTTGAGTGCAATCGGTTTAACGTTTTTAAAACTAACGATGACAGACCAGATGATCGGATATATCAAAAAGAGACCTAGAATAACGATAGAAGGTAATAAAAATAGATATGCGTTGAGATCTCCGAGCTTGCTTCTTAAAACCTTCACTGCGAGTCCCCCTTCAGAAATGGGAGCCCCCAGACTACGAGGTGCTCCCCACTTGTTTACTTCGAATTCTTAATAATCGTGTTGCCTTTTTCTTGAACTAATTTCAGCGCATCTGCTGCCGATAATTTGCCGGATACAGCTTGATTTAAAGCGCTTGTGTAAACTTCATCACTGATTTGTGCCCATTGCGGAATCGGGAATAGAGCAACTGGATATTCGACACCCTTCATAAACGTATTAAATTCAGGGTGGTCCTTATAAAACTGAGTGTCGGCCATATCTTTACGAATTGGAATACGGAATGGATAGTATTTACCATCGTCGCCTTTTTCACCCTTCATGACCATTTCTTGGGCTGGTTTGGAGCTCAAGTATTTGATTAGCTTCTTGGAAGCAGCCAACTTATCACCTTCTACCCCAGTTGGAACGGAGAGTAGGTAGGACGTCACTTCAGTCGCTTTACCAGCAGGACCTGTTGGCACTTCAGCTACACCCGCTTCAAATTTACCATTCGTTTTCCAAGCTTCGGCAACGCCCCAAGGACCCGACAATTCCATCGCTACGACTTGGTTTCTGAAATCCGTTTGAATGGCTCCGCCATCTTTATTCAAGGAATCTGGAGGTGATGTTTCGGTCAACAGCTTCGTATAAAATTCTAAGGCTTTAATACCTTCCGGGGAATTAATCGCAACTTCGCTTTTCCCATCCTTTTGAGTGACAAGCTTAGCTCCCGCTTGGCCAGCGAACAAACCGTACATCCAGCCCAAGTCGCCGCCTTGCTTACCTGACAAGCCGATACCGAATTGATCCGGCTTTCCATCCCCATTCGTATCTACGGTTAATTTCTTGGCCACTGCATAGAATTCATCCCACGTTTTCGGTACTTCTTTAATACCGGCCTTCTCAAACAGGTTCTTGTTATAAATGACCTGAATGGTGTGACCCAGCCACGGCATGCCCGTAAGTTGGCCATCATTCACAGCTAATTCCCAAATTTGCGGCATGTAATTGCTTTTTTCAGCTCCGAAATCCTTCATCAAATCAACGAATGCCCCTTGGACTGCCAATGGTTTCGCATCGCCGTATGCGACTTGAAGTACCTCCGGTGATTTTCCGCTTAAAATTTGTGTAAGAAGCTTCTGCCCAGCTTGAACGCCGCCCAGCAATTCGACCTTCACATCTTTATTTTCTTTCTCGAATTGATCGAGCATTTCTCGAATAGCTTTACCTCTGCCTGAATCGCTTGCCCATGCAATCTGCATGCTAATGTTTGTCACTTTGCCATTGCTATCTGCCTGTGTACTTGCAACTGGTGCCGCGGATGATGTCTCGTTCGTATTTGCGCTGCTGCAAGCTGTCATGATTCCCATTAGACATGTCATCGATATTAGACCTAACTTTTTGTTCATCGTTTGACCTCCTCAATTAATGGTTCCAAAAGTAAGTGAAGCGATTCATAAGAGAAATTCATTTTACCAATCTTGAAATTATGCTGAACCATCTGGGTATACGCATCTTCATCGGTTAGCAGTTGAGCCATCTGGGTGGCCGCTGCCTTCACGTTCTTGCTATTCACGCTAGCTAACCCATTCGCTTCGATATGATGAGTATTACCTAGGGAAACAAAGTCAAATCCGAATTCCTTAATATCTTTCTCATAGACGGGGTATTCATAGATCAGAAGCGGTTTCTGTGCAAACACGGCCTCGAGTAATTGATTGCCCCAGCCTTCAATCACGCTTGGAAAGGTGACGAAATCCGCTATGACATAGGCATCCCAGAGTGAATACCGCTTTTGTCCGTTATAATAAGAACGGGATTGATAGATCAAAGGGTTAATAAACCGTATGTCGATTCCTAGGTTTTCCGCTTTAATTCTTAGCTTTTCCGTATATTCGTAACTGGATTCCGGCATGCCCGCAAGGACATAAACGAGTCGGTTGCGATCCGAAAGCGTTTTCCCATTATAGAGAGTGGCATTGCGTTGCTTTAACGACGCCAATTGGACTTGCAGCTCCGCCACCGTATCGATGCCTAGCTCAATCGCCTTACGCTCGGTTACCCGGGTAGCTTGCAAGATAACAATATCGTCTTCGTTGACCCCAATGTCTCGACGCAGCGATGCATTGCAATCGTCCTTTTCCCAAACCTTGGCATTAAAATCGAATACGTTTGGAATGATGGCGGAACTCAATTTTCGATGCTGAATGAGTTCATCTTGATACAGTCGATTCGTGACGACATGGGTGATATTCGGCAGGTCTGGTGGAAACAGGGTTTCCAACCATTTCGTCACCGTAGGGCACGTCGGATTTAAGTATCGATCTCTTTGCCAGTAGAAATTATGGTGAAGCGCCATACAAGGAATCCCGGTTACCTTTAATGCATTGGCGAAGGCGATTCCAGCAGGTAAGCTCCAGCCTAACGAGAACAAGTTGTGGGTAATGAGTAAATCGATGGATTCCGATGCTATGAAATCGATGATCTTTCGCTCCATGATGTCAGCGAAGGCTACTACGTCGTCCACAAATTCTTTTTCCGAATCATAGTCAATCAAGTTGTCATAAGCGTTGTACACAAACTTCTCGTTCATGGGATGTTTATAATGAAGCTCAGCAATCACATGCGCACGAACTTGGCCTTCACTTCCTGCCAATAACAGCACCTCATGTCCCATTTGCTTCAGTACTTGCTTCCACTTCTCTATCTCCAAAGAAACACCATCTGTTTCACCGACCCTAAAGTGGGTTAGTGCTATTTTCAACTTTCCACCCCCTTGGCCTTAAAGTGTCCTGCTAGTCGAATCGTTTCAAAAAACCGAATGACGGCTTTCTTCAACAGCTTCTCTCCCTGTTTCATGGAGTCTTCAAGTGTCATAACACGATCAATGATCGGGATCACCATTTGTATGCCTTCACGTCTCATCTCTTGATCGTTCCCCTCCGATATGCCTGTGAAGACGACAACCGGAACATTAAGCGGTTTCGCTAAACGAGAGATGCCGATCGGTGCTTTCCCATACAGAGATTGGGCATCAAACTTACCTTCACCGGTGATAACCAGGTCAGCGTCCTTCAATTGCTCCTTGTATCGGCTTAATTGAGCAATCAAATCAAAGCCGCTCATCATCTGGAGATTTGAAAAGAAGGAAAGTAAAGCAAATCCGAAGCCTCCAGCAGCGCCTGCGCCTGGATGTTCTCGCATATCACAACCTGCTGTTTGGCTCACAAGCTCTGCGATACGGTCGATCCGTTGTTCGAAGCCTGCTAACTCATGCGGCTGCAACCCTTTCTGTGGACCGAAGACATGGACAGCTCCTTCTGATCCCAACAACGGATTCTTGACGTCGGACGCAACGACAAGCTCGACTTCGTGGAGACGTGCATCCAATTGGCTGGCATCCATGTGAACAATGGCATCTAAGCGAAAATTCTCGCCGGTTATCTCGTTATCGTTCCCATCAAAGCATTGAAGCCCTAACGCTTGTAGGCAACCAATTCCTGCATCGATGGTTGCGCTTCCCCCCAGCCCGATAATGATCTTCCTGGCTCCACGTTCCAAGGCGAAACGAATGAGCTGACCTGTTCCATAGGTAGAGAGTCCTGCTGGCATACGTTCACTTTCCTTCAAAAGGGTTAACCCAGAAGCGGCTGCCGTCTCGATGACGGCCGTCCGATCCTTCTCAATCCAGCAGTAGCAAGCCTGAATGGTCCGATGACAGGGATCCATCACTTCGTGCCAGATCATTTCTCCTCCAGCAATGATCCGGTACGTTTCCGCCGTACCTTCCCCTCCATCTGCCATTGGAATTTTGATGGTTTGAGCGGAAGGAAACACAGTGAGTATGCCGGCTTCAATCTGATTGGCGGCATCGACTGTGGACATCGACCCTTTAAAGGAGTCTGGAGAAATGATGATCTTCACTTGTCATCACCTCCTTCGTGACGTTTGATCCACATCACTTGGTAAGGCGCTAAAGTAATTTGAAGCGAATCTTCTATGCGGATCGTTTGCTCAGAAATCAAGTCCACAGCCGCTTGTCCGTGCTCCCAGCCTGTCTGTAAATCCGAGAAACCTTGCTGTACCGTTTCATTGGTAATATTCACGATGGCAAGTAACTCTTGATTCTGCGACGATGTACGAAGCAATGCGAATAGCTGGCTGTCACTCGTCAAAACGCGCTGAGCTGCATTCGGATGGAAGCTTGGTTGCATAACGCGAATCTCAATGAGCTTTCTAAGCGCATGGAAAACTTGCTCCCGCAATGAGCCTTCTGTATCCAGTTCTAGCTGCAATTGATCATGTAGTAACTGCTCACGGTTAATCGAACGGTAACGCCCTGTCGCCTTTACACCTTCTTGATCGTTCTGAGATCCCAACAAACTATGAACATAGATCGCTGGCATACCCATGAAAGAAAAAAGAATGGCGTGAGCCGCGACAACGCGTTTGACCTTAAGCGCAATAGCGTCATCCGGATGAGATAAGGCATTTAAGTAGTTGATATTTAACTCATAAGGACTCTTCGTTCCGTCACCGTTGTTTTTATAAGAGACAAATCCGCCATGTTCCTGCACCTTTAAAGCCATGGTGTTTACTTCTTCCTTGGTCAAGATGCCTTCCACTGGACGTACGCCAATGCCATCATGCGAAGCTAGGAAGTTGAAAAACGATGTCTCTTGTGTGGTCGATCCAAGTGAATCCGCCCATGCTTGAAGCTTACTGCTGTTCCCCGTATGCAGCGTATGCAAGGTGAGTGGCGGCAATGGGAATTGATACACCATGTGCGCTTCATTCGAGCCGTTACCGAAGTAACTGATATTGTCATGATGCGGCACGTTCGTCTCCGTAATGATCACAATGTCAGGTACCGCCGTTTCCAACACCCCACGAATCACCTGTACAATCGCATGCGTTTCTTCTAGATGCATACATGTTGTCCCAAGCTTCTTCCACATAAACCCGATCGCATCCAACCGCAGGTAACGAGCCCCGAGTGCTGCATACATCAGCAGAATTTCTACGATTTCAAGCAGTACTTTCTCGCTGGCAAAATTTAAATCGATCTGATCATCGCTGAAGGTTGTCCATATGTGCTTCTCACCCGCAGGGGTTTGGAACTTGGTCAGCAATGGCAAAGCACGCGGGCGTGTAACACTGCTGTAATCTGCTTCTGGATCGGCTTCAACGAAATAATTCGCATAGTCTGGATTGCCCAATAGATATTGTTGGAACCAGTCGCTGTGCTGCGAGATATGGTTGATGACGCCGTCGAACATTAAATCAAAGTCTTGTGACAATGCCGTAACATCATCCCAATTGCCCAGTTCTGGATTAACTTCACGATAATCGATAACAGAAAAGCCATCATCGGAAGAATAAGGGTAAAACGGAAGAATATGAACCGATGACAGCAGGCCTTGGCAATTTCGAAGCAAAAACTTTCGAAGTGACTGCAGCGGCGCCTCGTCTTCGCTTCGGATGGAATCACCGTAAGTGATGAGCATGACATCCTTTTCCGATACCCAACGCTTATCTTTCGGCTTCCCTAAAGCGTATCTGTCTAGCACTTGTTTGATTTGTTCAAGAATAGCAGGCGCCTTCTCATTGCCATATATGATGTTAAGTTTCTCTAGTAGTGCATGGGATTGGTCAATTGCCATTCGCTGTAGAACCACCTTTACTCTCTGGTATACCTAAATCGTAACAGGTTCTGTAAGCGCATAACATATTACACGTACCAATCATCCACTCCGTAATTACTCTATTTATTGTTACCTGTACCAAGACCAGTACCAGGAGAAGAGGCTTTATTGTCTGGATGAAAATAGATGGCTAAATAAAGCAACACAGCTTCCTCAAATACGCGGGGATCGTACCCGGTTATTTCCTTAATCTTGATCAACCTATATTGAAGAGTGTTCTTATGAATAAACAGCCTATCAGCCGTTTTATTGATCGATTGATTGCAAGCAAAAAATATACTCAGTGTTTCAATGACTTCTTTGGCATCCGAGAAAGCCGCTGCATTCAACGTTTTCCGCACAAAATCATGGCTGCTTTCCACGGGTACACTATCTAACAGCATTTCCAGACGGAGATCGTCATAAAATAAGAGGCTCCATTCATCCGATGATCTCGCGTAAGATTCGGCTTTTTCTGATTCCAAATAGGAAATCGGTATCCCTCGGATGAAATCATAATATCCCCCGACACCCACCTTAATCGTGTAATTCTCTGATTTCGGAAATTGTCGTAGAATATATTGGATTTTGTGAGAGACGACATCTTTTCTTGTTTCTTCACTGGAACCTTGACATGTGAGGAGCAAAGCAAATTTCATGAACCCAACCGGAATGATGACATCTTGGTCATTAAATTTTACAGCTTCTTGCAAATAGCCTTTATAGCGATTTTGCTCTTTCTGCAGATCGTAAGACGTCCCCCCTTTTTGAATATCGATGTTGTAATGAATATGGACAGTGATGACAACACGCGGCAAATTAACGTTAAGCCCTATCATCCACCCCCTTGAGGAGAGGACTTTATCTTCTTTCCATCTCCCCTCCAACCAATCACGAATAAAGACCTCTTTCGACTGATTAATGATTTCATTTTGCTCATCGATGAGCTGTTCCTTGATCAAAATCTCCGTCATCTTGCGGATAATCTCGGCCATCTTCAATACTTCCGGTTCGGTAGCCGTAATGCCAATTACACCGATAACGCGATTTTCAAAATAAACAGGCAAATTGATGCCGGCTTTGGAGCCCGCAAATTGATTATCTTTGACCAATAGCTTTTTTTTCGTTTTTAAAACGACCAGAGCTCCCTCATGAACTAAGCCGATACGAGACTCATCTGTACTCGCGATAATAATCCCTTCATCATTCATGAAGTTAATATTTCGGTCAATAATTTTGGAAAGCTCTTTCACGATATATTGCGACTTTTCACTCGAGATCATTGGAATCAGCTCCTAATGCACTTGTAACATATGATAAATGCCCATGAGCGTACTCCGTAAGGTATCATGACTAACGATCACAGAGGCGTGTATCTCTTGATGAATTAATTGACGACGAAAGCTCGGGATAAACAGCTCGCCACTTTTGGAAATTTGACCACCTAGCACAATCATCTCGGGGTTAAACGTCTTCAGCACGGTTGCTAATGCCTCTGCAATTCGCTCACCAAACGTATCGAACAGTTGCTGAGTTGAGGCCTCTCCGCCACGTGCGGATTCGGCTAACTCCTTGACATCCCGGCCGATCAGGTTGATTCCTTGTTCTGAGGCAAGCGCAAGCAACCCGCGCCGCGAGATATAATCATCGGCTATGCTGGAACGGTATGGGATCGCATATACCCAACCGCCCGCAGGAACATCCTCTCGCTGTGTAATCAACTTCCCTGACTCCACAAACCCCGATCCGATTCCCGTCCCGAGGGTAAGACAAACGGCCTTCCGAGAAGCTGCAGCCTGCCCGAAATGGGCTTCTCCAATCGCAAAAAGCGATGCATCATTCTCAAAACGAAGCAAAAAATCGGGCATAATTCTATCCATTAATCGCGTGTCCACCAGCATCATCTTCTGCAGCTGTTCGCCAACCTGCATCCCGTATAAAGCATCGAATTTATTCAAGCCTTGAATATAACTGATCCCTTGCTCATAATCGAACGGACCGGGAAAGGCATAGCCTATCCCAGCAATCCGTTCTTGACCATCAGGATCTGCTAATCTCAGCAGGTCTACAGCCATTTGTACAAAATGATCAAAGATGTTCACAGCGGACTCGTTCGCTTTGGATGGATACTCCGAAATCGTGTGTTTCATAATCCGACCTGAGTTATCGATTACTCCTGCTTTAATGGATGTGCCACCTACATCGAAAGCTAAATAAATCCCTTCCTGCATACTATTTCCCTCCATCTGAAGCTGTATGTCATCCTTTGACAAATGCCTTGATCGTCGCTATGGTCTTACCGATACTTGGACCCGCAGGCTTAATGACGTATTGCCCAACCGATGCCGGTATAATAAACGTCTCCGCATAATGAACAATGAAAGGCTCAAACAAACCTTCAGGACTTTCCACGACAGCCTCTTCGCCCTCAACAAGATTAAGCATATGAACACTGCCATTGCCTTCATGCAGCACGGGCTCTGAGAACCAGTGGCGGCGTGTTTCGATAAATTCGAACTCATGAAGACCTGTACGCTCCTCGCGCCAGCCTTCTCCCTCAGCGACTGGTTCCACTCTACCCACTAATTCTTTCTCGGTCCAAGCTGTCGTACGGTCCCATTGAATGGCCTTCGCTCCATGATCAATATGAACAGGACGCGGCTTACCATCTAGACCTACGCGATCCCAATCCCACAGTTTAAACGTGAAAATGTAAGGCGTGGCACTAATTTCGAGCACCATACAATCACTACCTGAGCAATGCACCGTACCGGCAGGAATCAAGAAATGATCATGCTTCACTGCCGGAAATATATTCACATATTGTTCGGCTGGGAAGGGTACGCCTTGCTCCGCTTTTCGTAAGTCATCAATCATCTGCTCGGGCACTACATCATCTTTGAGGCCCAAATAAACTTCAGCCCCAGGCTTGGCATCTAAAATATAATAGCTCTCGTCCTGTGTATAGTTCATTCCGAATTGATTGCGAATATAATCGGTTGTTGGATGTACTTGTAAGCTCAAATGCTGACCACCAACGGTATCGAGGAAGTCGAAACGGATCGGAAACTCCGCGCCGAATCTGGCGTATACCCGCTCCCCGAGAAGTGATTTTGGTTGCAAAAATACGAGATTAATCGCTGGTACATCCAATTGAATCGAGCCGAAGTCCAGACACAAGCTGTTCTCTTCTGGCACGCCATCGAAGCCCCACGCATACGGATGCTCTTTGGGTTCCAACGACATTTTCTCCTCAAGCCAAGTACCGCCCCATACACCAGGATCAAAATAAGGGACAAGTCTGAACGGTCTGCGAGCTATTTGCTCCATACCATCCAGCAAGGATTCCCATGAAACAAGCTTCGGATCGTCCTTCACGTTCGTGTCGAGATAATAGTCGATGTGTTGAAACAGCGACCGCTTCAGTTGATCCGCCATGCGCCATTCGTAGAAATATCCCCGCTTGTATTTACGCAGCATATCTTCATTTTCGTTATGAGCAAGCCAATTACCAAATTCCTTTGAACGGTAGCGAAGCTGTATTTCCCATCGTGTTATATCTGCATATACAATTAAATCGCCTTTGGAAACAAGCGAGGCTCCGAAACCAATCAGGATGACAGTCCCTTCTGACACCGCATCCACTTGCTCTTTAAGTTTTACCAATTTCAATGGGTCATACAAATCTTCGATATGAAAAGGAGACATGTATCCGAATACCCGGTCATCCGTTAGATAACGTTCCAACATGCTCTCCATCTCAGCTGCGTCCATAGCGGCTGCTTCCACGTCGATTACGACTGAGGGTTGAAGGTAAGGTTGAAGCCCTTCTAGAATCTCTTGCTTTCGAACACCTGGATAACATTCAATAACAAGTACTTCTTTCTGCTTTTTGTGCAAACGAGCATTCAGAACCTTACCAATATCCATGTAACCTCGTCGTGCCTCTTGCTCGTGCCCTTGAATTAGAATCGATGGTTTCTTGTTGTATGTAATCGTCATGAATGGTTACCTCCATAAAATTTATCATTATATAACATAATATAACATAAACTAACATGTTCGACCACAAAAAAATCTCCTTGTAACTGATTAGCTACAAAGAGATCGATGCTTAACCTGTTAGACCACGTGTAATTCTACGTCTGCTAACTCACACGCTTCACGTACTTGTTCATTCACTCCGGCATCGGTAATCAGCACCGACACTTCATTTAACTGAGCTACCGTAGCGAACGATCGGCTGCCGATTTTGGAGGAATCCAGCAACATGATAGTTCTTGCCGCCGATTGAATCATGGTTTTCTTGACTTGTGTATCCATCATATTCGGATCTGTGAACCCAGCCTCTACTGTAAAACTAAGTGACGACAGAAACGCTGTGCGCGCGTGATACTGTGAGAAAAAAGCTTCTGCCACTGGACCCACAAATGTGCCTGAAGGTTCTCGCAATACACCTCCACAACATAAGACCGTATGCGTTCCTGCCACATCCCTTAGCTGCTGGAGGGCATCCAATCCGTTGGTCATCAGTGTCAAATGTTCGTGCTTGAGATACGCGGCCATTCTGGACACCGTCGTCCCTCCCTCCACAATAAGGACATCCCCATCGGATACAAACCGCTCTGCGGCATAGGCTGCGAGCCTTTCCTTCACTTCAGGATTCCGCGATTGCTTCTCCGGCAGCGCGGGCTCTCCAATAAGCTTATCTACGTATATTGCTCCACCATGAGACCGCGCGACCAACCCTTGTTGCTCTAGAAGCTCAAGGTCACGTCGAATCGTCATCTCCGATACGCCAAATTGTATACTAAAATCCTTAATCGTAGCGCCTCCATGGCGAGCCAAATAATCGCTGATAACTTGCCTTCTTTGGATAGGTAACACGATCGAACACCTCATTGAATAAATTGTATGCAATTATCACATAACATAACACAACAAGAGGTTTTCGTAAAATGAAAATTACAATAGGTATGCTGACTTGCTTTACAAACAATTCCATAAAGACATTTCAATCCACACATACGAGTAGGATTAAACATACATGACTACTTTAATTTGAAAACCTAATTCCAAGAACTCACTACGATGACTTCTCATTCGTTTCGTTCACTACAACCCTTGATTATGATCATTCAATAGTTGAAAAAGACTTGAGACCTTAGGATACAACGTTACCATTTCAGAAGTTCTCCTGATTTGGTTAATCACAAATATCCTTGGCACTGCGCATATTAAAAAATGAAACTGACGCGTTTTCTTTAGTATTGTCTCTTTCTGCTACTGCCAGATTTTAATCTTCATGGTAGTTGAGAAAGGCAGCCGATCCTCTCAGGTCGGATGCGGTCTTGCTGGTGCTTGCCGCCTTTAGGCTGGTTAAGCCGATTTGACAGGTTTAAGCGATATTGACACGATTCAAGACTCAATTTCGTATTGAAGTGCCGATTAAGTTAAATCCGAATAATAAAGTTGTAGACTGTCCCATTATGCTATCGTTCCTCATTAGCGTAATGCCGTAATGACTTCTATTTCTTTCCCAGCTTATTTTTAAGTCGGTATCTTAAAAAATGTATTAATGTGAAGAGACCGAAAATAGCAACAGCATCCACGAAATAGTGAGTCCAAACAAACTGATAATGAGCGATCACAAAGTTGTTGTTATGGTAATCAAAATCAGCGTATTGCACAAATCCAGTAAGGTATAACCCGTAAACTACGTATCGTGACGGTAAGTGGTGGATATCGGATCGGCTACAGCTGCTTGTTGGAAGGAATAGTGAAATGGGTATCGAAATGGGGTATTGACCTAATGCGGAACTATCCCCTTGATCATATATTGTATATTACCAGTACACTCGTCTCTGTCAGCCTCTCATTTAAAACATCTCTCTCTTTACGAGAAGGTGTTTTTTAGTTTCCAACAACGAGAAAAAACGGTCCGTGTTCGCGCATCTATTTCGCGATAGGAACCGTTTTTGTTTTTCTCGATATTAGTGTAGGATTAAAGAATTTTAGAACACACAAGCTGCTGATAAGATGATTACCATACACAAGTTACTGATAAGATGATTACCAAAAGAATAAAAAGAACCAAAACAGCTGCTGCGTTAGTACCTACTCCGCTCATATTTACTCATTCCCTTCAGTGAATTTTCATT
>NZ_JCAUAW010000048.1:0-16695 GCF_059692155.1 Paenibacillus sp. JT22N1
ATAGTTGATCGACCTTCCTCACCCAGCCGTAGTAGAAGTATTGACGGATTTTATCCATTTTCATCCTCTGTGGTGCAGCGCTGGTCTTGCGCTGCATGAACGGCTAACGGGGAACGATAGCTCAATGATAGAAACGGTATTTTGAAAGGAGTTAGGGGATTTGGCACAATGTCAGTCTTGTGGTGACAAAAAGCAAGATTCAGAACTGATACTTTTTGATGGCACTCCCCATCCAAATTTAGTCGATCAATTCAAAAAGAAACTTACTGCTCCTATCTTAATCTGTTTGCCGTGTTATTATGCGATCATAGGATTACGCTAACGGGTAACTATAGTTGAACAAAACAAGGAGCAGTTCTGCCGCAGTTGCTCCTTGTTTTTATTAAGCTAAAGGGCCTTTTAATTTATATGTAAAAGGAAAACTAAGGTAATTGGCGAAAAGGTTATTAGGTGAGGTGAATTTACATATCTACACTAGAGCTATCGCAAATGGAACAAACCATATATCGGTATTGTTTGTATATTACCCATAATCAGTGGGATGCAGAGGACTTATCGCAAGAGGTTCTATTTAAAGTGTATAAGGTGGTTAAATCGGATCCTTCACGAACGGTATCAAAGGCTTATCTGTATCGAATCGCCTCAAACGCATGGAAAGATAAAATAAAAATGGATAAACGCCGCATCCAGACCACAGATACGGCTTTTAATGATACATCATTTCATGATGGGGAGCTATTAACACGAGAGCTACTGGAAGCATTAGCTCACCGGTTATCACCACGGGCCTTAGTCATTTTGTTGCTCATAGATGTATTTGATTTTACTTCGAATGAAACCGCCGAGTTCTTATCACAAGCGGAAGGGACCGTCCAGGTGACTCTTGGGCGTGCTCGATTGAGATTAAAGAAGCTTGCCCGTCAAATTGAGGTAGCTAGTAAAGATCCTTTTGAGAGGGAAGTTCCGAAATCGTATGCCTCACAATTGGATTTGGATAGGCTCGTCGAAGCCTTCAAACAGAGAGACCTTAGTGCGATATGCAGGTGTTACCTCGAATTGGCCAAGATACGGGTGAAAATCAGCAACATCCGATTGGTAAATGGGAGGATCGCTTTCTATTTAGAAGATCCAGACGGGAACCAATTTATGGTGACGGAAAACTTTTTTTAAACCCTCTGTTTGGTTTTCGGTGAATGTGTCGTTTATTAGTTAAGTTCACATTAATACTTAAGGAGGAGATATTTAAGATGAGTCAAAGCCCATTTTTTGGTGTTGGTATTTTCGTCCCGGTCAGCGACCTGAAACGATCAACTGAATGGTATACCCGTGTGTTAGGATTTGAAATCATGCATAAAGATGAACCGAACGCTACTGTGACAATGATGAATGATAACAAAATCATTTTTTGTCTCGTGCGTTCCTACAACATTGAACAGAAACCATTTCCGAAAAATGATTATGGTGTAGGACAGTATTTTAACTTTCATACGCAAGATGTTGAGTCGGCATATAAACTTCTGCGGCAGCGAGGAGCCGATGTTGGTGAGATTGAGGAGTTCGACGGAATGCGAGGATTTTCACTTCAAGATCCTGACGGAAACAGATATGGGGTAGTGAACTAAGAGTTGAATGTTTGGACCGCATGATACCTTACAAACAAGCTATCACTCCGTTGAACTAATGGAGAAACGAGAGTTCAATAAAAACATGAAAAGGCAGCCAACCCAGGTGGGGTGGTTGCCTTTTCTCAAGTAACGGGCAGGATAGTTTAATTGTAATGAAGTTTAAGAGAAATGATTGCAAGTCTCTTATGGTATAATAAAATCGGAGCCGTTTAACGGCTCCAGGTCAGAGGAATAGACGTCCTGTGCGAAGGGCTACGTCTATTCCTTTCTTACGTTTTTACTACCTTTCATAGTCATCCTCACCAACCTTAGCAATGATTACCTTAACACCTTTACTTTCAATGTCCTCAATTGCTTCGATGGTTGCTTCTTCATCCGTAATGAGTATGTCAATTGGCGTAATAGGACCTAGCTTAGCAAATGCATCAATACCTAACTTCTCATGGGGAGCCAAACAAATGGTTTTCCTTGATATTTCAATTGCACTTCTTCCAAAGCTTGCTACTTCAGGAGTAGCCGTACTAATACCATTTTTAGAAATTGCACCACCCGTAATAAAACAAAGGTCTAATGAGAATTGTCGGATAAAATCATATGCTAATGAATCTGTAATGTTACCTGAACGCTTTACTTTGCCTCCGATAAGATAAACGTCTATGTGAGTACGTTCCTTCAAGTTATCCGCAATTCTAATTGAATTGGTTACTACAGTGAAAGGAAACTCAGGGAGATACTTTAACATTCCAAAATGAATACCAGCACCAGAAATAAAGACAGTATCCTTTTCTTGAATAAAGGTAGAGGCTTTCCTTGAAATGGCATTCTGAAGTGGAGTGCCTTCCCCATAACGTGATGAAAGTGATTCTGGCGTTGGAGTATTTCTTACTTTACCGGCGGGTACAGCACCACCATGAGTTCTCTTTAGTAATCCCTTTTCTTCCATGATTGAAAGGTCTCTTCTAATGGAGTCAATAGACATTTCAAACATATCTGCTAACTCCTTTGCAAGTATTCGACCGTTCTTGTGAAGAAGTTTTAGAATTTCTTCTCTACGTTCCTCAGAAAACATTGTACATACCTCCAAATGTAAAATTTCACCTTTTTCCAGTGATAGCTCCATTATATTCACGTTTGTTCGGCTTTGTCAATTGATTACCTTCCTGAATGTTCGTGTTTATTCATGATTTAGTGGTGGAAAACAATGATAACCCTTAATAAAAATGAACTGGGTGCATACTTTGTGTAAAGCATGGGGTTACTGAACAAACGGTAACGATAGTTGAACATACCTAAAAGGGCTGCCGTGTGCAGCCTTTTGTGCTAACGGGCAGAATACTTCCAAACTACTCTATAAATATATGGTGTTCATTTAACTGTTCAAATGGTAAAATATACCTAATTACTGAATTGGATCAGGTAACCTAGAGGTAAAACAATATGAAGTTAACAAAGCTTAAATTAGTATTCCTTGGTTTTTTCTTGCTTATTTCTATCGTTTATTTTGTGAACTATATAAAATTGTTCATTGATGCAAGTCATATTGATTCTAGTCCCGAAGCTTCAATTGAACAATATTTAAGGTCCAATACCAATGAATATAAGATAATAAATGTCACTTTAAGAGAAGAAAAGTTTAGAGAGCGTATATATATTCTTGAATGCGATTGTAACTTTAAAAATGAAGAGCACAAAGGCACTCAAAAATATAATGTTTATTTATTACAGGATATAGGTTGGGTTGTTACTAAAATTGAGATGATAAAAAATTTGTAGATATAGTCAAAACAGTAAAGAAGAACTCATTCGAACTCATTCGTTTCTGGACCAGTAGTTATTCAACTATCGAGCAACGATAGCACAATAATAATAGGCTACCGACATGCTCGGTAGCCTATTGTAGTAACGGGCAGAAGAGTTTAATGGGAAATTATGCTACGATACAATTAATGCAATAAATTTACGGAGGTGTTTATACTGTAATGTTACCTGTTTTTCTAACCTCAAATGGACTTTACGATGATGCAGTATTTACCCAATTTAATATAATACTGCAGGAACACAACGTAGAGAAAAAAATCTGTATTATTACCACAGCAATTAAGGATGCCGAAAATCGAAGTTTTCATACAAATAAAACAACTGTACAGCTAACTGACGTTGGGTTTTCGACGGTTGATTTCATTGATATCGCAAATGAAAATCCTCAGATTTTATATAATTATCCCATCGTTTGTATTTTCGGTGGAAACCCCTTTTACTTATTGGAACAAATTAAGAAAGCTAAGGTTGACGATATAATTATTGATATAAAGGAGAGCGGCAGCATGATCCTTGGTCACAGTTCGGGAGCTGTAGTACTTGGGAAGACAATAAAGCATGCAAATATTTTGCACCCTGAATGGAAAGATATTGGCCTAACTGATTTTGATGCTGTTGGTCTCATACCAGAAATCATTTTGCCGCATCACAACAGATATCTCGGGCAGGAACAGAAATTGGTGGATCTAGAAATTAAGGAGAACCTCAAATTAACCAGAATAGAGGATGGCCATTACATAGTCATATAATTCAAAAATGTTGACCTTTCAAACTGCATTATTGAGCTAACGGGGAACGTTAGTTCATAGTTAAACACCTATTTTTGTTGGAAAATTACATTATTTAAGAATAGGTGTATGTTCATTATCCAAAGGGAATCATGTACTGTGGAGGTGAGAATATGCCAAACTTCAATTCCAAAAATAATAATTTAAAATTCAAGGAAATTTACAACCATTACCGCCAAGAAGGTCAGCAGAGAGCAGCTCAAGAAATTAAAACTGAACCGGGAATGGAACAAATTGTATCGGTTCGGAAAAATGAAGACGGCGATATCATTGCGTTTAAAACGGATTCCGGTAGAGAACTCGATTATGTAACTGCTTTAAACGAAGCGAAAAGTGGTAATTTGGCGCACTTGGATGTATTCCATAAATACGGTCGCGATATCATTCGCAGTGAACCGGACGGATTTGATGGGAACAATTTAGATAACCTACCCACTTTCTAATTTAGTTTCATGTTCAAAAAAGATCTCCCGCCGCATAGCATAAACGACTGGATTTTTTCGGTTTGCGTTTTGTTATATATCCTCTATAAATACCTAAGACGAGGCTGCCGGCATGATTGGCAGCCTTTCGCTCACCTAACGGGTAGAATAATCAAGTACTTTACGTGTACGTTTGTAATGACGTCTAAAAGCTAAGCACTCTTCATAGTTCCACAACATCGCTTGTTATGCGAGATCTAATTGTCTCAACCAGCTTAAACATGGTTTCTACAAGTAGGGGGCGATCAGTTTTAGCAACGGGTTACAGACCCAGAGGAACGATCGATCTGCCCCGGCTACTGACAAATACACCACCAAAATGAAAGAGGTCAACCAGTGAATACTGGTTGACCTCATAATACGCCGAGGAACGATAGCTCTATAGGGTAGTCTACAACTTTTTTATACGGATTTAACTTAAGCAACACTTCAATTTATAAATATCTTTGAGATTAAAATGACCGGGATTCCTTGATAGATAAGGAGTCTCGGTCTAATACTTTATTATCACAGAGCAGTTGCGTTAACGGATTTTCGAAGCCATGGAGCGCAAACCTCCCATATTTTCACCTAAGGTCTTAGACATTGCCTTGCTTTGTCCTGTTAAAAAAAGGAATATAGCTTATTGACTTACGGGAAATAATCGTCTATCCTATTATTGACTGATTCAGTCAATCTAAAACTCGAACGCATTTTTTTAACTGAATATTGACTGATTCAATCAATCGAAAATTAGGAGCGAATCATATGAAGAATATACAAAAAGAAGGCAAGGCGATCGTGATCGGTGGCAGCATCACAGGTTTAATGACGGCAAGGGTCCTCTCGTCGTATTACGAAGAGGTAATCCTTATCGATAAGGATGAGTTTCCTCATCATCCCGCAGATCGGAATGGCGCTCCGCATGGCTTTCATCCCCATAGGTTCACACAGCGTGGTAAAATGATTACGGAGCAGCTTTTTCCTGGCTATGAGGAAGAACTGGTGGCTCTTGGTTCACCAAGTTCATTAAATAAAACCGTTCATATGATGAATCAATATGGAACGGTAGCCGGACCGTATCAACGGAATGATATCAAGTTCAGCCGTGCTGTACTGGAGTGGGTGATTCGTGGACGTGTACAGGAGATACCCAATGTACGGCTGCTAGCGGAGCATGATGTCATTGGGCTTCTTACAACTCCGAAATATACGGCTGTTACAGGGGTCCAAGTACGTAGGCGGGGAACAAGTAAGAAGAGCGAATTCTTGGCGGATCTTGTTGTGGATGCCAGCGGCCGCGCCTCCAAACTGACGAAATGGTTGAAGGAGTTTGGATATGATATACCTCGCTCTGATCGGATGAAAGCAGCTATCGGATACAGTACGCGTCGATATAACGTACCTGCGCATTTGAAGCACCTGATTGAGAAATGGGATGTGATCAACATCATGGGCCAACCGGTCAAGGGAACATTTACGGGTGTATTTTCCTTTATAGAGAATCAGGTGGCTGAAATGCTGCTGTATCGTCCAGGTGGGCACTATCCACCAACGAATGCGGAAGATTTCGAACAAGAGGTCGCTCAGCTTCTTACCCCCATGATTGCAGAAATCTTGTGTGAGCTCGAACCTATCACCCCGCCTAAGGGTTTTCGCGTACCAGAACTGTACCGTCACCACTATGAGCAAATGGAAAGATGGCCGGACGGATTGTTAGTGTTGGGCGACGCGTTCTGTATCTATGACCCGATTTTTGGTCAAGGGATGACGGTTGCTGCCATAGAAGTGGATTTGCTAAACACCTTGTTGCAGGAGCGACAGAACAACCCTGAGCTTCATTTCGAGCAAAAGGTGCTCCGTAGGTTACAAGAAAAGGTCATTACCCCTGCCTGGTGGTTAAATTGCGCGGCGGATTTACAGTGGGATGGCGTCGAATATGAGGCAGGCACAGAACCACTCAAGGGAATTACTTTTGGCAGCAGGTATATGAATTTGATCCTGAAAGAGGGGACTGCGAATCATAATTTCAAGCTATTCGGTTTGTACTGGGGCGTTAATTCGTTATCATTGCCTCTGCATGAATTGTTTAATCCACAGATGGTCAAGTCGGTGCTTGAGGCATCGGAGGAAGGACAGCAACTACTCGCGGACCTGCTGAAAGAATACGAGCTGCCGTTAGAAGAAGCATTAACTAAAATAATTCCAAGTTAGGAGTGAAAGACGTATTGTCTCCGTTGAATGAAGAACAACAGCATCACATTCGAGATGAACGCAGAGAGCAAATTATAAGCGCTGCGCTTAAAGTTTTTGCAAGGCGGGGGATTATTGGGACGAAAATGAGCATGATTGCCGCTGAAGCCGAGATTAGTCATGGACTGCTTTATCATTACTTTGCGTCTAAAGAAGAGCTTTTCACAACACTTGTTGAAAGAGCAATGATTGCATCGGATGAGGCTATGCAAAGTGTTTATGAGTTGCCTGGCTCGCCGATCGATAAAATCAGAGCGTTAACGCAAGATATGTTGGATGAAGGTGGTACGGACTACTTTTTGCTGATCCATCAGGCACGAACATCAGATGGAGTGCCTGAAAAGGTGTTGGAGTTGATGAAGCATTACTCGATGGACAATTACGTCAAGCAACTGCAGGCATTATTCCGTGAAGGACAAGAGCTCGGAGAGCTTGTAGATGACGATTTGGACGAAATGATTGCATCTTACTTATCGGTCCTCTCCGGTCTGATGGTGCTTAATGTGCAGAAGATTGGTGGCTACCAGCTTCCGAGTGTTGACGTGCTGCTGAGGATGATTGCTCCTTTATAGCGAAGAGTGACATGTCAAGTAAGGGCTGTTTTCAAGTAGATCTACTTGAAAACAGCCCGTTTTTTTAATTCAATTAATAATTGTCCGCCGACACAAACATCAGTGCATAAACGTTTTGCGACACAAACATATGCGCATAAGCCCTAGCTATTTCGCTCGACGGATTTTAATTAGAAAAGTCTGGCGGGAGTTGAGCTAACGGAAACGATAGTGGAAGAGGAGCTGCCTTGAAGCGGCTTCTTTTTGGCTTTCATTCAAGTAACGGGCAGTAGAGCATGGTGGCAAACGGCTATTTTCACTAGGGCATGAAGGGGAAGTAACAACAGATGTTCAAGGAAAATAAAGTATTAGACTGAAAATTATCAAGACCTAAACTTAAGGAAATCAAATAAAATAAAGGGTTCTACATATTATGCATGACTAATATGTAGAACCCTTTATTTTTAACTATCGTTCCCCTTTAGCCATCCATGCCGCTCACGCGACACCATAGATTATGGAAGTAATTGCGTTCTTCCATGGGAGCGTAACGAAAAAAACAGCCGATCATGTGGGCCGGCTACATTATGTCCGTATTTGTCGAGTGACAAGAATCTGATCCAATTTACGGCCGAGGACATGAACAATATCAAATTTACGACAAGTAAAGCAATGTTTGTCGTGACCATGAGTATCCCGTCGATCAGCGTGATAACGGTAGATGCGTATCTCTGGGATCGATGGCCATCGAAGTGTTTTCCACTTAAGTAGACATTGACTTTCTTTATAACCTGAAAATCGCTGGTTTAACGTAGGTATTGTATATGACTTCTCATGAAAGAATATAACAAAGGCATTGTCTCTAGACAAAAAATCGATCGGTTATTTAACTATTGAATTAAATCGATTGTTATAAATCGGTTATTACAGTACACTATGTTGAAGTTAACTTCAACATAAAAGGGGATTTGTTATAGTGTACACAATTAATGAAGTGAAAAAAATGTTCAATATATCTTCTTCAACACTACGTTTTTATGAAAAAGAAGGTATACTTCCAAAAATCAATCGAGATACGAATGGACGAAGAATATATGATGATGCCGAATTAGAATGGTTGCAATTGGTAATTGCTTTAAAAGACACGGGAATGGCATTAGATACAATAAAAGAATACCTTATAATGGCCTATGAGGGTGATGAAACTTTGGAAAAAAGAAGAAAACTTCTGTTAGAACATAAGCAAAGTGTTGAGAAGAAATTATCAATAACTTTGAACCATCTTGAAAAAATAAACAAAAAAATAATACTTTATGATGTACTTGTTCTTAAGAAAGATCCTCAAGACTTAACCATATAACTGCCTTACTTGACTTAAAGATTACTTTAACATGTATAGTTTAGTTATACGTATGACAGAGGTCGTTTAAAGAATTAGCCTCTTCGTTGATACGTACACTTGAAAGGAAGTGAAATTGTGAAAACAAGAATTTTAGGTCAACAGGGTTTACGCGTTTCCACACTTGGATTTGGCTGCATGGGGATTTCTATAGCATATGGTCCATCTAATGAAGAGGAAGGTATCAAAACCATACGACATGCCTATGAACTTGGCATAAATTTTTTCGACACTGCTGAGTTATACGGTAACGGTCACAATGAGCAAGTACTCGGTAAAGCAGTCAAAGGCTTCCGCGATCAAGTTGTACTCGCGACTAAGTTTGGTTTTGACATGAAAACTGACCCTATAGGCTCCCGATTTAACAGCCATCCCGATAATATTCGAAAGGTTGCAGAGAATAGTCTGCGTTACTTGCAAACGGATTACATTGACGTCTTTTATCAGCATATCCCTGATCCAAATATACCAATCGAAGAAGTTGCAGGCGTAGTGGGAGAACTGATTCAACAAGGTAAAGTTAAATATTTTGGATTGAGTAATGCAGGCCCGAAAACAATTCGTCGTGCACATGCTGTGACGCCAGTATCTGTATTGCAGAGTGAGTACTCCATTTTTGAACGTGAGCTTGAAGATCGAAAGATTCTTGCAGTGTTAGAAGAGTTGGGTATTGGGTTGGTCCCATACGCGCCATTAGGTAGGGGCTTCCTGACTAACTCCGTCAAACCCGCTGAGGAGTATCCGGCAGACGATTTTCGGCGCATTGACGAGCGTTGGCAGGGTGACAATTTTACCTATAACTTGAATGCAGTCCAACAGCTTAATGAACTGGCTTCCAATAAGAATATTACGGTTGCGCAGTTGGCACTTGCCTGGCTACTAGCTCAAAATGAGAATATTGTTCCTATCCCTGGAACACGTAGCCTAAAGCGAGTAGAGGAGAACGTGGGTGCTGCCGATCTCGCGCTTACTGAGCAGGATCTTGCACGTATTGCCGAAATTCTTCCTCATGGATCGGCGGGTAGTCGATATCCTGCAGGTATGATAGAGAATTATACTAGAGATTAACATCTAAATTGAAAATAGGATTATAATAGCGGCAGTCAAGGATTGTATTACCTCAGTCCAAGGCTGCCGCTGTTTATGTTATATTACCACGAATTGTCTGTTATTTATAATTCAAGCGTATTACAGACCCACTCGTTTCCTTCTCCGGGTACGCATAAATAAGCAGCGATCTTGCGAGTCTTAAATCCCTTTGTTATTGTCAAGCTATCCTGCCCGTTCAATGAAGTGCAACTAAAATTTTTCGTAAATCTGAGCATAAGCCTTTTTCATTTCTTCTCGTAATTCTTTGTTCTCGTTCTCCAGTGCTTTGATTTTACGTTTTAATGTTTCGATGATTACATCCTTATTCGCATCATTCATCTCACGCTTTACTTGTTTTGGAGTAGGTGCTTGTGATTGTTGACGGCGTAAGGATTCGATCCTCTCGCGGATATCTGAATGGTTATATAAACTCGCTTTCGATACACCCGATTCTTCTGATACGCTATTGAAATTGATGCTCTTGTTGGCTCGTAAGAGGCGTATAATCGCCTGATCTACCTTCTCTAAGGTACTCGCCTTCCGTTGGGCATGGATTCTCTTCAGATGAGCTGTACGGTCGTAATTAGCCATTCCCAGCACTCACCTTTCTTTTTATACGGTCTTGTCTACCGAAAATGATATTGCCTTCTTGAAGGTTAGTTAGAATCCCCTGATAACGTAGTAGATTTTTCTCATTCTTCTCAGCCATATCTTCACGACCATGTTGTTTTGCTGCCACAATAGCCTTTGATGTGGTTTTAATATGCAGTTCATATTTCTGTACATCCAATTCAGAGAAGCCTATGGCTAAATCTTTACATGGGCTTCCTCCATTACACGTTAAGCAAGGTGGTGCTTCCATGTGAGGGCATTCACCTTTTAAACGAGCGTGGCATGTCCCATAAGGGTTATCCATTGCATTCAACTTATGGTCTTGCCATAACGCATTTAAGATCTCTACAGGAATGTCTTCTCCCACTTTAATTTCTTGCACATCACCGTTAAGGTCAAAGCTAAAAACACCTTGAGTGATTACAGTTTCAAAAGCCTTTCTTTTCGTATCGTCCAACAACTTTGCATACCGCAAGGTCATTTCAGGAGAAGCATGGGCTAACAACTCTTGGACAGTCAGAATGTCCGCTCCACCATTTAGCATCTTAACTGCATAAGTATGTCTAAACTGATGGGTTTTAAAGTGAAATACATACCCATTTTCATCGGTGATATTCTTTTTCATAGCCAGTACATTTAATTGTCTCAGAAGCCAATGCTGGTTGAATGGCCTTCCTTTGCGAGCGCCACGATAACGAACAAAAATTAATCCTTCTGGATTATTATCTTGATTGCTTTTTTCTTTTGAATGTTGAATGAGAACTGCAAGAATATCCGCCAACTTTTCGTCAATGGGAATTCGATGACCTTGAACATAAGTCTTTTCAATATCCGTTATAATGGAGTATTTGCCGTTTAGTTTTACTAAGCAGTCCGAAGTTAAGCCTAACACATCGGAAACGCGCAGCCCTGTTTTAAAGGCA
The DNA here is from genome assembly GCF_059692155.1 of Paenibacillus sp. JT22N1. Classification (NCBI taxonomy): domain Bacteria; kingdom Bacillati; phylum Bacillota; class Bacilli; order Caryophanales; family Paenibacillaceae; genus Paenibacillus; species Paenibacillus sp. JT22N1. The sequence goes on from NZ_JCAUAW010000048.1 coordinate 11,520, forward strand.
ACCCATACGATAGGAGTTATCTCTTTAGGTAAGTCATTAATATGGGTGAATAATTGCTCTAAAACATAATCTGGAATGTAGTCAATTTGGTCAATAGATTTTTTTCGAAGCTTGGGCTTATCCTCTGGAAAAAGGAGCCTTTGTACAGGAGTTTCAGGAGCGATGTCATATTCGTAACGGTGAAGATCCTCCAGAAACTTGCCGACAACTAGAACTCCTTTGTTTATATAACGTTCAGGATGTGTATTTCTGTGCTTTATACTTCCCTTGGCATACTCGTGTAACCATTGAATATATATTTCCATGTGAGTGCGTTTTAAGCCTCTTAAATCGTTCCAATTTGGTTCCATTGAAGACACACAAGAAAGAAAATTTGGTAAAAAACTCATATAAGCTATTGCTGAAGCCCAAGTAAAGTTGTGTTTACTCAGTAGACGTAGTTTAATGTACTTTTTAATCTGAAGACGCATATTAAAACTTTCGATCTTCGTGAAATCAAGATAGTGAGCAGAATTACTCTTGTTATAGTGAATCCCATATTTATCATGCAGTATCCTTACATCCCAGCGATCTTTTTCCCATTCTTCACGGGTGTCTGTTAATTGCAAGAACTTTGAAAGAAACAATCGCAAATAGCCCGCCAAATGTGTTTTTCGTGTAACTTCGGCACGAAATGCATGTTTTTGAATCTCTTGTGTCTTATATTTCTGTTCATGCAACCAAAATAGCCATCAGCATTGTCCCACAAAAATAGTGACGAGAGCTTTCTCAGCATAAAATAGCTCGTGATACCAAAAATATTTTGCTTCTAAATTAACCGTAGAGCTTTTGATTCGAAAATGGATATTTTGAGTTGAGTGATTATAATTCTCCGCCAGCTTTTTAAACTGTTTGATATCTCCGATAAAATCAACATTCCATTCCATTGACCAGGAAATAAGGATTATTTACATGCTTCACGTTTATAGATCCATCAGTATGAATGGTCTTCTCAGGATAAGCAGAAAGCTCTTGCTCTAATCTCTCATGAAAGCTTAATTCCTCACGGTATGTACGTAGAATGGTTTTTTTCATATTCAATCACCTTGAATCCTTTATATTGATCTGAAAGGCTGTCTGTGCTTTCTCCCAATCCTTACGAATGTCATCTTCTGAAAGATGTAGGTATAGATTCATCGTGGTCTGAATCTGCGAATGTCCTAAACGTTCCTGCACTTGCTTTATGTCTTTGGTTTCTTGGTAATACATCGTAGCGTGTGTGTGTCTAAAAAGGTGGGGGTGAAGTTTGCGAATTCCCGTTTTCTCCCTTAAACGCTTAAAAAGAGCTTCTACAGCGGTAAGTGTCAGGGGCCTACCTTTATTTTCACCTCGAAGAATTACAAAAACGAAATTGGAACGAAAGTCCAACTCATCAAGGACTTCATATAAGTAGTCATCAAACAAGTCCATTAACGCTTGGGACACATATATTCCGCGCTCACCTGTTTTGAGCATGGCTCCGTTTTCTAATTCCCCTCGATCCTTTAGAACAATCCGATGGCCTCTGTAATCAAACTTAAAATCTTCCAAATAGAGTGAGAGGACTTCACCAATTCGCAAACCTGTTTCAAATAACACTTGGATGAGAAACTGATCTCTGATGTTTGTTGTTGGAGCAGTAGCCTTAGATTCAGGTTATTTAACGCCCCTAATTTGCAAAGACCTTCAAGATCGAAATACACGCGGTATGTGTGTCCGCAGCAGCAAGAATTGCCCTACCGAACTACGGATGGACGGAGCACCTTAGAGTTAGCAAAAGAAACCCGAAGTCTCATAAAAGACTTGGGGTTCTCGTTAATCTGAGTAGCCTTTAGGACTACTTTTTAGTTACTAATATTAAACCAACCCGGCAAGGCTTGAATTACATTCCAAAGTTTTTCTGGAATATTAAGCTGGTCGAGTTTTAAAACGTTCAACTCAGAATCTACCTCGGCTTCACGTCCATTTGCGACCTTTTCAACCCAATTAGGATCCATAATTAACGCATGCCCAATGGCGACTAGCGGCAATCCTAATTCCACAGCTTTAAGAGCATCATCCGGTGTTATTATGGAACCAGCAGCCATCACAGGTACCTTACCGTTTGCTCTTTCAAGAATCAATTCAAGCCGTGTTTTTTCATCTTGACTATCTACTGGCTTTGAAGACACATTATCTAATGAAGCATGTATATAATCTAAATCTTGTTCAACAAGGATATCAATTAATTCATACGTATCTTTCATGCGTAATCCGTCCACTTTGGAGGACTCTTCAGGGGAAAATCGGAATCCTAAAATGAATGGTTTTGTAGCATGTTTTTCAATGACATTTTTGATTTCTTCAATAATCGCCAATGGAAAACGCAAGCGATTTTCAAGTGATCCTCCCCATTGGTCCGTCCGTTGATTTGTCGCTGGCGACCAGAAGTTTTGAATTAAAAATCCATGAGCCCCATGAATTTCGATGCCATCAAATCCGGCTTCAATCGCTCTTCTCGTTGTGTCTCCAAAAGCACGTATAATCGACAGGATTTCCTCATGTGATAGCTCTCTTGTTTCTACAGTTGGGCCAAGAGCAGTAGCCTCAGATTGCAATGCACTCGCACTAACTGCATCCAATCCAGGCAAGGCTTTATTGCCAGCATGGAAAATCTGTAGGATCGCAGGAGAGCCTCCACTTTTCGCTGCCTCAGCTAATTTTCGTAAACTTGGAGTAAATTCATCATTGTACCCAGCGAATTCATTCGTAAAACCCTGCCCATTAGGTGTAACATGAGTACACCCTGTAATGACGAGTCCTACCCCGTTCACTCTTTGTTTGTAATACTTTACTTCGTCATCCGAAATGGTAAGATCGTCATTACTTGACCAGGTTGTCATAGGTGCCATAACGATACTATTCTTTATTGTTATTCCACTTCTGAATGTGAAGGATTCAAATAACCTACTGTATTTTTGATTCATTTCTTTAACCTCGCTATCATATTTTCTTTTCTATTTCAGTGTAATTGGTTACCGTTACAGTAAGTAAAGGATTTATTTTTATATGATTACAAATAGAATAGTTGTCTTATCATTCTCCATATGATATATATTTAGTTACAGTAACTGTAACTAAAGGTGGGACAAGTAGATGTTGTATTCAATGACATATGTAGTGGAGAATTTAAATGTATCTGCAAAGACACTTAGATTTTATGAAGAGCAAGGGATATTACCAAATATATCTCGTGACGAAAAAGGCCGTAGAGTTTATAACAAACAACAAATAGACTGGATTTCTTTTATTCGTTGTCTCAAAGAGACAGGAATGCCTCTTTCAAAAATCAAGGATTACAAGGAACTTTATGAATTAGGAAGTCCTACCTTCTTGCAAAGAGAAGAAATGTTGATGCAGCATAAATTGGAAGTGCAGAAGAAAATTGACGAAAGTCTAAAACACTTGGAAGAAATAAACTATAAAATAGCCATGTATGAACTTCAGAAAGAAGAGGTTATGAAAAATCCCAACTATAACTTTAAATGTCACGGTTACTTAAGCTAACGGAGAACGTTAGTTAAAAACATGTGAAGGACAGGTTAGTTTAATCTCTTTAAATTATAAGGTGGTGAAGGGTTGAACTTCATTATCATAGCAATTTCTTTCATCGTTTCAACGGTTTTATCTATCTTTATTATGAGGAACAGGAAAAGCAAATGGTTAGGAATGTTATCGGCTTTTGTTATCAACACAATAATATTGGGTTTAGCATATTGGTTCCTGTACAACTTAAACGAGGAATCAAAATTGTTTGGAATTGATTTTTATAGTCGTTATGTATTAGTAATTTCTATCCCGATAATAACTTGGATTAACTTTATCATTCTCTCTTTTAATAGAAGAGGGAAGTAAGTGCATGTATATGAACTGTTATTTCAATTAGTCGAATTAATCTAATGGATAACGATAGTTCAAGCGCAACACAACGGCAGCCGGTATACGATCGGCTACCGTTGTCCGTTAAAGTAACGGGCAGTTATGCGTGGTGATAATTAAAATATCTTCTTTACAAGCGAACGTGCATTCGGTATTATATTAATGGGTGAATTTACCATAATTTTGAGAGAGTGATAAATGGCGGAGATTACCACCAACGAAGTTCGTAAATAAGTCGTTATGCGCAACTTTATGACAGAGACGCTTAGACATAAACTAAACTTAATTGAGGAAAGCTTTAAATAGAGATTGTGACTTTTAATTCATAAGGAGATAAAACTATGACAAAAAATAAATTACTACGAATGGACAACGTCCTCATCGTCGTTGACGACCTCGAAGCCGTTAAAGCCTTCTTTCTCCAACTCGGATTCGAGTTGGAGGGCGAAACGACCGTCGAGGGCTCCTCAGTAGATCGTCTCATTGGCCTTCAGAACGTCTGTGCTACCCTCGTGTTTATGCGCACTCCGGACGGCCACGGACGGATCGAGTTGGACAAGTTCCACACGCCGGATGCGATCAGAACTGGGCCCGAGAAGGCTCCGGTGAACGAACTCGGGATCCGCCGCATCATGTTCGCCGTCGATGACATCGATGACGTGGTCGCGCGCCTGCTTGCCCATGGCGCCGAACTGGTCGGCGAAGTGGTGCAATACGGGGACACGAATCGACTCGCCTACATCCGCGGTCCCGAAGGCATCATCGTCGGGTTGAGCGAGCAGCTCAAGCAATAAATCGATAACGGATGTTTTAGGAAATTCACCATCAATATATCAAACAATTAGGAACTGATATGATAACGGAAATCCTAACATATCCTGATCTATCTGAGTTCACATTCAAAGATCCAGATGGAAATATCATTATGATTTGTTCTTGTTTAAGTAACTAGAAAAAAGATATGAAAGGTACCTAAATAGGTGTTTTCAAAGATGGCTCTGACATCTGATAACACCATATTCACGCATCGGGGCATTCGCCCCTCGGTCATGGCAATAATTAATCTCTTATGGCGTAACGCTAACGGTGAACTATAGGTTAATTAATAAAAGGGCTGCCGCGTGGCAGCCCTTTACTCAACTACCATGAAAATTAAAAATCGGCAGTCGAAGAAAAAGAACAGCACTAAAGAAGACGCAGCTAATTCATTTTTTGAAAATGTGCAGCGCCTAGGATATTG
>NZ_JCAUAW010000049.1:0-15919 GCF_059692155.1 Paenibacillus sp. JT22N1
TGATGGCGGAGGGGACCCACGCGTTCCCATCTCGAACACGACCGTTAAGCCCTCCAGCGTCGATGGTACTTGAACCGCAGGGTTCTGGGAGAGTAGAACGTTGCCAAGCAGAATACCCCTAGTGGGTATTTTTTTTGCCACGCTGTAGACTGTTTACTCATTAGGGCCCTTAGCTCAGCTGGTTAGAGCGCACCCCTGATAAGGGTGAGGTCGGTGGTTCGAGTCCACTAGGGCCCACCAATTAATTTCTTTTATGGGGCCATAGCTCAGCTGGGAGAGCGCCTGCCTTGCAAGCAGGAGGTCAGCGGTTCGATCCCGCTTGGCTCCACCATATTCCCTGATAGCTCAGTTGGTAGAGCACTCGACTGTTAATCGAGTTGTCACAGGTTCGAGTCCTGTTCGGGGAGCCATTTTTGGAGAAGTGTCCGAGCGGCCGAAGGAGCACGATTGGAAATCGTGTAGGCGTCACAAGCGTCTCGAGGGTTCGAATCCCTCCTTCTCCGTTTCTTTAGATAAAGGAAAGACAATATGGCGGCGTAGCTCAGCTGGCTAGAGCGTACGGTTCATACCCGTAAGGTCGGGGGTTCGAGCCCCTCTGCCGCTACTAGATAAATTGGAGAGATACCCAAGTGGCTATAAGGGGACCCTCTGCTAAGGGGTTAGACTGCGTAAGTGGTGCGAGGGTTCGAATCCCTCTCTCTCCGTCGGTAAATTTTTTGAATTTGGCCCGTTGGTCAAGTGGTTAAGACACCTCCCTTTCACGGAGGTAACAGGGGTTCGAGTCCCCTACGGGTCACCAATAATCCCCACAAAGTGACGTAAAGCTGACGAAGCCTATTCCGAATACTTTGCGTGGGCCCAAAATTCATTATCTCATGGAGGCTTAGCTCAGCTGGGAGAGCATCTGCCTTACAAGCAGAGGGTCGGCGGTTCGATCCCGTCAGCCTCCACCATACTGCCCAAAAAAGTGAAGTGAAGCTTTGTAGCAACGCCGATTACTTTTTCGGGGCTCATAATGAAATTATGCTTTCAATGTCGCGGGGTGGAGCAGCCCGGTAGCTCGTCGGGCTCATAACCCGAAGGCCGCAGGTTCAAATCCTGCCCCCGCAACCAAACTCTTTCAGAGAGTTGTTCTTCACAGTGTGGAGCTGTGGTGTAGTGGCCTAACATGCCTGCCTGTCACGCAGGAGACCGCGGGTTCGAATCCCGTCAGCTCCGTCATTTTTCATAAATGAATATGCCGTTGTAGCTCAACTGGTAGAGCAACTGACTTGTAATCAGTAGGTTGGGGGTTCAAGTCCTCTCGACGGCACCACAATTCCCAAAAAAGTGAAGCAAAGCTTTGTAGCAACGTCATTACTTTTTCGGGGCTTGGTTAGGCTTTATACATGGAGGCTTAGTGAAGTGGCTAAACACGGCAGACTGTAAATCTGCTCTCTTTGAGTTCGGTGGTTCGAATCCATCAGCCTCCATTTCCAAACTACGTTGGGGATTAGCCAAGCGGTAAGGCAACGGACTTTGACTCCGTCATGCCAAGGTTCAAATCCTTGATCCCCAGTTCTTCATATGAGTCATTAGCTCAGTTGGTAGAGCACCTGACTTTTAATCAGGGTGTCGTAGGTTCGAATCCTACATGACTCACTTTGCCTTATTTACAGCATGCGCGTATGGCGGAATTGGCAGACGCACTAGACTTAGGATCTAGCGGGTGACCGTGGGGGTTCAAGTCCCTCTACGCGCATTAAATCCTCAGCAGTATTCATACTCCTGAGGTACCCATGCGGAAGTGGCTCAGCGGTAGAGCATCGCCTTGCCAAGGCGAGGGTCGCGGGTTCGATCCCCGTCTTCCGCTCCATTTTATTAAGCGCCCTTAGCTCAGCTGGATAGAGTATTTGACTACGAATCAAAAGGTCGGGAGTTCGAATCTCTCAGGGCGCGCCATTATTCATATGTTATACCTTATCGGGACGTAGCTCAGCTTGGTAGAGCACCTGCTTTGGGAGCAGGGGGTCGCATGTTCAAATCGTGTCGTCCCGATAGACACGCGGGCGTAGTTTAATGGTAGAACTTCAGCCTTCCAAGCTGATCGCGCGGGTTCGATTCCCGCCGCCCGCTTCACAGAAAAAGATCACCTTCGGGTGATCTTTTTCGTTTGAATGGGAACTGGAAGAGAAGCCGTATGGGTTCGACCTTCTGTAAAGACATCATAGAATACACCCATAGGAAACATTTCAAATAAGCATTTGGAGTATTCCCACCACATAATTTAATAAAAAGAAATGGGGAATCCTCTGTTGTAGCATGCAACCCTTGAGAAAAACCTTTTTCATGGTAAATTTAATAGTGAAGTGATACAAATAATGCATGTAAACCGATGTTCAGTGAGATGTGACGCTTGTCACCGAACCGGAAAAGGTCAATTAATTTAAATACATAAAGGAGTACAAAACCCATGACTCTAAATAAAAGAAATAAGCTAGTTGAAGTGAGTAGAACGCTAGCTAAGGTTGCACTAGGCGAAGCATTTGCCGATGTAGTCATTAAGAATGGAACACTCGTCAATGTGTATTCTGGTGAATTACTTGAGCGTATTGATGTTGCTGTTGTGGCTGGGAGAATAGCGTATGTAGGGAACGCAGACCACACCATTGGGGCTCAAACGGTCGTTATCGATGCCACAGGGAAGTATATGTCTCCAGGATTTTTAGATGGTCATATGCATGTTGAAAGCACGATGCTTTCCGTTACCGAGTTTGCCAAAGCGGCATTAGCCAAAGGAACAACGGGGATTTTTATGGACCCTCATGAAATTGCCAATGTATTTGGAACAGAAGGTGTAAGGCTGATGCACGAAGAGGGGCAGCAGCTGCCTCTCAAAGTATTCACGACCTTCCCATCCTGCGTACCAGCGACTAACGGCTTAGAAGATGCAGGTGCAAGCTTAGAAGTGACTGATATTAAAGAGGGACTGCAGTGGGATAATGTGGTCGGACTAGGTGAAGTTATGAATTTCCCTGGTGTCATTTATGGTGATCCGAAAATGTGCGGGGAGATTGAAGAAACGATCAAGAGTGGTAAAACCGTCACAGGACATTTTCCAAGTGATGATGATCGTATGCTGCAAGCGTATATAGGGTCCGGCGTGACATCTGATCATGAAACCGTAACAAGGGAACAAGGTCTTCACAAAGTCCGTATGGGCATGCACCTTATGATTCGTGAAGGTTCTGCCTGGCATGATGTCAAAGAGGTCATTAAGGTGGTAACCGAAGATAAGGTCAACACGTCCAATATTTCGCTCGTTACGGATGACGTAAATCCGCAAACTTTGGTGGAGAAAGGGCATCTCAATCATGTGGTGCGCCGCGCAATCGAAGAGGGCGTCGATCCTGTAACAGCGATTCAGATGGTAACGATTAATGTGGCGCGCTATTTTAAAATGGAGCAAGATTTGGGCAGTATTACTCCCGGTAAATGTGCTGATATTTTATTGCTGGATGATTTACAGAAGGTCGAGCCTTCAACTGTCATTACTGATGGTCAAGTTGTTTTTGATTATGGCAAGCTTACGGTTGATTTCCCCGATTTTGTCTATCCCGAGCACATCCGTAATTCCATGAACGTTAAGCGAGAGCTTACGCCTGAGGACTTCAAGCTTGTAAGTCGCAGTAATCAGGAAAAGACGAAGGTTAATGTCATTAACGTTATTGAAAATAGTGCAAGAACAGAGAAAATGACAGCAATGCTGGCTGTTGAGCAAGGGATCATCCAACCAGATGTTGAGCAGGATATTATTCGTCTCGCCTGTATCGAGCGGCACCGTGGAACGGGTCAAATTTCACTTGGCTTTACGCATGGCTTTCAATTGAAGGTAGGTGCGGTAGCCTCTACAGTGGCGCATGACAGTCACAATCTAATTGTTATGGGGATCAATGAGCAAGATATGGCTTTGGCAGCTAATGAGCTTGTCAAAATGGGAGGCGGCATGATCGTTGTAGAGAACGGTAAAGTGCTGGCTCAAGTACCGATGACCATCGCAGGCCTCATGTCAGATAAATCATTGCTTGAAGTCGTTAAAGAGGTTGCAGAGCTCGAAAAAGCGTGGAAACAAATGGGCTGCCCGCTGAACGCTCCGTTTATGACATTCTCATTAATTGCTTTACCTGTTATTCCTGAAATTCGGATTTCAAACCGAGGTCTTGTCGATGTTACACAGTTCAAGCTAATTGAAGTGGAAATTGGTTAAGTGGCTAAATAAATAGGTCCAAAAGGACTTATCCTTTTTATTCTTTTTAGAAGGATGACGTTCGGCGCGGGAGGTTTGGATGGTTTGCGGGAGGCTGGGAACGAGCTCAGCTTCCATCCTGACTGTAATTTCGGTTTCCTCGATAATCGGCAGATCTAGGGTGGTGGCTACCTCATCTCGAATTTGGTGCAACAAATTCAATTGCTGTTCAAATTCGTCTACACGTTTGGAAAGCAACATGTTCTCTTGTTTTAGCTTTTTTATAAGCTCATATAGTAATTTCATGGTTAGCTTCGGTTTCTCTGATTGCTCATTTTCTTCGTTATTATTAGTGGGAGACAGCAGCAATATCAACTCTTCATCACTGATTACCTTGTTTGACACAGTATGGCCCCCTTAAATTAATGAATCTCGCTGAGCTGCCCATCCGTAAAAAGATAATCTTTGGGAAGAAGTGAAAGATTAATGCTCCGGCTGCAGTCGATATACTGTGGGTAAATAACTTGGATAGATTCCTCTTCTTGAATTGGATAGTTAATTGGATAGTTAATGATTTTATTCTTTTTGATTATATCTATAAAAAGATGAAACATTATGGAGATAATTAACAATCCCGTTGCACATAGCTCTAAGTTTTGAATCATAAATTAGCCCTCCTATGAATCTTTTTTCATAGATTAACGGATTAGAACTAAAATGTCGCTCGAAAACCGTTGTCGTTTTGTAAGCTTTTATGAAGAGTTAAACTGGAATATATGACGGAAATAGGGTAATGATGGTATTTTTTAAAAGTATATTGTTGTTAAATCGCACGATCTTGTCTATCAATGAAAAAAATAGGGATGGGGTGTTCAACATGTTCAGTAAAAATAGTCAGATTCAGACCTATCTGGAGCGTATCGGGTTTAAAGGTTCGCTCGATGGCAGCGCAAAGACACTGGCCGACCTGCAGGAGTGTCATCTCCACACGGTTCCATACGAAAATTTGGACATTATGAACCGCATAGCTTTATCATTGGATCCTGTGGATGTATATCAAAAGATTGTCGTGCGCGGGCGCGGTGGGTACTGCTTCGAGCTGAACGCTTTATTCGGCTGGCTGCTGCGGGAGCTTGGCTACTCGGTCACTGACTTGGTTGCTCGATTTTGGCGCGACGAACCGAACACACCACCGAAACGACGTCATCACGTCCTGAAGGTAGAGGCAGAAGGCACGACTTATTTGTGTGATGTCGGAGTAGGAGGGATTGTCCCCCGCAGGCCGGTCGCATGGATCGAAGGTCTTGAACAGCACCAGGGCGGAGAGTGCTACCGTCTCGAGCGCGATGCCAATTATGGTTGGATGCTATATGAGCAGAAGAACAAGGAATGGAACCGCATCTACTCGTTTACGGAGGAGCCTCAGCTGCCGAAGGACTTCACCTTTGCGACCTTCTGGTGTGAGAACGCCCCGGATTCGATATTTACCAAAAGCCCAATGGTAGCCATGCGCACCCTGGAAGGGCGGAATACGCTGGCTGGTCGAGAGTTTCGCATCTTTACATCCGCGGGGGTTAGGACTTTCACTCCGCAGACCGAAGAAGAGTATAAAGCAGCACTGCAAGAGCATTTTGGTATTCATCTAGATTAATCATTAATGTAGTCATGTACTATAATAGTTGGATTTCCATTTATTCAACGTCGAAGAGGACCCCGAAAGGGGTCCCTTTTTCTTTTTCTAACTTAAAGTTCTTTCCGTTAGAGAAACCATAATCCGAATATGATTCTAATTACGAAAGTGATAACTTGCTGTCTTCACGTTCTAAAGCTTTCTGCTGCTCTTTGGTGAAAGTACAACTTAGCTTTGGTAGTCCAGTGTATTTGTTGATGTAGATAGTTCTTGCAATGCCGTGAATGAATTTCATTTGTTTGGTCCATTCTTTTGGGTTGAACATGGACATCAACTCCTTATTTATATAACCTACAAATTCTCCACAATAACGATGTTGGAAGCGCTTTATTTTAATATTATGTTCAAAGGACATGGTTGATGCATTGAGCAAAAGTACTTCCGAACAACGCGAAAAAGAACGCTGAATTAGTGTTTTTTAATTAACCATTGAATGTGTCAGTGACATCTAGTAACTTCCCCGGATGAGGTATTCTTCGATCACGTCCACATCGCCTCATGGGCTCAGTAGGAGGCTTTAATCGATATTTCGGACCCGATCATAGGAAGTTGGATTTGACCCCGAGAAGCCCGCCTAAGACGATCAAAGACTGGAAGAATATGCGGACAAGCTGACCGTGAAGGACGTAAACTTCTATAAGCAGATCGGTTTTATATTGTGTTCAGTGTTGTCCAACAGGAAAATGTCATATTCCGTGGTACAATTAGAGAGAATATCTCCTATCATCAGCCTGAGTTTGGTTATCATCATTTGGAGTGGGGAATTGAGGGGAGGGTGCGCGTGACCCAAAGAATAATAAAAGCACCGCAAGGCTTAGCAGCATCGCCATTCAATCAAAGCGTTTTGAAGCTCAAAGGGCTCACAGTCATTGAATCGTGCACCAACACGGTAGGAAAACAAGGGACTATGTTCTTAGAAGACTACCTTCTCATGTTTGTGCTGAATGGCACTTATACGGTGCGATACGGCGATCAGATGTACGTTGTTCATAAGCACGAAATGGTACTGTTGCAAAAATCCATTGTCATTGAATATGAGAAATCAGGCGAACCTAATCAGGCATACTTATTAGAGTACATGATGTTTTTTCTAAAAGATGAAGTACTCAAAGACTTTATTAAAATGGCGGACATTCAATCTACGCAGCCAACAGCGTTGGTACCTATTTTCGTAAATCCGATAAGTGAACGACTGTTAACGTATTTAGAATCACTTAAACCATATTTCAACGAACCCGATAACATCGAGGACGGATTAATTAAAATTAAGTTGTTGGAATTATTGTTTGATCTTAGCCATGCCAACGAAAATATCGTGCAGCAATTACTTCAATTGAAGCAGCAGGTGCGATCCGATATCTCAACCGTCGTGGAACAAAATATCTTGAATCCCGTTTCGGTGAATGATTTGGCTTATTTATCGGGCAGAAGCTTGTCCAGCTTCAAACGGGATTTTCAATCCATTTACAACACGTCCCCATCTCTATGGATTCGGCAGAAACGCTTGGAGAAGGCCAAAGAATTGTTGACCTATTCGACCATGTCAGTAACGGATGTTTGCTTTACGACGGGGTTTGAGAATGTTGCGCATTTTTCAAGGGTTTTCAAAGAGCATTTTGGCTATACCCCGTCCTCTTACAGGCAACAGTTAAGCTAAAAGCAAACAGAGATCTTAGTTCGGCACCCGCCGGGCTAAGATTTTTTTAATTTGAGCTAAATGGACAAATACTTTGGGCTTTTTGGAAAAGTAGGTCGGAATGCGCTGTGATAATCTTAGGTCATGAAATATTCAATTTAAAAATGACGACTATGACAAATCAAAAAGTATGGTTCATCACAGGCGCATCCAGAGGCTTTGGATTAGAAATTGCAAAAGCTGCTTTAGCAGAGGGCAACAAGGTGGTAGCTACCGTTCGCAGCAAGCCTGAACAATTAGCCGCGCAGCTTGATAACAACGAAAACTTATTTGTAACTGTGCTGGATGTTACGGACGAAGCTCAAGCCTTAGATGCAGCGAAACAAGCAACAGACAAATTCGGAAGAATTGACGTGCTAGTCAATAATGCTGGTTATGGATTGCTGAGTGCCGTTGAAGAAGCTTCGAATGAAGAAGTGAAACAAAATTATGATGCCAATGTTTTCGGGTTACTAAACGTTACCCGCGCAATTTTACCCTACATGCGTAAGCAGCGCTCGGGACATATCATCAATATTTCATCAGTAGGCGGATTAAACGGATTTGTTGGCTGGGGGATTTATGGTTCCACCAAGTTTGCTGTAGAAGGCATTACGGAGTCCATGGCTTTGGAATTAGCTCCTTTAGGGATTTATGCAACCGTCGTGGCACCAGGCTTTTTTAGAACTGAATTCCTTGATCCAACATCTTTGATAAGAACCACTCATGTCATCGATGATTATGCAGGCACAGTGGGAGAAATGCGAAGCTTTGCCACACAAGTTAATAAGAAGCAGCCTGGCGATCCCAAGAAACTCGCACAAGCTTTCATTACATTGGCCAACGCTGAAAAGCCTCCTGTTCATTTGCCTTTAGGCAATGACACCCTTGCTATGTATAGAGAAAAGACGGCAAAGTTTGAAAAGACATTGAAGACTGGTATGACGTTATTACGGGAACGGATCATGATGATGTAAGAGGGTAAAGTTGCAATTAATGAGTCGGAATAGGGACTAGTATTTATTCTTGTTCACAACTAAGACAAATGGACAAGGATGACCGAATATACTTATACGGAATCATCAGAAGTTGTTTATCAACTAGGAGGTGTTTCGGTATGGTTTATTGGTTGTTGGCCGTTATCGTGGTTGTGGTTGGTTTATTGATTTATATGAACGTGAAGAAGCGCAAAGTGGTACCATCGTCTGATTTGCAAACACATAAGTCGTGCGCGTATTGTAACGAGGAAATTGCAATCGATGCAGCTGTATGCAAGTACTGTAGGGGTGTTGTCGTAAATTGAGGCTGATATAATGAATAGCAAATGAAGCAGCGGTCAGTTCGCATGAGTGTGAGCTGGTCGTTGTTTTGTTTTATTGCTATTTAGTCGTTCATACGAATAACATGGGGCTGTCCTATAAGTAGGTAAAATCTACTTATAGGACAGCCCATTAAGTTCTTTTGACCATCTGGAACATTTGAAACGTATTCTGCATGAAATTAATACTTCCATTGGAAATTTTCCAATAGAATTGGCTTCCAAGCTGTCAATTCCCTACTTCCATTGGATTATCCAATGGAAGTAGCATTCAGCCTTCGAAATTCTCAAACTGGGGGCTGAATTTCCCATATGGCTCTACATTCTTGAAACGCTAACTCTTCCTATTCCTTTACCAGACTCCTTGGCATCAATGGTATCCAGGAAATCATTCGTTGTCCGAAAGACATACTTAACCTCATCAAGCCCTCTCTCCATGAGCATGCTTTTATGAATATCAAGGATTAGCTTTTTCTCATGAATTCCTTCACCATCAAGCTTCTGAAAATTGAACAACTCGCTAGGATCAATTTCTATTCTTAATCGCTCGCCAACCAGACTTAAAAAATCGGACATCTCATTCACCTCAAATTGAGGTTGTTGAAATCATTGATAAAAAGAGATACCCGTATAATATGATAAATTATATAAAATCCTGTATAAATGGTACTCTTGTGTTCCATTTATAAATATAATCACCAAAAAGTTGGCGCTCCACCTCAAAAAAGTGTAACATCAATCTAATAACAGCAGACAGAAGGAGCTTGAATCATTTGACCATCGAAATAAAAAACGAAATACCTCCCAATTTAGAGGAACTAAAAAAATCGGCTAATCGTACATCCAATTGGAGAGAACGTCTAGAAGCCGTTGAAGCATTAGGCCAGTATAACGACCAACAAACCATTAACATACTAGCGCGTATGATGAGCGGCGATGCTGTATATCCCATTCAAGAGGCTGCTTACCGCAAACTCCGTGCATTTGGTGAGGATGTTCAACTGCCGCCAAGGAAAAAAGGTGACTTGATTAAAGGCGCAGGTAAAGTTTTTGTGCGCATTAAGAAGAGCTTGCCGGAAGGTCATACGTTTGAAGAGTTTAAAGAGAAGTTACAGAAGACCAGAAGTGACGTATATGATACTTACGAAGGCGACAAAGGGTCTGACTTCGACCAATGGCTTGAAACCACTTGGGCGTCGTTGCTAAAAAAATAAGAAGATCAACACAATGGAGTGAATACATGAGCAAAGCGAAGGGTAAAGGCGGAACCGGAAGAGGGACAGACAGTAAGGGCTGGAACCGGTGGCAAGCTAGCGCCAACAGAGCGAAGAGTGCCCCAAAACCTTATAAAAGTAAAGGTCTACTAGCAGCAGCCAAAGCTGCCAAGGCCGCGAATAGCAGCACAGGCGATAAACCTAAAGTTTAGCGGCTGCAGCTCTTAAGTCCCATATCGTCAAATAACTAAACCCTCGGCAACCTGCCGGGGGTATTTTACCTACAACACGAATAAAATCGCTCAACATAACTCATATTATCGAAGTTAGTTACTATTCCATTCATTAAAGGAGACTTCGAGATGCAGCAGCAAACGCCAAACAACAATATGACACAAGGCATGCAGAACATGAATCATGGGGGGCATGAGCTCTTTGATTTGCACGAGGTGTTAGCCTGTGCGATTAATGTGTTGGATCAGTTCATGATCTTCAGACAGTTCGTCCAAGATAACGAGCTTCTGGATATTTTGGATCGTCAGTACAACTTTACGCTGTTCCATTACAACATAACGGCAGAGTGCTTTTCAACCGGGCAAAAGCCGAGTCAAGAAACGCAGACGTATATGATCCGAAATCTATCCCAGCCCATCTACGGTATCAAACCTACACAGCCCAAAAAGCCGAATCAATCGCTAGCTGATGTGAAGGATGCAGGAATTAGCGCGCATATGCTAGGCCTTGTGAAATCCCATGCGGCGCTATTGACGATGACTTCCGTTGAGGTGACCAACCCTGCTGTACGTCGTGTTATGGCTTCCCAAGTACAGAACTTTATCGAGATGGCCTATGAAATTTTCTTGTATCAAAATAGAAATGCCTACTACCAAGTTCCACAACTTGAAGCCTCCGATATGCAAAAAATGCTCAACACCTTCGTTCCGGCACAAGGAATGCCACAAATGCCACCGAATAACAGAGCAGGAACTGTACACTAAATTTAAAATAAACCAGCATCGGTCTCATCAACCCATGCTGGTTTTTCTTTGCTCCTTAAATTTTATTTATCATAGAAGTGAAAGGGCATTTAGAAGCGACACTTTCATCATCACGTAAAAAATATTGCTCCCACTCTAGGTTATCCGATTGACCGTACCATTTCAAAGAGGGATGCGCTGGAACGCCGTCGTACTCGACTAACTTCTGACGAATCAGCTTTTTCATATTACGGCCAAAAGGAGTCGACTCGTTGATTTCTTCGAATACCCACCGCGGCTGGAACGTGATGAGGAAACAAGGAGTCCGTCGACTCTTCCGAATCTCGTGCGCAGGGGTTCCGCAAAAGGCGAAATACGGATGCCCGTTATAACAGAACTCCCATGAATGATGGGTAGGATCTGACGAAATATGTGAAGGCCAAGGGACCAGATCTTTAGCGCTTACCCGGCTTAAAACCGACCAAAACAGCTGTTCATAATCTTCTATGGAAAAGCCATTGGCTAGTTCGTTAGGTGTATTAAAAAAAATGACTAGAGAAGCATATTTACCTGTATCACGCGAACAATCGCCGTATTGCTGCAAGAGCTTAGCGACATCAGTGACAGCTTCCTCGGATCTAGGATCTCCTGCAAATCCGAATCGTAGACTATTAGAGATAAAGCCAAGACGACCGGGTATGCAAGGGTACATCTGTTCCGGATCATTAATCATATGACCAAATTTGCGAAAGGCATCCTGCTGCCATTCCAGCAGATCCGTTTGATGATCCTCAATCCAGTCTTTGGAGATTAAATTAGCCATGTCAAAAACCCTCCTTCATCCATTCGGTGCATACTATGCGAAGGAGAAAAGGTGGGTGAGTGTCCTAGTTCATAATTTCCACATCAATAGGTGTGCAAACATATCCATTACAGGCGCTTTCAGAACAGGGACAAGCAGATACTGCCACGAATAGGTCCGTCTCTGCGCGAAGCTCGACATAGTCGCCAGCTTTGGATAGCGGCCTTTCTATCCTGATTTGTCCAGAAGGTAGAATAACCGTGTTCATAAAAAAGTTCAAAGAATAGTGTTGATCCGGAGCTGGAATGCTGAACTGAGCAAGGGCTTGATTTAAATTATGATAGCAGCTTGCATGGTTTTGTTTATCGTATAGCAATTCATACATTTCAGAGCGGCAAGGAGAGTTAATGAAATCATGCTGCCCTACGGTATCGGCCACAACAGTGAGCAGTGGGCTATATGTATTGGTGTAGAGAAGATCCCCAGGCTTTATTTTCATCGCACGCAGCACATCCATGGTAACACCTGGATCCAGACGTACGCTGGTATCGTCGGCACGATAGGCGACAAAGTCAGCAATCTGCTCGCCCTTCACATCGGTTATACGGACGACTTGTCCTTTACCTAGCTTAAAACCAAGCCCTTGCGTTGAGGGAATTCGCCATTTTTGTTTGATCATTGGTGTCCTCCTGCAGCATTAGGTAAGTTCTCTTTACAGTATGGCTACCCGGAGGAGGTGTCATTCGTGTCATTCAAGCAGAAATCGAGTGAAGGACATCCTTAATGGAATGCTTTTTCTAGTTGTTTCAAACCATCATAGATAAGGGTACTTTTATAGAAGGTGAGTAGTATAATTGGGAATAATCCATCAACTTGTGTGAACATAGGGGTAGGGGGGTTCATCATAACCATTTGTATAAGTTTTTTGGTGAATATTTGTATTTTGATTACATGCGCTTATTTATTCAACCTTGGCTTTAAATATCTGTTTCAGCATGCATCTTGGACCGTGAAACAGACGGTGCTTGTCGCCATTTTTATAGGTTCAGGTTGGCTAACGATGTTCTTTGGTATGAGGGTATCTGAATACATGTTATTTGATTTGAGAGTCGTTCCCATCATTTTCGGAACACTTTTGTTCCGTAAACACTATATGTTACTCATTATTGGATTTGGAATTGCGCTGGCCAGATATACCATTACCGGCATTAATCCACAATCTTTTACTGCGTCGCTTAATATTATGCTGATGGGTTGTTTGGCGGCGATCCTTGTGGCTAAATATCAAAAAAGCTCCTGGAGCTATAAGAAAAAAGCGCTCATTTCCATCCTCTCAATTAACTCGCTACAGGTCATAGGTATTGCTAGTTTCGGCGCTGTGCCTAAGAGCATTTATTTGACTAAAGTTGCTCCGTACACTTATCCGGCTGCCCTATTACTTAGCGCCTTCTTTGTCTTTATTATACGGGATTTCTATAAGGAGCAGCAGCGGGCGGATAAGATACGTAATATGAATGTGATTCTGCGAAAACAGACTAAGAGGCTTAGACTGTCGAAGCGTGAGCTTGAGAAGAAGGCGCAGCAGTTGGCGCAAGCTTCAATTTATAAATCAGAATTTATTGCCAATATGTCCCATGAACTCAAAACGCCGCTAAACAGTATAATCGTTTTGTCAGATCTGATACGGGAAAGTGAAGACGTAACCAATTTAAAAGAAGTGAATCAATATGCAAATATCATTCATACATCGGGTAATGAATTGCTTCAAATGATCAATAGCGTATTAGATTTATCCAAGATCGAAGCGGGTAAAATGGACATGCTATGGCAGCCAGTCGTTATTGAAGAGCTTACCCATTACATAAAACAACAATTCGAGCCAATGATGGATTCCAAAAAGCTGCGCTTTGACGTGACCGTGGGAAAAGATGTGCCAGCGATCATTCAAACAGATTCACAAAAACTCAACCAGATACTTCGTAACCTGCTCATGAATGCGATAAAATTCACAGAAGAAGGCAAGATTACCTTATCCGTTGAAATTCGGGACAACAACGATGCTTCATCTAAGTGGATTGATTTTGCCGTTCGCGACACTGGTATCGGCATTGCCCTGGACAAGCAAGAGTTGATATTTGAAGCATTCCAGCAAGGGGATGGAGCAACGAATCGTAAATATGGAGGCACAGGTCTCGGCTTATCCATCAGTTTACAACTTGCCAAATTTCTCGGTGGTTCCCTCACGCTTCAGAGTGAGCAAGGTAATGGCAGTAAGTTTATTCTTAGTCTGCCTTTGCAAGCTTGGATGGATCATTCAGAGGATGCCGGCTAGCCGTATCAAATTCTAAATCTCATCTTTGCATCCATATCCTTACCTGTGTAAGATAATAATGAATAAGATTTTTGTGGATGAGGTGGGGTTTCATGGTTTTCGGTGCGCGCGTGTGGAAGACGGGGATTGCTGTTGCTTTGGCCTTATACATAAGTGCTTGGCTCAATTTCACTCCTCCTGTTATTGCGGCCGTAGCGGCAATTTTTGCCATGCAGCCTTCGATCTACCGATCTTGGCGCTATTTCCTGGAGCAGCTGCAGACGAATATTCTAGGCGCGGCATTGGCACTCCTTGCGGGGATGTTTTTTTCTAATAATGTGATTGCTATTGGAATTGTATGTATTATTGTAATCATCATAAGTTTAAGAATGGGCATGGAGGAAACGATCGGCCTTACCTTAGTTACCGTTGTTGCGGTCATGGAGGCTTCCGGAGAGTTGCAATTTGCCATCAATCGATTGCTGCTGAGTTTGATAGGTATCGGTTGCGCATTCGTGGTGAATGTCCTTTTCTTTCCACCTAAGCCCAAAGAGCAATTCGCCGCACAGATTCATACTATTTTTGCCAAAATGTCGCTCCTCCTTCGCACGGTTATTTCTAATGAAATGAAAGAGACCGTATTCCGTGAGGAAAAAGAAGGTCTGCGCAGCAGCTTGAAGTCTTTATCTGATAAATACAGACTTATGGAAGAAGAGATTAAGAAAATCAAGGGAAGCGGGTTAAACCGCATTCGTGAGCTCGTTGTTTACAAGCAGAAGCTTCTCGTGATGTACAAAGGGCTTGAAGTTCTTGAAGCTGTGGATGAGCACTATTTTCAAACGTCTCGCACACAGGCAATCGATGTCTATTTCGATGATCATTTGGAAAAGCTAATAAAATTCCACGAGCACGTTCTGTTGAAATTCGATGATAAGCTCAAAGATGACTGCTCGGAAGGTTTGGAAATGGAAGCGGAGAACGAGCGTTTCATGACAGTACTCATCGACCGTTATAATGAGCAGCCGAAAGGAATGCTGAGATTGTCAGTAGTGGCTGCGGCTATGTTCGACTATGGTCATCAGATAGCGCGGTTGGATAAGTTGGTTGAGCATGATCATCGTGGAGAAACAGAAGAGAGAGAACCCCTCGATTTATTGCTCAAAAGCATTAGATTAAAGTAGATTAGAACACTTTTTCATAAAATAGTCTTACTGAGCCTTTCGTTTGTCAGATGTTCTGGCCTCGGGAGGTTCCTTCATAAAAAATTAATTAAAGGTTGCTTTACGAAATTGTATGTGATATATTATGATTCTTGTTCCAAACGGACAAGGAGCAAGCGATTATAAATGAGTCTGAACGTGTTGAATATCTTCACGAATGGATAAATAAAATAAAAGCTTGCAAATGAAATTCCAGTATGGTATATTACTTCTCGCTGCTTCGGTAACACGGCAGTGAACGGAAGAAATTGATCTTTGAAAACTGAACAACGAGTGAGTAAGCACGAACGAGAAATCGTTCAAAAAGAGATTGCAAAATCTCGCTAGCAAGTCAATGAGCATTTCAGCTTTCAGATATACGGACGAGCAATCGTTCACTATTATGGAGAGTTTGATCCTGGCTCAGGACGAACGCTGGCGGCGTGCCTAATACATGCAAGTCGAGCGGATTTATCCTTCGGGGTAAGTTAGCGGCGGACGGGTGAGT
>NZ_JCAUAW010000050.1:0-15632 GCF_059692155.1 Paenibacillus sp. JT22N1
ACGGATCACCAATATCCTAGGCGCTGCACATTTTCAAAAAATGAATTAGCTGCGTCTTCTTTAGTGCTGTTCTTTTTCTTCGACTGCCGATTCTTAATTTTCATGGTAGTTTAATTATCGTTTTCCGTACTGGTTTCGTCTTAATATCACTAATAACGTAATAATTACAAACGAAACAACCTTAATATAATTAAGAATTTCATTCTTTTTTTTCAATTCAGCTATTTCTTCAAGGTCATAACTAGCAAGCGATAATTCTTTTGTTCCACCGCACCAGGTATCTGTCGCTAATTCTCCTTGTTCATACTTATATAAGTAATTCTTCTTCGTTGTTTTATAAGCATACACAAGATACTCTTTACCATTTAAAAATTCACTACCAGCGGTAGTTACAATCGTAACATTTTCTCTATTATCGCCTTTCAATGCAGATTTGACTTCAAATGTTACCCTGCTTTTTGGATTTATTGAACCTACGTTCTCAAACGTTGTCTCTTTGACTTTGCCAATATAGACCGAATCGTGTCTTTTAAATAATTCTCTTGGTTCATCACTTTCAGAACATACCAATGCGAAGCTTTTATTCGGTGAAATAATTAGAAATATGTATAATAACAACACCACAAAAATGCAAAATGTTTTAACTAATGCCACCCCTTTTCAGCTTTGTTCAATCCCCTATATATTACCACTATCTTATCACGCATTACTGCCCGTTGGCGGAATAGGCCACCGAATTTATCACCGGCAGCCTGCTAGATTTTGTTATGAAGCTATAGTTTTCCGTTAGCGTAATGAGACGACTGTATTCGTGGAACAGAACAACCATTGACCCAAGTGGTTAATTATAGTGTGAGCATAGTTGCATCCGACATTGAGAATCAATATTATCCTTCAACTAATTGATAAAATCTAATGTCTCCTCTTCCTGTTTCAGCTATCAGTATGTCATTTCGCTCTTTGACACGAAATATCTTTGTTCCGACTTCCAGTTTATTTGCTGTTTCGTTATTAAAAGCTTTACCATTATTACTTTGGTGAGTAATTTCAGTTACTTGGATGTCTTTGGTTAATTTTAACTCGTCTACCCAAGGAACTCCTGCATTATAAATGGTGTCTTTATACATAAAAATATTAGCATTCGAATCCATTATTAAAACTTCTTGTGCAGTTGGATTTCTAATTGTTTTAGTCTCAATGTGCTGTTCTGAAATCTGCTTGGTGGGTTCTTTACCGCAACCATTCAACAAAGCAAAACTACATATTACAACATAAATAATCATCCTTTTTAGCAAATTGTAAAATCCCCCTTTACCAAATCCATCTATTGAATATGAGACGTGGAACTCCTCACGAATGTTGCAACGAGGAACTTTACGGGCAACGTCACCACTGCCTCCCGGACGCGTTCCACTACTTTTTGATTAAAAACGCTAGGAATCAGGGCATAGCCTCCTGACAATTGGGAGTGTGGTTAATAGTGACTATTTCCAGCTAAGACTCGCTTCCAAATGAATTGGCTTTCATAAGCTCATTGAAATACTATTTATTGCTAATGGTCTTCCTCGGAAGAGCGCTGCCAAAGTCTTGGCAATAATTATCTATAATGGAAAAAGCCCGTTTTTAGCCAGTGAAATGGCTTTAAACGGGCTTTAATTATTTTTCAGTCGCCTATAATACCACTGACAGAGGCTCACCGGTTTTATTATTTTTTCAAAACAGCACGTACCGGACTTCCATCTGCTTCAACTAATGGGAGTGGGAGGGCTATCAATTCATAATCCCCTGGTAGAACATCATCTAAGACAAGCCCTTCCAAGATGTGAATTCCATGACTGGCAAGTTCATGATGGGCTAATAGTTCTTTACTATCTAATGGATCTACGGACGGCAAATCAAGACCAATAAGACGAACACCGCGTCCTGAAAGATAAGCCGCTAATTCTGGTTGGAGGTGAGGAATGGTTTGTGGGAACACACGTCGATCCTTCCATGCATCTGTACGAATTAACAGACGGGTAATCCCATTAAGATCTATACCGGATATTTCATTGACTCCGATGGATGTATTGTTTGGCAAATTGACAACACGGGCACTTCCAATATATAAATCGAGATCCAGTTCAATTACTCTTTTTCCCTCATTATCAAAATGAAAAGGTGCATCAATATGAGTACCGGTGTGTATACTCATGTTGATTTGACCTACATTGACAGATCCACTCTCTTCTTTACTCCAATTAACTTTGTATGAGAATGGTGTGTCTCCTGGCCAGACTGCGACCTTTCCGTCTAGAGGCTGTGAAATATCAATCCATGTCCCCAAGTATTTTGCCTCCGTTTCTTCCGATTTCTTCTTATAGCTTCGCTCTTAGACTCCATAGTTCCGGGAAGAAGTGTTGGTCCAGAGCTCTTTTTAAATAAGTAACACCTGATGAGCCACCTGTTCCTTGTTTATGACCAATAATTCTTTCCACTGTAGTCATATGATTAAAACGCCATAATTGCTGCTGGCTTCCAATGTCCACTAGTTTCTCTGCTAACTCATATAAATCCCAATATTGATCGACATTGCGGTAAACTGTCAGCCACGCCTCTTCTACACTGGCATTTGGTTGATAGCTTTGCGACCAATCCCTGTTAAGAGCTTCTTGATCAATAGGTAATCCACGCACCGCAAGCGCATTGATTGCCGCATCATAAATACTTGGCTCATGAAGAGATTGCTGCATTTGCTCGTATAGATCGATCTGATGTTGAAAAACTGATAACGTATGGACATTCTTGTTGCCTAGCGCAAATTCAATCAAACGATTCTGATAAGACTGGAACCCAGAAGATTGGCCCAATTTATCCCTAAACTCCATGTATTCAGCCGGCGTCAACGTGGAGAGGACGCTCCATGACTGTATCAATTGCTGCTGAATTCTCGAAACACGCGACAACATTTTAAATGATGGTTCCAAATCGTTATTGCGTATACTCTGGGCAGAAGCTTTCACCTCATGTAAAATGAGCTTCATCCATAATTCACTGGCCTGATGGATAATGATAAAAAGCATTTCATCATGGTGTTCAGAACATCTATGTTGACTAGATAAAATCTTATCCAGATGGAGATAATCTCCATAAGACATCTTTTTGCTAAAATCTGTTTGAATTTCTTTTTCGAGCCCCATACTTTTGTTTTGTTCATTGTTATTCATTCTGTAACGCCCCTCTCCTCATAAGAGAAATCCAACAGTTTGCTGCACGGCATGATGATTAATTGTTCCTTTTTTTCCAAACGAAATAAGCAGCAGACAGAAACAGTAACCACGGAATCCCGAATTGAAGCATAATTTTAAAACCTGTAAACCATGTAGAAATCATTAAACTAAATAGTAGAACCGCTCCCAAAATCGTTAAATATGGAAAACCAAGCATTCTCACCGGCAATTGGCGACCACCCATTTCCTCCCACTTTCTTCTGAAAAATAAATGAGAAATGAACACCATAAGCCAAGTGAATATAGCCCCGAACATTGAAATTCCCATCATCAATGCATAGGATGAATCTGGGAGTATCGCATTAATTGCTGCGGCAATAAAAATTCCAAGTGTAGAAACAGTAAGGGCACTGACAGGAACCCCTTTTTTATTAATTTTCCCCAAAAAAGCAGGGGCATGATTACCGCGCGACAATGAAAACATCATACGTGTTGAAGCATAAAGTTGACTGTTCATTGCCGATAAAGCAGCCGTTAAAATGATAAAATTCATGATTCCAGATGCTCCTGGAATATTCAAGATTTCCATTACTTTTACGAATGGACTTTTATCGATCCCCGCTGATTTCCATGGAACAACCATTAACATGATACCAATTGTCAAAACATAGAAGGTAGATAAACGGAATACGGTTGATTTCAACGCTTTAGGTACGGCTACGTCGGGGTCTTTTGACTCCCCTGCTGTAACCGCTATCATTTCTGTTCCCAAAAAGCTGAATAAAGAAATAAAGATAGCAACCCACATGCCCCACCAGCCAAAGGGTAAAAAACCTCCATCATTCACTAAGTTTTCAGGTCCGATATTTGACTGTCCGGATGTTCCAAATAGGATATAAGATCCAAGAAGAATGAAACCGACAATTGCACTTATTTTTATCATAGAGAACCAATACTCAACAGTACCAAATATGTTAACACTCTTGGCATTTATATAAATTAGCAACGCGGCAAACAATAAAATCCATGCGATTTCCGGCACAGTCGGAAACCAATATTTCATATAAACAGCTATTGCACT
The DNA here is from genome assembly GCF_059692155.1 of Paenibacillus sp. JT22N1. NCBI lineage: Bacteria > Bacillati > Bacillota > Bacilli > Caryophanales > Paenibacillaceae > Paenibacillus > Paenibacillus sp. JT22N1. Next base: position 4,291 of record NZ_JCAUAW010000050.1, read on the forward strand.
TACTTCTACCCCAATAGCAAGAACATTGGCTATCCAATACGAATAACGAACAAGAAAGCCTGCCATGGGATTGATGTATTTTTCAGAAATCGTTCCAAAAGATCCCGAAGTAGGATGAGCGACCGTCATTTCCGCTAAACATCCCATTAACAACAATACGATAAATGCGCCTATTCCATAACTGAGCAATACACTTGGACCTGCTGTTTTAATGGCTAGCCCGCTGCCTAGGAACAATCCCGTCCCGATGGCACAACCCATGGCAATCATCGTAAGCTGGTTAGTTTTTAAATCACGCTTTAACCCATTCTCTAGTTCATGTCCATTATTCGATTGCGTATATTTATTTATCATATTTCATCCCCCTTTTTCGTCAAAAGGCATTTACGCAACAACTTCACGTTCATTATGAAATATTTTGTATTGTTCTTCTACCATGATTTTTTTGAGAATTTGTATGACTTCCCAAACTTCTTCGTAAGAAGTATACAGTGAAACCGGAGCAAGACGAATGATGTTAGGTGCTCGGAAATCCGGAATCACGCCACTTTTTTTCAATGCCTTGCAAATGCGCGCAGCTTCTTCATGTTCAAGACTCACGTGACCTCCGCGACGCAGGTCTTCTCTGGGACTTCCAATGATGAACCCATAATCTGCTAACTCATGTTCAATTAAGTTCATTAAATATTGATTGATTTGAAGCGACTTTTGGCGAATATTCTCAATACCGGCTTCTGCAAAAATTTCTAAAGATCCTAGTAAAGGTGCAAGGCTTAGTACGTGTGGCGTTCCAATTTGATAGGCTCCCGCTGATTCGGCTGGTGTTAACGTATGTTCCATATCGAATTGTTTATCTTTTCTGGACCCGAACCATCCAGCCAATCCAGGGTTAGTTCCAAAATGTTTACGATTCACAAATAAACCGCCAACACAGCCAGGACCGCCGTTTAGATGTTTGTAGTTGCACCAATACGCAAAGTCAACATCCCATTCGCTAAACGAATGCGGGATCGCCCCGATCGAATGACATCCGTCAAATCCGATTAAAATGCCTCTTTTATGAGCTTCTGCCGTTAATCGCTTCATGTCCAATATTTGACCACTGCGATACAGAACCGTAGGCAAGATGATCAAAGCAATGTCATCGGTCATAGCCTCGATCATATCATCTTCTTCTAAAAACCGGCCATCCCGGCTTTTCACACGGATGAGATGAGTATCTGAATCATATCCATGGGTGCGAAGTTGACTTTGAAGAGCATAAATATCAGATGGAAACGTTAGTTCATCTGCCAAAATTTTGGTGCGTGTCCCTTGAGGCTTATAAAAAGTAGCTACAAGTTGATGTAAATTTACAGTTGTGGAACCGGTTACAATAACTTCATTAGGAAAAGCTCCTACCAACAGTGCACTCAACTCGCCTAATTTCTCCGATAAGGTAAACCATGGATGATTCCCTTGTGTCCATCCATCGATGCCATGTTTTTTCCAATCAGCTAAAGATTCCAATAGTGTACGTTCAGCTCTTCTCGAAAGCAGCCCCAATGAATTCCCATCCATATAGATGGAATCAGGCTGTAAATAAAATTCTTCCCGAAAACGTGAAAGGTTATCCTCTTTATCCAATTGTTTTGCGAAATCTAATGTAGGTTGAAAGAAATTGGAAAGCACCGTATCATCCCCTTCTTTATTTAAAATTGCTCTTGCTAGGGACATCATATCAATGAATATGACATGGTGTCAATATTATTATCCAGACGATTCGATCTAAACAAATCTTTCCTTTTCAGAGAAATCCTTATATCCTAGAAGATAATTAATAGGGGAGGAATTGGAATGAGAAATGATAAAATAGGGGATAAACGACATTTACGCTCAGCAGTGACTCGTCAAAAGTTACTGGAAGCTGCAAAGGAAGTATTTCTAGAAGAAGGTTTTCAAAAAGCGACGATCTCTCAAATGATCAAAAAAGCAAGCATCGGGTACGGAACAGCCTATGTTCATTTTGAAGGGAAAGAGGATCTTTTATGCGTATTAATGGAGAATGTCATGGCGCAATTTTATGAAATTGCCGAGATCTCTTTCTTCCCAAAATCGAAAGAAGAAGCAGAGCAAATCATTAAAAAGCAAACCTATGATTTTTTAAAAATGGCAGAGGCAGAACGTAATATGATGCAAATCTTCGAGCAGGCCATTGGGGTATCATCTGTTATTTCAGATAAGTGGAAAGCAATTCGTGAACAGTTTATTCATCGAATCTCCATGGACATTGCCTATTCACAGCAAAATGGGCTAGCTAGAGCTAAATTAAACCAAGTGCTTGTTGCACGAGGCTGGTTTTTTACAAATGAAATGTATCTTTGGGAAATTGTTCGAAACGAACATCATAATTCTGTTGAAGAGATTGCTAATACCATTACAACTCTATATACTACTGGCCTTTATCTCTAAAGGTATTTCCATAAAAGAAAATAACAAATCATTATTGGTGAAGATAGGCAAGGTAACGGAAAAAGGCGTAGCAATGTCCACGCCCTTTGGATCAACCCCCATACTTGAGCTCTAAAAGTTACATAAGTTAAAGCGATTACCATCATTATCATAAAAGTGAAACTTCACGTAACCTTTCTGGACAAATCCGCCAATTTCTCCACTTACTATTTGCTCAAGGATAGCGAGTTTCTTTGAAGTACAGTATTTTTCGTTAAGCATGAAAAAGCTCCCCTTACAGTAGAAGGTTTTATTATTTCACCTGTCTACTGTAAGGGGAGCATATCAGTGGCAGAACTGCTCCTTGTTTTGTTCAACTATATGTTTCCCGTTAGCGTAATCAGCCAAATGCTACGAAGCGTGAATGCGGTGTTATGCCAAGGCACCTTTCGAGCGTATTTCCAAAATTCATATATCCTCTCCTTAAAAGGTTACTATCACTTTTCCTTCGGAGTGGCCAGTAGAAACTTTATTTAAAGCCATGTTAATGTCATCAAAATTATAAACTGAATCTATAGCGGGCTTAATATCTTCATCCTCAACTAGTTTCGTCAGTTTTTGTAATTGCCTGCCATTGGCGGACACGAATAAGAAGCGATATTCTTTATTCTGTTTAACTGCTAATCGATCTAAACGAGCACCTACTAAACCAAACAATAGCTTTTTCCATATTGGAAAGTTATTTTCAGCAGCAAAGCGGTAATTGGGTAAAGCCTTCAATGATACCAATTTCCCTTGGGGTTTGAGAATAGCAAGTTCCGTTTTAATTTCTTTTGCCCCCAATGTATCGATAACATAATCGATATTAGATAGCAAATCAAAATAATTTTCCTCTTTATAGTTAATGAATTGATCAGCGCCGATGGACAGTGTACGTGATCTCCCTCTTTCACTGCCGCTCGTAATCACATATAACCCCATCGATTTGGCAATCGGGATAGCCATCGTACCAAAGCCGCCAGTTCCTCCAGGAATAAATAGTTTTTTATCGGGTTGAACATGAAGTACATCATGCAAGGCTTGATATGCAGTCAAAGCCGTGAGGGGTACCGCGGCGGCCTCAATAAAAGAAAGATTTTTAGGCATAACGGAAATCGCATCCTCATGGACTGCCGCATACTCAGCAAAAGCTCCGATTTTATTTATTGGCAGCCTCGTATAAACGGGATCTCCAACCTTGAATTTCACAACATCTTTTCCAACAGCCTCAATAACGCCGGATAGTTCGTTTCCTAAAGTTAAAGGGAAGTCATAATCGGCAATCATGCGAATACTACCATTTAAAATAAGAATGTCTAAGGGATTTACACCTGCAGCTTTTACTTTGATAAGAACCTCATGGTTATTGATTTCCGGTATTTTTATATTGTTTATTTCTAATTGGATTTGTTTTGAATATTTTTCCATTTGTGCAGCTTTCAATTCTTCATCTTCTCCTTTTCTCATTTATCTTAATTCCACATTCGTTTATTGGAAAAATTGATGGCGTACTTTAACTTGTACGCCATCATAAAGCAATATCCATGTTATTCATTACTGTTGTTGAGTTCTTTCATCGTAGGATAATCTGTGTAACCCTCGCTTCCGTTACCAGAGTACAATGTTTTACGATCTGCTTCATTCAAAGGAAAGCCTTCTTTAAGACGTTCAACTAAGTCCGGATTAGCTAATGACCATACCCCGACTGGCGCCATATCAGCAAGGCCATTATCAATATCTACACTAAGATCTTCTAGAGCCCGTCCAGCTCTATTGACTAATAATGGATTTGGCCAGATGTTGCGAATTTCACGGAGCAGTGTTTCGTTCCCTAAATGCATAACATGGAGGTAAGCTAAATTATATTGAGCTAATTCTTTTACAAGGTGAAGATAAACTTCAGGACCGTGTTCGCCCTCATCAATTCCGTTAAGAGGTGTTCCCGGCGAAATACGGAAGCCTGTTTGTTCTGCTCCAATTTCTTCAACGATTGCTTTCGTTACTTCAATTGCAAAGCGAGCACGGTTCTCTATCGATCCACCGTATTTATCCGATCGTGTATTAGAATTCTCCCCAATAAATTGATTAATCAGATAACCATTTGCTCCATGAATTTCAACGCCGTCAGCTCCTGCTTTAATAGCTGCCGCTGCTGCTTTCCGGAAGTCTGCAATTGTCGTCTGGATATCTTCTTCACTTAACTCTCTTGGAACGGGTATTTCCTGCATCCCTTTAGCCGTAAACATTTCTACACCGGGTGCGATCGCAGATGGTGCAACGGGTTGACGATGATGTGGTGTATTGTCGGGGTGCGAAACACGACCGACATGCATTAATTGGATAAATATAAATCCACCTACTTTATGTACCGCATCCGTAACCTTTTTCCAACCTTCAATATGCTTTTCCGTATAGATGCCCGGTGACCTTAAGTAACCTTGACCATCATCAGAAGGTTGTGTGCCTTCAGTAATAATTAAACCCATCGATGCTCTTTGAGCATAATAATGGGAAGTTAGCTCTCCCGGCGTACCATCCTCTTGCGCTCTACTTCGTGTCATTGGTGCCATCGCTAACCGATGGGGTAATTCCAGGTTGCCAATTTTCGTTTTGCTCCACAGTTTTTCCATTTTAAAAACCCCTCTTTGAATTGAGTTTATTTTATTAACTTCAATGTTTCTTTCGATTATCGCTCCACTTTAGCCTGTGCGGATCTGACCGCATTTGTCATGAGCTTGCGAGGCAGCAACCGCGGCAAGAACGCCATGAACTTGTTGCGCCCCCCTGTTATGATTAAAGTCTTGCCCCGCAAGAATTCGCGATATCCTATGTCAGCCACCTGCCCAACCTCCATGACGCCGCTTCTAAACAGCTTTGAGGTGGCTAGCCCAGCACGATCGACAAAGCCAGTCGCTGTCGCTCCCGGACAGAGTGCGGACACAGTCACGCCTGTGCCGCGCAGCTCATTCTCCAAAGCCTCAGTGAACGATAGTACGTACGCTTTTGTCGCGTAGTAAACTGCCATCAGTGGTCCAGGAAAAAAAGCCACCAACGAAGCCACATTCAGCACGCCCCCTTGGTGCCTTTTGACCATATCCGGTAAGAACACCTTCGTCATTACAGTCAGAGCCTTGATATTAATGTCGATCATATTCGTCTCTTGCTCCAGCTGTGTCTCCAAGAATTCCCCGTACAAGCCGAAGCCCGCATTATTAACAAGAAAGTCGACGGTGATCCCTTTTTCTTTAAGCTCCCTGTAGATTTCCTCCGCCACGCCAGGTAACGCAACATCTTTGGCGATGTATGTCGTTTGGACACGGTACTTTTCCCGATATTCCCTCGCGAGATCCACGAGCTTGTCCTCGCTGCGTGCGACCAGCACCAAGTCGTATCCGTCTTTGGCGAAACGATCCGCCAGCTCTTTTCCAATTCCGCCCGACGCTCCGGTAATTAGTACAGTTTTGCTCATCATTTAAGCTGTGGGTAAATAGCAGCTACACCGCCAGCGAGAGCACGCTGGAGTTGACGGCTCGGTTCATCAGCAAGAATTTCAAAGCTATCGGACTCTATTCCATCAATTGCAATTTTTGCAATATCAGCAGGGTTGGACTTCGGAGCTTCAACGCCTGACGTCATGTCTGTATCCATAAAGCCCACATGCAAGCCAGCTACTCTCACATTTTGAGGATACAGATTTAAGCGCAACTCGTTCGTCATTGCCCACGCAGCCGCCTTTGCAGCCGAATAAGCGCCTTCACTCCCCCCACTACTGAACCATGATAATGCGGAAAGGATATTCAGTATGGATCCTCCACCATTATTAATAAGAATAGGTGCGAAATTGCGAATCATGGATAATGTGCCAAAGAAGTGCGTATTAAATTCCAACTGAATTTGATCGAGATCACCGTCAAGCAAAGTAGCGCCTGTAGCCGATCCTGCATTGTTGATCAGAAGCGTTACATCTTGAGCGGCCATAGCAGCTGCAGCTACCTCTTGAGGGTTCGTAATATCAAGCTTTACAGGAATTGCACCGGGAATGTCAATGGACTGCGGATTTCTTGCTCCGGCATACACCTTAGCCCCTCTGGATAGAAGTTCAAGGGCAAGATGGCGACCAAAACCTCGGTTCGCGCCAGTGACAAATGCAACTTGTTGAGCAATATTCATTTTCATGTGCTCCTTTTATTGTATTCTGTTTATGAAATTGTTTTCTTGAAGCTATTCGGTCTGCGTTTTGATACGTAGTAAGTACGGTAAGCGAGTTTTACTCGATACTTGTTTTTTAACGAGAACGATCATTCTCAATATCGTAAAAAAAATGCTGCGTGCCTTACTCTGTTGTTTTTGTGTGTTGTGTTGTTTGTTGTTTTAACTGCGCTGATAAACTTCATTGTAAACTATGCTTTAGAGCTTCTTTCGGCGATTATTTTTGAGAATGTTCATTCTAAAATAGGCGTAAGATAACTCGATCGCAAAGAGCATGGATTAGCAGAAGGGAGACTTCACATCTGAACTGACTACCACAATTACCCTTATTCTTCCAGGAGCTTCATCGAAATATGAGTAATACGGTGAAGCTTTTCTTTGGAAGCCGAGGTTCTTGCCATTACCCTTAACCCAATCCATACATTATGCAGGTATTCCGCCAATTCCTCAGCATTGTATGTGGAGGTGAATTCACCGTCACGTTGTCCCCAAATAATAATCTCCCTGAGCAATTGCTCTGCTGTCGTGAATGCTTTCGTGGACTTGTTATCCACCTCGACGTCGCGCGCCGCCAATTCTACGGCCGAATTCACCATTAAGCAGCCGGCTGGCGAGTCCTCATCCCCGTCGATCATGAAACCAAAAATAAACTGTAATGCCTCCGATGCGGTCTTGGATCGTTTAACCCCTCCTGCAAGCGCGGTGCTGATTTTGTCGTCAAACCGATCCATCGCTTTCAGGAACAGATTATGCTTATCTCCAAAAGTATCATACAAGCTTCTTCGATGAATACCCATATGCTCAACCAACTCGGTCATGGACGTTTTCTCGTACCCCTGCTCCCAAAAGAGCCGCATCGCCTTATCCAAGACCTCTTTCTCTTCAAACTCCTTGCTTCTCGCCATTCCCATCTCCCTCCCTCAATTAATATAACATATTGAGAACGATCAGTAAAGAATCGTTATGCTCTTTTTTGAATGACATAATATTTCCATTGAGTTGGTTGTCCTACAATTCTACATATTGGAACTATCCTGCCCGTTACTTCAATCAACAAACGAAAAAGAGCCGCCGACGTAGCAGGCTCCTTAGCTATCGTGTCCCGTTCAATCCTAACCTGTGAGATACTTTGTATGAATTAATCGGTTTTAATCTTTTTATAGTATGATAATGGAAATATCCATGGAACACCGAAGTCATCCTCAAAATCATCATATAGACCCATAACGACACTTGGTTCTAAATACTGATTATTATTTATCTTTGTATGCTTTATTTCAAGGTTTGGTCCTAATCCTTCTTCACCTAACTCGATTTGAAGTCCTTGTTCTTGTAAAATTCCTTTCATATTAATAGATAGTGCTGTTCTCCCTAATAAATCTCGATTAACAGGTTCGCTTCCCAAAAACGGGTAGAAGTTAACTCTAACCTCGATATTATCTATCTTTTTTATTATTAATATATGACCGGAATGGTCCGTCCAACTTCCGATATAATTATCAATCACAACATCCATTAATTAAACCCCGTAACACAATTTTTGTATTTTTAAAATTCGTCCAGACTACTAAGCTATCCTGCCCGTTCGCGACAAAGCTGCCGTTTAACGCGGCAGCTTTGTCATGGTGTTAATTATGCACATTCCTCCTCTGCTAATCTGTCCGTTAGCGCGTGGAAAAGGCAGCCCGTTAAATTCCCGCGGCAACCTTATTAAGTTTGTGCCGAACTATCGTTCTGCGTTAGCTTGAAAAATCTTCGTTTTAGTCGCAAATTTCAAGCTTGTTTCGTAATTTTGCAATTCCTTTTGAAAGTTCATTGCGATTCTTTCCACTCTTAATCCAATCAGGTAGCCTGCTTGCCAAACTCTGATTTTTATAGGGGATTCTTTCACGCAATGAAGAGTCGATATAACTATCCATAAAATCTAAATGCTCTTTGTTATAAGCCCAAAGCAAGTTGCTACAACAATTTGTTCTCAACCAAAGATTCATCCCCATAAAAGTACCGTTCCCCCACGTACCAACCATTGGATCACTCAAAACACTACAACGTTTACATTGGAGAATATATCCGAATTCACCTTCGCTCTTTCTTATCCCTTTGGCATATTTCATACAATGGGGGTACTCAATAAGAATGTTATGATTAAATAAAAAGTCGTAAACTCTTTCACCAGTATCTTTGAACCTTGAGTTAGTCATAAAAATAATATCCTTTATATTTACTTGTTTTTCCATCTTCTAATCCATTTTATCATGAAGTTTTGAAGAAAACCGCTCAATAGAATAGATTAATGAAAAAAGGAGCAGCTGCCAAATAGCTAACCGCTCCTTGTTTCATTTTAGTATCGTACCCGTTAACGCGTGTGTCTCAATGGAGTTTTAACAAAAGAGGATTAAATACTTTAGTAATTTCAGCAAATCCAACAAGTCTGGATCCTTCTTGAATTCTTATAACTTTCCCAATCCAGACACTTTCGGGATAGAACTCAGGTGAAATGAAGGTAATTGTTCCAAGTACAGTTTCACCTAACTCCACCAAGTCCCGATCATAATATTGGTGTTCACCAGTTGTAATATAGTCATCAATAATTAAATGTGCTGGACGGTAACCAGAGAAGACTGGTCTTTTTCTCCCACCTTGACTAAAAATGGTGATCTTGGCTTCTACATCAGCCATAGTAACTCCTCCAAATGTGAACTATCGTTTTCCGTTACTTCAATGAACGCTCTTGCTCTATAACAATGCATTCAATATGATCGAGTGCCATTGGCCCATAATATCCTTGGGCTGAAAGGGACTTGTCTGATTAGTAAAAATTGAACTCAACTTTCCAAGGAACAAACAGATTTTCTTGAAACTCATAGTGAATGACAGTTTCGCCTATAAACCCCCCCGGAGAAATCTGCCCTGGTAGCCGAGAAATCAGCATATGATCCTTTATTTCAAAACGAATAATGTTGCCGAAATACAAATGATCGAACCATTTTTCTTGATCGATACCGATTTGCTTTGTAGAAATATGCTGCTCTTTGCCATCTACAATGACCTGCACTCCAGATTTATTCTTTGAAGATGTAACCCTTTGCTTCACTACCGTTACGGGATCCACCAGTGGAATTTCACCAAAGGTCTTAGAATTCAAAATGTGCGCCTCTCGAACAGCAAGTCCTGTGCCATGATCTTTTGTCAAAACCACGACGATCTCTGGTACCTTATCATGGTTGATATCATCAGTAAAGATCTCAGGAGCATACGTTTTATTCACGGAATTGCTCCAGTTAAAGAACTGCTGTTTATCGCCTGATTTTACGAAAATCCCCTGATAATTTCCTTGGACTTTATCACAAGCAATCATTAATGTATGTCCATCGCTCGAGCGAGCGATTTCTTGCAGCGCATTACAGTATTTATTCTGTTCAGAGAATACAGCCGATTGCAATAAGTAACATATCCCCCCTGCTAATAAAAGCATCTTCATATATCCTCTTCTCCTCCATTCCTGTATCTACAGATAGTACGTATTATGAGGTTTGTTTAGTTTTCGCTATAACATGGGGTAACGCGTAGTGTTAGGTTATAACAATAAACAAGGAGCAGATTGCGGCGGCCTCTGCTACCCGTTAGCTCAATGACGGCTGCCTCGCGGCAGCCGTTTTGGTGTTGAACTCGTTATCCGTTAGCGAAATACCTGGAAGTTACAGTTTTTCATGTGGTTCTCTAAAACAATTGGTCCTAGTGTATTTTCTTTTGAATTAGAAAGACGAACTTGCACAGAAGCATTTTCTAAGTATGGACCAGAAATTTCATCCAACCTTCCAGCCCATGTTGGATCTTTTTGATAATCAGATACGGGGTATAATGTGAATCTCCAACTGATAACACCAGGCACTTGAGCAAAGCCTTCATAACGGTCATAGTTCCCCCTAGAAGAGGGATCTGGCAAGTATTGGGCATGAATGCTTAAGCTTATTTTTCCAGAGCTAAACAACCTTTTGATGGGATAAGTAAGAGCCACGCCTTTTGCATTAATAGAAGGAACATTATCTTTAGCATTTAAAATAAGGCTGCAAGCATTTGTTCCTTCAAGTGGCTGTGCATGGGAGATAGTCATACTCGAAAAAGCTGTCATTAAACATAACAAAATCAGAATTTTTTTCATTTCACCAATACCTTTTTTTGTATATTATCCCTCCATTCAGCAAAGGTATCCGAAATTCTAAACGTATCGAAGCAGCATTACTGCTCGTTACTTGAGAAAAGGCAGCCGATCCAATTTGGTCCGCTGCCTTCTCATGTTGTTATTGAACTCTCGTCTCCCGTTAGCGTAATTAACTGAGCTATTCGAACCTGCGGTAAGACCGCCTAAAAGTTGTTCTGTCTATTATTTCTTTCGAACGGGAAAACAAATATCCGTAATTGATTTCTCGGACTCAGGACCAAGGTTTCGTTCATCTAGATCTCGATATTGTAGAGTCCAGAAAGCTCGCTAAAAAGACAGTCAAAGACCTTATTAATTAAAGTCTTGACTATCTATAATTCCGCTATCGTTTCCCGTTAGCCGTTCATGCAGCGCAAGACCAGCGCTGCACCACAGAGGATGAAAATGGATAAAATCCGTCAATACTTCTACTACGGCTGGGTGAGGAAGGTCGATCAACTAT
>NZ_JCAUAW010000051.1:0-14695 GCF_059692155.1 Paenibacillus sp. JT22N1
CTACGTCTGATGAGCGCTCTCCTGAACAACATCTGCAAACCAAGGTGTCAAAATCCTGCGAATGAGTGAGTATATGTGAGATAAACCCTTAAAACCGAGGGACGGGCAGTATACTATGATGAAGGTTATTTCTTCACTCAAACATGGAGTAAAACTGAACGAAAGGACGGCGGCTTTGCGGCACAACATGAGCACACCATAATTATTACAAAGAATCAACCCATCATCGTGACGGTAGCTTAGGATATCTGAACAAAAGTGGGGGATTACGCTAACGGTGAACGATATTTGAATGAATACCCAGGACAAGGCTGCCGGTTTGATCGGTGGCCTTCATTACGTTAAACGGGCAGTTTAATGGAACTGGATTGAGAGCACAATAAAAATACTGGACTATTCGTTCCTGAAACATTATACTGTTCCTACTGAGAAGGAGGGGTTAACATGGGACGTTCTAAAGAGTTTGACAAGGAGCACGTACTTCATAAGGCAATGTTAGTTTTTTGGGAAAAAGGTTACGAAGCGACAAGCATACCGGAGTTGTTGGAAGCAATGGGATTAAGCAGATCAAGTTTGTACGAAACATTTGTGGACAAACAGACGCTTTATGTTGAGGCAATACACCATTACAAAAAAATCAGGCAAAATAAACGAAATCTCTTGATAAATGCGCCGTCTGCGAAAGTTGGAATCCGGCAGTATTTTGATCAGCATATTACTTCCGCATTTGATGAAGATTTGCCAAAAGGATGCCTGATTACAAATGCAACCATTGGTTTGGATTCGCCTGATGAACAAATTCATAAATTGATACGGGACGGTTTTGAGGAACTGGAACAGTCTTTTTTTGAACTTTTAAATAAGGGACAGCAGACGGGAGAAATCGCCCCCAAGAAAGATATAAAGGTTCTAGCACACCTATTGCTTAACCTTAATCATAGTATTAATGTAGTATCCAAGGTGAAAAGCGACAAAAAAATTATTTATAACATGATGAACACAGTAATTGAGATGCTATAAATATATTTTTTCATTATTACCGGAATGAACGTTCCAGTAATAATAATTTTCTCGACATGTAAAGGAGCGCTTACTATGAGTTCAATCGAAAATCAAAGGATTGAAAAACCTATTTCGGCGTGGATCATACTCATTTTAGCTGCCGCTTGCGGAGTAATCGCCGCTAATCTCTATTATGCGCAGCCTTTAGTGGGACCAATTAGTTCAGCGCTTGGATTATCTTCTGGGGCAGCTGGCCTGATCGTCACACTGACTCAAATTGGTTACGGAATCGGATTGTTATTTATCGTACCCTTGGGAGATATACTTGAAAACCGAAAACTTGTTGTTGCGTCATTGCTCTTCACTGCAATAGTTTTGACGATTGCTGCAGTTGTCAAAAGCGCTCCCCTGTTTCTTACAGCTTCACTGTTTATCGGGCTGGGATCAGTCGCAGCACAGGTACTAGTACCGTACGCAGCTCATCTTTCGCCAGATGCCACACGTGGCCGCAATGTGGGTAATGTCATGAGCGGTTTGTTACTGGGTATCATGCTTGCACGTCCCATATCAAGTATTGTTGCAGAGTTTATGGGGTGGCGCGCCGTATTTGTCCTATCCGGTATAACGATCTTTGTGCTGGCTCTTGTATTAGCAAAGGCGCTGCCTGCAAGGCAGCCGTTGACAGCCGTACAATATCCAAAACTTCTGCGTTCCATGTTGCATTTACTCAGAACGACCCCAATCTTGCGGCGTAGGGCGATCTATCATGCCTGTGTGTTCGGTACTTTTAGTTTGTTCTGGACAACCGTTCCTTTGTTATTGACCAGTCCGACTTTTCATTTTTCCCAAAAAGGAGTTGCACTGTTTGCATTGGTTGGGGTATCCGGAGCGGCAGCTGCGCCTGTGGCAGGCCGTCTTGCGGATAGAGGCATGATTCGTCCTGCCACAGGGTTAGCCCTGGCTTTAGTTATCGTTTCTGTATTTCTTCCTCTAATGATCCAAACAGGTTCGACATTCGCATTGGTATCTCTGGTAGTTGCGGCCATTCTTTTAGATATGGGAGTTTCGGCAAATATGGTCCTTGGGCAGCGTGCTATTTTCTCATTGGGAGCAGAGTTTCGAAGCCGGCTTAATGGTTTATACATGGCAATTTTTTTTGCTGGCGGTGCTATAGGCTCAGCGACAGGAGGATGGGCATACGCCATCGGCGGCTGGAAAGCAGCATTGTTGATTGGAATAGCTTTACCGACTATTGCGATGATTTATTATGCGACAGAGAAAAAGCAATTGAACTAACGAGTACTTTAGTTCAATACGAACACCGCGGCAGCCGGCCAGAATGATCGGCTGCTTTTTCGTTGAACTAAAGGACAGATTACGCTAATAGACTTTTGGATTTTTAATTTATAAATACGATGTGTTGATAATATATGATCATCACATAGATAATTTAAGACTAGGTCCTAAAACTCGGTTAGGGGTGGGCGAACTTGAAGTACTTTATAATTACAGGAACCTCAAGGGGTATTGGAGAAGCCATTGCAGAACAACTTATCTCAACAGACCATTTTCTGCATTGTATCTCTAGAGAGAAAAATGTGAAATTGGTTAGCAAATGCAAAAAGAATATTGCTTATTATGAATTTGACTTGAAAGATTGCACCGCCATACCAATTGGGTATATAGACGCTGCGTGGAAAAACCCATATTCAACGCAACCTAAAGGAAGTTGCAACAAGGAAAAGAATATGATATTATTCAGCTACATTTAACGATTGGAGATGAAGAGGATAATGTAATATTTCTTGCCCTTTTTCTAAGAATAGAACAGTGCTTGTTTTATTCCTGATTGGCAAGAAAGTTACCTTATTCTTTTCACTCAAAATATATCCGTTTTCATACCCTGGTACGGGTTGAATTTGTCGTATTTTTTTGAGCTGCAGGAAAGGTAACTTTCTTGCAGCTTATTTTTTTTTCGACAAAGGAGGATATCGGAGTGTCTACTATTAACGTATCAAACCTGACGTTTGCCTATGAAGGCAGCTACGACAACATCTTTGAAAACGTCAGTTTTATGATGGATACTGACTGGAAATTGGGCTTTACAGGGAGAAATGGCCGGGGGAAAACGACGTTTCTCCAACTATTGCTCGGCAAGCATGAATACAGCGGCTATATTTCGTCGCAGGTAGAGTTTGAATATTTTCCATTCCATGTGGAGCGCAAGGAAAGTCTTACGTATGAAATAATTGAAGATATTTTCCCGGACTATGAGCACTGGCAATTAATACGGGAGTTTTCGTTACTAAAAGTGTCTGAGGACGTTTTGTATCGCCCTTTCAATTCGTTGTCCAACGGCGAACAGACTAAGGTGCTGCTAGCGACCTTATTCATTAAGGAAAACAGCTTCCTGCTCATTGACGAGCCGACAAACCACCTAGATATGAATGCGAGGAAGCTTGTAAGCCAATATTTGAGATCAAAGAGTGGGTTCATTCTTGTATCTCATGACAGAGCGTTTCTCGATCATTGCGTCGATCACATTCTCTCCATCAACAAAACCAATATCGAGATCCAGAAAGGCAATTTTTCGAGCTGGTGGGAAAATAAGCGGAGGCAGGATCAGTTCGAACTTGCGACGGACGAAAAACTCCGTAAGGACATCAAACGGTTGTCCGATTCGTCCAGACGTACTGGGGATTGGGCGCATGCAGTAGAAAAAAGCAAAAACGGCACAAGAAATTCCGGCTCCAAAATCGACAAAGGCTATGTAGGCCACAAAGCCGCCAAAATGATGAAGCGCTCGAAATCGATTGAACAAAGGCAGCAATCGGCCATCGAAGAGAAATCCAAGCTTCTGAAAAATATTGAAAGCTCAGAAAGTCTGGAGATTACGCAGCTCTCTTATCATAAGCCTCAACTTGTGGAGCTGGATGCGGTTTCGATTTATTACGGGGAAAGACAGGTATGCGAGAATGTAAGCTTTACGATTGAGCCAGGCGAATCCATTGCGCTAATAGGCCCGAACGGTTCGGGAAAATCTTCGATTCTCAAGCTGATATGTGGTGAGGGGCTAAGCTACACCGGAAGCTTACGGAAGGATAGCCAGCTTCGAATATCGTACGTATCGCAGGATACTTCCCACCTTCGTGGAAATTTGTCGGACTATGCTAGGGAGCATGGAATTGACGAAAGTTTGTTTAAATCGATTCTTAGGAAGCTTGATTTCTCCAGACCCCAGTTTGAAAAGGATATGTCGGCGTTTAGCGGCGGGCAGAAGAAAAAGGTGCTGATCGCCAAAAGCCTGAGCGAGCAAGTGCATTTGCATATTTGGGACGAACCGCTTAACTTTATTGATGTCATCTCGCGTATGCAAATCGAAGAACTGCTGCTTGAGCATACCCCAACCATTCTATTCGTGGAGCATGACAGCGAGTTTTGCAAGAATATCGCGACAAAGATTGTAGAACTGACAAACTAACCTTTCTTGGAGGATGAGGGCAATGATGATTGAGGTTGAAGTTGAGGTTGTAGATGATTTTGTGAACCTGTTCATTTCGAATGAGAAGGTTCACGAAAATATAATCTCGGGGATTTACCAGTTTATCGACAAAGGCACATGGCGTTTCTTCTGCAAACGCATCGTGGAAAGTTCAGTTTTGATTTCCAATGATTTTTCGCAGTCAATCTCGTACAATTGTGATCAATATCAATTAAATACTACTTCAAAGAAGAAACATGTTTTTTCTAATGTTCCGCAATTTAGAAGGAACATCGGGGAGGCCACGTTATCAACGGTAAAACGTCACATTTGTGGCAACTGTATCACGGGAATTATGCTCTCGTCTTTTACTTTTAAGAGGCGGGAGCTTTTTATTTTAGCTTGTCAAAATCAGATGACAAGAACTTGAGGACATTCCCGATTTTGACAAGAACATTATGACATCCCGACGGATCGCGCTACTAGATATGGATGGCTATGTAATCTTGGGCAAGTTAGTTGCAGGTTGAACGGGCAGAATAGTTCCAATATGTGGTACCAGTAATGAGCATAAAATTTGCATCGGGGTCTGGTTGTTATTAATAAAAAGAAGTTGTCCAATGAGTATATGAGTGATTTTTTAGCTATCAGAGAAAAAGGCTTGCGACTGAATACGACAATGCTGTTATGGAGAGTTTCTTTGGGATCCTAAAATCCGAGTTTTTATATATAGCTTGAATTTGATAGCATTGAGCAATTCAAAGTAGAACTTGATCAATATATCCACTATTACAACCATAAACGAATAAAGGCAAAACTAAAAGGCATGAGCCCGGAACAGTACCGAACTCATGCGCTAAAGGCAGCCTAACTATATACTGTCCAACTTTTTGGGGTCACTTCATTTTTGAACTGCACCCCAATTGTTAGAACCATCTAACGATTGGGGTGCAGTTCATCTCACGAGACCTGCTTCTATTCAACATTGAACTGAAGTGACACGGTTTGAAAGTCCGAGAAGCTGAGTCGATTGGAAACTGCCCCCGACCATTTGATCATCATAATGAGTCAAATAAAACGAGAGCGAAATATGATTGGAAAGAACAAGCTGGACCCATTGACCCTTGCAAGCCTCTGCCTGTTGTGAATTTTGAATGGCAGTCCCGTTGCAAACTAATGAGTTATAAGATTGGCGGGTTAAAAATCCTGTTGCATAGCTGAAATCGGCAGAGGTCACGTTGACTTGCAAATTAGTCCCATCTTCTAATTGGATGGTCACCCATTTATTCATACATTGTAAAATGTTTGAAATCCCTTGTCTGTTATCGGGATATGATGGGAAGTTATTCCACATATGATTATCTCCTTTGAAATTAAAGTTGGGACTATACTCCTCCGAGTGAACTGATCATACATTGCTTCCACCATATGCAATGGAGTGGGCATTCGTGCACAAATTGAAAAGAGCCACAGGTGGTCGTGGGCTCTCTTCCTATTTATTTTCGTATAAAAAATCTTATTACCTTAATGTTTTCGATCCATGTTTCAGCGTCTGTACTTACAAGAGGGATGTGGGTTTAACTGCAAAGATTGTGGTATGTTGCCCTCTGATTCCCTTGAATACCACAAGAGTTACTTTTTGGATAAGTTTGAATGATGGTAAGTTAAATTATTTTGAAATACAAGTAGTACCTGGCGTAGGAGTAGGCTTAACCTGAGCACTTACGTTTATTATAATTATACTTGGGGACGTTGTTCCAAATATCTTTAAGGGAGACAAGTGATGAATTCAAATACTCATTCCACTTCGGAAGAAAACGTATTTACGATTGACTGTAAGGATATTATTTTAAGAGAATATATAATTAATGATTTAGATGAGTTTCATTTACTAACCTGGCAGCCAGAAATATATGAATACTTGCCTGGTTGGAACACATCTAGGGAACAACGGGAAGATTGGTTTATAAACTACGAAATAAAACAGAATAAGCAGTTTTTAAACGCTGTATCTGAAGGTAGAAATATTGAGGAGCTCCGGCTAAGATTAGGAATTATATCAAAAGAGACTGGCGAGTTTATTGGTTGGTGTTGTACAGGAATAAAAGAGGAATTGCCATATCCAAATAGAGAGATTATGTATGCAATATCAAGTAAACATAGAAATAAGGGATATACCACCCAGGCAGTTGAAGGTGTACTTAATTATTTGTTTCAAAATACTAATATTGACGTATTGAACGCTTTAGCTCTTGTACGTAACATTCCATCAAATAGAGTAATACAAAAATGCGGTTTTTATTTTCAAAGTATTATAGAGATTGACAATAAGGAATATAATTATTACAAACTTATTAAAAGTGAGTGGGAGATCAAGGGGGAGTAGTTTTCATCGCTGAGCTATGAGAAAATAAAGATTGTTAGTCCCAAATATTGAAAGGGGTGCCACCAAGTGGCACCCCTTCACTGCACTAAACGAGGAAACAGCGATCTACTATAATCGGGCAGCATAACAAATGGACTCCGCACCGGTTTGAGTTTACGGTATTCAACGACAAAAACCGCTATTCCATTATAGGATTAGCGGTTTCTTCATATTTCATTCAGAAGTGTTATAATCTAACCGTCAATTGACTTATCTCACTTTCAAGTAATCCTTTTTTTGTGATGATGATCACAATTCAGTTAGCCGTTTGATCATAAAAGACCGCATGGTATTAGAGCAGCTTGTTCATGGTTGACATCCAAGCTTCAAAAACAGATGTGACATAAGTCACTGAAGCCTTCTCCCATATCTGATAAGCTACAGTTGTAAGCGAACAAAGCGTATCTACGAATGGAGGATTCATGTATGTTTTGTTATCAATGTGAACAAACGGCGAACGGCGGCTGCAAGGTGATCGGGGTATGTGGAAAAGATGAGACCATCGCAAGCCTGCAGGATACGATCATTTTTGCACTAAAGGGAATTGCCGCTTATGCGACCCATGCTAGACAGCTAGGATATACCGACCCGGAAGTAGATAAAATTACGCACGAAGCACTTTATCTGACATTGACCAACTCGAATTTCAATTTGCATGAGCATCTGGAAATGGCCATGAAGGTTGGCAATGCCGCGGTACGGATCATGGATGTGCTCGACCGCGCGCATACGACGCACTTCGGTATTCCACAGCCTGTTACGGTATCGCAAAATAAAATTGAAGGCAAGTGCATTGTCGTGACAGGGCACAACCTGTATGCGCTAGAAGAGCTGCTGAAGCAGACCTCAGGCAAAGGGATTAATATTTACACCCACTCCGAAATGCTCCCAGCACACGGGTATCCGAAGCTGAAACAGTATACGCACTTAAAAGGAAACATCGGGAAAGCCTGGTATGACCAACGCAGGCTCTTTGAACAGTTCCCAGGAGCGATTCTCGCTACCACAAACTGTGTAATGCCGATCAAGGGTACTTATGCGGATCGCTTTTTCTCTTATGAAGTAGCCGGTCTAGAAAATGTCACGAAAATCATTGGCGAGGATTTCTTGCCGCTGATCGAGCGGGCGCTTGAACTGCCGGAGGCGAACATAGACTCCGAACAAGTGTTAACCACAGGCTACCACCACGAAACGGTCATCGGGATTGCGCCTGAAATCATTCAAGCGGTCAAAGAGGGCCTGATCAAGCGATTCTTCGTCATCGCCGGTTGCGATGCTCCGGGTAAGGGCGGCGAGTATTACCGCAAGCTTGCGACTTCACTTCCGAACGACACGGTCATTTTGACGACCTCTTGCGGCAAGTTCCGTTTTAATGATGTGGACTACGGCAAAGTGGCCGGCACTGATATTCCACGATATATCGATTTGGGTCAGTGCAATAACTCCGGCTCTACCGTCAAAATAGCGCTGGCTCTCGCCGAAGCTTTTGGCTGCAGTGTCAACGAATTGCCGGTAAGTATCGTGCTGTCTTGGTTCGAGCAGAAGGCCGTGGCCATTTTATTAGGTTTGTTTAGCCTCGGAATCCAGGATATCCGAATCGGTCCGAAAGCACCGGAATTCATTAACGAAGGTGTCATGAACTTACTCGTCGAGAAATTTGGCTTAAAGCTGATCGGCGATGCGCAAGAGGACATGACAGCCATGCTTTCGTTGCACTAAGAGCGGTAACACCAGGGATAAGTAAGTATTTGTCGGATGACAAAAACATTGTCCGAATCAAGTCCGCGAAAATCGTGGGCTTTTTTATTTATCGGCTCAAGTTCTTGTCAATTGACAATGTCAAGAACTTGAGCCGATTGCCGATTTGTGATAAGAACATTATCCGAATGTCGACAAGTTAAAATGGACCGCTCCGAGGGACGGGCAGGATACTTTAATAAACTTTAACGGAAAAAGGAAATTATCATTTACCATCGAAATGTTACAAGTGCATTGTTGTGCTTAGTTGTAACGAATAACGTATCACGTAAGGGGTGTGTAAGAATGGATGGCTGGACTTTATTAAAAGATGAAGAGCAGAGAAATGTATGGTCAAGATTTAATAAAGAGTTCCATTTATCCAGAGGGCGATTATCATTTCTTTATTGCAAGGGATTTTTCATGAGGGATTTTAGGTCATCCATGGGAGAAAACAATGACCATATACGGAGAAAGGTATATTAGCTGTTTGTTAGTAGATCAACCGCTTATGCTTTGCAAAGAGTTGCAAAGAGGCCAACATAGACCAATGCTTATTGAACTAACGCGGAACGATAGTTCAATAAAACAGCGGCAGTCTAGACTTTATTTTCTCGTCCATGGCTGCCGCTGTTTCTTTTATTGGGGTCAGTCTAATACTTATTTTCTTTCAACACCAACTTAGGCAGTTTCGATGACACCCCATAAAGGGTTTTATGGAATAAACGTGGCAAACCCGCTTCTTATAGGAGTGGGATGTTGATGGTAAGAAGCCCCGACTTCAACTTGTGCTAGCAAGTAAGTGGGGGAGGTTCACTATGATCGAAGTGTTGGTTATTGTATTATGGATAAAAGAACGACTTGCCTCAATAGGATATAGAAGCCTTTATGGAATTCAAGGTGTTAGATGGCAAGTTCACTCGTTAAATAGGAGGATTACATGGCCTGGAGCAAATTGAAGCAACTTCTGGAGAGCTTTCTCTGTCCTGCGCTATATGGAAGGTTTGAATACCGCGCAACTAGCTACCGTTATTTACCTGATAAAGCAGGACTTTGTTATATTGCGGTAGATAAAAAGAACGTACTCAATATGAGTGATATAACTACCTTAATCAGATGGTATCATACGGAGCTGGAAATAAAGAATGATCCAGATATCCAAATTCCTATCAACAATGAAGAAATTGAAGCTGTCAGAAAAGATACCAAGGGGATAGTTCCGGAGAATCGTCTCAAAGTAATTGCAAGAAATAGAAAAATATCAGAATATGCAAAGGAGCTTTTATCAGAACAGTCAGCATTAAGTAAATCCAATTTTATTGTTGTAGCAAATAAGTTTTTATCTATTTCTATAGAGGAAAGCCTAGAGAGCAATGATATCTTATTGAATATTTTAGCTTTGGTGGACAGAAGAGTTGGAAAAAAGCGAATTTTAAACATGACCGAGAAGATGAAGTTAAAGCATCCAATTGTGCAGTATTTTTATGAGCTACGGCTTAGCACGTTATGAAAGTTAATAAATCGTGTTTACTTTCAAAATGCCACAGTTACATGGCTGGAATATAATATTTATAGGACTAGAATATGTTAATTAGTAGGCTTTTTGGTCTTCCCTGAGACTAAAAAGGATTGGGATGAAAATGTCGCTTGGTACAAGACGGAAGGGAGAAACTTTGATGAGCTGTGTAGGGAGGAATTGGAGTATCGAAAACATGATTTACTTACATTCCTTCCAAAGTCGTTACATCCTTATATTCATGGTGGAACGCTAAATTGTCAGTATCCGATTATCATTTCTTTCTTGCAAGGGGTTTTTCATGGGGGATTTTAGGTCATCCATGGGAGAAAACAATGACCATATACGGAGAAAGGTTTATTAGCTGTTTGTTAGTAGATCAACCGCTTATGCTTTGCAAAGAGTTGTAAAGAGGCTAACATAGACCAATGCTTATTGAACTAACGCAGAACGATAGTTGAATAATAACGCATGAAGGCAGCCAGATCGGCTGCCTTTTCTCAACTATGTGTCAGTATATTGATGCAAGCTGCTTTTGATATATGGAAGGGGGCCGACATTTGCGCGATTTTTCCACTGGTCGTTTCCATCATTCTGCAAGCTTCCTTGATTTCAATGTCATGCTTATATTCCACGAATGTCTTTTTCGTGTAGGTTTTAAATTTGGCAGTGAAAGAAGGAATGCTCATGCCGCACAGACGGCTCAATTGATCCAGGCTGAACGGCTTGTTGTAGTGCTGTTCGATTAGGGAGACGACGGACGCAATCCACTGTTCAGCCGTATAAGCTGGAGTTGGGTGAGGATTCCCGTGCGCAGCATAAAACCGGCTTGATTGAACAGACATTCGATAAAGCGGGTCTTAATCACCAGTTGATATCCTGTCTCGTGTTCTTTTTCCTCCCTGTAGAGGGAATCGAGATGGTTTTCAAATAAGGTTTTATGAAGTACTGTCAGCGTGACAAGAGGATAAAACGTGGCGTTTTTTCGTAAAAACGGTGCAATGTAAAAAAATCAAGAAAAGAGGGAATTTCGCACAACACATTTAGTTCCCTATGGAGCAGCTCCAGCTTAAAAAGAACATTGTAAACGATCGTCTCTTTCTGCAGTGCGCCTTTATAGCTGTGATAAAAATCAAAAGGAGTTAAACTCAATGAAGGGACGAAGCTTTCAATTTGAAGCCGTTCATACACGTATCCCAAGCTTGGTTAAATCCTCTCCAGTCTTCTCCTTTCGGTAGGAGCACCGAGCTAATTCCACCCAGCCCCCAATCCTCGTAAATCACGTCTTTGCGATCTTCCTGGTGGTTATTCACGATCAGAAGCTGGAACTTTCCATGCATCAGCCTTTTTAATGCTGCGTGTAGCTCCTGCGCTTCCTTTCTTTCCGCATTGGTTCTAATAAAAAGAATCGGTTGACCTTGAATAGTTCTCAAAAACCGATCTACGCGTCGATTGAGCTTTTGTTTAAACGCGGGATAAGCTTCCCGCCATCGCTCCGCAGTGAGATAGAGAGGAAAGTCATGGAAAGATATAACGTCATTTGCGTTATCTCTTACAACAAAGTATTCATTGGTAGTGCCAATGAGTTCAAGCTGGCTAAGTTCCATAAATCCGTTGAAACGATGATCTATCAAACGAACCACTCCGCCGATCGAATCGGAAACAAACCAATCTAAGGGACCCGCATATTTTCGTAAGCCCAGTCTTTTAAGCTGAAATGCTGTTTGACATGTGGAACCCAGACTAATGTAGGCCATATAACCACCTAGGGAATCGCGCCATTTCATAACTTTCACTCCCGTCTCAACAACCGATCTCCTCCACAATGACGAGTAGAAACAAAGTATGCAAATGTTAAAATTGCGCTTGCAAACATACGACGTAATGCGAAAGTCTTTGCTGACAGACAACTTGTATGCAAGTTTAGCCTCAGGATAAAGGTTGAGTAACCGTCAGGCAGTTTGAAATATTTACGATAAATGGAGGGTTTTGTCCGTTATTAACGAATCCGCAGCTGAATCTATAACGAAATAAAACAAGTTTTTAAGGGGCTTGTTTTGCTTCAACGAAAAAAACTCCTTTGACAAGCGGCTCAAATTAATTTCAATTATCTTTTCTAGAAAGTGTCTGAATACCGCTAGTAGCGTTGTTATGTGCGAAAAACGCGAATCACTACCGTTTTTTACCAATTTTTTTGCTAAGTTTTTTATTACTTTTTACACTATGAAGTCCCAATCCTGGTCCACCTAAACCAATACCTGGGGCAAAACCAAATCCTGAACCTGGGAGACCTATGCCAGGTGCACCAAAACCGAGACCTGGGGCAAAACCAAATCCTGAACCTGGGAGACCTAAGCCAGGTGCACCAAAACCGAGACCTGGGGCAAAGCCAAATCCTGAACCTGGTCCACCCAAACCAAGACCTGGAGCAAAACCAAACCCTGAACCTGGGAGACCTATGCCAGGTATCATTGCCATTTTACCATCCTCCTTCATTACTATATTAAAGAACACGCTAAATCTTATGTATAATGAAATATCTTTGCTTGTATGTTTGCCCTTTTTTCTGTGCAAAACGGTTTTAATGCTATAACTACGGGAGACTCTCTCGATCCAATCGCTTTCGTTTTTTCGGCCCGGTTATCATTGATGGTAAATTTCTTAAACGAAGAAAATACACTTTTTCATAAAAAAATTTTCTCTACCATTCGCTACATATCAACAGAGGAAGAAATTGATGATGTTATTACATTGCAAAAATCGGTATGCAACGTTGATTTTACGCAACTGGGGAACAAATTGAAAAAAAACAAAGCTGACAATCCTAGTATATTGCATAAGTCTACATACATCTCTTTTCTTGTGAGCAGATAATAAGCAATTTTAAACATCGATATTTGCGGACAAAAAGAGTCCTGTACTTCTGCCAAAGGCGGAAGGGCGGTAACCAGGCTTAGAGACGAAGAAGTGATCGAACAGATTACCGAAAATACGCGTAGACAAAGTAATATTTATAAGCAAAGAGGGCAAATCGTTGAGCACCCTTTCGGGATGATAAAACGTCACTGGGGCTATACATACTTTTTAGCACGAGGGTTGGCATCAGTAGGTACTGAGACCAATTTGATTTGTCTTGCCTATAACTTCAAGAGAATGATCAAAATAATGGGCGTGAAGGAGCTCATACGTCGCTTAAGAGCCCGAGCTCCTTTGAAATCAAAATATGCATGGCTTTTATTTGAGTAAAATAGCATGAATCCACGTTTTAAAGAATACTCAGATTCAGTTGTTAGACAGTCTGACGTACGGTTTGATGAGGAGGGACTGGCCTCCCCAGTCCTTTACTCTACAATACGTAATTATATTTATCAATTTATTCCTCATGACGACCCAAATTGTGGGATTATATCAGAATTATATATAGAAAGCCATGACATATGTCCAATCAAAGACTATGTACCGAGCGTATGATTATACCGTAATGAAAATTTACTTGAGGGGAATGAGTAAATATGAGTGGTGCAAGTTGTGCAGGTTATGGTGTTAACAACACAGCAGCTGTTTTGGTTCTTTATATTCTTTTGGTTATTATCTTAATGACTTTTGCAATTTAAACCAACATCAGAAAAAAACAAAAACGGTCCTATCGCGCGAAATAGATGCGAATACAGACCGTTTTTTTCTCGTTGTTTACCTATAATTTTATTCCTTCCAGCAAGTAAGCCCTTGATATATGTCCAATCAATGACCATGTAACGAGCGTATGATTATACCGTAATGAAAATTCACTTGAGGGGAATGAGTAAACATGGGAGTAGGTTATGGTGCAAGTTGTGCAGGTTATGGTAACAGCGCAGCAGCTATTTTGGTTCTTTTCATTCTTTTGGTTATCATCACATCAGCTTTTGTATGGTAATTTCTTAATCTAACATCACAAAGAATATCGAGGAAAACAAAAACGGTCTTATCGCGAAATAGATGCGAATACAGACCGTTTTTTTCTCGTTGTTTAAATGAGGGTGACGGGTGAGTTGGGTGCTGGCTGGCAATATCAATATATGGTCAAGTGGATGGTTCCGCACTAGGTCGAAACCCCCATTTCGATGCCCATTTCAAGTATTCCTTCCAACAAGCAGCTGTAGCCGATATCCCACCACTTACCGCCACGATATTGAATACCGCTCAAGAAAACTTATTTGTTAAGCATGACAAAAAAGTTCCAAGAAGAGTGAACAAGCTTTATAAACTCCATTTTTTCGATCTTGGCGGGCTATAATGATACCGGAGAGGAAAATAGTAGCTTTTACAAAAGTAAACATCATTAACGAACTTTATTTTCACCTTTACCATTTAAAAAAGTCCTTTAAGTAACAAACTTTTTTGAGTTTTGCTAGTCGACGATTGCATCGGATTTCTTCTTTACTAACGGGCAGGATACTTCCAATATGTGTTAAAATAGTGGGACAGAAATCTACGATAGTATTGGGGAGACGCATAATGAATATAAGGGTTAATCAGCAAAATGATTCTAAGG
>NZ_JCAUAW010000052.1:0-14289 GCF_059692155.1 Paenibacillus sp. JT22N1
TAATAAGAGCGCCTCCTTGATGGTGTTGGGTTAAACCCTTTGACAAACCCATCATACCGAGGCGCTCCTTTTCTTTCAAAGTCCAATTCTTAGGACTAACAGGAATGTTTACTTTAATGATGGAATCAAAAAAGAGCTGCTTCAATGCAGCTCCTGCGCTATCGTTATCCTTTAGTTGAATAATTTTTTGAGCAAAGTTTATCTAGCTCTATTGACATAATCTACTTATCTTCGGCGATTTCAGAAATTTTATTAATAACAATCGGTACGTCTTCTTCATTACGGGTAACTACAAAGAGGTGGTCAGCTTCGCTTATTTCTGGGGCAAAGACTTCGCTCTTTTGTTGTCGAGCAAGTACATCCCCGAACGTTGAGGCACTCCTAAAAATGTCTTTGCTTCGCTGACTTTCTGTTACTCGAACTTGTAGTACATTATCTGGAATATCAAAATAGACAAGAATGGTTATAAATCCTTTCTTTCGAAAATAGTTTAGTACATCCATACGACCGTTTCGTGCAAGATTAGAATTGCATAAAACGAGGTGAGAATCGGTCTGATTGACCGCGTAGTCGACTATCGTTTGAGTAATTGTGTATTTCAGCGTATTTGGACCTTCTTTCGGACGTAACGATTTATAGTAAGCGTTAATAAACGATGCGTGATTGTCTTGGTCAATAGTAACTGAGTTTTTCAACTGCAATTCTAACTGTTTAGCGAATGTCGTCTTACCACTATGCGTTTTACCTACAGTTACGACTACAATCCTATTCATTATTTAACCCCCTTACTTGTTTACACCTTATTCCACAAATTTTTACGTAATCCTACCTGTTTGCTTAACGATAGAAAGAGCAGCTGCCGCGGTGACAAACTGCTCTCTGGAACGCTGAACTAACGTTCCCAGTTAGCTGAACAGCCTGCAGGATCTCGCCGGCAGGCTGTGTAATTAACCGGGTTGTCGCGATCTGATCGAGAATGGCTTGCTGCGCGGTGAGCTGCACCTTGCGATTAATCGTTAGATACAGATTCTGCCCCTTGACCGGCTTGGTCAGCTTCATGTCGCCGACGATCCGGCTCATGCTGTCGATTTGATAGGATTTATAACCGTTAAGCCCCCGCATCTCCTTCTGATACATCAACTCGATGCCGTCGTAGCCGACCTCCTCGGAATCCAAATACTTAAGCGTGGGATCCGATTGATCCGCGTTGATTTCTTTGTAAAAGTCCAGATTCTCCTTGGCTCCCTTCATCTTGTTCATATAGCCGACCAATTGAACTGCGACCCGGTCGGGACTGTACTGGCGAATGCGCTCCTCCACGATCTCCATGTCCGGATACTCGTCGCGGTGCTCGCTAAGATAGGCGATCTCTTCTTTTGACAGTCCCGATTTGATCCGTCGTTGTTGGAATGGCAGATGCGCTCTGCCTTTGATGACCATAGCCTCGATAACTTCCTCAGTCGTCAACGGCTTGGAATTCGCTTCGCCTTTTTCGTTAAACAGCTGCACGAGTTTTGCAGCCAGCGCCTCCGCCGCTTCTTGCTTAAAGCCTGTTTTGAAAGTAAAGTATAGGGACTGAGTTGAGATCGAATATGCGATCTGCTGTCCCGCCGAATCGTAAATATTGCCGCGGATGGGCGGGATGGATACGCCCTTCGTGATCATGCTTGTCTGGCGTTCCTAGAGACTCGGACCCTCGACGAACTGTAGATAAGCAAAACGTACGATTAGTGAAGAGAACAGGAGAAATGTAAGCATGAAAAAGACATTTAACCTAATACTGAAATGGCGACGGTTTCGAACTTTTTCTTTCGTACTTCGGTTTTATCATTAATTTCCATACCGTTCCTCATTCCGTCACTCGATACCCACCCTTTAATTGTCATATATTCAGACGAATTCCTTTTTAGAGAGGTTCAATCTTTATCCCTGCACAATAAGAATAAGCAACCTTACGGGAATGGCGGGTATCCGAACTCAATACCAAGTTATTTTTCAAAATTTACGCTTCCGAATCCATGAGACCGATGAATTCCCGGATCGGCTGTCGTCTATATAAACGAAGGCATAAATGAACACAAACTAATTTGACGAAGAGGTGTTTTGAAAATGGCATTAACGTCCGCATTCACGAGCTTCAACCTGCCTGTAAAAAACGTAGAACAATCGAAAGCGTTCTTCACCGGACTCGGATTCGAGCTCAACCCGCAATTCCCCGAGAACGAGAATTCGGTAGCCATCGTGATCGGCGACAACCTGCAGGTCATGCTGATCAATCAAGCATTCTTTAATACGCTCACGGAGAAGGAATCCGTCGATACGAGCAAGTATGCGCAGATGACGATCGCATTGGCCTTCGAGAGCCGGGAAAAGGTCGATGAAATCGTGAATACCGCGGTCTCCTTGGGCGGGAAATTGCACGCTGAACCTGAAGATCATGGGTTCATGTATCATTGGGGCTTCGTGGACTTGGACGGCCATCTGTGGGCCATTAACTACATGAACATGGATGCGGCACAAGGTTAAGGCTAACGGAGAGCACGCTCGTACTAGGGTTCAAAAAGAAAGACGCCGGGCATCTTCCCCGGCGTCTTCTTCGCGATGATTAGTTTTGTTCGGTATAGGCTTTGAAATTGTCCATGATCGCTTGCCAGCCTGCTTGCTGGAACTCGACGGGATTGGAGCTTTCCGCGTCGAACGTTTCAATGACCTTCGTCTCATTCCCTTGATCGACGAAAGCAATATCCACTCTTCTTCCGTCTTCCATGGTGTAGCCGATCGCCTCATGCCGATTCACGACATCGTAGACGCCGCCAAAATCAAAGCCCATGCTGCCATCCTTCGCTTCCATCCGTGTCAGAAACTTGCCGCCGACCCGCAGATCGTTTTCGGCTCTCGGCGCATGCCAGTCCTCGGACGCTTGATTCCACTTCGTGATGTGATCCGGCTCGGTCCAATAGCGCCATACCTTCTCGACAGGGGCTTGAATGACGGCTTGCACGGTTACTTTCGTCGGTTGACTCGTTTCCATTTTAAATAGACACCTCTCTCATGATATTCGTCGTTTGGTTATTCTCAATGATATAGACGTAAGCCAATGACGAAATTCATTGGTCAATTCGCTCAGGCAGCCCAAATCGCGAAAATAATGGCGTATGAATGAAGTTTTGAACGTGCAGGATTTGATTTTCTTTGGTTTCGATGACGTGGATGCCCCAGGGTACCAGGCCAGAGCCCTCTTTGCCCGGCATATACTGGGCCAACGCCGGATAACCGCCATTCACCGTAATGGGCACAAATCGCGAACCTTCGCAATGCCAGCGAGTAAGCGAATAGAAGGCGGACAAATCTTCCTTGCCGCGGATCCACATCTCGAAGGGCGGCATCGACATGCAGCCTTCCTCGTGGAACAACGCGACGAGTGCAGCAATATCGAATTGCTCGAAGGCCTCCACATACCGGGACAGCAGCTGCTGCTCCGGTTGAACGTCCATGCTGCTGAGCTCATCCGAGCGAAGCTGCGCCCGGTCCATCGTCTCTCGGGCTCTTTGCAAGGCGCTGTTCACCGCTGCCGGCGACATCGCCAACGTTTCCGCGATCTGCTTGGAGGACCATTCAAATACATCCTTCAAAATGAGTACCGCGCGCTGCCGCGGAGGTAAGGTCTGCAGGAGAGCGATGAAGCACAGTTGAAGGGTATCTCTGCGGACGAGCCGATCCTCCGGATTGCCCCCAAAGTCGGGAGACGGCCAGATCCAGGCAGAGTCCGGCAGCGTGTCACGCGGCTCGACGATGGCGACGGCCGGGTCGAACAGGTCAATGGGAAGCGCGCGGCGTTTGGATTGTCTCAGCTTGTCCAAGCACAGGTTGGAGGCAATCCGATAGACCCAAGTTTTGAACGAGGAATCCTGTCTGAACGTGCTCCAGCTCTGCCAGACCCGAATACTCGTCTCCTGAACGGCATCGTCCGCATCGTCCATGGAGCCTAGCATTCGGTAACAGAACGAGGTTAAGCCCGGCTTCAAGCTTGCAAATAATGGTTCGTCAAATGCGGTCTCATCGCGGCCTCCCTTAACGATCTCCCCGAAGGGTGGTACCTTCATTATATGCAATGAAGCGGACAGCCTCAATCCGAATATTTAGCACGATCGTACTAATAATTCAATAACCAATAAATTAACCCTTGTCTATACTTTAGAAATAATTCGCAATACCTCACGCCAGGACCTGAATACTGGAGCTATCCTGCCCGTTACATCAATGAAAAAAGGAGTTGCATCGCGGCAAGCTCCTCCACTGTCGTTTCTCGTTAGCTTAATAAATCACCTGATTACCCTTCCCAAAGGGCCTCTCGGTACCTTCGGAAATGTTACTTTCTAAAATCAATTCAAAAATAAATTCTTCAGCAATTACATAGGAACTCTCATATATTAAGACTTCATATTTTGCTTGTAGTCTCTTACTTGGTAAGATGGATGTCCTTAGTCCAAACTTCTCTAAAATCGTTTTATATTCATTTATTAAGATGGCTGGACCTGAAGCTACTAACCCATTATCACCACTAAACAGCCAGTCTAATGACTTCCATGCTAACGATTTATTTAAATAGTAATTGTAGTCTATCCATCCCTTTGTTACTTCTAAATGTTTACTAAGTAATTCACCAATCAATTCAAATTTTTTGTTTGTTTTACCAGTATAAAACAGTTCCGTATGTAACTCAGTATATTCCCATAGCAAGATGTGATCCTTGAATATATTTATATCTTCGAAAAATTCATTTACCAGCTTATAATTTTCAAAATTCTTACAGGTTACTTTCCAACTTTGAATTACCTTCTCAGTTCCATATAAAAAGACATCAAAAGTAATTGTAAGATATTCATTATCCTCAGATAAAAGAGATGGTCGAATGTAAATATCATCCTCGAAAACGGCTTGTTTGAATTTCTTAATAAATTCTTGCATCTTAGAATCACCTTCTAATATTGATTGGCACATTTTACGTACTTCGCCGCAATTTTATGAGAATACACGAATTATGATACCATAAAAAGGGATTTTCAAGGACAACACTTATTAAATTAATCTGCCCGTTCAACGAGGCTGCCGATCTATTAGCAGATGGCAGCCTCACTGATGATTATTATTGAGCTATAGTTCTTCGTTTGTTCAACAACGAGAAATAATTTACTTCGATATACCTTTTTGGTGTTTGATTATAAACTCTTGGCTCGTTACATACTCCATGTAATTTACCGCTCCGTTAAATTCCAAATAAGCCTGATAGCGAGTGCGAATAGCTGGATGTGTAATGAAATCAAGAACTCTATCTTTCGCCACCCAGCGGCTATCAGTTGTTTCTTCAGAAACAGCTAACTCCCCGCCAACAGGTTTACATACGAAATCAAATATAACTTGCGTAGGAACATCAGTCACGCCATCATACCATTTAAAAATACCTGTATTCGAATAGACACCAATTAAGTAGCTAACCGTGGTGTCTATTCCGCTTTCCTCTTTGATTTCACGAACCAAAGCGTCCATCAGATTTTCTCCAACTTCCACTTGTCCACCAGGATAAACCCAACCACCGTCATGAGTTTTTACTAAAAGGATATTACCTTGCCCATCTTCCACAAATCCACCTGCGGCTACAATGTGCGTTGGAAATGGCATATTACGTCCCCCTTATCGGAAATGTTGTATATTTATTCCATTTCCTTCTTGCATTATCCTGCCCGTTACTTCAACAGGCTGCCGAGCCGGCAGCCTGTTGTTATTGTGCTATCGTTTTCCGTTAGTTTAACTACTCGGCATTTTCAAATAATCCCAACACTTCTATTACCTCTGGTTGCCCTATCTTTCTCTAACCCTCCAAGAAAACCCTTTAGCTTCAAGCATAATTTTTTGTATAAGTTGTTAATCCCTACAAGCAGCTCTGCTTTTTCGTGTATATTTTTAGAAAGTTTATCCTATGACTTGTTAAACCCTGTAGACTTAATACTGATGTATCCGCATGCACTTCATGAAACAGTTCTCATACATACGAACCCTAAGGGTATAAATGATCCAGTCATGGATAAATTATAAAGGCATAACCAATATTTTCAATTTTTACTACCCACTTTGTAAGGATGGTGTTTATGTTTTGGAAGAAGCTTAAGATTGGACACCATTTTGAGAAACCTGAACCTCAGAATACCGTCCTAACGATAGATTCATTTAGACAAATTTTGGCCAACATGGACGATGCAGAAATCATCGAACGCAGGACCAATAATGATCAAATGGTGATGTTTCTCTACATAAGAACATTAATTGACCAAGAACGCTTAAATGAATCCGTTATCGAACCGCTGCTCCACTGTGATCTTGAAGAAATAAATGAATGCATAGCCACAGCTAAGGTATCCAGAATTGTCACGATGGAGGAAGGTCAGCAGAAACTATTAACGGGATCCATCCTTCTCTATGAACCTATGAAGAATCAGTGGTGGGCAGCACTTCTTCCAAATCCATTGACTCGCGCCATCGAAACATCGGAAACCGAAACCATTATGTTTGGACCCAAGGACAGCTTCAGTGAGCAAATCGATCAAAATGTGACAATGATTCGCAGACGGCTTCCATCGACATCTTTAAAATCAGAAAGGTTTTCTGTCGGTTCTGTAAGTAAAACAGAGGTTGTCATGATGTATATGGAAGGGGTGACCAATCCCGAATTTATTTCCATTGCAAGAAGTAGACTATCTACCATTGATTTTGATGTTTTTATGGATTCGTCCCATGTTGCGGCATTCATGGAAGATCATTATCATAGTATATTCCCGCAATTTCAACAAAGCGACCGCCCGGATCTATGCGCTTTCACTTTATCGATGGGAAAAATTACTTTTTTAGTAGCCAATACACCATTTGCGTTAATGGCTCCCATCACATTTTTTCATCTATTTCAATCTCCAGAGGATTACATTAATCGCTGGCTGGTTGCCAGTTTTTTGCGGCTGCTGCGATATGTAAGCTATGTACTTTCGTTAATATTAGTCCCGATCTATGTTGCGTTAGCCACGCATCATTATCAGATGCTCCCGATGCAAGTTCTTTTTGTATTATTAGAATCTAGAACCAAATTGCCGTTTACGCCATTTTGGGAAGCATTTTTAATGCTGCTTACCCTGGAGATCATCAAAGAAGCAAGTCTTAGGATGCCCACAAAGTCGGGTCAAGTACTAGGCGTGATCGGTGGCATTGTCGTAGGACAAGCTTCCGTTGAAGCCGGTTTTGCAAGCAAAATATTAATTGTTTTAGTAGGTGTTACGGCTATCGCTTCATTTCTAGTCCCTAATTATCTCGTGACCAAATCAAACACACTGCTTCAATTCGCTTTCCTTTTCCTTGCCAACTATATCGGAATGTTAGGGATAGTATTCGGGATAATTGTTATTCTTGTCCATTTGAATAGTATCACATCTTTGAAACAACCTTATTTTGCCCCCTTAGCTCCTCTTTACTGGAGGGATTGGTTAGATCTTTTCATTCGGGGTCCTTTCCATTGGATGAAGGAACGTCCTGAATATTTACATACCCTACAGAAATGGCGAACCAGTCAAAGGAGAAAATAATGTGAAGGCATCTTCCTTATATGAGAGAACGGCCACGTTTGGCGGGATCTATGTCTTTTTCATGGTCAACCGAAGTCAAATGCTATATTTCGTCTTAGTCACTCCTTCCAAATTGGTTTATCCCTATATGATTTGGGCATTAATTGCCGTGGGGATTTTATCACAATTGAATATGATCTTGATTGCAAAATGGTTTTCATCAGACATTTCCACCAAAGGATATCAAGGATTTGTTCAACTATTTGGAAAGCGGACGGTTCGTGTTTTGGCCTTCGTTGGTCTGTTTTTCATTTTTGCTAAAATATATGTAAGTACACTGGGGACTGTGGAAGTGATTAATAGTATCATCTTCCCTTCCATGAATCCTTTGTGGTTGATTTTATTTCTCTTTGGGATTTGTTTGTACGCGGCCTCTCGAGGAATGACGAATGCGATACGCTTTGTCGTTATTGCCTTTTTTGGTTCCGCTTGGATGATTTTATGTTTTATTCCTTTCTTCTTCCCATCGATGGCGTCACTTCACGATTTATATCCCTTGATCCCCGCAGACTGGTCGACAGTCTCCTGGAAGAATCTTTTATTCATTTGGCAAGCGTTCTCGGGACCGGAGTACTTGGTCTTTATTGGGCCGTGGTTAAACCAAAAACAAAAGATGTTGAAATATTTGACATTTGCTAATACCGCGTCTGTCTTTGAGTATTTGATTATGTTTGTTGTTTCCTTATTATTTTTTAGTTCCCAATACTTGAACAAAAGCAGATTTCCGGTAACGGACCTTATTCGTTATCTGCAAACTCCTGTTTTTGAGCGAATTGATATCATTTTAATTTGCCTGCAAATGTTTTATTATGTGTGGGCCATTTCCATTTATTTCTTATGGTTCTACGGGGCTATTCGAATAGTTTCAGGAAGATTAAACGAACAGAGCAATCGAATTGGTTTTATAACCTGTTGGATCATGATTTTAATAAGTACGATTATTCTAGACAAGTGGTTTGATGAAACTGAACAGAACCCTTTGATGAACCTACAGATTTGGTTACGGGCATTTACCTACTTGTTCATCCCAACCTTCCTTCTGATTGCTTGCAAACGAAAGGGGCTTATCTAGCATTGAGGCTGTTTAAACATACGATGTTCCTCGTCATAATGAGCAGTATGCTATGGATGATTGGATGCTCCCCATTTGTAGATAACAATCAGATCGAAGAAATCTCCCCTGTGATTTGGTGGTCGATTACTGAGGGTGCAAAAGGGAAGCTAAGAATAAGCACACTGGTACCACCCATATATTCTGAACCAAAAAAAATGCTTACCCAAGAAGTCGATCTATTGAAGGAGGGAGGAAAGGATTTTAATTTAAGCTATTATCGGGAAGTAAAATCAGGACAACTTCGTATGGTATTTATTGAACAAGAACTGGCGAAAAAAGGCATTACATCACTTATGAACACTTTATTTACGGACCCTGATATTTCTCAACGCCTTTATATCGTCATCGTCAATGGAAGCTTTGATGATTACATTAAAAATCAAATAAAAACACAAGACATTCCCGGCTATTTTCTTTATCGTTTGCTTAAACACTATGAAAGTAAGAAACAAGGAGATATGACTATTGTAAATCTACATCAATTTATGAAAAGGTACTATTCACCATACTCCGATCCAGTCGCACCTATTTTCAAGGTCGATAAAGAACATTTTATCTACGAAGGAACTGCCTTCTTCAAAAACGATAAACTGCAAACGAACATCAATAAGAGAAATGAACAAATATTCCAACTGATTGATCATAATCATCACCTTAAAGTCCTTACCATCCCAGAGTTATCAATAACGATGGGGAATGTCACTTCCGAGACAAAGATGAAATTAAATCTCGACTACTCAACATTATCTCTCAACGTCGAGCTCAAAGGTCGAATTGAAGAGTACCGTGGAAAGGGAGATATAGACAACCTTGATCAATTAGCGGTTATTCATCAACAGATAAAATCGCTTTTCGAAAAACAAACAACAGAGCTGCTAAAGAAAATGCAAAAGTCGGAAGTGGACCCTCTGGAAATAGGTACTCTTACACTAGGTCCTTTTTCGAAGCCCATGAGCGAGGATGAATGGTCTACTCTCTGGGCGAACGTGAAATTTAACGTTACATATGAGCTTCATATTCAACCTTTGACGAATGTGCGAAAATAAGCTTGCACAAACACAGAACGAGAACCATCTTCTTAACGGTTCTCGTTCTGTGATATTTTCCAATGCAGGCATGCTGGCATTCTTGTTGAACTATTCTGCCCGTTACATCAACGGACAAAAGCAGCCAATCGTTTGCCGGCTGCTGTCGTGTTGTGATTAAACTATCGTTCTTCGCTTAATCAATGGGGCTTATTTTTGTTGAGATACCAAACTTCAATTTGGTTATACGTAGTTTGAATTTTCCTGTTAAAACTCTCCTGGTACTCTTCTTTAATATCCCTACCACTGGAACCATACTCATCATAACAATCAATTAGTAAATCCTTTATTTTGTCAATGTTGTGGTCATATAAGCTGCGAATGATTTTTTGAGTCAGCCTATCGTGCTCGTCGTCAGGAGCCCCCATCCCGATTAATCCCATAGGGTCAAATTCATTAACAATTTCTCTGATAGCTAAAAAATCACTCATATACTCCTTGGACAACTTCTTTTTATTAATAACTACCAGCCTCCGATGCAAATTTATGCTGAATTAATGGTACCACACATTGGAAGTATCCTGCCCGATAGTTTAATGAGGTTACCATCGCGGTAGCCTCATCTTGTAGTTAATGAACATAAGTTACCTGTTAGCTCAACGATATCCCGAACACCCTTGGCGAAATGCCGAGCGCGCGGTGCAAATCCTATTTCGGACTTCTTCGGTTTCTGGAAAAGACCACGAGCGCGGCGATTACCATCGCACCGAAACCCATGGTTTTGGCTGACTCGGATTCCATTCCCAGCAACATGCAAAGATTGGTAACCAAGCTTTTCGTTAGGAGTGCAACCACAATCAGCATGATCGGACGAATAATATTGTACTTTTTCATATGTGCCACCCTTTCTTATGTGTCTGCTAATTTAATTCTTTGCTTCCATTATTTAGCTTGTACATTTCCATTTGACCCTTTATTAAACAAACCTGCCCATTTCTATTATAAACAAAAGAGGAGTTGCCGCGAAGCAAGCCCCTCAACTATCGTTCTGCGTTAGTTTAGTCAATTACTGTAGTTGAATGAAATGCAACATACAGGGGCTCTCTGTAAAAAACTTACTTGAACCATGATGTGTAGAGATATGTACCAATACAATGAGTTTGTACTTGAAAAAGGAGCTGTGTACGCAGCTCCTTCGCTGTTTTAGAATGGTTTTCTATAAACCTTGATGATACGTGTACCGTTTCGGATAAGCCTTTGCGCCTGCGCTAGGTTGATCCGGACTAAGACGGAAATGTCGCTCGTCGCGTTTTCCACGTCAAATACCTTGAAAATCCGTCCGTTGGCAAACAATACGCCTTTCAACTCGACTTTCGTTGTGCTAGTAGGTTTCGGATCTACTTTTGCAAATGTCGTACGCTTTACACCTGCACGAAGGAGTGCTGCTGCTTGTTGTGCGGTCGTCCGCACTCCAAATACTGGATCAATTTCAACTCCGGTTGTTATCGCCTCCACCTCAACAATCATAAAAAAACGATCGCCGATCTTAGCTATGCTATTTGCTCCGATATTTATCGGTTGCGCCATGTTTCATCACCCCCTCGCACTACAATATGAGGGGATGCAACCGGGGGCATGATATAATCGTCTATTTATCCGTTCATACCGATAAATGTGCAAAATGCTCGTATTTGATTTACTCCATTCTTCTGCCCGTTAGTTTAATCGCCACCTCGGGTTAACTGACTTGCTGCTTCTATACGAATAAATAAATTGTTTCTCCATACAAGAAGAAATTAAATAGACGTTCACTCAATGAGTGCACTTTTCTGTCGGGTGACAAATAAGTTTTGAAGTGCAAGAATCCAGCAAACTCAAGGGTTTGCTGGATTTTCATAAAAAATCGATTTACAAATTAAGTTTTGAAGTGGTGTTTTGGTGTGAAAAACCTGATTTACAAATAGGTTTTGAAGTACTTCTAACAAATTATTGCCTACGGTTTCATTAAACTAACGTTCTCCGTTAGTTCAATGAATAAGGCCTGAAAAACATTATGCTAAAGCATCTGCGGTATTACATTAACGAGCATCAATAGCGAAGAAGTAGCTTTTCATGTCAGTTGAAACTAAACCGACAAACGTCCCTTTTTCCGTACGAACTTTTATCGAACCCTCCCAGGCTGCAAAAACTATGGTGTTAGAGCATTGCCACTAAAAGTTTTCATATTTTCTAATGAAATAGTTTTTAAAATTTCGTCAAATACTTCTTTTTGTGTCTCTGGTAAAAATATCTCTATTCTTCCTCCTTCGTTTTCTCCTGCAATCGCAACACCGTATCCCTTATATCTGGATACTTTCTTATCTTCAAATTCATACTTAATTGCATGGCCACTTTTAGTTACCTCGCTTTTTATAACGTTTTTTCTTGGTAAATACCCCTGTTTTCCTGGATTCAAGCAATCGTTACAATTCGAATTAACATATACGTTGTATAATTGGTTCGGATCAGCTGGATTGTTGTACGTACTTTCCTGCCATGTGAACGCCTTATCATACCTTATTTTTCCAGACTCCCAATTAGAAGGTAAGTTGGCGGATAAATCAATGCCATTTGTTGCATGGCCTATATGATGCATCTCAATCTTCCCTTTTTCACTTGTCTGTTCATTACTTAGTGAAGAATCTGATTCAGGAAACAAACTTGATTTATCTTGAACTGAACTTATGATAAATGCTAACCCTGTTTGCGGTGTATATCCAGAATAATAACTAAATTCACCGCTTTGAACTGTACCTTGCATTTTCTGGTAATCTGGGTTGTCATCCATAATACCGTTAAGGTGAAGTGAATTGAATATATTACCTTTCTCTTTCCCCGACAGCTTAGGTTGAAATACATCGACAATGGTTCCAGAGGCATCTACAAAATCTATTCTTGATTGGTATCCTTTGTCCATAAATAGTAACGTTAACTCTCGAATTGAATTATCTGCTTTATTAACCAGGGCTATAATACCTAGTGCATTGCTAAAATAATACTGAACAGTATCTTGCTTTACACCCTTAGCTACAGGGAAATCTTTAATTAGTAGCTTGCTACCCGATTTTTTCGACTCCTCATTAAATCGCTTCATGAATTCATTTGCGTTTATTCTTAAAGTCCCAAGAATGGGTAACACATTAGTTTCAGTTTGTTGAACCAAATTTGTATTAACGGATTCTTCAGTTTTTACATTATGGACTATCTCAGATGTGCTTTTTGTACTGCCTAATTTACTCATTACTTGAAAAGAAGTATAACTAAAAATAGCTAAAGAAATCAGAAACAAACAGCTACCTAATTTTACGAACCCCTGTTTTTGAACAAAGGAAAATGCCGTATAAATTAAAGATATTGCCGCACAAATTACACTTAGAATTAGTGCAGTCACAAGTATAGTACTAATATTTCCCAACACCTTTTACTATGCAACCAAGACAATGCAAAATATTCACTCCTAGGTTTGACTTTTATGAGACTTATCACATTATATCCCGATCTTTCATGGTAGTATAGTACCCTTCGTCACCTAACCCATTAGTTTGCCATACGAGAACCGTTGTATCGCAAATTGGGCATAAACGCCAAATTCAACTAGTTCCTTTAATAGAAACAGCGGCGAACCAAGACTTGAAAAGATAGTCTTAGACTGCTGCTGGTTTCAATTGAACTAACGTTCTCCGTTAGCTTAACGCCTTTGCCTTATTCTAGCACTTTTGTATCTCTAACCTTTTCAAACCTTTTTACAAGCTCTTCAATAGGTGTTTTATTATCTTGTAATTCTTTTTCAATTTCAGCAAGGTCTCTTTTCTTCTGTTCAACAATTTTAATTCCTTTTTTATACATCTCTCCATATGCAGGATCATCAACTCTTGTTTTAAAATATTCGGTTTCAGCCAAAATTCCCTTTAATCCACGAATGTTATCCTCAAACTCTTTTTTGGGATCAGGGGGAACTAAATTTGCTTCTAACAATCCAGCTTCCCTGCCAAGTTCTTTTACCTTACGACCTTGCTTCTCTACGTTAGCATGATCTTCATCTGTTTTACTCTCTGGCATTGACTCAAAGATTGCCTTTTCTTTTTCGAAGTCATTTTTAAGTTGCGATAGTTTTACTGCATTTGGCAGAATATCTGCATAAGCATTATAACTAAGTGATCCTCCTATAATAATAACTAAACCGACACTTGCCGATATCATGATTTTATTTTTCATTTTAGTCACTTCCTTCACGCTAAAAAAATTAAGTTATTATGCTGCACTTATTAGACGCGCCATGTTGGAATAAGTTTCCTAAATTTATTCAATTATCCTGCCCGTTACTTCAGCGGATAGCTGCTTCACTAACGATTCCGTAAGCGTAACTGGTTTAAAATGAGACATCAATATTCATCTTGTAGATGGAAAAATACGTGAAAAAGATATGTTCCTTATTTACTAAAAATTT
>NZ_JCAUAW010000053.1:0-13884 GCF_059692155.1 Paenibacillus sp. JT22N1
TACTCACCCGTCCGCCGCTAAC
Source organism: Paenibacillus sp. JT22N1 (assembly GCF_059692155.1). Taxonomy (NCBI): domain Bacteria; kingdom Bacillati; phylum Bacillota; class Bacilli; order Caryophanales; family Paenibacillaceae; genus Paenibacillus; species Paenibacillus sp. JT22N1. The sequence continues at coordinate 23 of NZ_JCAUAW010000053.1, forward strand.
TTATCCCGAAGGATAAATCCGCTCGACTTGCATGTATTAGGCACGCCGCCAGCGTTCGTCCTGAGCCAGGATCAAACTCTCCATAATAGAAAAGCTGAAATGCTCATTGACTTGCTAGCGAGATTTTGCAATCTCAATTGTAGTCACTTGCGTGACTGAGTTTGCTGATTTGCTTCATTCATTTGTTCAGTTTTCAAGGAGCTTTAATGCGTTACCGTTTAAAGCGTTAATGCATCGCTTGTTGCGGTGACAAGAACATATATTATCAGGTTTCAAAACGAATTGCAAGCAACTTTATGCATCCATTATCTTACATCTTCAAAAACCCCGTAGTTGTAGCGTTTCGGCGCCATACCCCCTTTTTTCCAAGCAGATGAACGCCGCCAATCCAATCATCCATGCCATTCAGGTATAGATGATCTTGGTCACCTGCATGAACCAGCTTTCCCATTTCAGTCCTATGTAATCGCCATTTTTCAAAATAAGGCGGCAGCGGTTCGCCGTAACTTGGCAGCTTGTCCCCTCCAGTAAGACGGACCAGCGGAATCTCACATTTGCGGATACTATCAACAATAGCCCAGAACTGCAAATCACCGAGGCCGTAATGACCGGCCGTTTGGCCGATACTTTTAAACAATGACAGAATCGGCAGTTCCTCTTCCCCTATCAGCTCCAGAATAAGCTGTTGGTTGGCTGACAAGCCATTTTGAGAGGATGGATAACGTTCTGAATTGGCTTGTAGGGCCTTTTTAAGAAAAGGCAGTGCAGATAAATCCTCTTCCAATAAAGTCGCCATAAGAAGGGGCTCAGAAGCTGAGTAAGCTGTCCAGACCTTGCGGGCCAAAAGAAGTTGGCCTTCATTAACAGGCACCCAATTGTAGTGCAGCTGAGTAATTTGATCGACGTTTAATTGTCCTAATCCATGAAAGAACTTAACGCCAGGAAATTGATTGATACTTAACAAAGATAGTTTAAAGGATCGATTAGGGAGAGCGAATAATCTCGATAGCAAATAACAAAGCATCAATTGGTCATATAAATCATGCTCAAACCACAGGACAATTTCGTCAACATCCTCCGCGAGCTTGTCCAGCGCTTTTTCCTGCTGTAGGGTAATGGACTTGAACATTTCCTCAGGAATGCCATGCAGGCGATTCATATAGGCCGCCCTCATAGATAAAAGGACACTATCAGACATCTGCATGCCGATAGGTCCTTCATATAGTGACTCGCGCCACACCAATATGTCTCCATCGATACCCGAAGCACGCAGCTTATTTCCAAACGCGTCTCCATTCACGATATGAAGTTTATTCGGCATGGCACTGTCTCCTTATTTGTCATTTAGCCTTCACCTAAAAGCTGTAAAAGCTCCTGTTCATCCTCAATGATCCGTATTCCAAGTTCTTGGGCTTTCGTCAGCTTGCTGCCTGCGCTTTCCCCTGCGATAACGATGTCGGTTTTCTTAGAAACACTGCCGGTAATCTTAGCTCCTAGCGCTTCCAGCTTTTTGGCACATTCGTCACGCCCCATGGTGGATAGCGTACCTGTGAGGACAACGGTTTTACCAAAGAACGGATTGTCAGGACTAGCCAAAACAACCGCCGGCTCTTCGGCTATTGGGTTAACACCTGCAGCGAGCATACGCTCAATACTGGATACCATCACAGGGTCACGGAAAAATGAATAAATACTCTCTGCTACTATTCCACCTACATCAGGAAGCCCTATTAGCTCCTCAGGCGTAGCCGCCATAATTTTCGTTAAACTGCGATAGTAGTCTGCCAGCACCTTGGTCGTGGTTTTACCCGAGTTAGGAATGCCTAGGGCATAAAGGAACGAAGCTAGATCGCGCGATTTGCTTTTTTCTAGCGCATCAAGCAGGTTGCGGGCCTTCTTCTCGCCAAAGCGATCAAGCTTGACGAGGTCCTCGAATTGTAGGGTGTACAGATCCGCAGGATCACGGACATCCAGCTCTTGATGCAGCTGTGAGGCAGTCATTTCGCTGAAGAATTCAATATCCATCGCATCACGCGAAGCAAAATGCGCCATACGACCAACCAGCTGCGGACTGCAGCCAAGACGGTTCAAACAGAACAGATGCGCACCACGCATCTCAAGCTCACTGCCGCAGGAAGGACAATGCGTCGGAGCCACAATTTCCTCGCCGTCATTCTCCTCGGTTACTTTACCGAGAATCTCAGGAATGACGTCGTTGGAGCGACGGATGTAGACGAGGCTGCCTAAGGCGTGCTTGAGGTTTTTGCGCTCGATGTCACCGACATTGTTGAGCGTGCAGTTCTGTACGGTTACGCCAGCGAGGTCCACGGCTTCAACGCGGGCTAATGGTGTGATTTTACCTGTGCGGCCAACTTCCCAAGAAACACTTTGCAGGATTGTTGTTGCTTCTTCAGCCTCGAATTTATAGGCAATAGCCCAGCGAGGGAATTTCTCGGTGTATCCGAGCACTTCTCTTGTACGCATGTCCATAATCTTAATGACACTTCCGTCAATCAGAAAATCAAAGCCAAGCCGCTCTTCGGCAATCTGCTCCAGCTCTGCACTCACTTCTTCAATTGTGCTGAAATACCGAGTTCGGTTGCTTACTTTAAAATGGTTGTCACGTAGAAACTGAACCATGTCGAAATGATTATCAAATTGGATGCCGTCTGAGTAACCCACATTATAGAAGAAAGCATTCAGCTTACGCTCTGCCGTCACTTTGGGATTGAGGTTGCGCAGCGCTCCGGCTGCTGCGTTGCGGGCATTTTTGAGCGGATCCGTTGCAGTTTGGTTGTACGCCTCGAGCACAGAGAGGAACATCATTCCCTCACCTTGCACTTCAATGGTTCCCTCATTGTATGGGATTTCCAGCGGGATGGATTTAATCGTCTTGATTTGGGCTAAAATGCCCTCACCAACCGTACCGTTTCCTCGCGTGGAGGCTTGAACAAGCTCTCCTTGCTTATAGGTAAGGTTGAGCGTGAGCCCGTCGAACTTTAATTCCACCACATACGTCGGGTCTGGCAACGGGTTCTCTGGATTCTTGCTGTTGTAATCTGCAATTAGCTTAAGCACACGCGTGTGCCAAGTCTGCAGGTCCTCGGCATTTTGCGCCTTGTCCAAACTCCAGAGTCGGGCCAGATGCTTGTGTGGATCAAAACCTTTGAGAATGTCGCCGCCTACCCGCTGGGTTGGAGAAGAAGGCAAGGTAATCCCTGTTTCCTTCTCTAGCGCGGTCAATTTATTGTATAAAGCATCCCACTCGGCATCGGAAATCGCCGGTTGATCAAGCGTGTAGTAGTTATGGTTATGTTTGTTGATTTCTTGGATGAGGGTTTTCATTGCCGCGATGGCATCTGTCATTACGGGCTCTTCCTCTCTAATGGGAAATAGGGTGGGTCCGGCAAATAAAGGAGCAAAAGCGGCTCCTATTCTTTCGTAATAGGAGCGAACTTCGCGAGCAGGCGCTTCAAGCCAACAGGCGCCGGGAAAGCAATTTGCAGCTCGGTGTCATCACCCGAGCCTTTCACTGACACGACGGTGCCGATGCCCCACTTGCCATGCGACACTTTGTCGCTGGCTTTGTAGTCCGGCACCGCGCCGCCTGCGGCAGGCTGCGGAGCCCGGAACGGAGCCGGCTTCGCCCCGGCTGCAGGGCTTGGCGCAGCCGCGCCCGTACTAGGCCGTCCGAACGAGGACGGCGTGCCCCAAGCGGACGAGCCGGCGGAGCCGCGGCCCGCTTGTGAGGCAGTGGCGCTGCTGCCACTGCTGCCCCACGAGCTGGTGCTGGTGCGGCCAGCTCGCGAGAAGCCTCCACCGATGGAGCCGCCCATCGAGACATTCTCCAGGAGTTCCTTCGGAATCTCCTGAAGGAATCTCGATGGCGCGTTCGCGGCGGTGCGGCCGAAGAGCGTGCGCATACGGGCGCACGTGAGGAAAAGCTCTTGCTCGGCGCGCGTGATGCCGACATAGGCCAAACGGCGCTCCTCTTCGAGCTCTTCGTTATCGGCGAAGGCACGGCTGTGCGGGAAGACACCTTCTTCCATCCCGATGATGAATACAACCGGGAACTCTAGACCTTTGGCGCTGTGCATCGTCATGAGCACAACGGCGTCTTGCTCTTCTTCGCTTTTTTCTTTATCCAACGTATCGATATCGGCGATAAGCGCCAAATCGGTTAGGAACGAAATGAGTGACTTGTCCTCGTTACGTTTCTCGAAGTCCATTGTCACGGACAGGAACTCCTCAATATTTTCGAGACGAGCCTTGGATTCAATCGTATTCTCGCGCTGCATCTCCAGACGGTACTGCGACATCTCCAGTATTTTCTCCGTCAGTTCAGTTACAGATAAGTATTCAACCATGCGGTTCAGGTTATCAATCATTTCGCGAAAATCTGCTAAAGCGTGCTTAGCCTTCGTTGTGATCTCCAATGAATCGACTTCCTCAAGCATGGCATAGAGTGAAATACCTCTTCGTCCCGCCATATCGGCCACTCTGTCCATTGAGGTGTCACCAATGCCCCGCTTCGGCACGTTCACGATTCGACTCAAACTGATATCGTCGTCCGGATTGGAGATGAGGCGCAGATACGCCAAAATGTCCTTGATCTCTTTCCGATCATAGAACTTTACGCCGCCAACGATGGTGTATTGGATATCGGATTTTATGAGAATTTCCTCAATTACCCGAGATTGTGCGTTCGTCCGGTACAAAATGGCGTGATGACCGAACTTTTTACCATTGGACTTATTTTTATTAATCTCACTTGTAACGAAATAACCTTCTTCGTGCTCGGAATCAGCTTGGTACAGCTTAATCCTTACGCCGCCCTCTTTATCCGTCCATAAGTTTTTGGGCTTACGGCCCGTATTATTGGCGATGACTTTATTGGCAGCCTGCAAAATATTAGAGGTGGAGCGATAATTTTGCTCCAAAAGAATAGCTGTTGCATTCGGATAATCTTTTTCAAAATTAAGGATATTAGATATGTCAGCCCCACGCCAACGGTAAATGGACTGATCACTATCTCCAACAACGCAGATGCGCTGATGTTTGGCCGCAATCATTTGACACAGCATATACTGCGCTCGGTTCGTATCCTGATACTCATCGACATGGATATATTGAAATTTATTTTGATAAAACTCCAGAACCTCTGGAACTTCATTAAACAAATGAATGGTTGCCATAATTAAGTCATCGAAATCCAGAGAGTTGTTGCTTCTAAGTTTCTTCTGATAAAGCGTATAAATTTTCGAGGTCAACCCATCGAAGTAGTCACCGATTTTATCTTCAAATTGTTTAGGAGAGATGAGTTCATTTTTGGCTGTAGAAATAGCCGCTTGAAAGGTCTTGGGTTCGAACTTCTTGGTATCAATGTTCAGTTCTTTGCAGCACGTTTTGATGACTGATAACTGATCACCGGAATCTAGAATGGTAAAATTCGAGGTGAAACCGATGCGTGAAATATCTCTGCGCAGCATGCGCACACACATGGAGTGAAACGTGGAAACCCAAATATCATTCCCACTGCCGCCAACTAGCTTGCCAACGCGGTCCTGCATCTCACGAGCCGCTTTATTCGTAAATGTAAGGGCCAAAATGCTCCATGGCGCCGCTTTGCGCGTGCCGATCAAGTACGCAATACGATGCGTCAGCACTCGTGTCTTCCCGCTTCCCGCTCCAGCCATAATCAGAAGTGGGCCGTCGACAGCTTCAACTGCTTTGCGCTGCTCGGGGTTCAACCTTTTTATCGCATCTAAAATATTGACTGTCTCGTTCATAAGTTACCTTCCTGTTCTATCAAAGTTCACGGTCTGAAGCGCCTGCTCCAGATCACTATAAATAATGTTACCGACGACGATGGTATCTGCGACCTCCGCTGCTTGCTGCGCTTTATCTAGGCTGTCAATGCCTCCGCCATAGAATAAACGGGCATTCTCCAGCACTTGTCGCGTCCGCCTTACCAGCTCCATATCACCAAACACACCGCTATATTCCAAGTAAACAATAGACATGTGAAATAGCTTGTCCGCCATGCGAGCGTACGCCGCAACATCCTTGACATCCAAGTTCGTACGAGCCGATGTTAACTTCGCCGCTGTAGCTTCGCTATTCAGAATAATATAGCCTTCAGCTATAATCTCGTCCCAATTCAGCATAGAGCCATATTCCTTCAACGCCTCATGATGCTGCCCAACGATCCATTTCGGATCATCCGCATTCACCACAACCGGAATTAAGAATAAATCGAACCCTGGAACGATAGCCTCATGATTGGATATCTCAAGCACACAGGGTACCTCATATTGACGAATACGAGATAGAAGGTCCACTGTGTTATCGAAGGTTACCCCCGTTGAGCCGCCCACCATGATCGCATCGGTCCCAGACTGGCAAAGCCGATCGAGCGCTTCATCTGAAATGTCCCGATCTGGGTCAAGCTTAAATACATGCTTCCACTTACGTATATCGACGATCAATTGTTTCCCTCCGATTAGGCGGCAATACTGCCATACTATCAACAGTCTATGCTACGTATTCGGGTGTGTCAAATGACAAAAGACGGGCTAAGCGCCCGCCTTTTCAAGGAATATGTACGTAATGTTATCTGATCTACGTTGAAGCTTGATTTCCGGCTAAATACGCACAAATGTTCCCAATTATTTTACTTCAATATTAAGAATTTTCTCTACATTGATATCCTTATGATCATTTTGCTGAAGCTCGAGTCGGATCTCATGTTTACCTGCCGCTAGATTCGTTAGGGTTAACGGACCCGTTTTACCAATCATCGCTTTCTGCTTACCGTCCACGTACAAATGTAAATGTCCTTCACCCTGTACGGCTTTCTGATCCATATGATCCGCTATCTGGAAATTACTTGTCTGATACGTGATCGTAACGTTTCTGCCATCTACTTTATAGTCGGCATCGATGGCTGGCTTGGCATTGGAGGCCACCGTCTTCACACTGCTTTCCGTCTTCCCTTGGGCCACTGTAGTCGCTGCCTTAGGGTCTTTCAAGCCTGCTGCACCGCTACTAGCAACTTCCTCTTTGGAACCGCATGCTGTTGTTAATGCTCCTAGTACAATTAAAGTAGCTGCGCCGTAAATCCACGTTTTTCTCATCAGCATTTGCACCCTTCTCCCATAAGTTTGGACATCCTATGTTCCTTATATATGAGTGACAAGCTGGTTCCATACCATGATTATGAGAAAAGGGGGACAAAATAAATATTTGATAATAAAAAAGACGCCCTATAGCTAGATGCTAGGACGCCTTGGTCTTGAGGAAACAATGAGATTTAGAAGCTGTATTTACTTCCCTCATGTTGTTGTTTACTGAGATAAGAGCTTTCTCCTGCCGTCGAGGTCTGAGCACCTGTTTGACTGCGGGAAGCATTGGTAGAACTTGCTGATTTGCTTGTAATGCCAGCATTTTCAGATGCGCTGTATCCGGATGATGCGGCATAACCCTGCGATTGACCGTAGCCGGTTTGTCCATAATTCTGATCTTGAAAATTTTGTGCTTGCTGGTTGCTAATATAGGCTTGCTGTTGACTTGTCTGGTTTGGTGAAGACTGTGTATGAGTTGAATAGCCTTGCCCTTGATTAATGTGCACCGCATTAGGATATTGGGAGGCACTAATCATGGGTTGGATAGGTGTTTGTGTTTGATATAAAGCCGCAATCTGGTTCTGTTGCTGACTCTGCTGCGGATGTTGCTGTTGCTGGGCGATAGTCACTTGGTCTTGCTGCTGATAGCTCGCCGTGTTCGTTTGACTCAAATTTTGTTGTACAAAGGACTGCAACTGAGCAGCGATCTGGCTTTGTTTCTGGAGTTCTTGTTGAATGTGCTGCTGAGGAGCAGCTTGAATTTCATATTGGCCAAGCTTCTGGATTTCCTGAAATACGGCAGCTTGATCCTGCAGTGTCTTTTGCAGTAACGACTGGAAGGCCTGCCTGATCTGTGGGTTAGCAGCCTCCAAAGCTGCAGTCGTATATTCACGAGCACTGCGTTTCAACTCGGAAAGGACAAAGTTCGCGAAGTCCTCGTCTTTTAATTGTGCTTGTAGTTGGTGAGACTGTTGCTGCTGTTGTTGATACGGGTTTTGCTGATACATGCTTCTTGCACCTCCTATTATGTACGAATTAATGGGTAATGCCTGATTGCTGCTGTAGGGTGTTGATGAGGACGCTAATGTTTTGCAGACGCTCCTGAGAAAGATTAGACAAGGTTTGTTTCAACGACTGACTTTGGCTATTCACTGCTCCTTGTACACAAAGCTTTGCTAACAAATCCTCATTTTTTAGCGTATCCGCTAGGTATAAAAGCTCTTTGGTGGAAATGTTTTGGTTCCCTTGATTGTTGTACATGTAAATGTTACCTCCTTTCTATTCCTTTTTTGTAGGTTTCCCAAATTATTCCGTTTTATGTGTCGTTGGAAAAAAAAGTTAATCGAAATTTTGTAAAACTATGGTCCCATACTGGATACGTACCCTAAAATTGGCATCATGCATAATATCCTAACAACAAAGAAAAAACTGCCCCAACACAGCACGTTTGCTGTAGGGAGCAGTTTTCCTGTTAAGAGGCGGGCTGAGCCGGTTTGCCGGCATAGGCATCCGCCAATTTCTGTATATCTGCGGCGTTAAGCAGGTACGCCCACTGTCCGCCTTGCTTCGCCAACCAGACTTGATCTTGGCTTAGCTTGCCTTCATAGGTCTCGGTGACCTCTTTGCCATCTGCAGACAATACAAGCTCCACTTTGAGCTCACCGCCTGCAGTTGGCTTCTGAGCCGCTGGCTGTGGAAGTTCAGTGCTATGCAGGAAGATCAGCTCATCCAAGAGAGGATTTGCCTCCGCGCCTTTCAGCTCCTTATCACCAAGCTTCCAGTTCGCCTCGGCAGCTACCTTGTCTTTGTCCGTTTTGGCAAGCGTCCAGGTTTGACCTTTCCACGTCAGCTTTACGCTCTGCACCTTGTCGCTTTCGAATTGGACTGGGCTAGCATCGGCAAAGTCTACTGGTTCTTTACTGAGCGCTGAGAGCGACTGATCACTCACCTGATACACAGCAGGAGATCCCTCCACCTGAACATAGGAGAAACCTTCAATTGGAAGAGCCGTGCCCACCAACAGTCCCTTCTTCGAGCCATCTTTTAGCGTAACTTCATAAGTTCCAAGAGGCTTATCTAACCCATAGTTGGATAGATTACTTACCTGATCTTCAACTAGTTTCGTTGATGTCACCAGACCGAGAGCATCCATCCACGAACCCACTTGATTCGTATTGATCGGCGCTGCTGCCGGGCTTTTCATCTCCCATCCGCTGCCGTTCCGGGCTAATTCGATCTGCTGTACCTCTGTTTTTACATGAATGGACTGCACTTCTTCTTGCTTGAGTGTGATGAGCGATTTCGGTTCATCTTTTTTCTCTTGAAAGAAGTCTTTGCTCGAAGCGTACCAAAAACCGCCGATACAAATAACGACTAACAGAATCGTAGGAATAAACCGTTTCATCCTCGTCTCCTCCTCCACCAGATCAAGCCGCCAATGACTAGGAACAAGAGCGGTAAGAACACGATCGTTACGAGGAAAATAGTATTCGCTTGGCTAGGTGTAATCATCGCTTGTTGGAATGCATCCCCTTGACGCGGACGGATCGTGATCTGATCCTTCTGTTCCTGCAGCCAGCCGATACTGTTCAAAGCAAAATCCTTGTTGCCTTGATTCTGAATATCTTGATCTAGTACAAACGTAGATCCCCCAAGAATAACGGCTTTGGGCTTGTTATCCTTGTTAGCAATCGCGTAACCCAGATTCAGCGGTCCTTTGACATCTGCCGCATCCTGCTTGGTTTTGGATTGTGCAAGAAGGTTGATATCTGTTTCCCCGTAAGCTTTATCTGTTGTTTTCAAAAGCAGAGACTGAGTGTAATCTGGTGCACTGTTATCCGCATTCAAACTTACAGCCAGCGACAACATCGTAATCAAATTATTGCTGGACAGCTTGTTGGTAATGTCATGCGGGCCATACTCCGGAATAATCGTCAGCGGATCATAGAGCGACGTTTGTTTCGTTTCAATCGCAATCGCATGTTGATCCTGAATGCCGTATGTTTTCATGATCGCATCGATATTTTTCCACTTAGTCGCCATATCTTTATTGAAGCCTAACGCCAAATAAATCTTGCCTTTATCCTTCAAATAAGCCTCAATCAGCGCCGCTTCTTTATCATTCAGGTCATTTTGCGGGCCAAGCAGCATCAGCATCTGCGCATCGTCCGGTATTTTACCCTCAACGAACAGATTAAGGTCCTTCACGACATAATTAGCGGCTTCCAGACTGCTTTTCAAAATGGTCATAGCATTCAGTGGATATTCCTGATGACCTGAAAGCAGATAAACCGTGTGCTTCTCTGTGGATGTGAGGCTCTTAATAGCCTGGGTAAACTTCTCTTCCCCTGAGAACGTATAGGAACCATCCTGTTGGCCGACAAACAATTCATAGAAATTGATATTCTGCTTTTTAGAACCCATTTCAAAAATAATCGTTCCGCCTTGATCGACACCATACTGCTTGGCCATCGAAGGCTGTTTCAGCATATCGTACTCATCATACGTAATCTTACCGCTTTGCTTCTTATATTCGGTCACCATATCGGTGACTTGTCGTGTCACAAAACCGTTGTTGTCCCCACTATTCGTAAAGGCAACGATGTGAATATCTTGATTTAAGCTTTTGAGTGTGGCAACTGTTTGCTCGGAGAGCGTAAAGCTCTTATTTTTCGTCAAATCGACCTGAAAGCCTTTCAGCGAGTGAAGAAAGATGGTCAAAATAATGAAAATGCCGATAACGGCGATCGATAAAACAGTCGCATTAGTTCCCCGTATCCACTTATTCATCCCGCTCACCTCCAACGCTTTCTTTCAAGGACTTGTATGCAAAGAACCAGGAACACAGCTGTTAATGTGATATAAAAGAGGATGTCTCCGCCGTGCAGGACGCCTTTTTGCAAGTTCGTCAGATGGCTCGTCAACGAGAATTGAGCGACATAATCCTTCAGCTTGCCTGTCATGCTGCCGCTTACCCAATCAAGCAGCCACAGCATAAGCAATATCACAAAGCCTGAAATACCGGCAACCATCTGATTGTTGGACAAACTGGAAGCGAACAATCCAATGGCCATCATCGCGCAGCCTAATAGGAACATACTTAGATAAGACAGCCACATAACAGGCTTATCCAGCGTTCCGAAGGCAGACATAATGAGCGGGTAGATCAAGCTGATCCCCACTAGCCCCACCTGTACAATAAATGCGGACAAATACTTACCCAGCACGATTTCACCAATACCTGCAGGTGAAGTCAGAAGCAGCTCATCGGTGCCTTGACGGAACTCATCTGCGATAAGACGCATCGTTAAAAGCGGGATGATAAATAGGTACACGAATGTGGTATTTCCAACAACGGAACGCGCATCCACAATCGGCGGCTGGCCATTAACGAAGTTGATATAGAAGAAGAAGCTCGATAGCAACACATAGAAAGCGAATGCCACGTAAGCAACCGGCGAAAAGAAATACATTTGCAGCTCTTTCGAGCAAATGGCCCAGATTCTACGCATCAGTGTCTACCTCCTCCTTCGGAGTGCTATCGGCTTCGGCGGGTTCATCCGTCGTCAACTTGAGGAAGATATCCTCTAGGCTGAGGCTTTCCCGCTTCATCTCGAGGATTGGATAGCCTGCGCCCGCCAGGCGGAAGAACAGCGCCTCGCGGATATCGGAGCGATCCGCGGAGGTCACGAGCAGCTTCACAGTTTCGGCTGCTGTTGGCGGTTCAGTGGTCGCTGCTTCTTTCGATGCTTCGTCGGTGATGAACACATCCTGCACAGTAGCGGCAGCGATAGTTGCAGCGTCGCTCGACGCGACGACTTCTTTCACTTCTGCGACCGCCTCTAGGCTGCGCAGCTCGGTCAAGATCCGCTCGCGAGGTCCTTTGACCTCGAGCGACACTTCAAACGTCTCGCCCATCGTGCGGCCGAGATGCTCAGGGCGCTCGTCGAGAACGACGCGGCCTTGGTTAATAATGAGAACGCGGTTGCAAATCGCGTTAATTTCTGGGAGAATGTGCGTGCTCAGCAGCACCGTATGGTTCTCGCCCAGCTCATGAATCAGCTGGCGGATCTCGATGATCTGCTTCGGATCGAGGCCAGACGTGGGCTCGTCCAGAATAAGCAGATCCGGTTGGTGCAGAATCGCTTGCGCGAGGCCCAAGCGCTGCTTGTAGCCCTTAGACAAGGAGCGGATGATTTGCTTCTCGCGGCCCTGCAGACCTAGCTTGTCGATCGCTTCGCCGACACGCAGCTTCTGCTCCCGTGCAGGCACATCGCGAAGATTTGCGATAAATCGTAAATAAGCTTGCACCGTCATCTCTGGATAAAGAGGCGGCGTTTCGGGTAAATAGCCGATTTTGCGGCGTGCTTTCTTCGGGTTATCAGCCATAGAGTGACCATCTACCCATATTTGACCATGCGTAGGGTTCAAATAACCCGTAATCATGCGCATCGTCGTTGTTTTGCCAGCACCGTTCGGCCCTAAGAAGCCGACGATCTCACCGCGCTGCATCGAGAAATCGATGTTGTGTACGCCGCGATCATTTTCGTACAGCTTGCTGACTTGTTTGACCTCAAGCATCCAAGATCCCCCACTTCTACTCGTTCATATATCCATCATCACTATACCTGTGGAACAATAAACCAACCTTAAGCAAATCTGAAAAATAGATTAAAATATTGTGTCTAAATTGTGAACGAACGAGATGAAAGGGGAGGATCGGTGGATAAATCGTATGTGTATAAATAATAGAACTCCCTAGCTGCTAGGGAGTTCTATTATTTATGGCATTATGATGAGGATTAATTGACAGCCTAAAAACCCAACATTTTGGCAATCTTCTCAAGTAGTCCTTTCTGTGATGTCAATTGTTGAGATATGTCATCATATCGGTTGTTTAGTGATTCTGCAGTAGCACGCATTTCACTTCGGATTTCTTGTTCCAACACTTCGCTTACCTTTTGTGTGTGAAGATGAATCAGATTACGCAGGTCCTTTACATCCTTTGAAACGCCTTCAAAGCGTTGGTTCAGTAACTCCGTTGTGGCGGTAAGTATTTCACCTTTGGGATCTCGATCCGAAACTTCAGTTACCTTTTGCTGAACGGTTTCGATCACGTTTCGCAGTTCCGTTACTTCTTCAGATATGGTGTCATAGCGTTTGTCCTTTTGCGTTTGGAGATGAATCTCATTACGCAGTTCCTTTACATCCTCCGAAACGCCTTCATAGCGTTGGTTCAGTAACTCCGTTGTGGCAGTAAGTATTTCACCTTTGGGATCTCGATCCGAAACTTCAGTTACCTTTTGTTGAACGGTGTGGATCACATTCTGCAACCCCGTTACTTCTGTAGAAACACCCTCAATTTGTCTGTTCAGTAATTCAATTGTGGTAACAACCTCACTTCTGATGTCTTGTTCAAACACCTCAACTACCTTCTGGGTGAGAATCTGGATCACGTTCCGCAGTTCCGTTACTTCTTCGGATATGGTGTCATAGCGGTTGTCTAGCGATTCTGCAGCTGCATTTATTCCACTTCGGATTTCTTGCTCCAACATTTCACTTACCTTCTGCTTGTGGAGATGAATCCCATTACGCAGGTTCTTTACATCCTCCGAAACGTCTTCATAACGTTGGTTCAGTAACTCCGTTGTGGCAGTAAGTATTTCACCTTTGAGATCTCGATCCGAAGCTTCAGTTACCTTTTGTTGAACGGTGTGGATCGTATTCTGCAACCCTGTT
>NZ_JCAUAW010000054.1:0-10569 GCF_059692155.1 Paenibacillus sp. JT22N1
TAACGCACCATAGTTGATCGACCTTCCTCACCCAGCCGTAGTAGAAGTATTGACGGATTTTATCCATTTTCATCCTCTGTGGTGCAGCGCTGGTCTTGCGCTGCATGAACGACTAATGGGCAGATTAGATTTATTTTTGTTAAAATGGCCCGGTTTCGGGTTCCAGGGCTATTTAACATATGCCAAGCGGTATACTGTTCAGCATAAGGATTGAGAGCTGACATTCCATCAACTGGAATAATGACATTGTATCCCCGGAATGCAGCACTAGTGGCTGTATGAAGGACTGCGCCATTAGCGGCATAACCGGTAATCAGAACGGTTTTAATGCCATGCTCATGCAATATTTGTTCTAAATCAGTTTTGTAGAACTTATCAACGTTTGATTTCACAACAGGATCACTTGGCAAGGGGGCAATCTGCGCGGCAATATCCGAGAGGCTTCCCGTACGTGTAAGGCTATAGACGACTAGCATGCCCCATTCACGACTTCTCACCAATAGTTGATTAATTGTAGAGATGGAGGCAATACAGCGAGGATTATTGCATATAGAGGTCTCCATATCCAAAACTAGGAGTGCACTTGTTTTGGGGTCCACTGAAACGGATTGCAGCTGAGGGGGAGGAGGAGCAGGAACAGCGTTCCATTCATCTATGATAGTTGAATCCTTTCTTCCAGCGTAATAGTTCACACGAAGCCAGTGACTACATGGCGTGCAGTATTCACGCCAAACACCGTACTGGGGACAACAATAGATCATCCTAATCCACCTCTGGGCCGCTAATTTGATAATAGATTATGTACGCAGATAGGAAAAGGTGAGGCGGGAACCGATTTAAGTATAGTCATGCCCATTCCAATAATCCTTAAATGATATTGCCGATAGCTCTGTCTGTAGCGTTCCCGTAATAAAGGTTCGTCGCTCAACTAAAGGTCGGGATAGTTTCATGGTTTCCGAGGAAAATATTCCAGGCTTACAATTGTTTTGGAATAGACTAAGGAAAAATCGACAATTAAACATAGTGGGACATCTGTCGTTCATATGCTTTCTTAAGGTATTAACCGTGAGGAGGTCTCCACTCATATGCCCGTAATAGTAAAACTTCAAAAATTCGTCGATAAACTGCCGATTCCCAAAACCATTTCCCCGATAAAACGAGACAAGAAAGGTTCGTATTATGAAGTGACCATGAGGGAATTTACCCAAAAACTACATCGTGATCTAGGGCCTACCCGCTTATGGGGTTATAACGGAATGTACCCGGGCCCAACTTTCGACGTGATAAAGGATGAAACGACATATGTCAAATGGATGAATGATCTGCCCAAAAAGCATTTTCTACCCATCGATACGACCATTCATGGTGCAGAAAAAACACTTCCACAGGTTAGGACTGTGGTTCATTTACACGGTGGAAAACAACATGATCATAGTGATGGATACCCTGATGCTTGGTTTACAAGAAATTTTGAACAAACAGGACCTATGTTTCAAAGAAAAGTATGCGAGTATCCCAACCTTGAAGCCACTACGTTATTTTATCATGACCACACCATGGGTATTACTAGATTGAACAATTATGCGGGACTTGGAGGTTTTTTTATCATTCGTGATAAGCATGAACAATCCCTGAATCTACCGGTGGGAAAATATGAAATCCCTCTTATGATTCAGGATCGCTCGTTTAACCCGGATGGTTCGCTCTTTTACCCTGCTACTCCTGATAAAAAAAATCATCGTCTTCCTTATCCTTCAATCGTCACACCTTTTGACGCAGATTACATTTTGGTAAACGGCAAAGTATCCCCCTATCTTGAAGTAGAACCGAGAAAATACCGATTTCGCATGTTAAATTACTGTAATAGTCGAGCCATGACATTCAAACTGGACTCTGGACAGCCATTTTATCAAATTGGAACCGATCGCGGATTATTGGAGAAACCAGTGAAAATGAATGAGATCCTCCTTCTAACGACCGAACGTGCGGATGTGATCGTTGATTTTTCTCGATCCTTTGGCAAGACGATCATTCTTAAAAATGTCTTCAAGGGTGCCTCCCCCGAAACAACCGATGTGATACAGTTTAGAGTAACCACTCCGTTAAAAGGCAAAGATACCAGTTCGCTTCCGGATCAATTAACGAAAATTGATTTCCTTTCTAGAGAGATGTCAACAAGAACAAGAGATCTCACACTCATTAGGGTGGAGGATGAATATGGAAGATCGCTTAATTTAATTGACAGTAAAATGTGGAATGATCCTATATCCGAGAAAATGGACTTAGGAACTGTTGAGATATGGCGGTTAATAAATCTGTCAACTGATGACCACCCCATACATCTACATGTCGTTGACATGCAAATTCTAGAGCGCCAGCCTTTTGACGTTGCTCAATTCCAAGCCACAGGAGAACTTAAGTTTACAGGGCCTGTAGTTCCTCCTGAACCTAACGAAAGGGGGTTTAAGGATACCATTCGTGCTCCCGCTGGTTACGTTACCTCTTTTATCGCGAGATTCGATCCTTTCGCTGGACTTTTTGTATGGCATTGTCATATGCTCGAACATGAAGATTACGATATGATGCGACCATTTGAAATCGTGAAGAAAAAAAATAGATTTAAAAATATATTAATGAGAATGTTTAACGGGAAACGATAGCACCATGACACAGGCTGCCGGCATAACGTGAACTGAATAGCTCTCGGGATCCAAGTCCCACGGGCAGAAACGTTCGATCCCCGGCTACCGCTATCTTACGACCAAAAGAAATAAGAGGTCGACCAGAAGGTTCTGGTGACCTCATAATACGAAAGGGCAGGATAGTTAAGCGTTCACCAGAATATTTGAAAAATGATTGAATAGAAGCATGTGGACCAATCAGAATCAAAGAACAGCTAAACCTTGCGATCCAAAGTACGGAAAGTTGGTCGATGTGGCAACCTGCAATCTGACTAGGCTACCATCATCCTTGATATTAAATACTGAGACTGTGCCCTGATTCCCGTTAAGGGTGTAAAAATTGCGTCCATCTTTACTCACTCCAGCATCTATTGGTATACCAGTAGGTGCGCCAACTGGTGTACTTGTAATATGCCCGAGAACCGTTAGCGCTCCACTGTCATCTATACGGTAAGTGGATATTGTGCCACTTAAGGTATTGGTGGTATATGCAAAACGTTCATTCCTCGTAGTTGCAACCCAGCATGCTGTCTTCTGGCCGTTCGGTACGGAGCCACTGATAACATTAAGCAGCCCGTTGTCACTCATTGAATATGATGACAGCGCACTAGAAGCTACTTCCGTTACTAAAAGGATTCCTGAGGATAGGAAACAAGAGCCTAACGGTCTCGTACCGTTAGAATCGTTAATGATTGGTCCTGTAACAGTACCATTTTTATTAACATGGAATACACTGAGACGGTCTGTAGTTAACTCAGTTACAACGATTTTAATGCCATCTGGAGTGAATAAAACCTGCGCAGGCTGAGCATTGATCGTACTTAGAGAATGGGTGGACCCCGGAATATAAGTAAGACGTCCGTTATCCTCTATGCGAAAACCAGTGATATTGGATGCAAAATTATTGGCGGCATTACCCACATTTGAAACATAAAGAAGATTACCGAATACATTTACGCTATTTGGCTGAGCACCTTCCGATTATTGATGTCGGCATTTTATGAAATTCCTCCCTAGAGTAGTTCTAGTTCTTTGCTCCGCCTTAGATTATGCAATCGTTTAATATTATTCATCTGAGCCTAGAACAATGCCCCGCAGTAAGTCTGTGGGGGTACATAATGCTTTCCCAGGTTTGTGTTGAAAAACCGACCAGGAGGAGTGGTGGAATCAGTATGTACTGGACTCATTGTGGTTTACGAGACGGTGTCTCCAACGATCCAGCAGGAAGCGAGTGTTTACTTCTACGCCAGGGACCGTGGCCTCAGTGTCATGTCCGTTAAACGAATTAATCATTAAGATAAACATTCCTGTATAGCCTAAGAAATGGGCTTTGTCAAAAAGGGAGCGCCTCGGTATGATGGGTTTGTCGAAGGGTAGATACGCAACACATTACTACTTCACATCTTGTTGTGGGCATTGATAGCGTTCGTACTGAAAGATGGCGAATCTGTTGCCGACGAGTTATCGCCCCAAACGAGACAAGGTTTCGAGCAACTCATACGCGTGATTAAGCTCTAACGAGGAACTATAGCTCAATGTAGCGAGGAAATAGAAAAAATGATCTTATTGGGATTATTAATTAAAAAGCGAGTAGCCTAGATTACATTTTCTAGGCTACTCGTTCAACTAGGTTAATATAAAATTACCATACCATACGAGAAATAATGACGAGAAGGATGAAAAGAACCAAGATCGTAGCAGTAGAAGTATGAAGACCTAAGAAGCTCATACTTTCTCCCCCTTTCTATCAAGATATATCATAATATGAAACTATTTTATAAGGTGCTTGGACATTTGAATTAATAGAAGTTACCTGAGTAAACGACGTTACCTATGGAGGAATGGAGCTGTCTCCATAGATCGGGAAAATTATATTGAGATTGCGAATCTATCTTTCTGGCAATTTTGCAGAATGAATACGCATCATCCCATTTGAAATCACTAGGTTTGTATGATTTCTCTCCAAGGGCTTTCAATCAACAGAATAACGCTAGTTTCCTTGAAGAAGAACAAACCCTAACCAGCGACAATGTCTCTGATTATGTACCAAGTTTAAATGGTATTCCCAAAAATCAAGTTTGAGGTGCTCGTTGAATCGTACAATGTATTTAAAAAGGAAAAAGATCTCCATAATCAGGAGATCTTTTTTACTTTGCGGTGTTTTCTTCTTGTCTTGGTTTTATGGCGAATGAAGGAAGAAGTATACGTTAGAATGCAGCGTTGGGTCATTCCGCTAATGGATAACATTTACTGCTAATTGCAAAGTGGTATGTGCTCAGGACAAATGCGCCATTATTTTTCATATTCTATGTGCTACTACTTATTATTCGTAACCTTGGTAATTAAGGAGCATCAGATGACGATATTATGGGGTTGGCATACTGATCCTTCACGTCTTATAGAAACGGATGCGGATGCGGATTGAGTTGACCGGCCGTCAGCGGCTCTTTCGCATATCCAAGCTCCACCGGCACCCTAAGCGCTCTCTTCAGCCCCGTCAAGCGTTGCAAGTGATGTCCGAACGTCATTGGCAGCATTCCCGGAATCAGAACTTTTACGCAATGCAGCCCGTTTCGCAGCGTTTCCAGCGACGACTGATCCACCACGATCACGTCGAGGTTCAAGCGGCGAAACACCTCGATCGTGTCCTTCAGATCATGAGTCAGATCCGCATGACTTGCCTTACTCTTAAACTCCTCGTCAAACGTTCTGAGCGGACGCTGTCCGTCCAGCAAAAATTGCAGCCGTTCCTCTGCTTGCGGCAAACCGTACAGCATGACATGATCCTCCATTTGCCTTACGAGAAACGGATCGTCAAGCATTTGCATAAAATGTTCCTGGCCCGCCTCAAATTTCTCTTGCAGGAAGATCAGCCTGCCGGCCAATTCGTGAATGGCGCTTTTCGCGGCCCGTACTGGATCCAAATGAGCTCCCGCCGCACAGATAAGATTCATCTTCCCGGGGCTGATGCTTTTCGCGAGCGTCCAAATGCTCGGAATCCCATTCTCCATCGTCATGTTAAACAAATGTACATCGTATCCGGCAACTGCGCGCAGCCTTTCGACCATGAGGCGCAGTTCCAGATCGTTAGCGGAATAGGGGTCCAGGCGCGGGATAGGCAACTGCGCGTACCAAGTCATCAGGAACGAGTCGCGCTCCGCCACTTCCAAAATTCCGTACAAGACGGCTTCCTCCAAGCTTCCGCCTAACGCACACCCGTTGGAGCCTTCCTGGACAAAGCCGCCACCGAATCCCGAGCTGTAATAAGCGAGACTCTCCGGAACAAGGATCGGACACTTCCGCACTAGCGAATAGCCCCATAACCAATCGATCGGGAGGTCGGGATCAAACGGTTCGAACGTGAAATCAGGCTGCGCGTACTGTTCCTTCGAATATAACCCAACCTTGGAGGGGTCGAGCGCATGATCCGCAACACGGTTGAAGCTGTCGTGGATTACGGTCCGTTTGCCGCGGGGGGTTATACCGCAGTGTCGCTCCAATCCTTCCAAGATCGCGGTCAATTCGCTTTCCGCATAAGAAAAGCTGCGGCCTCCCGTTACCTCATCTCCCATCAGAAACAACGGCAGATTGACCCCCACCCCGGCAAACGGCGACACGAGGTCAAGCATCTTGGCATTAAAAACGCCGGTCCGGGAATCCATATAGTCTTTGGCCAAATGTTGTTTCAAGTCGTCTATCGGACGGCAGCGGTAACTGTCGGCGCTTATCTTCGGTCTCGGCTTGAGCGAAATGTTGGCCGCCGCCGATGAATCGTCGGGCAAGCGGCCGCACACCTCACAAAGCGGGTCAGGCAGAATGAAATGGAGCGAGCTATTCAGAGTCTTCAGGTTAACGATATACATATGCTCTTCCGTATGGGCTCGGCTGCCCCGCAGCACTCGCTGCGTCTCGGCAATCAGCAAGTGAGCTGCATGCCAAAGTCCTGCAGGCGAAGATCTTACGGTATGTTGTATGTCCCCAGGCGACGCCGTGAAACGCCGGTTATCCGCACACTGGGAGCATCCCGGCACACCCGGACGAACCAAAGGTCCGACTATGACCTCATCCATTGAAATAAAGCCCCGCAGCCACGGGATGCCGGTCTGCTGCAGCGCCTCTTCAGCCTCGAAGTATCCGGAGGAAGGCCAGTCATCGTGCAGTACCACAACCAATTTCGCAGCCTTCGGTATGTCTGAAGTGAAATCTGTCTGTCGAACGACCTGATAACAGTCCAATAGCTTTCCGCATACGAAGTCGGCCAATAAACCTTCTCCGACAACTGATATGATAGCATTCAAGCAGATCACCTCATCTCGCAGCAATGTGCCCCACTCGTTTCGGCGGGTTTCTCCGCTAATCTCCCCGAGGCTGAAGAGAAGGAACTGCCGGTCGGTAGCCCCTATGATTGTTATCATGGTTTGCTTCCCGATCTTTTCGGATTCCAAAAAATGAGTCTCATAGCTTCACACTTAAACTCCCACAATAAAGGCATACCAACTGACTTCTCGGATATCGCCAGTAATCCATGAATCTTGGGAGCAGGAAATAAGGTATCTTTAATCTCTTCAAACAGACGTAGTTGCTCTTGTTTTGTTAGGTCGGTGGAGATGATTTCATTATATATTAGTGATGACTAGTATATGCACGTATTGGACTAGGTGCTTACAATTTTTCAATAATAACCCCAAAGCGGATTTAACATATTGATCATCAAAAAAGGAAAGTACAGTTTTATTCTGTACTTTCCTTTTTTGGTAAACCGATAATATCTAAAGAGAACAATAATAATGAATTTTCAGAGCTGTGGATGTTCCATTCAAAAAGCTCCCTAAGTGTTGACATACAGCGACCCGGAAACATCTCGGATAGCTCAAAGGATTCTTTTTCCTTCATAAGGGAGTAGACCTCCGTATTCAAGGATCGCCTTCAAGCGGAGGCTCTGGTAATTTATGGACTGGAAAAGTGGCATTTTTGTAGGTAAACGACTGTTTTTATGCATAGGTGGACAGGTATCCAATCGATGGTACCTGCACAGGAGTATATTGTATAGCAATGTATCTATGGTGGCAGAAGGAGGTGGACGTTCGTGACATCCCAAATTCGGAAAGAGGACGTTCGTAAAATGGTCGGTAAACAAATTATGGCACTGAAAAAAGACGGAACAAGCGTATCAGGCAAATTGGTCAGAATTAGCGGAAACACATTGATTGTAGCTCCACAAAAAGGTAAAAAAGTACAGGTTAAAGCGATCATCCCATTGGTATTGTTTGATCTCTTAGCCATCGGTACTGAACCTTTTGCTTTCGGTGGTTTTGGCGGGTTCCCGTTTGGCGGCGGCTTTGGCGGCTTCGGTGGTCCAGGATTCTGGTGGTAAAATGAAATAAGGGGGCTGCACCGAAAGATTTATTTCGGCGCAGCCCTTTTTTTATTGAAGTTTTTATATATGGTTAGGCTCCTCGAGTATGCTTCGTTTGACATGAGGGACAAATAGCTGTACATAAGATTACTTGTGAAGAGTTGGGGCAGATCGGGAATTACGGAGGAGGAATAAAATGACAAATTTGAACCGGAACCAGGCGTATAGAACTGCAGAAATGTTGTATCGTAATGGCTTTGTTCAAGATGTGAGCCAAGACACTCCACATCTCGGTCATTTCTGCGCTGCTTGTATCCGGAATGCCCAAGTTTCACGTACTAGTCTCTGGCTCAGAGCCGACTGATCGGCAACGGATGCTAGAACTGGCGGCTCATGCCCGTAAAACGGACCCCGAGGTGACAATAGAGGAAGTTACCCTGGAGAAGGAAGGGGTTAGTAGTTGGCGGGAGGCTGTGAGGCCGTTTGATTCAATTTTGTTTGTGTCACAGGAGGGTGATATCGAGGAACTGCGGGTTCTTCACGCGGTTTGCAGGGAGGAGAAGAAGGTGTTTCTTCCAGCAGTGTGTCTGTTGCAGGTGGGTCTGGCGGGTCCGCTAGTGCATCCGGACTTTGAGGGATGCTGGGAGTCAGCGTTTCGCAGCATTCACGAATCTGCGATTTATAAAGCCCCTCAGCTGCACACCTTTTCTTCCACAGCGGGAGCGATGTTAGCGAATGTGATCGTGTTTGATTTATTGAAAAAGATTACGGGAGCGAACGATGCGGAACAAAGTAATCAATTCTTCCTGCTTGATCTGGAGACATTGGAAGGAAAATGGCATTCGTTCATGCCCCATCCGCTTGTGACCGGACGTAACGCAGCTGAATGGATTCACGATTTCGATCTGCAGCTCGAACGGAGATCAAGCAAAAGTGAGAACGGATTGCTTCCTTACTTCAGCCGGTTGACATCGGCTGAATCAGGGATTTTCCATATTTGGGAGGAGGGAGATTTAAAGCAGCTACCGCTCTCTCAGTGTCGCGTTCAGGCAGTCGATCCGCTAACGGAAGGGCCGGCTGGGCTTCTGCTAGACATTATTTGTTCAGATTTGACGCATGAGGGAGCGAGGCGGGAAGCGGGGCTGGCCGGGATTGAAGCGTATGTGTCGCGAATGGCCTGCCTGCTCGTTTCGACGCTTCCATCCTATCAGGAATCTGTGTGCAACAGGATAGACCAGCAGGAATTTATCGGCGTTGGAGCGGGAGAAACGGTTGCGGAAGGCATTGGCCGAGGTACTGGGGAAGCGACAGGCATGTCAGTTGCCTTCTGTCTTTCTTGTCTACAATAGAGAATAAACACTGCCAGTTTTATTTGCAGGCGCTGACGACGATGAAGGGAGCACCAATGATTGGTTTAGGAGAGGAAGTATCCGGATTCCCTATGATGTGGGTCGGTACAAGTGATCGTTGGTATGGCGGTGTAGGCTTGAATGTGACCCTGGCGTTGCGGGATGCTTTGCAACAGGCTTTGTTGGAGGGGCACAATACCAATCGGCTTGCCTCACATCGAAAGTGTTGGTGGTATTGTCCGTGCGTCTAGCAGAACAGTTGCCGCTAATCTTTGAGATCCCTTCATGTGAAGTGATGTTAAAATCGGATGTTCTGCTGTCCGCCTTGCAGGTCTTGGAACGGAACCGTAAGCGACTCTTGGTTTAAATAGTGATTGTTTTGACGTATGAACCAAATTAAGTGTTGGAATAACTGGCATTCGTAAAAAAAATTCGGATGGTCCCTGCAGGTGAGTGACAGCAACTCCACAGCCACTCATGCTCATCTCATATTTCACCCTTCATTTACCATAAAAAAGTCACCCTGAGATTAAGATTAAGGGTGACTTTTTTATGATAAGAACAACGAAAAAAACGGCCCGTATTTTATTTCGCGGCTGTTTTTTCTCGTTGTTCTTTGGGTTGGATTAAGGCATTACCATACAAAAGCTGATGTGATGATAACCAAAAGAATAAAAAGAACCAAAATAGCTGCTGAGCTTGAACCGTAACCTGCACAACTTGCACCATAACCTACTGCTCCCATGTTTACTCATTCCCCTCTGGTGATTTGTCACTACGGTATAAAATATGTTCGTTAAATAGTAATTGCTTGGACGTATGAACCAAATTGAGTGTTGGAATAGCCGGCATTCGTAAAAAAGAATTCGGATGGTCCTTCAGGTGAATGACGGCAGCTATGTTGGTGTTTGTGAATTTGTACCACTGGAAACCCGATCTGCATTTTTCAAAATAGCCGAGCAGAGATTAAGATTAAGGGTGACTTTTTTTATAATAAGAACAACGAAAAAAAAACGGCCCGTATTTTATTTCGCGGCCGTTTTTGTAGTTGTTTTTTGGGTTGGATTAAGGAATTACCATACAAAAGCTGATGTGATGATAACCAAAAGAATAAAAAGAACCAAAATAGCTGCTGCGCTTGAACCGTAACCTGCACAACTTGCACCATAACCTACTGCTCCCA
>NZ_JCAUAW010000055.1:0-9105 GCF_059692155.1 Paenibacillus sp. JT22N1
CGTCTGATGAGCGCTCTCCTGAACAACATCTGCAAACCAAGGTGTCAAAATCCTGCGAATGAGTGAGTATATGTGAGATAAACCCTTAAAACCGAGGGACGGGCAGTAGAGTGGAATAACTTAGACCTAATGGAACTTTATTGAAGATAGAGCGTCTTAATGTTATAGGAAGTGTGTTGATATTACTTTTTAGGAATGTGACGTGATAACTATGAGTGAAGAAAAAATGAATAGTGCCAAGCTAGCTAGTATTAACGGTTATTTATTAGCATTTGCTCTTTTAAATGTCCATACCAATCATGGATATACGTTTGAGTGTACTGAGATTGAATATCATAAGTGTATTATTACAGCTTTTGAAAGCAGCTTTGAATTAAAAAAGGATGAAAATCTTGGTGATACACAATTAATACCAATCGAAGATTGGAAAGTGAAGATTTTTGGAATTTGTGAGGAATGGTTTTTCCAAGTCGGTTATCCAACTCCCACTTCGAAATATGTTGATTTTCAGAAAGAACACTGTATAGAAGGATTCATCAAGTTGTTGTCTGATTTTTTTCAAGATCTCGAATCAGTACATGAAGTGCAATGTGATCCTAATTTTTTTTATGAAGGAATATGGCATGATTTCATTTTTACATGTAACAAGAGAATGTTTCTTTTACATTTTGGACTTTATGATTGACATTACTACATTAAGCTAACGAGAAACTATAGCTTAGTGATTACCCTGAAATAGCATTATAATGATGGGTTATTAGTAACCAGACAAGAGGTGATTTAATGTCCGAATATTCTCAAATACAAACTTATATCAAAAGTAACCCGGAAAATTTCAAGGACGTTATAAAGCAATTTGCAGAAGTGCTAAACTCTCTGGGACTTGATTCTAAATACTTCACAACTGATCAGGAATGGGAACAATTACACACTCTGAGTGTTGGCGGTGATGCGGAAGAACAGTTATTTAATAATGATGGGTACCAACTACATATTCGCCCATATATGACGGGATGGACCCCACAGGAAAGAAAAGAACTCCAAGACGCTTGGATAGAAGTTAGTTTACTGTTCTTGACAGTAGAAATTGAAAACCGCATTGGACAGCTAAAAGATGAACACAAACCCCTCGTATGGGCAATGATGGAAAAGTTCTCAAAAGAGTTTACAGAAAGCGGAGTGTTTTTCACAAACGAAGTCTCAGATGGAATACCTTGGGGGGCATTAATATCTGGGGGAAAAGAAGGCATATGGGAATTTGATGCAGCCATTCTGCCTGAATTTTTGTCTCATAAATATAAGGATTGTCCTACTGAAATGTTCATTAACATTAATGCTAACACAATATATGTTGCCAGGAAGTCTAGCTGGAGGACTGAACCTTGGTTGACAATGAATTAAGCTCCCTCGAAATGATTCCGGTTCCTCACTCAGACTTATGAATTCGCAGGATTTCACCCTGTAGTCAGAATGAAGAAGGGACAGAAGCAGCTCATCGATGAGCTCCACCTGTACATTCACTTTTACAACTACAAGCGGTTTCAGAAGAAATTAACAACCTTAGTCCGGTGGAGTACCGAACTAAGGCTGCTTAGTGCTCTTATTTCATTGTTGTCTACTTGACGGGGCGCCACCGGCCTCCCGTCTGGGAAGGACCCAGTTGGGGCGCGGGAAGTGGCAGGTGTAGCCGCTCGGATAGCGATCCAGATAGTCCTGGTGCTCCGGCTCTGCTTCCCAGAAGTCGCCAACAGGCGTCACTTCGGTGACCACCTTGCCCGGCCACAGATCCGACGCGTTCACGTCGGCGATCGTCTCCTCCGCCACCTTTCTCTGCTCGTCGCTCGCATAGTAGATCGCCGAACGGTAGCTTGTGCCGATATCGTTGCCCTGACGGTTCCGCGTCGTAGGATCGTGGATTTGGAAGAAATACTCCAGGATGCGCCGATAGCTCGTCTCCGCTGTATCGAAGACGATTTCGATCCCCTCCGCATGAGTGCCATGGTTTCGATAGGTCGCGTTCGGAGTGTCACCGCCAGTATAGCCGACGCGAGTCGAGACGACGCCGGGAAGCTTGCGGATCAAGTCCTGCATTCCCCAGAAGCATCCCCCAGCGAGTACAGCGCGCTGATGCATGTTAAACCTCCTCAATCTGATCGAGATATTTGCCGTAGCCCTCGCTCTCCATGTCGTCGCGATGGATGAATCGGAGCGACGCGGAATTGATGCAGTAGCGTAGGCCACCGCGATTAGCCCAGCCATCCGGGAAGACGTGACCGAGATGGCTGTCGCCGTGAGTGGATCTAACCTCGTTCCTTATCATCCCATGGGACTCGAAGCTCCTTGTCTAGGATGTCCCATATCCGCATTGGAAAGGCAATGTTTTTCTAACTAACTTAGAGCTTCGTTAGATCCTCAACCATTATACCCGCGGCATGCGTGACTCAAACCTGTTGTTTTTTACAGTTGAAGAACTATCTTACCTTAAAAAAGCAAACGTGTATCCTCATCGCTTTCGTCATAACTCAGTATTGCGGTAGATACTGTTGATAATAATGAAACAAAACAAGTTCAGAAATAGGTAACTCAGTACGTTTTTATGTCCTCAAGTTCTTGTCAAAATCAGATGACAAGAACTTGAGGACATTCCCGATTTTGACAAGAACATTATGACATTCCCGATGGATCCCACTAAGCATTGGATTTCTATGTATTCTTAATCACGTCAGTTTCTGGTTGAT
The DNA here is from genome assembly GCF_059692155.1 of Paenibacillus sp. JT22N1. Taxonomy (NCBI): domain Bacteria; kingdom Bacillati; phylum Bacillota; class Bacilli; order Caryophanales; family Paenibacillaceae; genus Paenibacillus; species Paenibacillus sp. JT22N1. The sequence goes on from NZ_JCAUAW010000055.1 coordinate 2,739, forward strand.
TTAACTGGCGGGGGAGCTAAATAAAAACGTCGGCGTGAAACGGTGGCCGCGTTACGCTAACGGGCAGGTTAACTTAGTGCTGATGCAGAAATAGTTAACAATCTTATTGTTAAATAAGAAGGTTTCCGGAACAATATCTAATGAAAAGACCGAGGAGATAGTTTAAATGTCTGAAGATAAAATGTTAAATAATTCAAATGAAATCTATGAAATTGTTGTCTCTAGCCCTATAGGCGGTGAGCTTTCTTTGGAAAAGGTAACTGATGATAAATTGGAAGCAAAGAAAAAATACAAGGAGGTCTTTGTATCTAACTTGTCATTGATGACGGGTAACGTTTCACAGACGGCATTGCAAGTTGCTAATCAAGGAATGACTTTAGCTCAAATTGCAAAACAAGCACCTAATGGCTTGTTTACTGCAACTGCAAATCCCGCCAATTTGTCTAAATTTGCAAATGGAACTACATCAACAATGGTGCGAGACGCGTCGGGACGTTTAGTCGAGCACGCTGGTTTTGCTGACGTTGGTTTAAGTGCTTCAGTGAATCCAGCAATTATTCTTTCAGCAGGAATGCAAGTGATGTCAGCTGTTTCAGGGACATATTATTTGCATAAAATTAATGCTCAAATTACAGATATGGATGCGAAATTAGAAGAACTTCTAAATATTCATCATGATACAAACATTGGGCGTTTGATTGCTGCTAGAAAGGGTTTGTCTGAAATTGCAAATAGAGAATTTGTTGATACTACTGATTTATCTGCTATTAGGAACTATAAAAAAACTGCAGATGAAATTCATGAAGAATATACGTATCGTTTGAAAAGACAAGAAAGTGAATTGAACTTGGAAATTGATTCAAAAGTTGAGGAAAAGAAACTTAGGGATATTAATTTCACAATGACGATTGCTTTTGAGGCTAATAAATTATCTTTGTTTGCAGAACTAATTGAGATTGGAACAAGAATGAAGATCGGTGGTCAAATAGAAATTATTAATGGACTAACAAGGCAATTAAAACAAAATTATGCTAATAGTTTTTATCATAATATTGACTTAGAAGTTGAGAAGATCTATTCAATGAGACAGCAGCGGAGTAGTAACGAATTGGTTGATAAAAAGAAAAAATATGAAAAATCATTAGATAAATTAACTGATATTCATATTTCTACTGGTTGGGGCATTCTATATGAAATTGGAATCAAGACGGTTGCTGCTGTTAAATCTAAAAGCGATGTTAATAAAGCAAAAGAAAAAGTTGTGTTAGAAAACAAAAACTTGAGCACAGTAAAAAAAGGTATGAAACAAAAAAAGGAGAGCGATGGAATTGATAATATTATTGATGAAGTCGTTGAACTACCATATAAAGAAACAGAAATTCTGTATATTCCTACCGAAAATAACAAACAACGAGTATTTGTGCCAATTTGAAATAGGCATTATTGTGTTCAGAGCCCAGGCGAAATCGAGTCGTAGGTTACAGAGGGCAGCCTAGCGATTTGCGCAAACGACGAAACATTCGACAAAATGCTGACGATGGCGCAAATGTATCGCGCGACAGCAGCAAACGATCCCGACGCTTGCAAACAAACATAACGACGATTTTACGAGATGAATGATTCCGCTAACGGAAAACTATAGCTTAATAGATATCAGGAGAAGGCAGCCAACATTAAACGGTTGCCTTCTCCCCGCTAACGGGCAGGATAGTTTAATCACTTCGCGAATACTTCAAGCATGTAGAATTCACATAGTTCGTAAGAAATACTTTAGGTTTCTATTTCGGTTGTAATTTATGGAGGTCATCATGTTGATTACTCTTCGATTTGAAAGTATCAAGTCAGGTTGGTGCACAATCATCTTTTCTAATGGCGAATCTGAAACGGAGATGTCCGTTTCTTATATCACTGATTTTATTAGTGACTTTATTAATACAATGGCATCTATGTTAGAGGGGGCTAAACAAGAAATTTTCAAGTGTTACTATGAGCCTGGGCAATATATCCTCTCATTTAATGAATTAACAAAACAAGTGCTAATATCTATAGATGAAACCCGAAGTACGGGAAACATAAATATTTTTTATGGATCTGAAATTATGATTAAATTTGGCAGATTATTATTAAGAGAAATTGAACGATTAAAAATGGAATTTGGCATTAAACAATATAAACAAGAATGGAAGTACGAATTCCCTGATAAAGCCGTAGATAGATTGAGGAATGCAATAAAACAGTTAAGCTAACGGAAAACAAGAGTTGAATAACAAACAAGGCTGCAGGTGGTCGATGACCTTTTGTCACCTAACGGGCAAATATCTGGCATCGATGGGTTTTGTTGTATGAAGGCGTGGTGAATTGTCCTGCGGTTGTAAAATTTTCTATATTGTAATTTACAGATTCTCACGTGAACAGTAAAAGCATCATCATCATACTTTATTGATGAGGTGAAGATCATGTGGAGTGAAAGCAAGCTAAAAAAATTTATCGATGAAGCTGAACAAGTTTGGCTTGAAGTCTGTTATTCAGATCGAAAGGGAGAGGAGTTGAACCTGAACGGATATATTTTTCAGGTTGTAGATGATAAACGTTTTGAAACTATTAAAAAGGTCAAACTTTTTTTCAACCAGTATTGGAGTGATAAATTCACCAATACGATGATGTGCAATTTAAAGGTACTCTCAATTAACGGGGAAACTGCAACCTTATCAGGTGATCCCCCAGAACTTCCCCGTAAGGTGGAATCCTTGCGTATTATAGAGTCCACACCTGATCAGTGTGAAATTCGATGCGTTCTATCAGGTGAAATAGATAGAAACCGTGTTATCCATTACATTATTCGGAAATCAGTAAATGACGGAAGAATCCGAATCGTCTCGAGAACAGGGACAAAAGACGACTGTCGTTATAAAAAGTGTAAGTGGTTGCTGGATTAAAACGCAGGATAATGACCCTTCAACCACGGATAAACAACGAGGTTGCCGACATGGATCGGCAGCCTCGTTGCATTAGCGTGAACTCAACACATTCAGCCTTATACATTATTTTCCTTGAATAGATGTTTCAATTACTCAGGAATAACCCAACCTTGAACCAAGTCCAGCATGTCCTGCTTGGCGCTGTCCTTCTGCCCGATTACCGTCCCTCTCAGCGTATACCGGATCCTGGTGTCCGGCCAATAATTGAAACTATCAAAGAATACTTAGTGGAAAACGCTCCTGAAAAATCATTTATTGGTTTATTTGCAGCACAAGGTAAAGAATCTTTTTATAATAAATATGGTTTTAAAAAGCATGAAGGAATGACTGGAATGTTCGGAGTAATTCAAGATAATGATCTTAGATAAAGCTTATTGTTAACCTAACGAGGAACGATAGCGGAATACAAACACGACGGCAGCCGGCCAGAATGATCGGCTGCCTTTTGTTCACCTAGCTGTCAGATCTACTCAACAACGGGCACGAAAGAACGGCTGATTAAACGGGCTCGGCTGCTAAAAGAGATAAAAAAAATGACGGAAGAGAATCTAACTAATGTGCAGCCCGTTAATCGTACGGAGCCTGACGAGCTAGCGCTCTTAACTGATCGGGAGAAAGAGGCATTAGCTTTATTGGGTCACGGACAAAATAATAAAGAAATTGCGGGCTTGCTTTTTGTTACGGAAGGAACTGTGAAAAATCATTTGTCGAATCTTTTGCCAAGCTCGGTCTTCGCGATAGAACGCAAGCTGCGCTATTCTCAGTTCACCATCTATTATAATTGAAAGAGCATGACTTTTGGCATAGAGCATGAAATTTATCATGCTTTAGCGATCAAATGTTGTGCTCTTTTTGATGTAAAGACATGACTTTCCACAGGTTTGCATGCGCGCTATTCTTGTTAAAATCTAAGTAATGAAAACAAAAGAAGGATAGGCGTGAAAAAATTTGGCTTAACGGTTCGATTCGTCCTTTTGGTTGTTGTTATTACATTAGTGGTTGGAACTTTGTATGAAGTAATTTGTTTTCTGAACTATTAAGAGACTAGGGTGTACGCTATCCCATTATGTACCGCGGAGGTGTAAGGGAACATGAAGGTAACAAACCGCAAATTATTGGCGCTGTCCATAACTCTACTTGTCTTTCTTGGTTACTCCTTTTTCAGTTTAAATCACAAAAAAGACATCGTGAAAGCTCAAGATGCTATGACAACAGCGAATGAAATTTCGAACACGCCAGACGAAACGGCTATTTTTGCAGGTGGCTGCTTCTGGTTGCTGGAAGAGGTATTTGAGAAGCTTGATGGTGTGTTAGGCGTTGAAAGCGGCTATACGGGAGGCCATAAGGAAAATCCTACTTATGAAGAAGTGGGGTCCCAAACTACGGGACATCTCGAATCGGTGGAAGTTCGATATAACCCTAATCAGATTTCGTATGATAAACTACTGCAAATTTTCTGGCGAAACGTTGATCCAACGGATGCAGAGGGACAATTTGCTAATCGCGGCAGCGAATATCAAACCACCATATTTTATAAAAACAATGAACAAAAGGAGTTGGCTGAGGCGTCCAGAGATGCTTTAGTAGCTTCAGAAAGGTTCGAAAAACCGATTATAACGAAGATTGAATCTGCATCGACGTTTTACAAGGCGGAAGCAGAGCATCAAAACTTTTTCAAAAATAACCCGATCAGTTTCAAAATCAATTTGCTCGGCTCCGACCGCGATGCAAGCTTAGATAGAATCTGGGGGAGTGACAGAAACGTGAACATTCAAAAAGGTTTTAATAAGGAAGAAAAGCTGAAAACGCTGACCAAACTCCAATATGAGGTCACTCAACATGGGGTGGACGAAGAGCCATTTAATAACGAATACTGGGACAACAACGAGCAAGGCATTTACGTGGATATCGTTTCCGGCGAGCCGCTGTTTAGCTCTAAGGACAAATTTGATGCAGGTGTAGGCTGGCCAAATTTCACAAAACCACTGGAGCCCAACAATCTGATTGTGAAAAATAGCTATGGTTTTGTGTCTGTAGCTCCCGAGGTTAAAAGCAAGAATGCCGATTCCTTTCTTGGCCACAAGTTCAATAACGGTCCCAAACCAACGGGAGTACGATACTGCATTAATTCTGCGGCTTTAAAATTTATACCGAAGCATGAACTTGAAGAAAGAGGCTACGGTGCGTATGTCAAGCTTTTTGATGAACAGTCATGATGAGTTCGATTTTCATAAACCAAAAACAGCTTCTCGAAATTTGATTTACTCCATTTACGGTAGAGTAGTTAAACCAACTATTGGAGTTGGAATAAATTTAGAGCAACTGTCGCCGTATAATTTGCCGCATGCTTGGAAGGTGCGATGGGTACTATATTTAAGGATGCGAATGGCTATGTTCTAGCCATGAATATGGGCATCGCTATCAGAGGCCGTATAAAAAAGCGTTCGCGGAAGCCCATCTAGTTTGCCTTATGCCAAAGCAACCCGTGGCAATATCGAATTAGTAACGAACGCAGTTGGTTTATCAGCGCACAAAAAGTATAAAATAATCCAGTAATAAAAGGAGAGTTTCGGAAATGGTAAAAATGGAAAAGAAATTGTATACGGCTACTGTAAACGTTAAAGGCGGAAGAGATGGCAAAGCTGTTTCCAATGATGGCAATCTTAACTTGGACTTGAGATATCCTAAGGAATTAGGGGGTAATGGAGCTGGAACAAACCCAGAACAACTCTTCGCCGCAGGATTTGCCGCATGCTTTGAAGGTGCGATGGGTACTATTCTTAGAAAAAAGAATATTAAAGCGGAAGGTATAACAATCGTTTCTAATGTTACGCTTGGCAAGGATGCGAGCGACGGCTATGTACTAGCCATGAATATGGACATCACTATAAGTGGCGTAGAAACAAGCGTGGCTGAGGAAATCGTCGCGGAAGCCCATCTGGTTTGCCCATATGCCAAAGCAACCCGTGGCAATATCGAAGTAGTAACTAACGTAGTTGGTTAATCAGCACACAAACCGATGAGAATAGCAATTCGTGATTACGTCAATCATTAAATGAACAGCCTGACAAAATAAAGCACTGCCGCACCCATCTGAGTGAGAGTTCATTTCACATGGGTTTTTTTGATATAAAACGAGTTTGTGGCTTTTCGTTTTATGGGGTAGGGAGTAAAGAATAAGCGGACCGCTTGATTGTGACACAAACCCTATGTAGTTTCTTGTCGTGTGACAAGAACATTATCTCATTCCCGACGGTTTGCAGTGACCTTAATGATTAAGCTAAACATTCCTGTTAGTCCTAAGAATTGGACTTTGAAAGAAAAGGAGCGCCTCGGTATGATGGGTTTGTCAAAGGGTTTAACCCAACACCATCAAGGAGGCGCTCTTA
>NZ_JCAUAW010000056.1:0-5955 GCF_059692155.1 Paenibacillus sp. JT22N1
ATCGACCTTCCTCACCCAGCCGTAGTAGAAGTATTGACGGATTTTATCCATTTTCATCCTCTGTGGTGCAGCGCTGGTCTTGCGCTGCATGAACGGCTAACGGGCAGGATAGTGGAGATTATGATATTCTAAATTTAAGTTGTGTCGTTAAAAAAGTGATCAAATACGATATGTAAGTAAACCAAACAAGATCTTTTAATAAATAAGTGAGGGTTATTATTATGATAGAAGTCCCAATAGATATCTACGTAAGGACTAAATCGTTAGATTTATGGTGGGGAATCTATGGCCTGACGACTCTAACTGGTTGGGAGGACATATTTATTTATGATAGTGATGCGGAGGATGCGAAAAGAATCGGATTTACTTGTATTTGCACGAAAAATTATCTAAGAAGCGGTCTAGAAGATCTTGAGCAAGATCCTGAAGAAAAAGAATTCGTGGAACAGATACTTAAATATCTAGAAGGTAATACAATTAAATATCATTATTGTTTTGATAACCCAACAGATGATGACTTTTATGAGTTACCTTATACTAACTTACCACTGAATTATCTCGGAGTTAAACCAAGATATATTGAAATGTGGCATCCCAACGAAGGAATTAATGAAGAAGTAATCGAAGAGTGTGTCAAAGAATTTTGTTCGAAGTTTTTTGACCTCGAAGTAAGAAACGTAAAAATGTTAGAACCAGTCTCATTTAGTGAAGTAGTTATGTCATACAGTGATCAAGTCAAACTAGTTAATGGAAATGTTGAATTAGTATTCACAGAAGACTTGATACAAAAAATGATGATAAAATTTTCAAAAGAGAGAAATGAAATCTTGGAGCTATTGAAAAAAAGTACGTGATTGTTTAACTAACGGAAACGATAGTTCAATAAAATTAGAGGCTCCATCTAAGGCATAATATAAGTCGATGGACAGTGTCTTTCGACTCATCGACTTAAGTCTCATACTATCAGTTTACATTATTGATATACTGGATTTGTATTCCAATTTGGGGGAATCGAGGAGGAGAGAAGATGAAATACGCAATATTGGGTCAATCGGGATTGCTTGTTTCTAGGCTGGCATTCGGGGCGATGACATTCGGATCAGGGAACAATCCCAGTGTATACAAAGTGGACCAAAGCGGCGCGCAGCAGCTTGTTGACCGCGCTTTAGATGCGGGCATTAATTTCTTTGATACCGCTGACGGTTATGCGGACGGGCAAAGTGAAGAGATGCTTGGACGGCTGCTCGGTTCCCGGCGCAAGGAAACCGTCATCGCTACGAAGGGCGGCTTTCGCGTCGGTCCGGGGCTCGTACAAGCAGGCTTATCCCGTAAGCATCTTTTCGAGGCTTGCGAAGCTAGTCTACGTCGCTTAAGCACTGATTACATAGATCTCTATATCGTACATAAAACCGACCAATACACACCGCTGGAGGAAACATTGGAAGCGCTAAACGATCTGGTACGGCAAGGGAAAATTCGCTATATCGGGTACTCGAATTGGCCGGCCTGGCAGGCGGCGCAGGCCGTATCGATTCAGCGTGAGCGCCGATGGGCGACCTTTATTAACGGTCAGTTATATTATTCCTTAGTTGGCCGTGACATTGAACATGAGACGGTTCCATTCGCGGTCCGAAATAAAATCGGATTAACTGTCTGGAGTCCGCTCGCTGGCGGCTTCTTGAGTGGAAAATATAGCAAAGAGAACTTGAATGACGCTCAAAACCGCTTAAGCGGTTTTGACTTTCTGCCGCATGACAAAGAGTACGGCTTCAAGATTTTGGACACTGTTCGCGAAATAGCTGGAGTATATGGAGCGACACCGGCACAAGTATCGCTGGCTTGGCTTCTGGCCCAGTCTTACATTAGTAGCGTATTGGTCGGCTCCAGTAAACTAGCCCAATTGGAAGATAATTTGCGCGCGGTAGAGCTTCAGTTGAGCACCGAAGATGTTGCGAGACTGGATGAAATAACGAGACCAGTTTCCTTGTATCCAAATTGGTTTACGGCCATGACGAATGATTCGCAAATCGCGGAAGTTCTGGGGTATTAATTGGGTGGATCGGCAAAGTATTATATTAAATTTCTTATTCGGAGAACCGTAAAATAAGGAATTGCGCTAATGGATAACGTTAGTGAAATAGCGGTTGCTTCGGCAGCCGTTTTTGTTTTCTCCGCTAAACGGGCAGTAGAGTTGAATAACTGTTAGCTTTTAAAAGCGAATTGAAGGATTTTTGTAGGTAAAATAGAATACAACTGGAATAGTTTACTAAATGAATTTAGATCCAAAATTTCTGAGTTTTTAAACCAAACATGAAAAAGGACAGAACATGATAAATAATAAAAAGATCCATATAATTGGATCAACTGGAAGTGGAAAAACATATTTAGCTAGAGAACTTTCGAATAAGCTAAATATTCCTTACTATGAACTGGATAGTGTGATGTGGAGTGGATCTGTCGAGTTTAGCGGGAAGAATCCGCCTGAAATAAGAGATAAATTATTGGAAGAAATAATAAATCAAAAAAAGTGGATTGTAGAGGGGATTTATTATAAGTGGGTTGCTCGAAGTTTTGAAGAAGCAGATTTAATTATTTTTTTAACACCCAAACCATTTAAAAGAGCTATAAGAATTATAACTAGATTTATTAAACAGAGAACTGGATTTGAAAAATCAAATTACAAACAAACATTTAAAGGCTTAGTAGATATGCTGAAATGGAATCACAAGTTCGATATTGAGAATAAGAAGAAGATAAATGAGATCTTAGAAATACATAATAAGAAAGTCATTGTAGTAAACAGCAATAAGATGCTACTACATGCAGACATATTCAACTAACGGAAAAGTTAAAGACGACGCTATTGTCCCAAATGGATGGACAAAATGGGTCATTCCAGCTTTCAAGTACGTTGTAACATGTACTCAAGATTCTTATCAAAACATTTTTAAACATATGATTGCAGAATATTTACCTCAAAACACATTATCAAATCGTTGGAGCAATTCAAGAATTTTATAATCCTAAAGATAACACAGGCGAATTGTACTTATACTTTCCAGTTGAAAAAATATAATTACTCTCTCGTTACGCTAACGGATAACAAGAGCTCAATATAAATCAGGAGAAGGCTGCCGACAGCATGAATCGGCAGCCTTCTCCGCTAATAGGCAGAATTGTTCAATACGAGACATTAAGACTATATCATTGAATATACTAAAATGTTACATTTTGTAAATGGCCATACAACTTGATTGGGTTAATTCTTAAGGGGGGTTACAGTGAATAAAATAAGAATTTATCTGATGTGCATTGCATTAGGCATTCTGATAAGTATGGGTGTTGTTTACTTGTTCCTCTCAACACCAGCAAAGTCGATCAAAATAACAGGTAATGCTATTGCATATAACGCTGAAACTCAAATTCATAAGATAACTCCCATAAAACTCGATGGTACCTATGATAAAAGTAAAAATACGTTTGTTGGAACACTGAACATGGGGGGGGGGGGCTGAGTCTAAGCATACTATAATCGCGAATGGTTTCCAGATTATAACTTATGATAATACTACTCGCACCCTTATTGGAACCGCTTATATAAATTCGGATATGACAGAAATCTCATTAGAATTAAACAGCAAGGAACTTTTAAATTTAAATACAGGAGGTTATTCTGTTATCAGCTATCCAGCAAATAATTTAACTGAAGTCGTGCAATTAAACAAAAAATTAAAGGCAAGATAACCGTATACTATGTGGATAATGAACCATTTGTCATTCCGCTAACGAGGAACGATAGTTGAATAAAAGACGCGATTTCAGCCGGCCGAAATGATTTATCATGATCAGGTGGGGCGTAATTTCTTCGATGACGGCTCCGAAGACCGGCCATAATCTCTGTAGACGCGGGAGGGACGGCGTTTCTCCGGTCGCATATACAGACTCCGAAAACTCCGATGGCGGCTGCGACGGCGGAGGCGATTAACCCCCAGTCTCATAGCTTCGTACGATCTTCACAACCGATAAGCGTTCGTTGCGGATGCACCTAGTTCCTTGAGAATGGTGTAAATCGCCCAAGCGCCGCCTCCGCTCCAATCCTCGGCACCATCTGCATTTTCCGAAAGTCGATTGCGTCGCGGTATTCCTCTGGAACGTCTGGTATCCGAAAAGAAATTAGTTTTTATTGTTGACCGGATTGCAAATAAACTGTAAAATTTTGTTAAGTGTATACTTTAAGGTAATGAACTTACTTAAAGGTAAGGGGATGATTTATCAATGATTCATCAGCTTGAATGTCCAGTGGAGACAATCATTCATGTTCTAGGCGGCAAATGGAAACCAATGATTTTATGGCATTTGATACAATCCAATAAGCGATTCAACGATCTGGAAAAGCTTATACCTGATGTATCTCAAAAAATGCTTTCACAACATCTACGGGACTTGGAACGAGAGGGCATAATCGATAGAACGGTCTACCCCACCGTCCCTCCAAAAGTAGAATATTCCCTTAGTGAATATGGCAAAACATTGATTCCTGTAGCAGAAGTCATGTGTGCTTGGGGAGAAAACCATAATAAGCGGAAATACGAAGAATCTGCTTCTTAAAGCTTGTTCAATTCATTTGCACACTAATTCAAGGACTCATAACAAAAGCTGCCACGGGATTTGCCCTGGCAGCTTTTGCTATTTACAGTCAATATTACTTTACGATTTTTGCCGTGGACCAACATGAATAACCCTTTCTGCTTAATGCTTACTTTTAAGTAAGGACCCTACATTAAAGTGGGTTCTTATCAAGATTTTTAAATAATGCTAAGCTTGAGTCAATCCAGAGATGAACTATCAGGAGTTATTAATAAAAGGAGGAAAAAATGATGAAAATTATTGTTTTCGGAGCAACAGGAAATACGGGAAGAAGAGCGCTGGAGCAAGGGGGTAAAATGGGACATGAAATGACAGCATTCGTGCGAAACTCCGAGAAGTTTTATGAACAGCAAGGAGAGCGTTCAGCAAAACATGTGAAGGTGGTCGTGGACGATATCATAAACCCAGTAAGCGTCGGCGAGGCGCTCTCGCATCAAGACGCCGCTATTATTGCTGCCGGCCATGCAGGTCAAGGAGATGAGTTCGTTCGTCTCGTTGATAACATTATAAGCCAGTGTGAAATCCACCCTAGTTTTTCCGGGAGGGTATGGGTAATGGGAGGTGCCGGGCTGCTGGATATTCCATATACTGACCTCATTGGCAACAATCTACCCGGCTTCCCGCCCGCGTATAAAAATCACAACCGGAATTTTGAACGACTCCTACAGTCTGAGCTCGATTGGTCAATTATGTGTCCGGGAACTATGATTGATTCGATAGAGCCTCCGGCGTCGGTTCATCTGCATGTGACAACGGAAACCTTGGCCATATCAATTCCGAAGACGATCAAGGAATTTTCCGAGGCCGATATAGCCGGTTACTTGTTCAGCCGGCTTCAAGAGCTGGATGTTACTTATGATGATGTCGTGAAATGCATGCTGGACCATATCGAGCTCGGAGGGCCTTTTATGAGAAAAAGGGTCGGTCTCGCTTATCAAAGCGATATTCCGGTGAGCTAAGGAGCAAGAAGGGAGATTATCAGTTTGTTTGGATGAGTCCTCGTTTTTCATATATTGGCTTTGTCATCCGACAGGTGTCTCGATAGAACTGTCGGGTGACAAAAACATTATCTCATTAATCACCGCGTAAATCGCGGTTTTTTTGTTTTATCCCATTCCCGATTTTGACAAGAACATTATCTCATTCCCGACGGAGCTATTTCTAAGTAAATGATGACGATTGCTTAGTACGGCATTCAGCTAAACATTCCTGTTAGTCCTAAGAATTGGACTTTGAAAGAAAAGGAGCGCCTCGGTATGATGGGTTTGTCAAAGGGTTTAACCCAACACCATCAAGGAGGCGCTCTTA
>NZ_JCAUAW010000057.1:0-3616 GCF_059692155.1 Paenibacillus sp. JT22N1
ATAGTTGATCGACCTTCCTCACCCAGCCGTAGTAGAAGTATTGACGGATTTTATCCATTTTCATCCTCTGTGGTGCAGCGCTGGTCTTGCGCTGCATGAACGGCTAACGGGCAGTTATCTAGAGCCGAATGAGATTAATCAAGCAGTCCTGATGCCCACCAAAACTGAGTCATGATCATAAAGCTTCGGCATTATCGCGCCGAGGCTTTTTAACATGTAATCAAGGAGCCAAATGGCATAAAATCAATAGTTGAAACACATATGTGGAGTTTAAAAATGTTGTTGACAGGACACTAAATGGTGTCATATAATCAAATAGACACTAAATGGTGTCCAATTGGAAGCTAGTCATTTGGAAAGTTTGAAGCAAGAATAAAGTTCACTTGAATCATCAATTATGAGGAGGAAACCAATTGAGTACGATCATCGATGCGGAAACAACCGCGAAAGCACAAACCCAGCCTCGAGGAAAAGTTATCGCTTATTGGGTTACAACGTCGCTGCTTGCATTCTTTTTGGGGAGCGGAGGAATTGGGGAGCTAAGCCATCAATGGGGGACGCTCGGGACGGTGGAGATATTAGGGTATCCGGTGTACTTTCTGACCATTCTCGGGATTTGGAAAGTGCTTGGGACGATAGCCATCATCGTGCCGGGTCTTCCGCGGCTTAAAGAATGGGCATACGCCGGCATTTTCTTTGGAATGACGGGCGCAGCTGCATCACATGCAATCGTGGGAGACTACGGGGCTTATGCGTTCCATATTTATAGCCCACTTAGTTTTGCAATCCTAGCTCTCGCCTCGTGGACGCTGCGTCCGAAGAGCCGCAGGCTTTAAGGAGGTGGTGAAATTAACGCGGTCCCTTCGTACATTCTAGATGTCTAATACAGAAAATAATATTTAGGAGAGGGTGTTGTGAACGAAGACAACCCGTTGCGTGATGTGTTTGACGCGATTGCAGATCCAACTAGGCGCCGATTGATTCGTCTGTTAGCAGAGGCAAAGGAGATGCCACTTCATGAATTGACGGCACAATTTCAATTGGGACGTACAGCGGTATCAAAGCATTTGATAATCCTTAAAGAGGCCGGACTGGTACTTGACCGAAAAGTCGGCAGAGAAACGCTATTTAGGCTGAACGCCGCTCCACTCAGAGAAATTCAAGATTGGGTGGCTTTCTACAGCAAGTTCTGGAGTACGAATATGTTGCGCTTGAACCAACTATTAGAGGAGGAAGAAGAATGAGTTCAACGGTATCCCTGGATTTTCAGTACACGACGTCGGTCGAGAAGGTTTGGTCCGCTTTAACCGATTCTAACAAGCTTGCCAAATGGGTCATGGAAAATGACTTAAAGCCAATCGTAGGACATCGTTTCCAGTTCCGCACTCAACCGACGGAATGGTGGAATGGAATTATAGACAGCGAAGTGCTAGTCGTGGACGGACCAAACCGGTTGTCCTACACTTGGGTCAGCGGAGGGGAGAAGACGACGGTCACCTGGACGCTGCAGGATTTAGGGGACGGAAAGGTTAATCTTCATCTCGAACAAACCGGTTTCGAAAATGCTCGTGCGTTTGAAGGCGCCAAGCATGGTTGGGCTAAAATGGCTGGCGAGCTTGAAAAGGTGTTGGAACAATAACCGCAATCGAAACAGAGCAATGGCGGGATTCCTGCCATTGCTCTGTTTCCATATGCAATGTAAATATGATCGGTTGCTTTTCTCGGAAACCCGTTTATGTTGGACTTGGAAGTTGTTAGGAGCAGCATAAAATACCTTTTCGAAAATCACCCAATTATTAAACTAACGGATAACGATAGTTAAAAAGCACAATAAAATCCGCCAATAATTTGTGGGTTTTGTTTCATAAAAAACGCACTTAATCTGAGCAATATATGTTCGAAAAGAGCCTTCTATATTTACTTCTTTTGTAAAGCGATTAATCCTTTTTGACCATATCGTTTGACTATTTCTTTAATCAACTAATAAATATTAAGTTCTTAACATTAACCTTTATAAATATAGATGCGGTTACTAATTACTGCGTCTTTAGAGTATTCTGCCGACGCACGTCTCACACCATGCCAATGCCAAAAGAAACAATCTCACGAACAAATGTACAAACTATCTTCAGTGAGCGGTAATCCTACTCTTCGTGTTCTTCACATATCAGGCTTCTAATGGAGTGGCGAGTTATAATCACTCGATTAATTAAACTTGCAAACGTATCGTTAACAATTAACTCAGCATAATCCTTCCCCATGCGCACCAGAAATAACTCGAATTCTTCGCCAAATACATATCCAAACGGGAAGCGAGGACCTGTTAATTTTTCAATTGGTGTTAAATTTTGAGGTACGCGCGTCAATCCCTCAACATTAAGCTGGATTAACTCAGAAAACTTTATTGTTTTCACACCTGGCTCTAATGCTCTTTTAAAGTCAATAGTAACAAAATCATCCCCAACCCTTATGATTGTTCCGTTGCCGTGATTCGTACCAGGCGTTCTTGCAACTACAAAAACATCTCGGCCAATAAACTGTTGAAGTCTTGTGCGTAATAATATGTTTTGTGGAAGAGGGCATCCGGGGAATCTTGGATTTACAGTCATAGCATAATTTCCTCCCTCAGCTTATAGTGCGCTTTTTAATAAACTCCAATATTACTTTATGTACATAATCTGTATATTGGAATAAAGGCGGATACACAATTTGGGTTGACTTCTACTTTTAATAAAGCAATGGAACTAATATTGAATACTAACTAATCGAGCTAACGGGAAACAATAGCTCAATAACCAAGATAAGAAGGCAGCCAGTTAAATCGGCTGCCTTTTCCCCGTTAACGGGCAGTTTAACGCAAGGACACATTCTTTTGATATAATTTATAAAGAGGTATTTTATATATATCAACATGTTAAGAGGGTGTGCGAATGAACGGCTGGACTTTGTTAGAAGAAGAGGAGTTGGAAATGGCGTGGTCAAGATTTTACAAGGATTTTCATTTTAAGCCCAGTACCACAATTTTTCCATCCTATAGCCTCCCAAGTCCGTTCATCAAATACGATATATCTGACCGGTACACAGAAGATCTCATTAGAGACTTCGAGGACAAATCCGTTATAGCGTTTCAGCAATGTACCCAACTGGGAGAACTTATTTACGCCTTAGATTGGCAACATGATTGTTATTTAGTGGATGCACGCCTGGAGTTTCCAAGACATGTGCCTTGGAGAGTGGACAATGGAGATTGGATAATTTCTATTCATCCGGATGGAGATTATCATTTTTTTGTCGCAAGGGATTTTTCATGGGGGATATTAGGTCATCCATGGGAAAAAACAATAACTATTTACGGAGAGAATTTTATCCGTTGCTTGTTAAAAGATAAACCATATATGCTTCACAAAGTTCTGCAACGAGGCTGAGATATATACCACCGAGGCTTGTTGAGCTAACGGCGAACTATAGTTGAGGGGCATGCTTCGCGGCAGTTCCTATTTTGTTTATTAAAGTAAACATTCCTGTTAGTCCTAAGAATTGGACTTTGAAAGAAAAGGAGCGCCTCGGTATGATGGGTTTGTCAAAGGGTTTAACCCAACACCATCAAGGAGGCGCT
>NZ_JCAUAW010000058.1:0-2455 GCF_059692155.1 Paenibacillus sp. JT22N1
TGATCGACCTTCCTCACCCAGCCGTAGTAGAAGTATTGACGGATTTTATCCATTTTCATCCTCTGTGGTGCAGCGCTGGTCTTGCGCTGCATGAACGGCTAACGGGAAACGTTAGTTGAAACAAACCAGGGAGCAGATGCCGCGACAGCTGCTCCTTTTGCAATTAAGCTATTGGGCAGATTTGATCACTTCTATGGTAGAATAGGTGAGGAAATAATTACCATGTTAAAAGAGGCGAAAATATGAGTTTGTCCGAACTACATTTTAAAATTCTCATTCGAAATGAAAACATAAACAAAGATTGGGTTGAGAATATTTTCAAAGAGTTCTCATTATTTAAACCTCAAGTAATGAGGGGTTCGTTTCTCTCAAAAGCAAACTCGATGACTTATAATGAATCAAGACTTTATAGAAGCCTAGGAAAAGAGTACGAGAAAAACGATCGGTTCATGCTTGCCCTCGAAGTAGATAGAGAGATGTTTATTTATAAAAAAAGTGCTTCAACAAGTATGATTACTGGGCGAATTGAAACAAAGTTCGATCCTAACATGATTATTCAAGTAATCAATTATGTAAGTGGGATTTTGGAAATGTACGAATGCGTATGCGGCTATATTCATAATGCGGAAGACGATTTCTGGCAAAACAATACTAATCTTCAGTATGCTGAACTGAAGGGTAAGAGTCTGACTGCCTAATGCTTCGAGAACAAGGAATTAGAGAACGGAGCGGTGCAAATCATTTTATACGAACACGCTGGGGATTACGATTTAACTGGAAACCGCGCCAGACAGTGGGCATTCCGCAAACACACTGGAATAGATGAAGTGGCTCATGCCTTAATGAATTTGCCTAAAGATGAAAATCACGATCCTGCGATCAACATAGAGACTGAGACCGCGTGTAAGCATGGTGGAGTTAGATTAATTTCATATTTTTATGATACAAATGGTGAAATGATTTCAAAGTCTAAAGCAACGCGTTACAGGTCTTATGAAATTGGATCAAGTGGGCAAATAGTATGGTCTAGTGAAGAAAACATTTAGTGTTTATGGATAACAGATTAAGCTAACGCGAAACGAGAGATGAATAAAGAGAAGGCTGCCTAAAGAATGGAGGATAATATGGGATGGTTTCTATGGCTTAGTTTACTTGTACTCCTCTTGCTTTCCTACTTTGATCAGCGAAAAAACATAGATATGAAAACGTGGCTTACTATTATTGGGATTTTTCTGTTGTGCAATTTTTATGTAAATTTATTTGGTATCCTGATTCCCGCAGGCGTTATAATCGGAATGGTTTACGTGAAAAAAAGAAAAAAACCTTACTTATCTAAAGCGCTAATTTTTGGATTGATTTGTGTTATTTCATCTTTCTATACTCCGAACTTTGACTGGGGCCAACTCAAGGAACATGTTCAAGATGCTAAGTATTCTGCAGAATTTAGCCAAGTAAATGGCGTGTCTCATTTTTCTGCAAGCTCAGAAATCAATGTAAACCTTCATAAGTCTGCTGTGGAATTACATGACAAGAATCCAAATTCAGAAATAAAAATAGAGGATCCTCATGTTCTATTTAGTATTTGGGCACTTTCTCATAAAAGTTTGCCAATGAAGGATTTAGACTGGCTATGGTATAAATCCCCACAAGAATTGCATTATTATTGGCAATCTAATAGACCTGATGAATTTACTAGCATGGAGTATATTATTTTTAATGATGTTGGTTATATGGGGATATTTCAAAGGGTAGATAAAAACAGTCAGTTTATACTTCGAACTATTTATGAGTTTGATAGACTTAAAATGAATAATCCATTAATCCCATAGCCTGTTTATTACCTGAGTATGCTCTTCTGGAATTTCTCTATTGTACGGGCTGCCGTGTAGGTGAAAATAAAGGCTGTCGGGCGGCAGCCTTTATTTGCTAAAAATATAAATACGTGCCGGCGCCCGGAAAGCCAAGGTACATTGGTACAATCATGTGATACGGAACATGGTGGTAACCGTGTACCGGTCCGATAAAGTGCACTCCCGGAGGAAGGTTCCCATAGATCTTGACGCCGGTAATCCCGGGCGGCCATACCGTTCCGACATTTCTGAGGGCTTCGGGCTGCCGCCATTCGTTCGCCAACATGCCACCCCACCTTACATCATTGTATATATGGCCTGATGACATGATATGAAGCTTTTTGCTATTCTGTGCCCGGTTCAGGACTTCGCGTCTGGAATCGGAAAATATGAAGTTTGTGTCGCCGGACAATGATCGAACATTGAACTAACGGATAACGATAGTTCAAGCACAACACAACGGCAGCCGGTATACGATCGGCTGCCGTTGTCCGTTAAAGTAAACATTCCTGTTAGTCCTAAGAATTGGACTTTGAAAGAAAAGGAGCGCCTCGGTATGATGGGTTTGTCAAAGGGTTTAACCCAACACCATCAAGGAGGCGCTC
>NZ_JCAUAW010000059.1:0-2450 GCF_059692155.1 Paenibacillus sp. JT22N1
GTTGATCGACCTTCCTCACCCAGCCGTAGTAGAAGTATTGACGGATTTTATCCATTTTCATCCTCTGTGGTGCAGCGCTGGTCTTGCGCTGCATGAACGGCTAACGGGCAGGATAATTATAACTGAAGGTTTTTTTGATTTATTTAGAATATATTCAAAAGATGTATTTTGAGGGAGATGATCCACCATGGAGCAAGTTGAAAAAAGAGCTAAGTTGATAGGAATCGACGGTGTCTATATCCCTGTCACTAACCGAAAGAAGTCTGAAGAATGGTATATTGAGCACTTTGGGTTAGAGTATCATGAAGATTATCTGCTTGCAGGTAGGCAGGAGGTTTTTCTACGTGAGCGGTTAGATCATCAGGTCTTAACTTTTCGGACAAACCAGTGGTTAGAAAACGGCGAAAGCTATGAAATGCCTGTTGTGTGTTTTCGTACCTCAAACATTACCGAACTGTATGAGTATGCCTGTTCAAAAAGCATTTGTGTTGGTGAATTGCTTGAACATAAATGGTTTCGAGAATTTGATTTTTATGACCCTGATGGCAATAAGCTGAAAGTCTGGCAACCGATTGAGTAGTCTGTGAGTGTGAATATGAACATTGAATTCAGCTATACGATAGTGCAGGAGCTGCTTCAACGCGACTCCTTTTTGCTTCATTGAAGTAACAGGCAGTTATGTGGAGAACTAAATCAGTTTGATGATAAAATAAATGCATAAAGACTTTTGAAGGATGTGGGACTGAGTGGCGAGAGTTCATTGTAAATGCGGGAATACATTATCTAACTCAATATCTCCAAACGATGTTCAACTTCGAGTGTATACAGACAGGGAATGGGAAGAAAAAATTAACTTAGGTGAAATTGACTTAATTCAAATCCCGTTTCCTAAATATGATGTTTGGTACTGTCCAACTTGTGAGAGGGTATATGTTTTTAATTGGGGCGAAGATAAGCCGCTAAAGGCATACGCGTTGGAACAAAATTAACTCAGGTTATTCAATTAACGGATAACGTTAGTTTCAAACACAAGCAAGATGAGACTACAGTCAATGATTTGTAGCCTTTGGGTGTGATAAATGGTTTCAAAGGGAGGCTCATAATGAAGCAGTTAAGTAAAGATGACTTGATTGAACTGGTAAGAAAAATTATGAATGTCGAGGGCACTGAAGAAGAAATTGATAATATGATTGAAATTCTCAAACAAAGCATCCCACATCCAGAAGTTAGTGATTTAATTTTTTGGAATGAAATTGAATTGACACCAGAGCAGGTCGTTGAACAGGCGCTGAGCTATAAGACAATCCAACTTTAAACATTGGTGTAAATGATTGAACTAACGGGTAACGTTAGTGAAGGAGCTTGCCGTTAAGGGGGCTCCCTTTCATATTGAAATAACGGAAGGGTTGATGATTTGGATACATGTTATTTGTTAACTGGGAAACCTCGCGTGGGGAAATCAACAGCAATAAAACGAATTATTAACCGAATTGGTCCAGAATATTTTGGTGGTTTTTACACAGAAGAAGTACGAAACTCGACGAATCGAATTGGATTTAATTGTGTAACTCTTAGTGGTGAGAGTCAACGTATTGCGAGTGTTGATAGTGAAAGTTCGGTAAGAGTAGGGAGATATGGGGTTGAAGTAGATACTTTCGAGAAAATCGCTTTAAAGGCAGTGAGTCTATCGTTAGATACGAAGAGGATTACAGTTATCGATGAAATTGGTTTCATGCAAATGTTATCCGTTCCCTTTCAAGAAATGATCCATGAAGTTGTTTCGAGCTCTCAACATATTATTCTAGGGACAATCTGCGTAGATAAACATCCAGATATTGACAAGATAAAAGAACTGACTGGGATAAAACTTTATGCGATGAATGAAGAAAATCGTGACTTGACAACAGAATTAATGGCAAATGAAATTCTTAAGTTATGTCATGAGTAAATTTGATCTGCATTTTCGTTTGTTGAAGTAACGGGCAGGATACCGCAATAATACAGCCTGTCGGCGTGATCAGATTAGCTGCGTTTATGAAGCAGGTGTTTCAGTAATGCCTTCATGTAAAGATAATTCAAAAAATGAAATGAAAGAGGCGCTTTCTGGCGCCTCTTTTTGTAGGATTAACTTAGGTGCCACCTAATAACTTCAACCATTGACCAAGTGTTCTCCTAAACGTAATAGTAGATACACGAACGAATCATTGGTAGAATATTACATGTAATTAATCACTTCGTAATGTCGATATCCACATTTTCGCGATATCTAATTGAAAGGCGGAGTCCAATGATTCTTTCTGTTCAGGAGCGCGATAAAGTAAAATTACGAAAAATGGAACTGAGGATCGCCTATATGAGCTTACACAATAAAGGCTTAAGGGGTGAAAATCAATGCAAGAATTAAACCCAAAAGACAGCAAACTCAACCTCGGCATCCTCGGCTTTGTGGC
>NZ_JCAUAW010000060.1:0-2230 GCF_059692155.1 Paenibacillus sp. JT22N1
TTTAAGACGAACATCCGATGCTTTTGCAACTGTATCGCCAGCGTTTGCGAACTCAAGTTTAGTCACTTTCTCATTCTCGCCTTTAAATGTAGCTGTTGTTTTGTCAACAGCCGCTGCATCAAGACCGGAAAGAGTTACCGTATAATCCCCTTCTCCAACTTTAACATCTGTCAATGTTAGAACAGCAGATTTCTTGTCATCAGCAAATTTAACTGTTGTTGCTACATCGATGGAACCTTTTTTCATAGCTAATTTTACTTTATCTGTGTCAACAGGTTTGTTGAAGCTTACAGTTACTTGTTGTACGCCTGTTGCTTTCGCGCCAGTTACCGATACTTTACCAGCTGGTACGTATTGTTGTTTCGCTTCGTATGCACCAGTCAACAGCAGATCGCGAGTTGCGTTAGCCATACCACCGAATTTACCGTCTGTACCGTTGGAAAGTAGTTTCAATTCAAGTGCAAGAGCTACATAACCTTGGGCCCAACCGGATACTGTTGTATCTGTACCTGTTTTGCCTTTTGCTGCTTCATCTTGACCAAGAACACGAACCAAGAATGTAGCGAGTTGTTCTTTTGTTACTTTACCAGCTGGGTTGTATTGACCTTCAGCATAGCCATCAGTAACGCCTGCAGTTTTCAAAGCTTCGATGTAAGGAAGTGCATAACCATTTGCTGCATCGGTTACACTAACGTCAGTGAATGTCGATGTTTTCAAGTCTTTGTTTACTTCCAGACCCATGATCAATGCTGCTACTTTCGCAAATTGTGCACGGTTCATTTCGTCTTTCAGACCGAATGTTGTTTCTGTCACGCCGTCAAAAATACCAGCAGTGATCATCGCATCGAATTTCACTTTTGTTGCTGCATCCAGGTCTTTCAAGTCTGTGAAGTCAGCAGATGTTTTACCAAATGCGACGGATGAGAACATGGAAAGAGCCATAGCGGATGTAAGAACTACGGATAGTGTTTTCTTCATAAAGGTTTGTTTCCTCCTAATATTATGAAAGTTTTTTTGTTATAAAAACTTATAACCAACGGGACGACTAATGAATCATGACATGAGTCTATGTAGCTTTCCGTCTATCACTTTGCTACATGAATTAGTATACGTGATTATATACTTAATTTCATTGATAAGTATTTTCCAATTAGAATGAAGCAAATAAAAAAAGAAGACCCGAAGGTCTCCTTTTTACGTTACAGCTTATTTCAATACAGATGTGCTTACGGACATGCCCGCTGCTGTTGTAGCCACCAGATCAAAGCCAGTTACACCAGCATCTGCTGTGATGTTACCATATTGATCAACTGATACGGAACCAGTACCTGTAATACCTTTTACTGTGAATACAACACCAAACAGGTAGTTGTACTGTTGTGCTTCAAATCCTTCGAAAGTCACGCCATAGTTATCCGTTACTTTCAGGTTCATCAAACCGAATGCGTTTGGTTTACCATCTGTTGCTGCTGTTACGGCATCTGACCAGTCAGTTGCTGTTGTCGCTGTATTACCTGCTTCAACTTTAGTTGATGTCAGTACGTTATCTAGCACTTTTACATTGACAGTTTTCAGGACAGATTGACCTTTATTGTCTGTGAATGCCACATTTAATGTCGCTGTTCCTGCTTCGTTACCAATCACATAACCTTTACCAGCGTTCATGTCTGTTTTAGCAACAATACCGTTAGAGCTTGTGATCGATTGAATTGTTTGTGGGATTGCCACTTTGTTACCCGCACCATCTGTTGCAGTAAGCTTTACTTGTCTAGCAAGTTTGCTTGTTACGGCAGACTCTTGCGCGGCAACAGTCAATTTATCTCCGGATGCTGTATCGTAAGTTGCTTCAGCTACAGAGCTTGTATCAATAGCATTAACCAGATCACTTACCGTTTGGATTTCATAAGTCAGGTCTGTATCCGCTGTGATAGCTTCAACTTTTTTCGTTACGTTGAAGATTTCGCTCCAGGCACCTGTTCCTACTTGTTTCTCTACTTTAGCTACAAACTCTGCGGAGTTTGTTCCTGCCACTGCTGCTGTATAGGTGAACTTGTGCTCTTCATTGAAGAATTCAGCGTCTGTTCCTGTGATTGGTGCTGTAAAGTCAGCTCCAGCTGCTGGTACTACGGCTACGCCTCCAACTACATTCGTTGCCACAGAGATACGGTATTTATTTGCTGTTCCAATACCACCGTTTCCATCTGTGGATTGAATGTTTTTCAACTCTTTA
>NZ_JCAUAW010000061.1:0-1680 GCF_059692155.1 Paenibacillus sp. JT22N1
TAAGAGCGCCTCCTTGATGGTGTTGGGTTAAACCCTTTGACAAACCCATCATACCGAGGCGCTCCTTTTCTTTCAAAGTCCAATTCTTAGGACTAACAGGAATGTTTACTTCAAAGGAAACGGCAGCCGATCGTCTGGCCGGCTGCCGTCGTGTCTTCATTGAGCTATAGTTTCTCGATAGCTCAGTATTCCCCAGAATAGCGTTTCGTGATCCAGGAAGGCTTCATTCAATTCGGATTTCCCTAGGATTCCTTATGTTTATAACCGTCAACTATTAAATCCAACTTTCCTGTTTCCGGGTCGATTACAAGGCCATGAACTGGAATTTTTTTTGGCATGAGGGGATGGTTCTTGACCGTTTTCACGCTTCCTTTGACGGAGTCTTCAACACTATCAAAACCGTGTAGCCATTGTTGCAAATTAATTCCGGAACTTTCGAGGGTGTCGATAGTTTCGGAAGATATGCCGTTCTCCTTCATTTTATTAATGGTTTCGCTAGGGTCAATACAGCTCATCCCGCAATCATGATGTCCGACCACAAACACTTCATCGGCATTTAATTCATATACAGCGACAATAACGCTACGCATAACGCTGCCAAATGGATGCAAAACTATCGCTCCAGCATCTTTAATGATTTTGGAATTTCCATCCTTTATATTTAATGCTCGGGGAAGAAGGTCGGTAAGTCTTGAGTCCATACAAGTTACAACAACCATCTTTCTATCTTTGAATCTAGATGCTTTATATTTTTCAAATTCCTTCTTCTCTACAAACTCCGAGTTAAAGTGTAACATATCATAAAGTCGGTCCAAGCTTCTCACCTCAATTTCTCTCTTGATATCTTATAATCTTATCATAACCTACGAAGCACCCTCAACATGCCAAACCGTATTCTTATTAGATGGTTTTGATAAATGAATCTTGTCCTGCAACATCCATGAAAAGCAAAAGAACCATCAGAAGCGCTACCAATACGCAACTGACGAAACTGTCGTAATGATTGGTAATGCAGGGTTTTGAACCACTGTCCAGCACTTAAATGTCGTGGTTTTGCATGGACAAGGATTCAGAAAAGCGAACCGTGGCTTGCCAAAACCACAATCCCTCGCCGCATGTTGCTTAGGTTGTTCGGGGAGGTTGCGTAACAGTGAAAGACCATAGGGGCGAAATAATACCACTCTCCGAATCCCGGCCGACATTTGCAAGTAAATGTTCTATCGCGATGAGGGATTTCCAATCATCCTCCAGAATACCGATCAGGTGTCTGCTCTCTTAGCCATCATTCCATTATTGTAAATCATAGCACACACTCCAATTTGGATATTTTCACTATATTCCTACGTCATAACCAGGAACAAGGTAATGTTCGATTATAACCGTTTGTTGGTCTTTGTCTTCCCCTACAACCTACCATGCCATCATAAAATCTATCATTCGTCACGGCATGCTGCCCGTTAGTACAACAGGCCACCGAGTTTATCACCGGCAGCATGTTTGATCTTTGTTATGAAGCTATCGTTCACCGTTAGTTTAATGTGTTCCATGAAAAATCACCGTTTAATAGAGGTCCGCTTGGGCGCATATTGTTCGTTGAAAAAAAAAGTAGAGGGGGTTTTCCATTTTATACGGTGGTTTACGACTTGAAAGACGGCGAAACCATTTGTCACCATGTCACCC
>NZ_JCAUAW010000062.1:0-1417 GCF_059692155.1 Paenibacillus sp. JT22N1
AGATGGTCAACTAACGATAAATGTGTATGCCAATAGTAATGATGTTGTGATCGAAATTATTGATACTGGAGTCGGCATGACGGAAGATCAATTATCTCGGTTGGGTGTTCCCTTTTATTCAACTAAGGATAAAGGGACTGGGCTGGGCTTGATGGTGTGCTATCGAATTATTGAGGCCCTAGATGGGGAAATTCGTCCTGCCGAGTGGAACTTATGAAACCATCATTACGAATCTTTCTGCCGATGATTTCCCACCCGAGGAACTGGGGTCCATTTATAACATGCGCTGGGGCATTGAAACCTCTTTTAGAGCATTAAAATACACTGTCGGTCTGACGAGTTTTCACGCGAAGAGACGAGAGTCCATCATCCAAGAGATTTTCGCAAGAATGATTATGTACAATTTCGCTGAAATGATGACCTCGCACGTCGTCATTTCCCAAATGGATAAACGGCACCAATACCAAGTTAACTTCACGGTCGCCGTTCACGTTTGTAGACATTTCCTGCGCTCAAAAGGTGATGAACCCCTGCCTAATGTTGAAGCACTGATTCGCAAAAACATTTTGCCGATTCGACCCGTTCGCAAAGGGCAGCAGAATACGCGCAAAATCCGTTGGAAATCAGTCGTGAGCTTCGTCTATAGAGTAGCATAATTCGTTTCACAAGAACATTTTTAAAGCGGACACTCCATCCGCTTTGTTTGCTGTGCGCTTTTTCTTTGCTTTCACCAAAAAAACAAACGGCACAGGACTTTTCCCATGCCGTTTCGGATTTCATTTTTATTCCTGTTCTTGTCTTTGAGCTAAACTAAATGACATTGGCCATGTGGCAGCCCTTCTGGTATTTTGATGGGCAAGAATTGCTTCAAGCTATTACTAATTTTCCAATACGGTTCCGGCTATATATACAATAATTCGAAAATCCCTTACTGACATATAGCACAATTCAAGATATATTTATATCAGAATCTTATGAATTCAAAGAAGAGGGGATCGCCTTGTTAGGGATAGACCAATTACTATTAAATTTTCTCTTCATTTTGGTAAGTATCCTCACTTATTTTTCCCTCGGACTTTACAAAACAAAGAATAAAGAAATCCTTATTGGCGTGCATGGAAGTATCTCAGTTATATTCTGTATGTCTTTTCCATTTACCGTTTTCCCTGGTTATATATACGACTTAAGAATACTCCCTTTTATCATAGCAATTTTGTATGGTGGAATACGACCTGGTCTAATTGTTGCTCTAGTACTTCTTTTGTATAGGTATCTGCTTGGAGGTAATGGATTTATAGTAACGTGTATTTCTTATATACCTATTTTTATTTTCACAGCATTTTTTCTCAAGTATTACAATGGTTTATCCAAGAAAAAAACAATTATATTTGGAACTTTAATTGCTTTATGTTCTGCA
>NZ_JCAUAW010000063.1:0-1290 GCF_059692155.1 Paenibacillus sp. JT22N1
TGCATTTAGACTTAATAGTGGACACAACGAATTGGGGAGTTAGATAATAGATCTATCCAAATTACGAGGTGTCCGAGATGAGTGAATCCCGCCAACGTTACAATGAAAAGTTTAAAGAGGAAACGGTAAAGTACATTCAACAACATAGTAAATCGATCCCGGAAATTGCAAACGAACTGAACATTCCAGCGAAGACTTTGAGCAGATGGGTGAGTAAATATCGCCAATTTCCAGATGAGCCCTTCGTGGGCAGTGGGAATCTGCGCAGCCACGATCAGATCGTGAAAGACTTGGAGCAGCGAAACAAAGACCTAGAGGAAGAGCTAGCCATCTTAAAAAAGGCGCTGCACATCTTCAGCAAAGACCCGAAGTGAAATTTAAGTTTATTGATGACCACCGTTCAACATTTCGAGTTGAGAAGATGTGCAGTGTACTAGGTGTATCCAGGAGCGGTTACTACAAATGGCGATTAACACCACCGAGTCCGCGGAAAAAGCGCCGCGAAGCGTTGGCTAAAGAGGTAGAAACCCAGTACTTGGAATCGGATCGGAATTACGGGAGTCCGAAAATCACAGAGGAACTGAGAAAGAAAGGTTTCAAAGTCGCTGTCAAAACGGTTGGACGCATCATGAAAGAGAAGGGCTTACGCTCACAAGCCGTAGTGAAATTCAGCGTACAAACAACGGATTCAAATCATAGTCACCCGATTGCGCCTAATTGGCTGAATCAGCATTTTGATGTGTGTACAAGACCGAATCAAGCATGGGTTACCGACATTACGTACATCCACACGCGTCAAGGAAACCTTTATTTAGCAAGCGTTCTTGACTTGTTTACCCGCAAAATTGTCGGCTGGCAGCTAGGCAATCGCATGACTGTGGAACTGACGCTAGATGCCTTAAACCAGGCATACGAAGCCAAACGACCGCCTAAGGGCCTTATTCATCATTCAGACCGCGGATCGCAGTATGCGTCCAGTGAATACCGTAAACAGCTGAAAAAATACCATATGATTCGTAGCATGAGCCGAAAAGGTAACTGCTACGATAATGCTTGTATAGAGGCTTTCCACAGCATCCTCAAGCGGGAATTGGTGTACAGGTATAAATTTCAAAGCCGCCAAGAAGCACACCAGCGAATCTACTGGTACATTGAGTTTTTCTACAACCGGAAGCGTACGCACAGCAAGCTCGGATATTTGTCCCCAGACAAGTTTGAAACGCAGTATTACAAGCAAGCTAAACTAATTTCTTAACCTTTTTTTGTGTCCACTCTATTGACTCAAGTACA
>NZ_JCAUAW010000064.1:0-1286 GCF_059692155.1 Paenibacillus sp. JT22N1
TGATGTTAGACTTTTCAGTAGACACACACTAGGGGACGGCCTTTATAATAATAGATATAAATTCAAGGTCGAGGTGTGGCATGGGAAACCAACGTGAAAGTTATGATGAGGAATTTAAACGAAAAACAGTTGAACACATGGAAACTGAGAATAAGAGACCCATTGAGATTGCCAGAGAACTAAATATCCCTAAAAGTACCCTAAGTCGTTGGATTAAACAGTATGGAAGTGGTGCTGTAGAGGCACAATCTCGAGTGTTTGTCGACTATGAACGAATGAAGAAAATGGAACAAGCTATGCTCGAGTTACGGGAGGAAAATGAAATTTTAAAAAAGGCGATGCACTTCTTCACAAAGGACCCGCGCTGATCTATCCGTTTATTTTTAAACACCGCTTCCAGTATCGGGTCGAGAAGATGTGCACCGTATTACACGTATCAAGAAGCGGATATTACAAATGGCTCAAACGTAAGCCAAGCCCTCGTGAGAAGCGTCGGATCATGCTTGAAAAACGAATTCAGTATCATTTCAAGAAATCCAAACGGCTCTATGGCAGCCCAAGAGTCACGGAAGATTTGCGCAAAGAAGGCCATAAGGTGTCTTCTAAAACAGTTAGTCGTCTCATGAAGAAACTAGGCTTAAAGTCGCGCACCGTGCGGAAATACAAGGCAACCACGAATTCAAAACACAATATGCCTGTACACGAAAACATTCTTAATCGTGAGTTCAAGGTGATGGCTCCTAACAAGGTCTGGGTAGCCGACATCACCTACATAGCGACCGGCGAAGGCTGGTTGTATTTGGCTAGCGTCATGGACCTGTACTCCCGTAAAATCGTAGGTTGGGCCACGGGAGCTCGGATGACACAGGAGTTGGTTTTAGACGCGTTAGACCTCGCTTACAAGCGCCAAAAACCATTACCAGGATTGCTACATCACTCTGATCGAGGTTCACAATACGCTTGCAAGGACTACACGGGACGTTTAAAAACCTACAAGATGATTGGCAGCATGAGTCGTAAAGGTAACTGCTACGATAATGCCTGTATTGAATCTTTTCACAGTTCTTTGAAAAAAGAGCTCGTTTACCTGACCAAATTTAAAACAAGGAAACAAGCTCAAAAAGAACTTTACACTTACATCGAGTTTGATTACAACCGCAGACGCATTCACTCAACGTTAGGGTACGAGACACCCCATCGATTTGAGCAGCTCTACTATGAAAACTTAGCTTCTTAATGCAACGGTTGTTCCATAAAAGTGTGTCTATTTTATTGACAGAAGTACA
>NZ_JCAUAW010000065.1:0-1258 GCF_059692155.1 Paenibacillus sp. JT22N1
GGCATCCGTTTTAAGCTACCGTGCATTTTGCGGTTATTGTAGAAGTCCATATAATGATCAAGCGCTTCATAAGCTTCATCAAACGTCATGAAATCCCTTTTCCCGATCAAATCGCGCTCGAGCAGGCTGTGGAATGATTCAATGTAGGCATTCGAATTAGGTGTGCGCGGTGGTATACGTTCGTGAACCATCCCAAGGCTCTCACACGTGTCGCCGAATAGCTGGCTGATGAACTGGGGACCATTGTCCGTACGTATTGCAGGGAGCTCCTCCTCAGGCTTTATCCGGCTCTCTAGCGCGCGCCATAGCGTCTGTACGGCATGCTTAGCCTCACAAACCGGTCCTCTGTACTGCTCAACGACGACACGATCAAACACATCAATAATACTAAGTATGAAATAGAATCGTCTGCATCCCGTCACATAACCATACTTAATGTCCATCTGCCACAGCTCGTTGGGACCCGTTACGACTCGGTTTTTCGGTAATCTGCGTGGATGTTTAGTCTTACGCTCACGCTGTTTCTGGAGAATGCCTTGTTCTTTACAAAGGCGGTAAGATTTCTTTTTGTTTAAAATTAAGCCTCGTTCATTGCGGAGGCATTGTGCGAGAAGCTTGTATCCATAGACATGTTCTTCACCTTCAAGAAGCTCTAAGAGCCACTCTGTTATTTGTTCGTCACTTATTTTTTCACCTGTTACTGTTCGAGAAAACCCAGGCAGAGGGCGTCCTTTGGGACCATCTGCCTTACGTGCTGTAGTGTCCGAGACTCGCTTTCTCCGATCGTAGTAAGTGGACATGGAAAGCCCAGTGATTCGAAGAACCAGTGCTGCTACTTCTCCCCGCTTAATGAACTGGTCAGCTACTTCGTACTTTTCGGATAAGCGGGGTTCCTCTTTTTTATAAGTTCTCGTAAAATCTCATTCTCAAGTTCTTTTTCACCAATTATCTTCATCGCTTTCTCGTATTTCGCTTCAATTTCCTGAAGTCGCTGAAGCTCTAGCAGATGCTCATCTGTCATTGGAATCTCTTCCGGAGCCACATCATCCCTATGATCTCTAATCCATCCACGAATCGTTTCTGGATGTACATCATACATACGAGCCAGTGCCCCCACCTTAATCCCAGCTAACGCTTCTCGTACAGCTTTCAAACGTACTTCTTCTCCTAATCTTTTTCCCATCCCGGATCATCCCCTTTGTAAATAAGTTTAATTTATTTAACGGGAGGACTCCAGTTTATTTAGGGGGCCTAGGAG
>NZ_JCAUAW010000066.1:0-1186 GCF_059692155.1 Paenibacillus sp. JT22N1
TTATGATGAAGAATTTAAACGTAATACGATTGAACACATGGAGTCTTCAGGTAAGAAACCGACGCAAATAGCCAGAGAATTAAACATTCCTAAAAGTACCCTAAGTCACTGGATCAAACAGTATGGATCGGGTGCGGTTGAAACGCAGTCCCAGGTATTTGTAGATTATGAGCGCCTAAAAAAATTGGAAAAACAATACCTAGAACTCCAAGAAGAGAATGACATTTTAAAAAAGGCGATGCACTTCTTCACAAAGGACCCGCGCTGATTTATCCGTTTATTTATAAACAACGCTTCCAGTATAGGGTCGAGAAGATGTGCACAATTTTAAAGGTTTCTAGAAGCGGATATTACAAATGGATACAACGTGAACCTAGCGCCCGTGAAAAGCGTCTAAAAGTGCTAGAAAAGCAGATTCGAAGTCTGTTTAACTACTATAAAAAACGTGCGGGAAGTCCTACAATTACGGAAATCTTAAGAAAAAAGGGAGTAGTTGTTTCTTCCAAAACGGTCAGCCGTCTCATGAGAAAACTGGGGTTAAAGTCGATAACGGTTAGGAAAATCAAGGCTACAACAAATTCTAAACACCATTTGCCAGTGTACGACAATGTGTTAAATCGCCAGTTTAAAGTGCTAGCACCGAATAAAGCTTGGGTAACGGATATCACCTACATTGCAACAGGTGAAGGTTGGTTGTATTTGGCCAGCGTAATGGACTTATATTCTCGCAAAATCGTAGGATTTGCGATGGGAGCTCGGATGACAAGAGAGTTAGTTTTAGACGCATTAGAGAAGGCATATAATCGACGCAAGCCCGAACCTGGATTAATCCATCACTCTGATCGCGGCTCGCAGTACGCTTGTCATGAGTATCGTGAAAAGATACAAACCTACCAAATGATTGGCAGTATGAGCCGCAAGGGAAATTGCTACGATAATGCGTGCATAGAATCTTTTCATAGTACGTTGAAAAAAGAACTTGTGTATCAAACAAAATTTAAGACCCGTAAGCAAGCTATGAGAGAGCTCTATGCCTATATTGAATTTGACTACAATCGACTTCGAGCTCACTCTACTTTAGGGTACGAGTCGGCTCATCATTTTGAGCAACTTTACTACAAAAGTCAGCCGGCCTAATACAACGGTTGTTCCTTGATTTTGTGTCTACGCTATTGACAGAAGTGCA
>NZ_JCAUAW010000067.1:0-1175 GCF_059692155.1 Paenibacillus sp. JT22N1
GCAAAGGCCACCAGTTTCTTTGCGTGATCAAACCGATCGATTTCCCCGATCTCAGCTAAAATTGTTGCAGCAATCTTAGTGCCAATACCGGGTATCGATTGGATTAAATCATATTCAAGCAATTCTTCAGCTAAGGCATCTAACGATTTATTAAGGGTTGCTAGATGCTCTTGGTATTGAAGAAGTAATTCCATGAGCAGCTGCATGGAGATCAAATGGCTGGAAAAAGCCGTCTCCTTAAAGGGATTTCGCTTTGCTGCAGCCCCTAGGATTTGAGCGCGTTCCAAGCACCATGAGATGGATCTGCTGCGTCCTGTAAGACGCCCGATAGCAGTTGTAATCTCCAACTCGGACATTCCTAGGACCTCTTTAGACGTTGGGTGTAAAGCCAGAAATCGAAGGGAAACCTTTGAATAAAGGTCACCAAACACGCCATGATATTCGGGAAAAACTTGATCCAGAATAGCCTGAAACTGTAGTTTTACTTGGACATACATACCCGTTAAAGATTCATGTTGGCGTGTTAGATAGCGTAAATTCATGAGATGCTGACCCCGCTTTTTGTAGGGTTCAAACTCTTCTTTATAGTACAGCGTCCCTAATAGATGGGCATCTGCGGCATCCGTCTTTAACCGTCGCAAATTGGTTTTCTTGGCGTTATGTGAGATTAAAGGATTAATGACGATGTTCAAATACTGGTGCTCATCTAGAAACTGAACAACGGGGCAATGATAATGGCCTGTTGCTTCCATAACAATGGAGGGACGCATCCCTGCAGCTGATTCCACTCCTCTCATATAATTTAGAAAAGACGCTAACCCTTCAAGATCATGCTTAAACCTAAAGATCTTCCCATGAGGTACTCCACGGTCTAAAAAAGCTTGTGCATGACTCTCACCCTTTGATACATCCAAACCAATGACTGGATTCATAACATCACTCCTGTAGTATTTTCACCGGCAACCCCTAACCTTCTTGTCTTCCACACTATCGCATGTGATACGGGATTCATGTCCCAACCAGCCTAACCATGGTTGAACAAGTAGGGGGGATGAACTGAATAGCTCTCGGGATCCAAGTCCCACGGGCAGAATCGTTCGATCCCCGGCTACCGCTATCTTACGACCTTACAAAAAAGAGGTCGACCAGAAAGATCTGGTGACCTCATAATACGA
>NZ_JCAUAW010000068.1:0-1031 GCF_059692155.1 Paenibacillus sp. JT22N1
TCCAGTGAGTGTTACCTCACCTTCACCCTGGACAGGGGTAGATCACACGGTTTCGGGTCTACGTCCACGTACTAAAGCGCCCTATTCAGACTCGCTTTCGCTGCGGCTCCGCCTTTTCAGCTTAACCTCGCACGGGAACGTAACTCGCCGGTTCATTCTACAAAAGGCACGCCATCACCCATATAGAGGGCTCTGACTTTTTGTAAGCACACGGTTTCAGGTTCTTTTTCACTCCGCTTCCGCGGTGCTTTTCACCTTTCCCTCACGGTACTGCTTCACTATCGGTCACTAGGGAGTATTTAGCCTTGGCAGATGGTCCTGCCGGATTCCGACGGGGTTTCACGTGACCCGCCGTACTCAGGATACCTCTAGGGATTTCGTTCGATTTGGGCTACAGGGCTTTTACCTTCTATGCCGGACCTTTCCAGATCACTTCGCCTACCGAACTAACCCCATAACGAGGTCCTACAACCCCAAGGAGCAAGCTCCTTGGTTTGGGCTATTCCGCTTTCGCTCGCCGCTACTGACGGAATCACTTTTGTTTTCTTTTCCTCCAGGTACTTAGATGTTTCAGTTCCCTGGGTATGCCTCTACTATTGCTATGTATTCACAATAGAGTAACTGCGCATTACCACAGCTGGGTTCCCCCATTCGGACATCCCCGGATCAAAGCCTGCTTACGGCTCCCCGAGGCATTTCGTCGTTCGCCACGTCCTTCTTCGGCTCCTAGTGCCTAGGCATCCTCCGTGTGCTCTTTCTAGCTTAACCTAGAAAAACATTTAAAGAATTTTGCAAGATCCGAAGATCAAGCAACCTAAGTTCTTACTTTACGTTTGTTTCGTTATCTAGTTTTCAAGGAACAACTTTAATGCTTTTGAAAGATTGCTCTTTCAAAACTGAACACGAGTGAGTAAGCAATTTGTATCCGAAGATACTTGACTGGATCTATCAGATCCGAGTCTCCATAGAAAGGAGGTGATCCAGCCGCACCTTCCGATACGGCTACCTTGTTACGACTTCACCCCAATCAT